>NZ_JBAKHD010000003.1:0-560692 GCF_049065735.1 Brucella sp. IR073
CTTCCATATTCAACTGTCAAAGAACCGACACACATCTGTGTCAAACAAGAACCGGAACGAACCGCTCGACCGCCAATCTCAGGTCAAACCCAAGAAGCTTCCGGAGCCTCAAAACCGAACCGGCGAGGCGCGGCTTATGATCGCTTTCGCTTCCGCTGTCAACTCTTTTTTTCAGAGCCGACCGACCTTTCAAGCTTTCGCCACCAGGCCTAAATTCTCAAGTCTTTTCAGACCGTTACGGCAAAACAAGAAACCAGTTTCTCATCCCACCCAAGAGACGAAACATCCGGCCGCCAGTGGCGCCGCCGCCGTCGTTGTGGCGCTATATAGGCCCCACTCCCCGAAACTGTCAACACCGAAAAACACGATTCTTGAAATTTTTTAGGTTACGGAACGGAAGCTCTTCCCTCCCCTCAAAAACAAAACGGACGGGCCCTCGCTGCCCGTCCGTTGTTTCATCGCCCCTTCCCGCCGGCTCGCCACCCGCTAGCTGAGCCGCCCCCTTTTATACAGGATTAGGCGATGACCTGCCCCGCCGCATCGAACCGATAAGTTCTGGCCGGATCGGGCGTCGCATAAAGCGTCGCGCCCGGCTGAGCCTGATATTCTCCGAACAACCGCACCGTGATGAGCCCGGCTTCCTTGCTGTCGAGATAAAGATTGGTATCGGCACCCAGATGCTCGACATGCATGACGCTGCCTGACCAGGTCCCGGATTTGGAATCCACCGTAATATGCTCCGGCCGGACGCCGATGGTCTTCACGCCGTTCTGGCCGAGACGCTCGGCATCGATGAAATTCATCTTGGGCGAGCCGATGAATCCGGCGACGAACAGATTGGCTGGCGCATTATAGAGCTCCATCGGCGCGCCGACCTGCTCGATCTTGCCATTGTTCAACACCACGATCTTGTCCGCGAGCGTCATCGCCTCGACCTGATCATGGGTTACATAGATCATCGTCGCCTTCAGTTCGCGGTGGAGCTTGGCGATTTCCAGCCTTGTGTTGACACGCAGCGCCGCGTCGAGATTGGAGAGCGGCTCGTCGAACAGGAACAGTTTCGGCTCGCGCACCAATGCCCGGCCGATGGCGACGCGCTGGCGCTGACCGCCCGAGAGTTCCGCCGGGCGGCGCGCGAGATATTGCTCGAGCGACAGCATCGATGAGGCCTTCGCCACCCGCGCGGTGATTTCCGCTGCCGGCGTGCCTGCCTGCTTGAGACCCAGCCCCATATTGTCGCGCACGCTCAAATGCGGATAGAGCGCATAGGTCTGGAACACCATGGCGATGCCGCGCTTGGCCGGCGAAATATGCCCGGCAGCCTCGCCGTCGATCAGCACCTCGCCCGAGGTCGCATCCTCAAGACCGGCGATGATTCGCAGCAGGGTCGATTTTCCGCAGCCGGACGGTCCGACGAAAACGACCAGCTCGCCATCCTTCACGTCGAGATCGATGCCCTTCAAGACATCGACCGAACCGAAGGATTTGCGGATATTTTCGAGTTTCAACGTACCCAAAACGATGTTCCTATTTTAAAGCTTGACGGCCTTGCCCGTGCGCACGCTTTCATCCGCCGCAAGGCAGATAGCGAGCGACTGCACGGCGTCGTCCATATGGCGGGTAAGGTCCAGGTCCTCGCGGATCGCCTTCAGCATATAGGCCTGTTCCAGATCGCAGAGCTTCTGATGGTCCGGCTCGCCTTCCATCGAAAGATGCCGGTCGGTTTCCGCCAGATTGCCCTCGCTATCCAGCTTCGCCGGATGGACCCGGATGACAGATGTTTTCGTATGCGTGTCGATATCCGCGGACTTCGCCCGCTCGTCCATGACGATGGAGACGGAGCCGTTCGGCGAGATGACATCCTTCACGAAGAAGGCCGTTTCCGACATCATCGGCCCCCATCCGGCCTCATACCAGCCGATGGAACCGTCATCGAATAGCACCTGCAGATGGCCGTAATTATACATAGCCTCGTCGATTTCCGGCGAGAGCCGCAAGCCCATGCCGCGCACTTCCACCGGCTTGGCATCGGTGATCTGGCACATCACATCGACATAATGCACGCCGCAATCGACGATCGGCGAGGTGCTCTGCATCAACTGCTTGTGCGTCCGCCAATGGTCGCCGCTCGATTGCTGGTTGAGGTTCATGCGGAAGACATAGGGACCGCCCAGCGCCCGCGCCTCGGCGATCAGCCGCATCCAGGAGGGATGATGGCGCAGGATATAGCCGACCACCAGCTTGCGCCCCCTCGCCTTCGCCACCTCCACCACGCGCTTCGCATCGGCGACATTGGGCGCCAGCGGCTTTTCCACGAACACATCCGCGCCCGCTTCCATCGCCTTAATGGCGTAGTCCGCATGCGTGTCGGAATAGGTGGCGATGCAGGCGAGCTCGGGCTTCAGTTCCTGCAAAGCCTCGTCGAAGGAATGGAAGAAAGGATAGCTCCGCAGCTCTTCGGGCAGATCGAGTCGCGAGCGGTTGACGAGGCCGACGATCTCGAAGCCGGGATTGTTGTGATAGGCCAGCGCATGGCTGAGGCCCATATGGCCAAGCCCGGCGACCAGCACCCGGATGGGTTTCGCGTTTTCTCCACTCATTTGACCGCTCCAGCCGTGATCCCGCGAATAAGCTGGCGGGAAAAGAAGAAATAGAGGATCAGCACCGGCAGGATCGCCAGCGACAGCGCGGCAAGCACCGCGTTCCAGTTGGTCACATATTGGCCGATGAACATCTGCGCCCCGAGCGTGACGGTCTTCGTCTCTTCAGCCGGCGCGAGGATCAGCGGGAACCACAAATCGTTCCAGATCGGGATCATGGTGAACACCGCAACCGTCGCCATGGCCGGCCGCACCAGCGGCAGCACGAGGCGGAAGAAAATCCGGTATTCGCTAAGCCCGTCAATGCGCCCGGCATTCTTCAGATCGTCCGAAACCTGCTTCATGAATTCCGACAGGATGAAGACCGCGAGCGGCAGCCCCTGCGCGGTATAGACGAGGATCAGCGATGTCAGCGTGTTGACGAGCCCGCCCGCCACCATCAGTTCCAGAATGGAAACCGTGCCGAGGCGGATCGGGATCATGATGCCGAGCGCCAGATAAAGCCCCATCAGCGTATTGCCGCGAAAGCGATATTCGGAAAGCGCGAAAGCCGCCATTGCGCCGAAGACCAGCACCAGCGCGATGGAGACGACCGTCACGATCAGGCTGTTCTGGAAATAAAGCAGGAAATTGCCCTGGCTTATCACCGTCTCGTAGCCGATGAGGCTGAATGTCTCCGGCGTCGGCACCTGCATCGGCATGCGGAAAATCGCATTGCGCGACTTGAACGAGTTGATGATGACGATGAAGACAGGAAACAGCGCGATCAGCGTATAGGTGATGAGGATCGCGTGGGCGGCGATGGTGCGGGGGAGTGAATGAGTGGCTTTGCTCATCGCCTGCCCTCCTAGAACTGATACCGGCGCAGGCGCCGCTGGATGCCGAAAAGATAGAGGCAGACGCCGACGAGGATGATGAGGAACATCACGGTCGCCACCGCCGCGCCCATGTTCCGGTCGCCCACCTGCAGCTGGAAGCCGAAGAAGGTGCGGAACAGGAAGGTGCCGAGAATATCAGTCGAATAATTCGGCCCCGCCAGCGCGCCTTGCGTCGTGTAGATCAAGTCGAAGGCATTGAAATTGCCCACGAAGGTCAGGATCGAGATGATGCCGATGGAAGGCAGGATCAGCGGCAGCTTGATCTTCCAGAACTGCGCGGGACCCGTGATGCCGTCACATTCCGCCGCCTCGATGATCTCATCGGGGATCGAAAGCAGCGCCGCATAGATCAGCATCATCGGAATGCCGATGAACTGCCAGACGGAGATGAGGCTGACCGCGATGAGGGCAGAGCGCTCCTGTCCGAGCCAGGGCGAGAACAGGCTCTTAAGGCCGACGAGATCGAGCATGTTGGGGGCGATGCCCCAGAGCGGCGAGAGGATCAGCTTCCAGATGAAGCCGACGATGACGAACGACAGGATCGTCGGAATGAAGATCGCCGACCGGTAGAAGGCGCTGAACCGCAGCTTCGGATGGCTCAGCAGCGCCGCCAGCAGGACACCGATGGGGTTCTGCACGATCATATGAATGATAAAGAACCAGACATTGTTGACGAACGCATTCCAGAAGCTCGCCGCCCAGCGCGGATCGCCGAACAGCGTGCGGAAATTGTCGAGGCCGACAAAGGTGGAGACATTGTTTTCGGCCCGGAACAGCGACAATTGCAGCGTGCCGAACAGCGGCAGGATCATCACCGCCGTATAGATCAGAACCGCCGGCGCGAGAAAAACCGCGATATGCCATCGCACGGGCCTGCTCTTTGCGGTGGGTGTGGTCATGCGTTCTGTCAGCCTTCTGACTGTATTTTCATTGGGATGCGGGCGGCGCGTTCGCGCTTCCCTCCCCCTTGCGGGGAGGGTGGCCCGAAGGGTCGGGTGGGGGTGGTGGCGTTCCGCCAAGGTCTCAAGCAGAGGCGCAACGTCACCACCCCCATCCGCCCGCTAACGCGGGCACCTTCCCCGCAAGGGGGAAGGAGGGCACCCTTCCGCGACCCTCCCCGCAAGGGGGAGGGAAAGCGCTCTTCCGCCACCCTCCCCCCGGGGAGAAGGAGGGTGCATCATCACTTCGCCGGCTTATACCAGCTATCCAGACCCTTCTGCAGCTTCTCAGCCGCTTGTTCCGGCGTATCGGTCCCGTTGATCACATTCGCCGACTCGATCCAGGTCTCGTTTTCGAGGTTTGGCGTACCGCGCGACAGGATCTGGTAGGTGGAGCGGATCGTGGGCTTGCACTTCTCGCGCCAGGAGACGAATTCCTGCGCCAGCGGGTCCTGCATCTTCACCGGCGTGGAGGACAGGCTGAAGAAGCCCGGCAGCGCGTTGGCGTAGATTTCAGCGAATTCAGGCGAGGCCACCCATTCGAGGAACTTCTTCGCCGCTTCCGGATGCTTGGTCTTGGCGTTCATGCCGATGCCAAGGTCCGTATGGTCGGAGATGTAGCAGGTGTCGCCGGCTTGTCTCACCGGGGGCGGGAAGGCGCCCATCTTGAACTGCGCTTGCGTGTTGAAGGTCGAGATTTCCCAGGAACCGGCCGGGTAGATCGCGGCACGGCCGAGCGTGAACAGGTTCTGGCTATCGGGATAGGTTTGCGCCTCGAAGCCGTCGCCGAGATAATCCTTCCAGCGGGCGAGCGTCTTGAACGGCTCGACCCATTGCGGATCGGTCAGCTTCTCCTTGCCTTCGATCAGCGCCTTGCGGCCTTCCTCGCCCTTCCAATAGTTCGGGCCGATATTCTGATAGCCCATGGTCGCGGCTTCCCAGAGATCCTTGGTGCCCATCGCCATCGGGATGTAATTGCCGTCTTTCTTGATCGCGTCGAGCGCGGCGAAGAACTCTTCCTCCGTCTGCGGAACCTTCAGGCCGAGCTTGTCGAAGGCTTCCTGGTTATAGATGAAGCCGTGGATGACCGACGCCACCGGCACGCAGAATGTGTCCTTGCCATCGTCAGTGATCCAGGCCGACTTGGCGACAGGGCTGAATTTGTCGATGCCGGGCAGATCGTTGAGCGAGGCAAGCTGTCCCTTCTGGAACAGAGCCAGCGACTTGTCGAACGGACGGCAGGTGATGATGTCGCCCGCCGAACCGGCATCGAGCTTGGCGCCCAGCGCGGCATCATATTCCGTCGGCGCGGACGGGTTGAACTTCAGCTTGATGCCCGGATTCTTCGCCTCGAAGGCCGGAATCAGCTTTTCATTCCAGATCGGCAGGTCGTCGTTACGCCAGCTTTCGATATTCAGCGTCACGTCTTCCGCATTAGCCGCCCCGGCAAAGCCGAGCGTGGCGGAGGCCAGCAACACCGCGATCATTGTCTTGTTCATGATATTTCTCCCCTTTTGCGCCTGATGGCGCGTTGTTCCCGCATAAGCCTAAAATTATGCAGCACACTCTAATAGGAACCGAAATTCCCCTCTAATTCGACAAGCGCCGGACGCAGTTTCTGCCCGTTGCCGTCGAGAAGCTTTTGCGCGGTGCCGATATCCGCCGCGCCCGCCGCCAGAAGAACCGCAGGCTTGACCGCGCCGCCCGCCTCATCGAGACAGGCCACGGCTTTTTCAAGGCCGCAATTCGCTATGGAGGCGACGATATGCGCCGCCCTCGCCTTCAGCTTCTGATTATCCGCATGGAGGTTGACCATGTAGCCGTCATGGACATGCCCCAGCCGGATGGCCGCGAGCGTCGACAGAAGGTTCAGCGCGATTTTCTGGGCGGTCCCTGCGCCCATGCGGGTGGACCCCGCTATGATTTCCGGCGGCGTCGCCAGGAGAATGCCGATATCGGCCTCCTCAAGGATCGGCGCGCCGGGATTATTGGCCATGGCGATGGTTTTCGCGCCACGGCTTTTCGCAGCCTGAAGCGCACCGACCGCATAGGGCGTCGACCCGCTGGCTGAAATGGCAATGAGGCAATCATTCGCGCCGGGATCGGCGGCAAGGACGTCTTCGCGCCCTTTCTCCGCATGATCCTCCGGCGCGCCGGTCAGATTGATGAGACTGTCGACCCCGCCCGCAAGCAGAATGACGATACGGTCACGCGGGATGCCGAATGTGCCGGGCAGTTCCAGCGCGTCGGCCAGCGCCATCAGTCCCGAGCTTCCGGCAGCCGCATAGATGATCCGCCCGCCCTTTTCGAGCGCGTCGGCCGCCAGACCGGCGGCAAGGGCAATGTCACGGGAAACACCGGAAACGACAGCGGCGGCCTCTTCCTGCGCTTTCGCAAGCAGCGAAGCGATCTCATGCGGCTGACGGCAATCGAGGCCGCGCGCCTCCTCATTGAGCTGTTCGGTCCGGTTGAGGGCCATTTTTGTTCTCCCACGCCTTGATAATGCCAAAAAAATACCACTTGTCCAGAGACCTTAACGGTTTCTTGCGATGAAATTTCACCCCACAGAAAAATATCCTTAATTTCCAAAGATTTGTGAATTTGACGCGGCAAGCGGGTTTTGGCTCTTGGCTATTGGTACTTTATTGGTATCATTGGGGAGCAGGAGGCATCAGCGCGTGGAACTATTTCTCGGAATTGACGGCGGCGGCACCGGATGCCGCGCAGCGCTGGCTGACGACACGGGCCGGATCATAGGTCGCGGCAAGAGCGGCGCGGCCAACATTATGACTGATATCGACAGGGCGCGGACGAATGTGCTCGCTGCGGCCGGGCAGGCTCTGGCGGAAGCCAGGCTTGACGAGAGCGCCTATGGCTCGATCTCCGCCGTGCTCGGCCATGCAGGGGCGAACGTCAACAACAATGGCGCGCGCTTCGAAGAGATGCTGCCCTTCGCCCGCGCCACCGTGAAATCCGATGTGATCATCGCGCTGCATGGCGCGGTCGGGGACGGGGACGGCACGGTCGTCGTTCTCGGCACCGGCTCGGTGTTCGTCACGCGCGAGAAGGGCCATATCCGCACCATCGGCGGCTGGGGCTTCAAGGTGAGCGATCTTGCCAGCGGCGCCCGCCTGGGCCGCGATCTGCTGGAGGAGGCGCTGCTGGCCCATGACGGCGTCCACCCCGCCACACCGCTTGCCGAAAAGACCATGGCGCTGTTCGAGAACAATCCGGACAGGATTGTCACCTTCGCCCGCGACGCCCTCCCCAACGATTTCGGAACTTATGCCCCCCTCGTTTTCGAATATGCCGACAAGGGCGATCCGCTCGGGCGTCAGCTTATCGAGCGGGCGGTGAAGACCATCGAGGAAGCGCTCGACGCCATCATGCCCGCGGATAAGGTGCCGCTCTGCCTGATCGGCGGCCTCGGCCCTCTTTACGCGGAGAGGCTTTCGCCCAAATATCGCGAGCGCATCCGCCCGCCCCTGGACGACGCCCTCGGCGGAGCGGTCAAGCTTGCATTTCAACTCTATGGGCGCGAGGCGGGCCATCATGGCTGACTCCATGCAATCCGTTTTCGCCGGCATTGCGGCGCAATCGCCCGGAAGCGGCCCGCTTTACGTTAAATTGAAGCGGATCATCGAGGGCGCCGTGGAGCGCGGACTGATCAAGTCGGGCGACGCCCTGCCGCCCGAGCGCGAGATCGCCAGCATGGCCGACGTCTCGCGCGTCACCGTGCGCAAGGCGGTGCAGGAGCTGGTGAAGGAAGGGCTGCTCATCCAGCGCCACGGCTCCGGCACCTTCGTCGCCTCGCGGGTCAAGCCCGTGGAGCAATATCTGACGCAGCTCACCTCTTTTACCGAGGACATGGCGCGGCGCGGCATGATCGTGCGCTCGGTCTGGCTCGACCGGGGCCTTTATGTCCCCTCCCCCGAGGAAATGGTGACGCTCGGCCTCACATCAGGCGAAAAGGTCGCCCGCATCAGCCGCCTCCGCGTCGCCAACGATACGCCCATGGCCATCGAGCGGGCGGCGCTTTCGCCCGCCGTTCTGCCGCGCCCGGAGGATGTAACCACCTCGCTTTATGCGGTGCTGGCGGAAAACGGCAACCGGCCGGTGCGCGCCATCCAGCGCATATCGGCGGCGATCCTCAGGGAAAACGACGCCCGCCTGCTCGACGTGCAGCCGGGCTCCGCCAGCCTCAATATCGAGCGCATTTCCTATCTCGAATCCGGCAAGGTGGTCGAGTTCACCCGCTCGATCTACCGCGCCGATGCCTATGAGTTTATTGCCGAGTTGCGCCTGAGCGAAGCCTCGGGCCAACAGGCGGAAGCAGCAGGAGCAGTTCTTTGACGAGTGAAGCCACCCTCATGCGTGCCGAAATCAACTCCATTCCGGATGTGGTTGCGCGCTTTCTCGATGCGTCAGACGAAACGATGCGCAAGGCGGGCGACCGTTTGCGCGAGAAGAACCCAGCCTTCCTCGCCTCCATCGCCCGCGGCTCCTCCGACCATGCCGCGACCTATCTGAAATATGTCGCCGAACTCACCGCCGGCATTCCCGTCGCCTCGCTCGGCCCTTCCGTCGCCTCGATCTATGGCGCGAAGCTGAAACTGGAGGGCGCCGCCGCCATCGCCATTTCCCAATCCGGCAAGAGCCCTGACATCGTGACCATGGCGACCATGGCGCGGGAAAGCGGTGCCCTCACCTATGCCATCAGCAACGCGCCCGATTCCCCCTTGGCGCAGGCGAGCGATGTCGCCATCGACATTCTTGCCGGACCGGAAAAAAGTGTCGCGGCGACGAAGACCTTCATCGCCTCCGCCGTCGCCGGTCTTTCCCTTCTGGCACACTGGACCGGCGACACGGAGCTTCTCGCCGCGCTGAAGCAACTGCCGCAATCCTTGAGCGATGCGCTCCATTGCGATTGGTCGCCTCTGGCTGAAGCGCTGGAAGGCCGCGACTCCCTCTATGTTCTGGGACGCGGCCCCTCCTTCGCCATCGCCAACGAGACGGCCTTGAAGTTCAAGGAAACCAGCTCCATCCACGCCGAAGCCTATAGCGCAGCGGAGGTGCTGCATGGCCCCGTCGCCATCGTCGGCGAGGCTTTCCCGGTGCTGGCGCTCGCCGCCCGCGACCAGGCGGAACAATCCGTCTTGGAGACCTGCGACCGCATCGCCGCGCAGGGCGCAGCCGTCTTCGTCACCTCGACGAAGAAAACCGCCGCAACCGCCCTCCCCTTCGTCGCCACGGCGCATCCGCTGACCGATCCGCTGGCGCTGCTCGTCTCCTTCTACGGCTTCGTCGAAAAGCTCTCGCGCCATCGCGGCTTCAACCCGGACCAGCCCCCCCACTTACGCAAAGTGACGGAAACCATATGAGCGAACGATATGCCCTGACCGCGCCGCGCCTTTTCGATGGCGAAGAATGGCACGACGACGCGGCCCTCATCGTCAATGGCGGGCTCATCGAGGACGTCGTACCCGCGGATACGGTTCCCGCAGGTTTACATACAGTCATGTATGAAGGCGGCATGATCGTCCCCGGCTTCATCGACCTGCAGGTCAATGGCGGCGGCGGCGTGCTGCTGAACGAGCAGCCCGATCTCGACGGCATCAGAACCATCTGCGCCGCTCATGCCCAGTTCGGCACGACTGGGCTCTTGCCCACGCTTATCACCGACACCCCCGAGATCACTGCCGCAACCATCGCCGCCGGAGAAGCCGCAACACGCGAAAACCTGCCCGGCTTCCTCGGCCTGCATCTCGAAGGCCCGCATCTGTCGGTGGCGCGCAAGGGCACGCACCACCCCGCCCTCATCCGTCCGATGGAGGATGCCGACCTCGCGCGGCTGATCGAGGCGCGAAAGCACCTGCCGGTGCTGCTGACGACCGTCGCACCGGAAAACACCACCGCCGGGCAGATCAGGACGCTTGCCGAGGCCGGCATCATCGTCAGCCTCGGCCACTCCGATTGCTCCTATGCCACGGCGCGTGAGGCCGCTGCGGCCGGCGCGTCCATGGTGACCCACCTCTTCAACGCCATGAGCCCGCTCGGCCACCGCGAGCCGGGCATGGTCGGCGCGGCGCTCGATATCGGGAGCCTCAATGTTGGCCTCATCGCCGACGGGTTCCATGTCGATCCGGCGGCCATGCGCGTCGCGCTTCGGGGCAAAGCGGGACCGGGCCGTATCTTCCTCGTCACCGACGCCATGTCGACCATCGGCACCGATCAGACGCACTTCACCCTCAACGGCCGCACCATCCATCGCGCAGGCGGCCGCCTCACGCTTGCCGACGGAACGCTGGCGGGCGCGGATCTCGACATGATCTCCGCCGTCCGCTTCATCCACGAGACTATCGGCCTGCCGCTCGCGGAAGCCCTGCGCATGGCCTCGCTCTATCCGGCTGAAAGCATCGGCCTCGGCGGCGAGCTGGGTGCCCTCCGCCCCGGAATGCGCGCCAGCCTCCTGCATCTGGACGATACGCTTGCCGTGACGAGAACGATCATCGATGGAAAAATCGTCTTCGGCCAGCCCCTGAAATAGAATATAAAACACTTGCGGCCAGGCAGTCGAGTTTCTAGGGTCCCGGCAAAATTTGGCGGGAAGCGCATGCTGACGAAGAAGGGTAAGTACGGCCTCAAGGCGATGGTGCATCTGGCCGAAATCGCCGATGGCCAACTGGCATCCGTGCAGGAAATCGCGGCCATGCGCCGGATTCCGCGCAAGTTTCTCGACAATATCCTCGCGGAATTGCGCAATGCCGGGCTGGTGACGAGCCGCAAGGGCAAGGGCGGCGGCTTCCGTCTTGCCCAGCCCGCCAATGAAATTCACATCGGCAACATCATCCGCGTCCTCGATGGGCCGTTGGCGCCGATTTCCTGCGCCAGCAAGACCGATTACCGCCCGTGCGAGGACTGCACGGAAGACGATTGCGAAGTGCGCCGCATGATGCTGGAAGTGCGCGAAGCAGTCGCCGCCATCCTCGACAATAAGACGCTGGCGGAAGCGGGCGCCCCGGTGGTGGATGCGCTGGTGGGGGAGTAGATTTAGTCTTGTAATCTTGGCGCTCTACGGCGCCCGGCTCGCGCCCCCTTCCCCCTTGCGGGGAAGGAGGGTGCGAGTCCCCGTACCCCTATTTCGTCAAACAATTCTTCATCGAATCCGCCAGATTCCGTATCAGCTGCGGATAAAGCTCCGGCCCATCCTTCAACGTAGACCCCAGCGGATCGAGCACGCCGGACTTCGCCTTGGTCCCCTCGATCACCGTATTGACCAGACGCGGCTCGAACTGCGGTTCCGCGAAGACGCAGGTCGCGCCCAGCTGCTCGATCTTGTTGTGGATCTCCTCGACGCGCTGCGCACCGGGCGTGTTTTCCGGATTGACCGTGATCGAGCCCGCCACGTCAACGCCGAAGCGCTTCTCGAAATATTGATAGGCGTCGTGGAAGACGATGAACGGCTTGTCCTTGACCGGCGCAAGCTCAGCAGCCACTTCTTTCGTCAGCGCGTCGAGCTTCTTATTATATGCTGCCGCATTGCTCTTATATTGCTCCGCATGGGCAGGATCGGCTTTTGCAAGCGTCGCTGCGATATCGTTCACCATCAGCTTCGCATTGTCAGGATCGAGCCAGAGATGCAAATCATATTCGCCGTGTTCGTGATCATGATGCGCGTGGCCGGCCTCGCCCTCCTCTTCATGCGCGTGATCGTGGCCCTCGCCGCCATGGTCATGCGCTTCGAACGGGCCGCCTTCGCGGAAAGGAAGCTTGGTCAGGCCAGGCGTATTTTCCAGCGCGACGACCTCCGCGCCTTCACCCAGCGTTTCCAGCGGCTTTTTCAAAAAATTCTCCATGCCGGGCCCCATCCAGAAGATGACCTTGGCGTTCTGGATCGCCTCGGCATCGGAAGGCTTGAGACTATAGCCATGCTCCGAACCCATGCCCTGCACGATCACCGTGGGCTTCCCGACGCCTTGCATCACTGCAGCGACCAGCGACTCCACCGGCTTGATCGAAGCCACGACGCCTTCCCGGCCGGCTGCGAAGGCAGAGCCTGCCGACGCGCACATAGCGGAAGCGAGCAGAAAGGAACGGAAAAGTCTCATGATATCCTCCTTGGTTTGCATGGGACGTGGGGACCGGACACACTGATATGTTATTAAATAACATCAGTTGCGTTACGCTATAACGTCTGTCATAAGGCCTGGCAAGTGTTCGCAGGGGAAAATGTCATGTCAACCTTACCCCCCCTTATTGAGATCCGGCACGCCGGCGTGGTGCGCGGCGGCAGGCGGCTCGTGCGCGACATCAGCCTGCAATTGGCGCGAGGCGAAATCGTGACCCTGATCGGGCCGAATGGCGCGGGGAAAAGCACCACCGCCAAGCTGGCGCTGAAAATCATGAAGCCGGACGAAGGCGAAGTGATCCACGCGCCGGGGCTGCGCGTGGGCTATGTGCCGCAAAAGCTGGCAATAGACTGGACCATGCCCTTGACCGTGGCGCGGCTGATCACCCTGACTGCCTCGCGGACGCAAGATGAAATTGCCGGGGCGCTCGAGGCGGTCGGCATCCCGCATCTGGCGAAGGCCGAGCTGCGCCATCTCTCGGGCGGCGAGTTCCAGCGCGCGCTGCTGGCCCGCGCCATCGCGCGCCGGCCGGATGTGCTCGTCCTCGACGAGCCCGTGCAGGGCGTGGATTTCGCCGGGGAAGCTGCTCTTTACGAGCTGATCGAAAAGGTGCGCGACGCCATCCATTGCGGCATTCTTCTCGTCTCGCACGATTTGCATGTGGTGATGGCCGCGACCGACCGCGTCATCTGCCTCAATGGCCATATATGCTGCAGCGGCACGCCCAAGGATGTGGCGGCAAGCGAGGAATATATCCGGCTCTTCGGTCCCCATGCGGCGGGATCGCTTGCGGTCTATGAGCATCGTCACGATCATACACATCTTGCCGATGGCCGTGTCCGCCACGCCGATGGCACCATTACCGACCATTGTCACGAGCATGACGGGCATCATTCATGAACTGGCATAGCTCACAGCGGGGGACATCATGCTTGACGATTTCTTCGTCCGCGCGCTCATAGCCGGCGTCGGCCTCGCGCTCACCACCGGGCCGCTCGGCTGTTTCATCATCTGGCGGCGCATGGCCTATTTCGGCGACACCATGGCCCATTCGGCGCTGCTGGGCGTCGCGCTCGCCTTCTTTTTCGACATCAACCTGATGATCGGCGTCTTCGCCGTCGCCCTGCTGATCGCCGTGCTGCTTCTGTTCTTGCAGCGCCGCGAATCGCTTTCCACCGATTCGCTCCTCGGCATCCTCTCCCATTCCACGCTGGCGCTCGGCCTGGTCATGGTCGCGTTCATGACCTGGATAAGGGTCGATCTGCTGGGCTTCCTGTTCGGCGACATCCTCTCGGTCTCGAAATCCGATATCGCCTTCATCTATGGCGGCGGGCTTTTCGTGCTGCTGGTCATGGCATGGCTCTGGCGGCCTCTGCTTGCCGCGACCGTCAATGAGGATATCGCCCAGGCGGAAGGCCTCAATCCCGATCGTTCGCGCATGATTTTCATGCTGCTCATGGCCCTCGTCATCGCCATCGCGATGAAGATCGTCGGCATCCTCCTGATCACCGCCCTTCTCATCATCCCCGCGGCGACGGCGCGGCGCTTCTCGAGCACCCCGGAGCAGATGGCCGTCTTCGCCTCGCTCCTGGGCGCGGGCGCGGTCATCGCCGGGCTGTTCGGCTCGCTGCACTTCGACACCCCCTCAGGCCCGTCCATCGTCGTGGCCGCATTAGGGGTTTTTATTTTGAGCCTGCTGCCACTACATATACTTTATCAACCACAACATGCGAGGGACGCGCATTCCAATGACGAGCAGACCTGAGCTTACCCGTAATCAGAGCCTGGTCTTCGATGCACTGGCCAAGGCCGAGGGGCCGATGAGTGCCTATACGATCCTCGACAAGCTGCGCGACGATGGCTTCCGCGCACCGTTGCAGGTCTACCGGGCCCTCGACAAGCTCATGGATTTCGGCATCGTGCATCGCGTCGAAAGCCTCAACGCCTTCGTCGCCTGCGCCCATCCCGAGTGCGGCCAGCACGGCGTCGTCGCCTTCGCCATCTGCGACAAATGCGGCCATGTCTCGGAATTTTCCGATGAGGTCATCGAGGGGCAAGTCCGGGGCCGCGCGAACAGCAACGGCTTCAAGCTTTCCAAAACCACCATCGAAATTCGCGGCACCTGTGCCAACTGTTTGAGTAGCTAGGGTATTTGGTTTTTGGCGGGAGCGATTTGCTTTTCTCTAACCTAGCGGCGGCGGCAGCGTCGAGGCATGGATTCCTGTGACAAGCACAGGAATGACGAATTGCTTGAATGTTCTTGATAACCTTCAACCTCAGTGCATGCACAACGGCTTACATTGGTGAGCCGCCATCCCCACTTCCGTCATTCCTGTGCTTGTCACAGGAATCCATGCCTCGACATTTCCATCGCTACAACGGTGTAAAGGGTTTGAGTGATTCCGTCTGAAAAGCAATTTACTTCAGGATATTTTTTGCGGGCAGAATCGCCCCTCATCCGGCCTCCCGTGCCTCTTCATCTCCTCACGATTGATAGACAATGACCGCCCCAATTCCGGAGCGCCGGGCTCGCGACAGACCCTTCCCCGCCCTGCATTTCCGGAGCAAAACGCACCCCACCGCAGCCACTCCAAGTATTTCAAAACATAAAATATCGCTCCCTATAAATTGGGAGATATTATTTGGAGTAAATATGCGCAATATGAACAAAAACCATTTGCCAACCATCAGTTTATCCGCAAGTTTTATCATGAATTACTACAAATTTAAGAATCCACTTAATTTCGATTTCACTAATGGACGCAACTATCCGCCGCGGGGCGGATAGACCGGTTTTATTGTCGGTATTCCACTAGGCATGACTCGTCGATTTCGCCTCAAGAAAGTCTTAAGGCGATTGAGGAGCAATCATGCTACACTATGTCCACCCCAACCAAAGATTACAATACCGTTCATTGCTTGATGATTACTTTAGGCTTCGCAAGAAAATATTTCATGATAAGCTTGGATGGAGCGTAAAAATTACAGGAGACATGGAAAAAGACGTCTACGACACGATGGACTGTCTTTATATTCTTTCCACTGATGCAAAGGGGAAACTGCTGGGCGGCCTGCGCCAGATGGTCACGACAGGCCCGACCCTGACATGGGAAGCCTTCTCCGATCTCGTTCCTGATCGCACTAGCATCATGTCGCCGCGCGTGTGGGAAACGACCCGATTCTGCGTGTCGCCGGAAGCCTCGCATCTCAAATTCAACAGCGGCGTCAACCGCGTGGCCATCGAGCTTTCGCTTGGTGCCATCGAGTACGGCATCGAGCGCGGCGTTCACCGCCACATCGCCGTCTGCGAGCGCACAGTATTCGAACTGTGCCGCTCATTCCGCGTCCCCTCGGAAATCCTCGGCTCGCGCATCGAGCCTAACGGTTCGGAAATTCTTTGTGTGGCATGGGAGGTCAACGAAGAATCCGCTGCGAGGCTGAAATGGGCAGGATCGATGGCACAGGTGGCATAAAGACAATTTCCCCCGCCGTTTCAGCGCGGGCATCGCTCCGTGCGTGACCCCTCGACAACTGAGAAACGCCGCTCTGAGCGCCGCCGTACGCGGCTGCGCTCGGGCAAGCTCGTCGATTTGAACGGTCGTTTCCTGATCGAATGCCAGATGCACGATATCGCGGGCGAAGGCGCGAAACTGCGCGTCGCCGACCCGCGCAAGGTTCCCGACCGCTTCTGGCTGTTCGACGATTTCTACGCCCGCGCCCTCATCGCCGAAACCGTCTGGCGCAACGGCCTGGAACTCGGCGTCCGCTTCCGCCACAACCCGGAAATCCCCCCGCTCAGCGAGACGCGCCTGGCGGAACTGGCGGGGAAATATTATTCGCTTTGAGCCTGGCTCAGCTTCTTGCCGATCGATTTCATGTTCATTTCGCGGATTTCGTCCGACGACATATAGGTGAACTGCTCCACCAGGAGGTCGCGCACGACAGGCTCGGGGAAATGCCTGTTGATACCGTCGATGACGGATTTCTTCACCGTCTCGAAATGCACCTTCTCGACCTGCTTGGTGTCGGAATAGCTGCCGTAGAATTGCCGGAAGATCTCGTCCTTGACGAAATATTCCAGGGGAACGGTGATGCGTCCCTTCGCCTTTGAATCGATGGTGTAGACGAACTGCGCGATGACATAGCCCGCCACCGCCCCGTCGCTCATGACCGGCACGCTGAACACGTCGGTCTTGTCATATTCCATCCCGCCGAGATAGCTCGCCTTCTCCTCTTTCGCCTCCGATGGCACGCGGCTCTTCACCGTGAAGAACAGCGAGCCGAGCGCGACGGCGCAAATCCACAGGCCGATCAGGACGATGCGGATCATAGGGTTTGACCGGCCCTTGCATCCCGCAGGGTATAGGTCCCATCCGCCTCATGCGTTTCGATGGCGGTGCGGATGATGTCGGAGAGTTCGCCCACCGCGCGCAAGTGCAGTTGCAGCGCCTCGCAATTGCGCTCCAGCTTCTGCCGCAGCCGGTCGAGCAGCGGTTGCAGCGTCCGCAGCGCCGACGCCTCGGCCCGCGCCGATGCCTTGTTCATCGCCCGGGTGAAATCATAGAGCCCCCTGCTCTTGCGGGCGTTGATGTCAGCGAGGTCCGGATGCGCCCCTTCGAGCAGCAGCTGCGTCTCCGTCTCGACCACGGTTTCCAGCCGCTCGATGGCATTGACGACCGGCTTCAGCACGGCTTCGACCTCCGCCTGCTCTTTAAGCGTATCCGCGGGTTCGATGATGGCAAGCATGTTTTCAGATGTCATCAGACGTTTCCTTGAGCTGTCCGCGGCGTCGATTCCGTATCCGCGTCGGTATCCAATTGTTGCTTGATGAGCGCGCGCTCGGCCTGGTGCAGAATGGCGGCTTGCGTGGTTCCGTCAGCCGCCCGCCTGCCCTGCGCCTCAAGCATGCGCGCGATGCCGATGCCGCCCGCATCCGCCATTTTCTCGGCAATCGCTTCGGCCATCATCGATTTCCAATATTCCCCGGCAATGCCCTTCCCGAACACGGCGTTCGCATCCTGCGGCAACATCGACTGCACGAAGGTCTGCAGCATGAACGCCTCGAACTTCGTATAGGCGGAAGCCGGATTGGCGCTTTTCGGCCTAAGCGCATCCGCGGGCACGGCTTCAACGGAGAAGGCCAGCGCGGACGGATCGGCCGTCATCCGCGATGCCGCGATGCTGCGCAGCCGCTCCACCGACGCCCGGTAGGTTTCCGGATCGGCGGCATTGGCCACATCGAGCACCAGATCTGACGGCGGGCTTATCGCCATTGATATCCTCTCATCATGTTTCGCAGCACCTTAAGCGTCCAAACTTACGGCAGGCTTGAGTGAGTTTGTTTCGCCGCAAATTCCTCGATGAGAAGCGCCAGTGTCTTTTTCTCATCCTCGCGCCGGCAGTCCGCCATGCGCCCCTGCAGCATCTCGGTACGGCGCGAGGTCTGGAGCAGGTGCTGCCGCTCCCGCGCCAGTTCCTTTTCCAGTTCCGCCTTCCGGCGCATATTGGTGTTGATCCGCGTCAGGATCGCCGCCGGGTCGATGAACCGTGCCTGCCCGTCATAACGCCGGTCGAGCATCGCGATGAGTTCGCCATTCTCCGCCTCGGCCTCTGCCAAGGCAGCGGTGAGACGCGAGATCGTCATCTCCTGCCGCGCCTTCATCAGCGATTGCACCGCAATCATTTTCTTCAAGCCTTTGGTGTCCATGAAAATCGTCTCTCAAAAGCTGCGCAGATGCTGGCCGATCTCGGCGTTGAAGAAACTCAGCAGTTCCGGCAGCAGGAAATAGATGAGCGTCAGCCCGCCCGCGAGAACGAAGGGCAGCGAGATGAAATAGACCGGAATCGTCGGCGTCAGCTTGTTGATGAGGCCGATGGCGATGTTGACGAGAATCGCGAACACGATGAACGGCGCGGCGATGCGCAACGTCCCTGTGAACGCAGCGGAAAATGCGTCCGTAATATCCACCAGCGCCGCACTGGGCTTGAGCCCGCTATCGATGGGAATGACCGAATAGGAGGCGATGAGCGCGCGCAGCACCTCCAGATGCAGATCGGTGACGAAGAACAGGAACAACGCCGAGAAGGTGATGATGCTGGCGATGATCGCCTGCGGCTCCGTCTCCTCGATGGCGGGGCTCGGGGACCCCGAATAGCCGATGGCCATCGCTACCACATGGGCCATGAATTGCAGCGCCCAGAAATAGATCTGCGCCAGAATGCCGATGAGCCCGCCGACCATGCTTTCCGTCACGATCATCCTGAGCAGCGTCCACGATTGCGTATCCGCCAGCGACCCCGCCATGCGCGGCCCGATCAGCGGCACAACGGCCAGCGAGCAGGCAATGGCGAGAAACAGCCGCACCGACATGGGCACGCGCGGGCTCGACACGCCCGGCATGACCATGAGACACGCCCCGACACGGGCGAAGACGAGGAAGGCGGCGGGGACCATCTCGTTGATGGGGAGGGAGAGGAAGGAGGGCATGGGAACGTTAGCGCTCTACGCGCCCCCCCTATACATTTTGAGCCGCCTCACGAAATCGTCCCCAGCGCCTTCACCTCGACCCCGCGCGCGATTTCCACATGCGACAGCACGGACAGCGTGGCGAACAGGCGCTCGATGATCATGCGGATATAGGGCCGCGCCTCGGGCGAAGCCACCAAGACGAAGCGCTCGCCGCTGTCCATATGCTTACGGATCGCGGCGCTTGCCTCCGTGCCGAACTGTTCCAGCAGACGCGGGTCGATGTCGAACTCGATCACCTCGCCCTTGGCGTCGCGCTTCAGGCTCTGGTGGAACACCATGTCCCAGCGATTGCCGAGCCTCAGCACGTTGAGCACGCCATTTTCCGACAGATCGCCGCAGATCTGCTGCGCCATGCGCATGCGCACATGCTCCACGATCAGCTCCGACCGGCGCACATGCGGCGCGATTTCCGCGATGGCCTCCAGAATGAGGTGCAGATTGCGAATAGACACCCGCTCCGCCAAGAGGAGCTTCAGCACCGCCTGCAAACCGGAATAAGACAGATGCGCCGGGCAGATATCGTCGAGCAGCTTGCGATATTCCGGCCCGAGCCGGTCGAGCAGGATGCGCATGTCCTTATAGGACAGAAGCTGCGCCAGATTGTTGCGGATGATCTCGCTTAAGTGAGTCAGCAGCACCGAGAGATTATCGACCGTCATATAGCCGTCGCGCTTCAGCTCCGCCGCAAAGGTTTCCGGCACCGAATAGGCGCGCATGCCGAAGGCCGGCTCGCGCATTTCCTCGCCTGGCACGGCAGGCGGCGTACGCTCACCCAGCACGACAAGCGTCTCGCCGACGCGAAGCTCATGCGATGCCACCGCCGTGCCATGGATCTTGATCCGGTAGACCTTAGGCGGCAGGCCGATATCGTCGGTCACCTTGATCTCGGGGATGACGAAGCCATATTCCAGCGCAAATTTCTTGCGCATCTTGTTGACGCGGTGGGCGAGCTCCTCCTGCTGCGCCAGGAGCCGGGTGGAAAGCTGCTTGCCGAGGCAAAGCTCGATCTGCGCGGTCTCCAACGAAGCCTTGACGGAGTTGCGCTCCTCGTCCTCCTTCTGCCTCGCCTTCTGAGCCACCTCAGCATCCTCGGCGGCGCGGCGGCGGGCCGCGCGGCGCGGAATGGCGAAGCCGACAAAGGCCATGCCTGCCGCAAGCACGAAGAACGGAAACGCCGGCAGCCCCGGCATCACGCCGAGCACGAAGAGGAGGAGCGCCGCGATAAACAGCGCCTTCGGATAAGCGCCGAGCTGACCGAACACCGCCTGGTCGGTCGAGCCGCGCGTGCCGCCCTTGGAGACGAGCAGACCCGCCGCCAGCGACACGATCAGCGCCGGGATCTGCGTCACCAGGCCGTCGCCAACGGAAAGCTTGGTAAAGACGTCCGCCGCCTGCCCGATGTCCATACCATGCCGGGTAACGCCGATGATGATGCCGCCGAAAATATTGACCGTCGTGATGATCAGGCCGGCAATGGCGTCGCCGCGCACGAATTTCGACGCGCCGTCCATGGAGCCGAAGAAGGAGCTTTCCTCCTCCAGTTCACGGCGGCGATGCTGCGCCTCCTTCTCGTCAATGAGGCCGGAGGAAAGGTCGGCATCGATCGCCATCTGCTTGCCGGGGATGGCGTCGAGCGTGAAGCGCGCACCTACTTCCGCGATACGGGTCGCGCCCTTGGTGATGACAAGGAAATTAACGATGATCAGGATGCAGAAAACGACGAGGCCGATGACAAAATCGCCGCCCATGACGAATTGCGAAAAGCCATGAATGACATGCCCCGCCGCCGTATAGCCTTCATTGCCATGGGTGAGGATGACGCGCGTCGTCGCGATATTGAGCGACAGCCGCATCATGGTCGCGATCAGCAGCACGGTCGGAAAGGCCGAAAAATCGAGCGGCCGCTGAATCCATAGCGCCACCATCAGGATCAGCACCGAAAAGGCGATGGAAAAGGCAAGACCGATATCGAGGATCAGCGCCGGGACCGGCAGGAACAGGACGGTCAGAATAATGACGATACCAGCCGCGAATCCGATATCGCTGCCCGTCAGAAAGCCATTCCCGAACGTTTTCGTCGCGCTCTGCTGCACATCATTCTCCCATGCTGTGAGAGGAGAATAGACAGCGAAGCTTGCGCGAAGGATTTGCTTACAAACGCCGCAATTCGCGCCTTGCATGGCTGCGCGGCGGAGATCACGGGGCCTTGGCTTGGAAAGGATAGGCCATGAAATCCGGTGGCATTTGTCTTCTGTTTGTCGCCCTTGCGTGTCTCGGACAGGCCCATGCGGCGGAAAATCCGGACAGAAATGACCTGTCGGGCTATCTAGATAACCGCGGCGCTGTCATCATGCCCTATACGCTTGACCCCAACGGGCAGATGGAGATCGATGCGGTTCTATGCCCGGCGCGGGAACAATGCCTTGGCGTGCCGCTTCAATTCGATTCCGGCGCTCCGGACAATAATATCAACGCAGCGCTGAAAGAGCGGCTGTCGTTGAAAGGCGATGAAAAAACAATCGCGAAATTCTACCTCGGCGCCCTGCCGCCGGTCAGCGCTTTTCCGGTTTCTTTCAGCAAGGAAGGGATGCGCGGCAGCTATATCGGAGCCGGGTGGATCGAAAAGCTGGGCTTGTGGTTCAATTTCGGAACCCGCGAAGTTTATGGCAAGGTTCCCTCCGGCGCTGTCGCGGATTATGTGAAGGGAAGCGCCCTCAAATACAGAGTGATTCCGCTGAAATCACTCGATGCGTATCGCTATGTCACCGTCTCGATCAATGGAAAGAAGCCGGTGAATTTTCTCATCGACACCGGGGCCGCCGTCAGCCTCATCGACAAGGACTACGCGCAATCATTGAGCCTAGGCTTCAATGACAGGCACTGCCTGACGATGGGCAGTCAGGCGGGCGAGAGCAAAACATGCCTCACGCACGATATTCTCTCCCTCAAGGCCGAAGACGAACCGCTCCCCGCCTATCTGCCCAAGGGCTTCGGCTATCTCGACATGAGCTTCGTCATCCCGCCGCTTAAGATCAAAGGCATTCTGGGACTGGACTGGCTGGAGCGAACCGGCGCTATCATGGCGCTGGCGGAGAACAGGCTGTATGTGCCGGTGACGGATGGTTCGGCGTAAGGGCGAGACAGGACGGTCAGAATAATGACGATATCGCTGCTCGTCGGAAAGCCTTGCAGGGTGTTGCTTTTAACGTGGGGGCTCTACGGCCCCCCCCCTCTGCCCTGCCGGACACCTCCTCCGCAAGGGGGGAGATTAGGCTCTCATAAACGTCCGGCGCCAATAGCCCTAAAATCCCTTCTCGATCCGCGAATAGGCCAGCAGCGTGAAGGAATTGATCTGCGCGCCGACAAAGGGTGCAGTGAAGGCGAGGACGACGAAGATTACCACGATCTTCGGCACGAAGGTCAGCGTGATTTCCTGCACCTGCGTCAGCGCCTGGAAGAGCGCGATACCGATGCCCGCAAGCATCGCGGCCAGCACCGCCGGGCCGGACGCCGCGAGCACCGTCCAGATAGCCGAATTGATGATGTCGAGCGCATCGGCTTCGTTCATTGCTATTTTAAGGGAGTAAGGGAATAGGGGAATAAGGGAGTATGCTGGTCGTGCATATTCCCTTACTCCCCTACTCCCTAATTCCCCTACTCCCTCAACTAATCGTCACTCCGGCGGTGATCGGCAGCTCTTTCCCGTCGGCAAGCTTGGCGAGGAGGCTGCCGTCCTGCTGGATGAGTACGGATTTCACTTGGCCGCTCGTCTTGCCATCGGCGCTGGTGACGGTGTGGCCGATGAGGCTGTCCGCCTGCGAGAGCATGGAATTGCCGAGCAGCTTCTCCAGCTTGCTGTTCATCTGCACCGCCTGCTCGACATTCGAGAACGTCGCAAGCTGCGAGACATATTGCGTCGAATCCATCGGCTGCGTCGGGTCCTGGTTCTTCATCTGCGCCACGAGCAGCTTGAGAAAGGACTGGTAATCCGCCGACGCCGCCCCTGATGTCGCCTCATTGGTCGTCTTGGGCGTGTTCTGCGTGGTGGTGCTGGTATTCGTCGTCGGGTTATAAACGCTTGGTGTCGTCGTCATGCCATTGCCTCCGCGGGCTGAGCTTTCAATTCCGGTTCGCGCTTGCTTGTCCCATTCATGATACGCGCTTCGCCGGGATAGAGCCCGCGCAGCGTCTTCAGCGCCTCGAAGATACGGTCCTGATGGACGAGCTCATCGACGATCTTCAAGCCCTTGAGGATTTCGGCATCCTCGAAGGCATTGAGCGTCGCCTTGAACATGATCTTGAATGTCTCGCGCGCCTTTTCGGCAAGGGCCGGCTCGATCAGCATCGTCTGCGCGGCGAAATAAAGCTGGCGCAGCGGCGTCGTCGTCTGCTCCGGCTGCAGCACATGCGCTTCCAGCAGGAATGTCGCGTTGTTGAGCAGTTCCAGCGAAACCTTGCGGTCGGCGCGCAGCACAGCACCATTGATATAAATCTTCTCGCCCGCCCGGAGCGAAAGGCGAATGGTATTCCTCGGCGTGGGTGCCATTTAAAGACTGTCCCTGATCGTGCGGGTGATATCGATGATCGTGTCGTAATCCTCGGACTGCCCCTGCCTGATCCGCTCCAGCTCCTTGAGGATAAAGATACCGATGGAGATGATCGCGGCGCGCAGCTCCTTCGGCAGAGCGTTCTCGGCGCTGCCCAGATCCTCGATCAGCGTGGTCCACAGCCGCATCGTGTAATAGCTGGCATCGATCGCCTCGTGCGACGATGTGCCTTTTTCGCGCGCCTCCACCAGCATGTCGATGCAGCGGTCGAAGAGCTGGCGCTCGCGCTCTTTGGCGCTCCCTGCATCCTCACTCATCACATCTTCATAGCTCATCTGGTACATGGCATCTCCCGGGACATTTGATAAGAAAACTTGATTCAATACTTTAAGTTACTTCAAGTTTTACTGCAGAATTCATGCAAGTATTACTTATATGACTTGACTCTATATTTCAGGAACTACTTCAAGTAATTGAGAAGACTCAATCCCATCAGCCGCGTGGTCATCGCATAGGAACTTTCGATCTGGGAGGTCAGCGCATTGACACGTGTCGCCGCCTCGTAAGGGTCGACGGCCTCCAGATCGAGAACCGAGCTGTTCAGAATGTTGAGCTGGGCGGCTATGCGGGTATTGGCGCTGTTGGTGCGGTCCTGCGCGATGCCGAGGGTCGATTGCGACTGTGAGACGCCGGTAATGGCTTCGGTCGTGCTCGTTAGGGCCTTATCGACAAGCGCATTGAAGGCCCCGTCGCTGAGGCCGATACCGCCCAGTTCCGCCACCATGGCGAAGCTCATCGCCGCCTTGCGGAACCCTGAATCATTGGCGCTGACGGAGGTTTCGGCGAGTTCCGTCGGGGCGATACGGCTCTTGATCACATCGCTCGATGCCTGCGACCAGTTCTCGCTCCAATTGGCCTCGCTGAACGCGTCCGCAAAGGCCCCGTCGAGGAATTCCGTCATCTGCTCGCCCGTGATGCCGGCCACCTGCGGATCGTCCATGCCGAAGCCGAAATGATCCTCAAATGCCTGCTGGACAGATGCTCGCGCGGTGCTGCCATCGGCATAATAATCAGCGACCGGCTTCACATCCGTATTGACGCCGGAGAAGATATATTCGCCGTTGAAGCTGCTGTTGAGCAGGCCCGTCATCGTCTGCAGCCCCGCCTTGGCGCTTTGTACAATGGCGTTCTTGCCCTCGGGCGTGGAGGTCGCGCCGGTCAGATTGGCGAGATATTTCTGCGATTCCTTGATGACGTCGCTGATCGCCGTCTGCGAGGTCTTCATGCGCTCGCCGGTCAGCTTGTTCATGTCGCTGAGCGAAGTCAGCCGATCATATTCCTTGCGCAGCGAAATGGTCTGGCTGGAACGCGAGCCCAGCGCCAGCCCCACATCGAAGACGGTGCCGGTCGTGGCTTCCTTCTGCGCCTTCAGAAGCTCCGCCTGCGCCTTGGAAACCACCGAGCGAAGGCTGTTGTTGAGTGCGTAGGTGGAGACTGATTGAGCCTTCATGGGCCTTACCTCACCGCATTGAGGAGATCGTCGAGCATCGCGCCGACGGTTGAAAGAATCCGGCTTGACGCGCTGAACGATTGTTCGATTTCGAGCATCAGCGCCATCTCTTCGTTGATATCGACGCCCGTGGCGTTGGAGAGCGCCTCTTCGGCGCGCGAGGCAACGATCGCGTTGTAGTCCTGGTTCTCCGTGACGATCTTGCGCTTGCCTTCAAGCCAGCCGGAGGAGGCAGCGCTGTAATCGACGATGCTCAAATTCGTACCAAGGCCCGCCGCCGGATCGAACGGGCGCTTCTCGCCCATGAGGCCGATCAGCTGCTGCAGCCGCCCGGAGAAGCCAGCCGCGTTGTCCTGGTTGTATATGTCGCCGTGACCGTCGCGCAGCAGTTCCGGATTGCCGCCTTCGGAGCGTATATAGTCTGACGGGACATGGATCGTCCCCGCGACGCCCGGCTTGGTCAGGTCGCCCGTATGGCTGAAAAGCCCGGTCTGCCCGCCCTCCTCCGAGAAGATGCCGACGAGGCCGCGCGCTATTTCATCGAGCTGGCTCTGATAATCAGGCGCGATCTGGTCGCGCAGTTGCAGAAGGCCGGAGAGGCGGCCCGTGCCATAGGGCTGGTCGAACGTGCCATGCGAGAGCGGCACGCCATCCACATAGACATTGTTGCCGCTCGTGCCCGGCGCGAAGCCCGGCGTCGGCTCGAAGCTCACCTGGCGCGCCGTTTTCTCGAACAGCGTCACCCCATTGTCGGCGAAGATCACCATGTCATTGTCGCTGCGCGTCATCGTGGTGATGCCGATTTCGCCCGAGAGGTCCTTCAGGATCGCATCGCGCTGGTCGAGATAGTCGGAAACATCCGCCCCGGCGCGCGTGCCGCTGACGATCTTGTTGTTGACCTCTTCGAACCGGGACAGCAGCTTGTTGATGTCATCGACCGAGGTGGCGATATCCTGGTCCGCATCGGCGCGCAATTGCTGGATCTGCGTCGTTCCCTCATTGAGCGCCTTGGCGAGGTCCACGGCCTTGTTGATCGCCGCGTCGCCCGTCGTCCCCTGCCCCGGCTGCGCGGCATAGGTCGTAAGCGCATCGCGCAGATCGCCGATGAGCGCGGCGGGCGATCCGGCATAGTCGTTGGCGGAGTAGAGCGAGGAGAGACGGTCGAGCCCGGCGGCGAGCGTGTTCGAAGCCGTGGTCTGGCTGTTGGCCTCGATATAGCGCGTCAGCAGCGCCTCATCCGCCGCGCGCCCGGCATTCACATAGACCGAGCCGTATGGCCCCGACACCACCGACGAGATGCGCCGGACATAGTTTGGATCGCTTGCGCCCGCGATGTTCCGGGAGACGACCGCCGTCTTCTTCGACGCAGCGGCCAGGGAATTCTGGGCCGTAAGCAATGCAGAACTAAGTGACATTTTTGATCCAATTCCCGCCAGTATTGGAAGCGTATTGTGGCGAAATCCCGGTATCTGATGGCAAAATCCCGGAGAAATCGTGTCTATAAGAAGGCCGGGCGCCCGCACCCCCGACCTTTAAGCTGTAAAACTATCGCTTGAGGTTCACGAGCACATCCATCAAATCCGCCCCCGTCTGGAAGGCCTTGGAATTGGCGGTGTAGCTGCGCTGCGCCTCGATCATCTCGGTCAGTTCCTCGGCGATATCCGCGTTCGACTCCTCGAGCGCGCCGGAGGAAATGCTGCCAAGGCCGTTATCCCCGGGAAATCCGAGCTGGATGTCGCCGGAGTCGGCGCTCGGCGAATAGACATTGCCGGAAAGCACTTTCATATTGTCCGGGCTCGCCACATTGCCGAGCGGAATGCGGTAAATCTCGCGCTGGCTGCCGTTTTCGTAGAGCGCGATCACCGAGCCGTCGTCGCCGATATCGACGCTCTTGATGGCGCTGGGGCCCTGCCCGTCGATCTTCGCCTCATAGACCGTGTATTTGCCGCTGAGCTGCTTCGTCGCGGAAAGATCGAGATTGAGCGTCTGGCCGCCCGGAATATCGATCTCAAGCTTACCGTCGCCGCCCGTCAGCTTGCCCGAGTTGGCGTCGAACGTCATGGTGGAGGTTGCAAGCGCCGCCTCCGAATAGGGAAACCCGCCGCTGGCCGATGCCTTCGACTGGTCATAAACGGCGACCTGCCACTGATTGTCCGCGGTCTTGCTGAAATAGACGTCGAGGATCACCGCCTTGCCGAGATTGTCGTAGGCGACGAGCGAGGTCTTGTTGGTGTATTTCGAGTTCGCGTCATTGGCCCCGGCCGCAGGCGGCGGCACGATATCGGCATCGGCAGGCAGATTGACCGTGAACTTGCCGTTGCGGCTTGGATCGGCGACCAGATCCATCTGCGCGATGTTGATCTTTTCCAGCCCCTGGAAGCCGTTGGCGACGTTGCTGACCTGCCCGTTCACGACAGGATAGCCCATGAGGTAATAGCCGGCGGTGTTGTAGAGAAAACCGTCCGGGTCCTTCACGAACGAGCCCGAGCGCGTGAGATAGGGCGTCCCGTTCGCATTGCTGACGACGAAGAAACCATTTCCGTCAATGGCAAGATCGGTCGGCGAGTCCGAGGGACGAATGCCGCCCTGTTCGGAAATCCCGTAGCGCACATCTGTCTTCACGCTGCCGGAATTATACTGCCCGTCCGTCGACGGCAGCACCAGCGAAGAGAATTGCGTGCTGGCGCGCTTATAGCCTGCCGTGGAGGAATTGGCGATATTGTCGGCGACTGCCGAAAGCCGGTTCACCTGGGCATTCATGCCCGAAACGCCGGTACGCATCATTCCATAAAGGCTCATAGGTGTCTCCTGGAGCATTCGCGGGCCAGGCAGCGCCTGAGATCGCGGAATGCGGTAAAACCAAATTTGGGAATCCCGGAATCCGAGGCTAGTCCACGGCGCTTGCGTGAACCTGATGCCCCCTCGGGGATTACTCACGATTTACTGGGAAAGCGGTACACGGGCAGGCCGGGAATCCGGCCCGGCGAATTACTCGATGTTGATGCAGTAGCCGAGGAAGCGCTTGGAATCGATGGGGTCGTAACCGAGCCGCTCCCGAAGCTTCTTGCGCAGCTTGCTGATATGGCTTTCGACCACGTTCTCCTCGACATCAGCGTCGAAGATTCCGTAGATGGCGTTGAAGATTTGCGTCTTGTTGAGCCGGCGGCCGCGATTGGCGATGAGATATTCGAGAATGCGCCGCTCGCGCCGGGGCAGGATGAACTCGACGCCGTTGACCTGCGGGTCGCGCCCGTCGGAGAACACCCGGATCGGCCCGACCTGCGTGCCCAGCGCCTCGCCCTTTGCAGCATCGACGCCCGCCCGGCGGCGGATGGCGTTGATGCGCGCCATGATCTCGCGGACATGCACGGGCTTGCGCACCACATCATCGACGCCCGACTGGAACAGCTCCAGCGTATGCTCCAGCGATTGGGTCTCGTTAACAGCGATCACAGGCGCGGGAGAACGCTCGCGGATCTTGGGTGGAAGATGGTTGCGATTGGCGCACTCGCCGATCAGGAAGGCTTCGACCGCCAGAATATCGCTCTGCGCGACGCTGTCGACCCACTCGCCGAAATCATCGGGAGAAAAACCTGTCGTTGAAATGCCTTCACGTCCGAACCACGCGGAATATCCGCTGGTCACAAGGTTGCGTTCGTCCACAACCACAATCATCGGCCCGCCTCCGAATCAGTCTGTGCCCCGTATGGTTAACGGATAACTGGCGCGATGACTCGCCAGCAATCACAATTTATTAGGGGCACTGATTTGGAGAGGTGGGTGAGTCAAAAATGCCACAGGGTCGGAAGGCCGGGAACAAGAAGCACCCGTCATCCTCCCTATATAAAACTGTAACGCGGGATGGAATTCACATTTGTTGACAAATGGTTACCTGACTATCCGAAGCAGAATTTGCGCGCCTGCGCCGTCCAGTTCCCGAAGCCGGTGGCCACCATATTTTCCATCACCCGGCACACATATTTCTTCTGCGCCGGGTTGTTGTTGGGTCCGGCGTGGTAGCGGGCCACCGCCAGCGTCCAGCTTCCCTCGCGTGCGCGGAGCTCCCTAAGGAAGCGCGCCGCGTAATCGACATTGGCGTGCGGCTCCAGCATCTGCGCCACCGAGGGGAACTTGTTCCCGTGAAAGTAGTGGTTGATCTGCATGCAGCCGAGGTCGATCAGCTTCGCCCCCTGCCGCTGCGCTTCGCTAAAACCCATGAGCGCCGCCGAGGCTGAGGGAAAGAATTTAGCCTTCCCCTCGATATTCATCGCATAGGGCTGGAGCGAATTTTTGCGCCCCGTTTCGGTCAGCCCCACCGCATAGAGAATGCCGATGGGGATGCCATATTTGGCCGAGGCCTTGTGCATCTCCCGCTCGCAGGAATTCTCCGCTCGCGCCGGAACCGGAACCAGCAGGCTAGACGACAAGACCGCGAGACAGGCGGCGGCCCTGAGGCGCCTCCACGGTCGCGGACGCCCCGCCCCGCTGGCCCTGCTCGTCATCCATCCATGACCCGCGCTGATCCCTGTTGCCATTCCTCTCTCCCTGCATCTGGGTCTGCGGTTGTCCGCTGCTCCGCCCGCCGGACTGGTCCTGCGCGGCGAAATTCTGCTGCCCCGGCTGACCGTTGCCCATATTCGCCGTGGAAGAATTGGGCCGCTCCGTTACCGTGATGGCGACGACCGCATTGTCGCCGAGACCCGCCGACTGCAGCGCCTTGCCGAGCATGTCACGGTCGGCGGCAAGCCGCTCCGCCGTGTCGCGCCGGTCGGCCATCAGTTCCACCTGCAATCCCTCGGGAACGAGCCGGAGCCGCGCATTGACGGTCCCAAGCTCTTCCGGCTGCAGACGGATGTGAAGCGTTCTGGCGACGCCATAGCTGCGCTCCGAGACGACATCCACGCCCGTGATATGCATGGGCTGCCGCACCGGCTGAGCCGCGCCTGCCGGCGCGTGCGGAGCGGCGGGCGGGCTTGGTGCATTGCTTGTGCCCTGCGTTGCCGGCTGCGCCCGTTCCGCATTGGGGGCCGGCTCGCTGCGTTGAGGCTGGCTCGGCGCGTCCGGCTGCTGCGGAGCCCGCGGCTCGCCCTTCGTCTCCATCTGCGGGCTCGCCGCCTCCGCCTTAGGGGACGCTGCGCTATTCACCGCGGGCGCGTTTCCGCCCGGCTGTTGCGGAGCGACAGCCGTATGGCTGGCCTGCTTCTGCTCCGCCTTTGGCTCTGCCCGCTCCACTGGCTTCACGCGGTCTGCCTTGGGGGCATCAGCGCCCACCTCAATTGCCGCGTCGACAGGAATTTCATCGCCCGCATCGTCGGCGGTGGTCTTCTTCTCCCCTGCCTTCGTTCCCTCTGCCTTCGGCATAAGGGTATCCGCTTCCGCGCTTGCCGCCGCGGTTTCCGTGCTTTTCGTCAGGAACGGATCGAGCGCCAGCATGGCCTGCGCCGCGAACTCCGAAAGCGGATCGGGCTCCCGCGTCTCACGCTTGCCTTCGTCCGTATCCGCCTCCTCCGGCTTCTCAACCCGCTCGCCGCGCGGCTCGATCTTCTCCGCCAACTCGCGCACCAGCGCCTCGAAACCGGCCGCTTCCTTCGGATCGGCCTCCTTCTCATTGGCGTGAAGCGCGTGCTTGCCGCCCATGCGCGCGACGTGAACAGAAGACTGCGTCATCTGCGGCAGGATATCCTTGATTGTCATTGTGTTTTTCCGAGCAGCCGGTCGATTTCGGCCAGCTTCTTCCTTGTTTCGTCCACGGTTTCCGCTACCGCGGGATCAGCGGGCTGGGTTTCAATGCCGGGCTCGATCCATTCGGGGCTCGCCTCCTCCTTGTCAGCCGAGGCCGGAACCGGCTTTGCGCTAGGCTCGCGCACGACACGCCCCGCCATCGCCTCCGCCGCGTCGAGCAGCCGCTGGTCGCGCTCATGCAGCCGGTCCCTCGGTATTTCCGAGAGCGTGCGGATCGCCTCGCCCGCGCCGGTGGAGGCCGCCGTGCTTGCCGCAGAATAAAGCCGTGCCTGCGCGTCGTCGAGGCCCAGTTGCCGCGCCAGTTCCACCGCCTTGGCCGAGGTGAAGCGGGAGCGCTCCATCTGCCCGTCGAGCAGCGCGCCGCGTGCGACGCGCAGGTAAAACGCCCGCTGCGCCATGGGGCTTGCAAACCGCATCAATTCCGCGATGTCGTCGTTGGTGATGCCGTCCTTCAGCTGCATCAGTGCATCGACGAATTGCAGGTAAAAATCCTCCGCATAGGGCGAGCGGGAGAATCGCTGGAGGTAATTGCGCGCCAGCAGCTTCACCTTGTTCGCATCGTTCAAGCGCGCTGCAGTCTTGAGGCTGCGCCGGATCGCCGCCTCCTCGAAAAGCGAGCCCGGCATCGAGACGCGGATCGTATCGAGCCGCTTCATCGCCAGCGCCGGATCGCTGGACGCAAGCGGCGGCGAAGTCACCAGATAGATCGAGGCCACCAGCTCCGGCGGAAGGCCTGGCGGCAGCGGCTCGGCGAACTGCTTCACCGCCTCCGCCGTGTTGGCGTCCGTATAGGCGAGCGCGCCAGCCACCAGCCGGGGCGCAAGCACCTCCGGCGGCGCGGCCTTGAGGATGTTCCGCACGATCTCCGGATTGCCGCCATTCAGGAGGTAAATCACCGCCGCATGGAGGTTATCTGGCCGCGACCACACATCCGAAGGACTCGCCTGCATCTGCCCCGCAATACGCGCCAGCACGCGGTTCAGCATCGCGAGCGCCTCGGGCTTTCCCGCAACGACCTGATCCTGCAGCATGCGCAGCGAGCGGACGAGCTGGTACGGCTCGAGCTTGGGCAAAGGTGACGCGGCGAACGCGCCCGTGGGGAGGAGCGCGGTGGAGGCGGCGAGGAGAAGAATGCGTAGAGGGATAACGATTTTAAGGGAAGCGCTAGGCGCCCCCCTCTGCCCTGCCGGGCATCTCCCCCGCAAGGGGGGAGATTGGCTGTCCCGGCCCAGGGCGCTTGCCTTACAAAGTTGGCGATTGGCGAAAGCGGAGATGAGGGCGTAATCTCCCCCCTTGCGGGGGAGATGTCCGGCAGGACAGAGGGGGGCGCTGTCCCGCCGACCTTCCCGTTTTAATAAGAAATACGCTAGCCAGTGTATTCTCATCACGGCGCCGTCTTCAAAAATATATCGATCCGCCGGTTCTCCGCCGCGTTGGGATCATCAGCCTTCTTCGGCTGCCGGTCCGCATATCCCTCCACGCGCAGCACGCGCTTTTCATCCAGCCCGCCACGCACCAGCATGTAATAGGCCATCTGCGCGCGGGCGGAGGAGAGTCGCCAATTGTCATAGGTGGCGCTCTTGAAGGGGCGCGCATCCGTGTGGCCGCTGATGATCACGTCGCCCTTGCGCTCCGAGATGATCTTCGCGATCTTCTCCATCACCTCGACCACGCGCCGGTCCGGCTTGGCGGAGCCGATGGCGAACATGCCGTAGTCGATCTTGTCGGTAAGCTGGATCATCACACCGCCTTCGGCAGGCACGACGGTGATATCGGGGCTGTTCCCCGTCTTCGCGCCGGCGGTGGCCTCGGCGATGTCCTTCGCCAGCTTTTGCGCTTCCGCCCCACCAGCAGCGTCCGCGCCCTCCTGCGCCGCTTTTGCCGGGCCGGCTTCCCCCTTGGCTTCCTTCGCGGGCTCGTCCTTGGGCTTTTCGGCAGCGCCGTCCTGTTTCTCAGCCTTGTCTTTCCCGGCCTCGCCCGCCTCCTTGGCAGCCTTCGGCGGCGCGGGCTCGGCGATGGCGGGGAAGAGCTCGTCATCGGCGCGGTTCGACCAGTAATCCGGGTTGAACGGGTCGCGATAGGCCTTGCCGCCTTCCGATCCCGTCAGCGGTCCGGCAATGCTCGCGCCACCCTCGCCCGCCTTCGACTGGTTCTGCAAGACGCCGCTCTGATTGGCGATGTCGGCGAGCACCGCATAGGGCTCTTTGAACATCAGCCGCTCCTCAGCCTCCGTCGGCACCTGGGCCTTCTGGTCGTTGATGACCTTGGTGCCGTCCTCGGTCTTGGTGTCGCTCTCGAAGCGGACCTTGCCCTCATTCTGGTCGATTTCCTCGACGCCCTTGCGGCTCGAATGCCGGTCCACCAGCTTGACCGGGTTGAAATAGCTCGCCACCGCCGCCTTGGTTTCCTCATTGGTGGCGTTGATCAGCCACATCACAAGGAAGAAGGCCATCATCGCCGTCATGAAATCCGCATAGGCGATCTTCCACACGCCGCCATGATGCTCGTCATGGTCGTCGCCATGGCCCCGGCGCACGATGATGATTTCACGATCGGTCTCGGGATCCCGGTTCATCGGATCAATGCTTTCAATTCTGCGAGGATAGGCGCGAGCCGCGTTTCGATGATGCGCTCGTCAAGCCGCAGGCTGAGTTCCGCCGCATCCGCCTCGATGGGAATGAAATTTTCGGACGCGAAGCCCTCAAGGCTATGCAGCGCATCGAGAAGATCGCGGGGGCCCCGGATTTCCATGCCCATCGCCGCAGGGAGACAGGCCGTGACCTGCCGCGCGAAATCGGCGACCGCCGCCCGTTCGATATGCGCGGCGATGAGCGGCTCGAGCAGCTCCGCCAACTGGCGCGAGAACGAAGCCTCCAGTGTCTCAAGGGCAGCCTGCATCTGCGCCGTCAGCCGGTCTGCCGTTTCGCTTAAGGCAGCCGCCCTGATTCCGGCGATTTCTTCTTCATGCGCCCGCTGTACGCGCTGCTTTTCCGCCTCGTAGAGCGCATCCGCCTCCGCCCGGCCCGCTTCACGCCCTGCCTCGAAGGCCTGCTTCACCTGCAATTCGGCATCGACCGCCGCTTCGAACGCCTGTTCGGGGCTGGCCTCGTCCAAGGGTTCCGGTTCAGGCTCTTCCTCGCGCAAGGCGGGCAGGATCACCACCCGCTCATCGGGAATCCGGCGCGGCGAAAAGTCGGTGAGAAAGCTGGCGATGGAAACGGCGCTCATCGTCAGGCCGCCTTGCGCTCGGTGGCCTCGGGTTCGAAGCGGCGCTCGACCGGCACCTCCTCATGCACCCATTGCTTCAGCACTGCCGCCACGCGCTCCTCATCCATTTCGATCATCTGCTCCAGCCGGTAGCGCGCCGGAGCCCGCATCCGCTGGCGAAGGTCGCCGAGGCTCTCCTGCGCCTGGGCGGCATAATTCGCCGGGCTCGGCAGCGCCGCCTCACCGGCATTGGCGAGTTGCCCCGTGCCGGTGAAATCGGGAATGGCGACATCGCTGCCCTCGCGCTGGGCGACGGCCTTTACGTTGGAGACGGCCATCTCACGCATCAGCGGCCGCGCGCCGAACCAGAGGATCAGCACCACCGCGCCGATCAGCGCCGCGGCATTGATGAGGCTGCCCGCCTGCGACAGCAGCATCTCCGACACGGGCTTCGACAGCGGCTGCATGTCCTCGCCATTGGCGTCGAGGAAGTTGAGCGCCGTGACATTGACCACGTCGCCGCGCTCCGTGTCGAGCCCCGCCGCCGTGGCGACGAGATCACGGATCTTCGCCACCTGGTCCTCGACGAAATTGGCGGGCGGCGGGTTGGTGCCCGCCGAGGCAAGCAGCCGCGCTTGGTCGACCACCACGGCGATGGAGAGCCGCTTGACGGAATAGCCGTCGCTGACAGTCGAGACCGTCTTGCTGTTGATCTCGTAATTGGTCAGTTCCTCGCGGCGCTCATTCTTTTCCGAAGAGCTTTCGCCGTTCCGGCTCTGGATTTCCTCCTGCGGGATGTTCTGCTCCACGCCGGTGGCATTATCGTCCTTGGAGTTCTGCGAAGCGGCATTCTCCCGCACCACGCGCACCGAGCGCTCCACCCGCGATTCGGGATCGTACACCGTCTCGTTGATCTGCTTGCGGTCGGTGTCGAGCGCCACCTGCACGCTGGTCTGGAAATGGCCGACGCCGAGATAGGGCGCAAGCGCCTTGCGGATATTGTCGTCGATGGACGCCGAGACCTGCGCCTCGAGCGTCGCTGCCGCCACCGCCGCGCCATTGGCGTGATCTTCGCTGGAGGCAAGCAGCCGCCCATTGGTGTCCATCACGGTGACGGAGGAGGCGTCGAGCGAAGGAACCGCCGCGGCGACGAGCTGGCGGATCGATTGCGCCGATTCGGCCGCGAAGCCGCCCTCGGTGCGGATCACCACGGAGGCGGAAGGCTTCTGGTCGCCGCGCCGGAAGCTGCCCTTTTCCGGAAGCACGATATGGACGCGCGCAGCCTTGATGCCCCGGATCGCCTGGATGGTGCGGGCGATCTCGCCTTCGAGCGCGCGCACGCGGGTGATCTCCTGCATGAAGGAGGTGAGCCCGAGCGAGCCCATATTGTCGAAAAGCTCGTAACCGGCATTGTTGCTGGTCGGGAGGCCCTTTTCGGCCAGATGCATGCGCGCCTGCTCCGCCTTGCCGAAGGGAACGAGGATGGAGGTGCCGTCCGATTTCACGTCGAAGGGAATCCCCGCCTCGCCCAGCGCCATGCCCATGCGGTTCACATCGTCGCGGTTGAGGCCGACATAGAGCGTCTCATAGGCGGGCTGGCTGAAATAGAAGCTCGAGAAAAGGATCGTGCCGAAAAGCGCCGCCCCGACGAGGCCGAGCGCGATCAGCCGCTTCGTCCCGAGCCGGGCGAGCGCCCCTGAAAATTGTTCGAGAAACTGCCGGAAATTCTTCTGCATCGCATCCTGCCGCCATATTGCGAGGCCGACAGTAGAGCGCGAAGCTTGCGCGAAGGTGGTTTCGGCAGAAATAGAAAAGGGACCGTGCCCCCCGCACGGTCCCCCGCCCCCCGCTTTAGCCCCCTAAATCCGCAGCTTTAGCCGCGGAACAGCGAGAGGATCTGCTGGTTGCTCGAGTTGGCGATCGACAGCGCCTGGACGCCCAGCTGCTGCTGGACCTGCAGGGCCGAAAGACGCGCCGATTCCTTGTTCATGTCAGCATCGACGAGCTGGCCAACGCCACGATCGATCGAGTCGCTGAGCGAAGAGAGGAAGCTCTTCTGGCTGTCGATGCGATTCTTGGCGGCACCGAGCGTTGCCGCGCCGGTCGTCAGCTCGCTCAAAGCGGTTTCCACCGCAGTCAGCTTTGTGGCGAGTTCCGTGGTGGTAAGGGCAGCGGCGCCCGGTGCAAAGAAGTCAGCTGCAAGCAGGTCGCCAACCATGCCGCCCGTGCCGTCGGCAGCCAAAACCTGGATGTCGGAGGCTTTGACGTCGATCGTGCCGAGCGTCACGGTGTTGTCAGCGGCGCGGCTATAAGATGAAACAACCTTCAAGTCCGACGTGGCGGCACCGTCGCTAACCAGCAGGTTGCTGCCCGCATAATTCGCGCCGTTCGCGAACGACTTGATCTGCTCCTGGATCGCCTTGATCTGCGTGGCGACCTGCTTCTGCTCTGCCAAACCGCTCGGAGCGTTGGACAGAAGGTCTTTCATCTTGTTGACCTCATCCTTGATCTTGTTGATCGCGGAATAAGCCACGTCGACCTTGCCGGCGCCAAGGCCGAGCGAATCCTGAACGGCGGAGACCGCGCCATTGTCGGACTTCATCGTGGTTGCGATGGACCAGTAGGCCGCATTGTCCGAGGCTTCGCTGATGCGCAGGCCGGTGGAAATGCGGTTCTGGGTGGTTTCGAGCGACTTGTTGGTGGAAGCCAGCGTCTGCAGCGCGGTCATGGCTGCGGAATTGGTCAGAAGACTCATGGGTATTGCCCCTGTTCACAGGCATGACCTTCCGAAAGCCATAAGACTTTCCGGACAAAATCATGCGATTTATGGAATGGTTTTCGGGACAGGCCGGATTGATACCGGCATGAGCGGAGCGGCATCATGCCTATTTGCCGGCAACAGCGGCAAATCCGTCATGCCGCTACCCTAGCCGCCAGTTCTTACCAATCATTTAAGCCAGATCAAGAAAACGACCGGATCAGGCTTCCCACCAGAATATTCCAGCCGTCGATCAGCACGAAGAACAGGATCTTGAACGGCAGCGACAGCACGGTCGGCGGCAGCATCATCATGCCCATGGACATGGTGAGCGTGGCGACGACGAGATCGATCACCAGGAACGGCAGCACGATCAGGAAGCCGATTTCGAAGCCGCGCCGCAATTCGGAAATCATGAAGGCGGGAACGAGGATGCGCAAATCCACCACGCCGTCCTCGCCGGTGCGGAAGGATGGATCGGCCAGATCCTCGAACAGGCGCAGATCCTTGTCGCGAACCTGCCGCAGCATGAATTCGCGGAAAGGCGCGGAGATTTCCCGTAGCGCCACCTCCTGGCTGATCTCATTGCGCATCAACGGCTGCACCCCGTTCTGCCACGCCCGGTCGAAGGCCGGGGCCATGACGTAGAACGTCATGAACAGGGCAAGGCTCACCATGACGAGATTGGCCGGTGCGGTCGGCAGCCCCAGCCCCGAGCGCAGCATGGAGAAGGCGATGGTGAAGCGCGTGAAGCTCGTCACCATGATGAGCAGCCCCGGCGCGATGGAAAGCACCGTGAGCAGCCCCAGCAATTGCACGATCTGCCCGCTCGCCGTCCCGCTGCCGGCGGGAAGCAGGCTTTGCAGGGAGGGGGCGGCTTGGGTCTGGGCGGCCGCGGCGGAAGCGCCGAGGAGTAGGAAGGTGGCGAGGAGGGTTAGGGTGGAAGCTGTTTTGGCGAGGGTGCCCGCCCTCTCACCCCCCTCTGCCCTGCCGGGCATCTCCCCCTCAAGGGTGGAGATTGGCTGGCGCGACGCTCCGCTTTCATTCTGCAACGTCAGCGATTGGTGCCGAACGTTGATGAAAGCGTGATCTCCCCCCTTGAGGGGGAGATGCCCGGCAGGGCAGAGGGGGGTACTGTCCCGCCGACATTTCCGTTCCACCATCACTCCACCACCAGCGAGTAAATAAACACCCGCTCCACCTTGCCTTCGGAGCGCATCTTTGCGCGTTCTTCCAGATCGGCCCGCAAATAGGCGAGGCCTGTCGCGCCCTGCAATTGCAACAGACTGGCGCTACGCAGGAAGGCCATGAAATCGTCGGAAATCTTCATTGTCATGTCGGGCGGGATTTCCTCGCCGGGCTTGGCGACCAGCCCCGCCTCCAGCCTGATCCAGGTCGAGGACGGCACGGCGAGATTGGTGAGGATCGGCTTCAGCGCCACCACTGCCCCGAGCGGCTGCGTCTCGGGCTTTTTCTCCGGCGCTTTATCAGCGCTCGCACTGGCCGGCTCTGCGGCCCCGCCGATAAAGCCGCCGAGAACCCAGCCGCCCCCTGCCGCGACGGCGGTCAGCAGCGCCACCGCCGCGATGAGACCAACGAGCGAGCCGCCCGTCTCGCGTTCATCCGATGATTTCGTCGCGCTTGCCATAACTCGCCTTAAAACGGAGAAACCTGGTCGAGGATCTGCTGGCCATAGGGTGGCTGCATGACCTCGCTAATCCGCCCGCGCCCGCCATAGGAAATGCGCGCCTCGGCGATCTTGTCGTAGGAGATGGTGTTATAGCCGGAGATATCGCGCGGCCGCACCACGCCCGCCACATTCAGCACGCGCAGTTCATTGTTGACGCGCACCTCCTGCGAACCGCTGATAACGAGATTGCCATTGGGCAGGATGTCGGTCACGATGGCGGCGATGGAGAGCTTGATCTCCTCCTTGCGCTCCACCACGCCCTTCCCTTCCGAACGGCTGTCGGAATTGGATTTGAGCTGGCCGGCGAAATCGCCCGCCGAGCCGCTGCTCGTCGAGAATTCCCCGCCCAGCCCGTAAAGCCCCGAGGAAACACGCTGGCGGTTACTCTTATTATCGAGATTGGCCTTGTCGTTGATCGAGATGTTTACGGTCAGCACATCGCCAGGGCTCGACGCGCGCGGATCGCGAAAGAAATTGGTCGAGCGCTTGTTCCAGAGCGAGTATTTGCCGCCGCCCGGCTGCGCCGGATAGCCGGCACTTGCGCCATAGCCGCCATAGGACGAGCCGATATCGGTCCTGACGGGCGTCAACTCCGGCGTGCGGTTGACTTCTTTCAGCGAATTGGCGCAGCCGGAAAGCCCAAGCAGCCCGGCATAAACTAATATCATTGTCTTTTTCATTGGATCCGGCCTGCCGTTTCAGGCTTCGTCTTGCTGCTGCGTTTTTCCGTCGATTGCGCGCCGACGATGACGCGCGCCAATTGCGCGGATTTCTCCGCCGGCATCTCGTTGAGGATCACGCTCGAGGTACGCGGGCTGAGTTTGAGAAGCAGCGCTGCCGCCGCCTCGTCATCGATCAGCGTCAACTGCGCCGCCGCCGCATCCGGCTTCATCTTGGAGATGATTTGGACCAGCGAATCCTGCGCCTTTGCGATGAATTCGTTGCGCCGTTGCAGCCAGACCTCATATTCTTTGCGCTTTTCCTCCAGCGCCTTGACCCGCTCATCCACCTGCTTGCGCAGATCGTTGAGTTCCTTCGTCTGGATCGCATGGCGCGCATCGGCGGCATTGTCGGTCAGGTTGCTGCAATATTTCTGAATTTCCTCAACGCTGGAGGGAACCTGTGGAATGGCGCCGGTTTGCTGGGCGTGAGCAGCGGGCGCGAGGGCGAGGAAGATGGCGACGACAGCGCCAAACACCCCCCTCTGCCCTGCCGGGCATCTCCCCCTCAAGGGGGGAGATTGGCTGACACGATTCCCGCTGCCTAATCTCCAACGCCGAGGATTGGTAGATACGTTGATGAAGGCGCAATCTCCCCCCTTGAGGGGGAGATGTCCGGCAGGACAGAGGGGGGTGTCCCCGCGCCAACGTTTCCGAAAATCCACCATCATTGCACCACCAATTCCGCATGCAGCGCGCCTGATGTCTTGATCGCCTGCAGGATGGCGATGATGCCGGTCGGCTTCATGCCGATCTGGTTGAGGCCCTTGACGAGATTCTCCAGATTGGTGCCTGAGAGCACGCCGATCTTCGATTGCTGCTCATTGGCCTCGATATTAGTCGTCGGCACCACCACCGTCTCGCCATCGGAGAACGGCTCGGGCTGCGAGACGACAGGCGTTTCGGTGACGCGCACCGTGAGGCTGCCATGGCTGATGGCGACCTTGGAGATGCGCACCTTCTCGCCGATCACAACAGTGCCGGTGCGCTCATCCACCACCACGCGGGCGATTTCGTCGGTCGCGACCGGCAGCCCCTCGATCTCCGCCAGGAAGCGCGCGGCGGTGATGTTCTTCGGCTTCCGAAGCCGGATCGACTTCGCGTCGCGCTCCTTCGCCACCGGCTGGCCGTAGCGGCGCTTGGCGAAGATGTTGATCGTATCCGTCACCCGGATGGCGGTGGTGAAATCCGGGTCGCGCAATTCGACGACGAGTTCGTCCCGGCCGAAATTGCCCTTGACCTCGCGCTCCACCAGCGCGCCGTTGACGATGCGTCCGCTGGTCGGCACGCCCTGGGTCAGGCTTTCCGCCTCACCCTCCGCCGAAAAGCCCGATACGATCATGTTGCCCTGCGCCACCGCATAGATTTCGCCATCGGCGCCCGCGAGCGGCGTCATGACAAGCGTGCCGCCCTGGAGCGAAGTCGCATCGCCCAGCGAGGAAACCGTCACGTCGATGCGCGAGCCTGCGCCCGCGAAGGCCGGCAGATTGGCGGTGACGATCACCGCCGCCGTGTTTTTGGAGCGCGTCGCGCCGCTGGGCGCGCTGATGCCGAGATTATCAAGCATCGCCCGCATCGACTGCTCGGTGAAGGGCGAGTTGCGAAGCGAGTCGCCCGTGCCCTTGAGGCCGATGACGAGACCGTAGCCAACGAGCTGGTTGTCGCGCACGCCCTGGATGGTAGCGATGTCTTTCAGCCGTGCCACCACGCCGCCCTTGCCGAGATCGGAATAGGCCATTTTCGAAGGCGAGCCGCCCGAGCCGAGCCAATCGGCATCGGCCTCCGCGGCGGTGGCGTAATCCTTGTTGTTGCGCGCCGATTCGTCCGCAGCCAGCGGCGAAATACCCATCAGAAGCGCAAGGCTGGTGGCGACGATCCGCTTCACTGCATTCCCACCTGTATCCTGCCGTCGGAAAGCACGGTTCCCGAAACGACGAGGCCGCTATCGATATTGCGCACCTTGATGAAATCCCCGGCGGCGCCCGGCTCGAGCGGCGCCCCCATCGCCGTAATGGTGAGCCCGCCCGCCGTATAGACGAGCGGCGCGGGCACGCCGCGCTTGACGAGCGAGGGCTCGCTGACCGCGCCGATGAGGATCGGCTTCCCCGGCAGCAGCGTGCGCCGTGCGACCTTGCCCGTCACCTGTTCCGGCGTTTGGGCATATTGCTGGGCGGCTTCGGCGCGGATGGTGAAGGTCTTTTGCAAGAGCGCGGTGTCACCCACCGTCTGGCCGGGGTAGATAACGGTCGAGGGCACGACGAAGGAGATGCGGTCGGCATGGGCCATGGGGATGGCAGTAAGCATTGCCACGCCGATGATCGCGGCAAGCACCCCCCTCTGCCCTGCCGGGCATCTCCCCCTCAAGGGGGGAGATTGGCTGGCATCGCTGCCCCACCCACCCCGCAAACGTCTGCGATTGGCGGTCACGCTGATGACAGCGTAATCTCCCCCCTTGAGGGGGAGATGCCCGGCAGGGCAGAGGGGGGTATGCAAGCGAATTCGCTCAAACATCAGGCGCTACCGCAAATTCTTCGAAACGACCGCCGCCATTTCGTCCGCGGCCTGGATGACCTTCGAGTTCATTTCATAAGCGCGCTGCGCCGTGATCAACTCGGTGATTTCCTTGACCGGATCGACGTTGGAGGCTTCCAAATAGCGCTGTTGCAGCTTGGCGAAGCCGGGGTCGCCGGGGACGCCGACGATGGGCGCGCCGGAGGCTTCCGTCTCGCGAAAAAGATTGTTGCCGAGCGGCTCCAGCCCTGCCTCATTGGTGAACGTGGCGAGCGTCAGCTGGCCGAGATTGACCTGCTGCACCTGGTCCTGCAGCTTGGCGAACACCTGCCCGGTCTCGGTGATCGTCACCTCCACCGCCTCGGGCGGAATGGTGATGGCGGGCTCCACAGGACTGCCGTCGATAGTGACGAGCTGGCCGTCCGGATTGCGGTTGAACGCGCCGGCGCGGGTGTAGAACGTCTCCCCCGTCGGGCTCTGGATCTGGAACCAGCCATTGCCTGAAAGCGCCACGTCGAGCGGATTGCCGGTCTGGTTGAAGCTGCCCTGGATATGCAGATTGCGCACCGCCGCCGTCTGCACGCCAAGGCCCACCAGCGCGCCCTCCGGCACGATGTTCTGGTTCGCCTGGTTTGGCACCCCCGCCGACCGCTCCGCCTGATAGATGAGGTCCGAGAACTCCGCCCGCGCGCGCTTGAAGCCGGTCGTGTTGATATTGGCGATGTTGTTGGCGATGACTTCCAGATTGAGCTGCTGGGCATTCATGCCCGTGGCGGCAATGGTGAGCGCTTTCATGTCTGATCCTAACCCCAACTACAGTGGGTTGAGATTCAGGTCAGGGCGAGTCGAAAATGGTGGCTTTCGAGAACCGGAGCGCAGCGTACTTTAGTACGTGAGCACCGGAAGCGCAGAAAGACGCCATTTGCAGGCCGCCCTCACCTGAATCAGGCCTAAATCTGCATCCGGCTGATTTCGAGATATGCCTGCACGATCTTGTCGCGGATGGCGATGGCGGTTTGGAGCGACTGCTCGGCCTCCATGATTGAGCTGACCACTTCACGCGCCGGCACGTCGCCGGTCATCGAGGAGATGGACGTGGCCTCGGCGGCCCGGAGCTTGTCGCCGGTGGCGCTCGTCAGTTGCGAGAGCACGTCGCCGAAGGAAGCGCCGCTGCCGGATTCAACCGGCTTGGGCGCGACCGCGCCGGTTTGGCCGCCATTGACGACCTCGCTGAGGTTCGACAGCGCATTGCGGGTGGAGACACTCAACAGAGAATCGATCATCACGAGTTCCTCAATAGGTCGATGGTCATGGCGATCATCTCGCGGGCCTGCTTGATCACCTGAAGATTGGCTTCATACGAACGGTTCGCCTCCCGCATGTCGGCCATTTCGACCACCATGTTGACATTGGGATATTTGACATAGCCGCGTGCGTCCGCCGCCGGATGGCTCGGGTCGTACTGCTCGGTGAAAGGCGAGGAGTCGGTGCCGACCTCGGCGACGCGCACCTCCTGCGTGCCCGTCGTATGTTCGAGCTCGGTGCGGAACGAGACGGTCTTGCGCCGGTAAGGTTCGGCCTCCGGCGTCTTGCCCGTCGATTGCGCGTTGGCGATATTCTCGGAAACGATGCGCAGGCGCGTCGATTGGGCCGAAAGCCCCGACGCCGCCACCTTCAACGCGCTGACGATTGGATCGGCCATGGCCCCTACCCCCTTACCGCCGCCAGCATCATGCGGTGAAACGCCTTGACGATGCTGGTGTTGAGCGAGAATTCGCGGTTCACTTCGCCGGCCTTCATCATTTCCTGTTCCAGGTCGACGGTGTTGCCGGAATGGGTCGTCTCGCTTACATCCTCCTGGCGCATCTGCACCGCGCTGATGCCGCTGGCATTGACTTCCAGATGGTGCGGATCGGTCGCGGCCATGCTGAGCTGCGTCTTTTCGAGCACGTCGGTGAAGGGATCGACATCCCGCGCGCGAAAGCCCGGCGTGTTGGCATTGGCCACATTGCCCGCAATCGCCGCTTGCTTCACGGACAGCCACTGCGCCTGCCGCGACGCGAGATCGAAGAGATGGATGGGTCCCATAGAGATATCCCGCCAGTTACCTCATTTACTAAGCGTTAACCTACGCCCCGAATCTTGTGTGAGGCTTGCGCTGAGCTGACGGGCGGTATAGGCAGGGTTCATCTTCACCGCCGACCAGGGAGGTGCGCCGATGTTCAAGGCATTCGAGATGACCGCGCTCGCTGGTTTCGGGCCGAACGGCTGACCGCTTCAGCGAGCATTCCCAATTCATCAAGGCATCAGCTTCACGCCCATCGGACGCGTGAGCCGCCTATCCATTGGAACTGTTACGATGAAACAGAATGAACAGCCTCGCGCTGCGGATACGCCCGTTGTCACCCTCGAGAAAGTGCGGTGGGAAGATTACGAACACATCCTCGCACTCCGTCCCCATGCCCATCAGGCATCTTTCGTGGCGACCAATGAGGAATCACTGGAAGAAGCGGAAGACAATCCCGCCTGCGTTCCGCTCCTCATCCGGGCTGCGGGCGAGCCGGTGGGATTTGCCATGTACGCCCTCGACGCCGACGATGGAAATTACTGGATTTACCGCCTCATGATCGACGCCCGCCACCAAGGCAAGGGATACGGGCGCGCCGCCCTGATCCAGATTCTGGAGTTGCTTTCAAAGCATCCCGATTGCCCCTTCGTCATCCTCGGCCTGCACCCCGACAACACGGACGCGCGCAAGCTCTATGAGCAAATCGGATTCCGGATGACGGGCGAAATCATCGGCGGGGAACTGGTGATGAAATACGAATTCTAGCTGGAGCTTCCAAGGGCGAAGGCGCTGGGCGCGATTCTGAACAAAAGTCTACTGCGCCAGCTCGATCACATCCCCCGCCGATGTCTTGAGCTGCCACGTCCCAGCGCCCTCGCTTCGGCTTACAGCGACAAGCGTGCTTCCATCAGGCAAGAGTGAGCCCTTTTCGACGAACCAATAGCCCGAGGCGTCCTCGATCATTGCCATGCCGCCCACCACCTCGCGCAGGTAGAAGACCGGCTTTTCCGGATAAGGCTGGTTCTCGGGCGACGCCTCGTCCACGCCCGGCGCGCGCGGCTGGCCCTTGCCGTTGGACATGGTGGAGCCGGTCGGGTTGGTGTCGAGCTGCGGGGTGGCGGCGATGGTCTCCGATGGCAGGAATGGTCCCGGCTTGCGGAAAACCGTCTGCTTGGAGCGGTCGAGCGGGTCGCGGATGTTCTTCGGCTCAGCATTCTGCGGCGGTGTGTCCGCACGATCCCAATAGACGATGAAGGGCAGCATGGCGCAGCCCGCCGCCAGCGCCACGCCCGCCGCCTTCAGATAGCCATCGATCACCTTCGCCGTCCCGAACAGACCGGTCACGGAATCGATGGCTGGCTTGATGTTCTCTTCCTCACGGCTCATGCGGCGGACTCCTTACCACGTAAAGCGGCAGCAAGATCGTTATAGGGATCGGTGGAAACCGGCGTTTCCGGCGTCTGCCGCATCGCCTCGTAAATCTTCGGCACCAGCGCCACCGCCTGGTCGAGCAGGCCATCGCTGCCCGCCTGATAGGCGCCGATGGCGCGCAGGTCCCGCGTTTCCTCGAAGCGGGCGATCATTCCGCGCAGCTGGCTGACCAGCTTTTTCTGCTCCGGCGTCCAGCCATATTGCGCCAGACGCGAGACAGAGCCGGGAATGTCCACCGCCGGGAACCGCCCCTGCGCCGCGATGCCGCGCTCCAGCACGATATGTCCGTCGAGCGTGCCGCGAATGGCGTCCGAGACGGGGTCATTATGATCGTCGCCATCGACCAGCACCGAGTAGATGCCGGTGATCGTGCCGCTGCCTTCCAGCCCCGGCCCTGCCCGTTCCAGCAGGCGCGGCAGCTGGCTGAACACGCTCGGCGGATAGCCGCGCGAGACCGGCGGCTCCTCCGCCGCAATCGCCACTTCCCGCGCGGCATGGGCGAAGCGCGTTACCGAGTCGACGATCAGCAGCACATTCTCGCCCCGGTCGCGGAAATATTCGGCGATGGCCGTCGCGGTGTTGGGCGCAAGCCGCCGCATCATCGGGCTCTCGTCGCTGGTGGCGACCACCGTGACTGTCTTGCCGAGCTTTCCGGCCATGGTGTCCTCGAGCATGTCGCGCACTTCGCGTCCGCGCTCGCCCGTGAGCGCCAGCACCACCGTATCGAAATCCGCGGCCTTCGCCATCATGGCAAGCAGTGTCGATTTGCCGACGCCCGACCCTGCAAAGATACCGAGGCGCTGGCCGAAACAGATCGGCGTAAAGATGTCGATGACATTGACGCCGGTGCGCAAACGCTTGTCCACCCGCGCGCGGCGCATGGCGGCGGGCGGCGCGCTGTCGGCAGGCATGGGGGCATCGCCCGGCGTCAAAGGCCCCTTGCCGTCGAGCGGGCCGCCCAGCGCATCGATCACCCTGCCCTTCCACTCCGGCGAAGGCGCGATGCGCCATGCCCCATCGGGAAACACCGGCGCGCCCAGCGCGGGCACCACGCGGTCGTCGAACGGCTTCACCAGCACATGGGTTTCGGCCACGCGGATGACCTCGCCGCGATAGAGCCGCTCGCCGCAGCGCATCATCACCCCGTCGCCCAGCGTCGCCGCCCGCGACAGGCCGCGCACCGCCACCGCCGAGCGCGAGACGTCGCTGACCGTTCCGCCCATGCCGGTAAGCGGCGACGGCGCGGCGCTCTCGCGGCGCATGAAGGCCGCAAGCCGTTGCAAGGGGAGCGAAGCCGCCGTCGTCATTACGCCTTCGAGCCGAGCGTCTTGACCGCTTCGGTCAGGGTGTTTTCCTGCTGCCGGAGCAGCGCGTCCACCTGCTCGAAGGCGCGGCTGACGGCGATGAGCCGCGTCATCTCGGTGACGCCATCGACATTGGAACCCTCGATGGCGCCCTGCACCACACCGACGCTGGAATCGTCCACCACCGCCTGCGCCGGAATATCGGAAATGACGGCGGAATTGCCCGCATAGGTGAGATTGGCTTCCTTCGGAATGGAAAACAGGCCGATGCCGCCCACCTGCGCGCCATTCTGATAGATCACGCCATCGGATGAAATTTTCGGCGCACCGGCATTGGGATTGATGGCGATAGGCTGCCCGCCTGCATCCAACACCGAGTGGCCCATCACGGTGACGAGCTGCCCGTCCGGCGTCATCTGCATGCGCCCGTCGCGGGTGTAGGCTTGCCCCTGCGGCGTCAGGATCGACAGCCACGCCTCGCCCTTGACAGCCACATCGAACGGATTGTCCGTCTGGATGACCGGCCCGCCTTCGGTGCGGATATAGCTCTTGCCGGCGGAAGCGAAAGCGACATCGTCGCTCGCCTTCATGGAGACGAGCGAGTCGAACTTCGTGCCCTCGCCGCGAAAGCCCACGGTGGACATATTCGCCACATTGTTTGCGATGGCGTCCATCCGGCGCTCCAGCGAAATCTGCGCGGAAAGCCCGACATAGATGGAATTTTGCATGGTTATTGCCCCTTTTGTTTAAAGGGAAGCACCGAGAGGTCACCCCCCTCTGCCCTGCCGGGCATCTCCCCGTCAAGGGGGGAGATCAGGCCTTCATCGGCGTTCAGCGCCAATCGCTGACGTTGCAGGACGAAAGCCGAGCCTCGTGCCAGCCAATCTCCCCCCTTGAGGGGGAGATGCCCGGCAGGGCAGAGGGGGGTAATCGGATGAACGCAAACGGTTCCCATGATGCGATTACCTCCCGCCCGGCTTGAAACTTTGCAGCGTGGTGAGAATGTCCATGGAGATCCCCACCGATGATGTGCCGCCCAGAAGTAGCGAGGCGATGGATGAGGTGCTGCCTGCCGATGGATTGTTCATCTCGTACATTGCGGAGAAGCGGGTAAGGAACTTCTCCATTTCCTTGGGGTCCGACAATGATGCGATGTCGAGCCGGTCCTCGATCATCTTGGCCTGCTTGTCGATATCTGCATTGGAGACGAATGAGGGAATGCCGAGCGCCGTCTGCACCACCTGGAGCAGCGCCTTGTCGCCGAGGATTTCATAGGCATTGGTAAGCTTCCCGGCCTTGCGCTGGAAATAGAGCGCCAGCCGCACGCCCTCGTTCTGCTCCCCTGACTCTTCCTCCAGCGTCTGGCGGATATATTTGTCCACCACGCCCTGCTGCGCCTCCTTGGAGGCGGTGGCCTTGTCGCCCAGCCCGGCGAAATCGAAGGTGGTGGCGAATTCCTTGTAGCGCTTGTCGACAAGAGTATTCGCCATGCTCTCGCTGTCCGTGACGCCTTCGGTCAGCACCTTGCGGATGAACGCCTTGGCATAGGCCATGTCCTCCAGCCCATAGGCCTTCATGGCATAGCGATAGAGCCGGTCGTCGGCCATGAAATCATCGATCGTTTTCACATTGCCGATATTTTCAAGATAATAGGCCGTCTCGCGCTCGACCAGCGGCTCCTTCGATACCCGCGTCAGCGACCGCGTCATATTGGACGTGATCATGCGATAGCTTGTCAATGTATCGACCATGCCGCTGCTCCCTTGTGATCGTTTGGGAGCGTTTATCGCCCGGAAAGCTTGCCCGAAGCTGGCTTTCGCATTCAAGCGTCGGCGCTCTACGTCGCCCCCTCTGCCCTGCCGGACATCTCCCCCGCGAGGGGGAAGATTACGCCTTCAGAAGCGCGGCGCCCAATCTCAAACGGTGCAGAGTGAGCGCCGTGAGCCATGCCAGCCAATCGCCCCCCTTGCGGGGAGATGTCCGGCAGGGCAGAGGGGGGCGACGTAGAGCGCCGAGGTGTACCCTTTAAGGCCGCCGCCCCGCGAACAGGTCCGCCTTGCTCTTTATGAACTTCACCATCCGGTCGGCCACGGTGCGGATTTCGCGGCGGTGGCGGTCCTCATTGTTCATGACAAGCCATTGGCTATGGCGCAGCTCACCAATTTCCTCGCCGGCCCGCTCCAGTCGCATGTCCTGATCGCCGATAAAGCAGGGCAGCACCGCCGTCCCCGCGCCCGCCAGCGTGAGGTCGCGCAGCGAGCGGGGCCGGTTGACCGTGACGGTGAGACAATCCGCCCGGTTCTCATGCGGCCAGCGCAAATAAGAGGAGATGGCGTCCTCCTCGCCAACCGCCAGCCATCGGTCCGCCATGGAGGGATGGGCGCTGCGGGCGCGATAGGCGGCATAGGCGACCTCGCCCAGCCGCACCGCCGCCAGATTGGGCTCCTGCGGCTCGAAAGCGCGGATACCGATATCGCTTTCCCGGTGCGCGAGGCTCGCGCGCCGTTCCGCGATGTAAAAGTCGAGGCGGAAATCGTCGCGCTCGGTGCGAATCACCGAGAGGTTCCGCGTCAGGATCCAGGCCAGCCATGTGCCGCAGGCAATGCGCACCAGAGGCGAGCCGCTGCCCTCGCGCCGCCAGTTCTCGATCCGCCGCGCTGCGCCCTCCATCTCAAGGATCTGCGAAAACAGCGCCGAACCGTCAGCGGTGAGCTGATAGCCGGTGCGGCTGCGGACAAAGAGCGGGCGCCCCACCGCCGCCTCGAAATCGAGCATCCGGCGGCTGATCGTGGCAGGGCTGAGACCTGTGACCCCAGCCGCGCCAGACAGCCCGCCATGGCGCGCGACATGCATGAAGAGTTCGTATGCATCCCAACCGGTGTTTTTCATGGATGAAAAACATAGCCGGATTTGCCAGGTACAAAAAGAAGATTTTGGCGCATAGGAAAGACGACGGCTTTTCCAAAAGGAGTTTCCCATGCGTGAGAATGTCGTCGCCTCCCTTCTTAATACCGGACGCCAGCGGGTGAAGAGTGAAATCAGCAATCTACAGGCGGAGGATGCGTTTTATAAAGAGTTCGGCGATCCCTTGCCGCGGTGGTTGAGGGTTTTGGGGCGGTTGCTGGCGAGGCGGTGCTAAAATGATTCCAGATGGAACTGTCGGCGGGACAGTACCCCCCTCTGCCCTGCCGGGCATCTCCCCCCTCAAGGGGGGAGATCGGATATCAGGTCCGCTTTCGCCAATCACAGACGTTGCAGAATAAAGAACCGCCACCGATGCAGGCCAATCTCCCCCCCCCGGGGAGATGTCCGGCAGGACAGAGGGGGGTGAGCGCCGTACGCCTCCGCCAGACTCCCCCGACAAGCTTCGCGCAAGCCGCCCGCTCTATCACTGCGCGTGACCATACCCGCAGGAGAGAAAAGCTTTGGGCATTATCATCGGCCTCGTTGTCACCCTCGGCTGCATGCTCGGCGGCTTCATCGCCATGGGCGGGCATATCAGCGTGCTCATCCAGCCCTGGGAGTTCGTGATCATCCTCGGCGCGGCGCTCGGCACCTTTCTCGTCGCCAATCCGTTTTCTACCGTCAAGGACACGGGCAAGGCCTGCATGGAGGCGTTCACCAATGCCGTGCCGAAGCAGCGCGACTATCTGGATATTCTGGGCGTGCTCTACAGCCTGATGCGCGAACTGCGCTCCAAATCGCGCAACGAGGTCGAGGTCCATGTCGACAATCCGCAGGAATCGCCGATTTTCCAGGCCTTCCCCAGCGTGCTTAAGAACCAGGACCTGACCAACTTCATCTGCGATTATTGCCGCCTCATCCTCATGGGCAATGCCCGCTCGCATGAGATCGAGGCGCTGATGGACGAGGAAATCCAGACCATTTCGCGCGACAAGCTGAAATCCTACAGCGCCATGGTCTCCGTCTCGGAGGGCCTGCCAGCCCTCGGCATCGTCGCCGCCGTGCTCGGCGTCATCAAGGCCATGGGCGCGCTCGATCAGTCACCGGAAGTGCTGGGCCATCTGATCGGCGCGGCGCTGGTCGGCACCTTCGCCGGTATTTTCTTCTCCTATGCCGTGATCGGCCCCATCGCCACCAAGATCAAGACGACGCGCGAGAAGAACAACCGGCTCTATATCGTCGTCAAGCAGACGCTGCTCGCTTATATGAACGGCGCGCTGCCGCAGATCGCCCTCGAATATGGACGCAAGACCATCTCCTCCTACGACCGCCCCTCCATCGACGTGGTCGAGCAGGAGACATTGACCAGCGTTCCCACGCAGCAGGCGGCATGAGATGACCGAATTTGCCGGCACCTCGCCTCAAGGATCGAAGCCCGACGTTCTGGCGGAAAGCATTCTGCGCGCCGCCGGCATGTCGGTGGACGACCTGAAATCGCTCGGCCACGTCTTCAAAGACGCGGCCAGCAGCTTCTCCATCAGGATGAAGGAACTGACCCCCATCGCCGTCGAAACCGAGATATCGGGGATGGAAAGCGTCGAGCGGGCACAGGTTGAGGCGCTGCTTGCCCGCCATGGCATGATCGTACCGGTTGACGTCGCCTCCTGGGGCAGCACGATCCATATGGTCGGCGACCGCGCCTTCGTCTTTACCGGGCTGGAGGCTCTCTTCGGCGCCGGCGCCAATTTCGGCGCTGTCGAAAGCTTCAAGCCCTTCACCAGCATAGAGCGCAAGGTCGCGCGCGAGCTTTTCACCAATCTCGGCGCGGCGCTGGATCACGTCTTTTCTGGCGCGGACGAGCGGATTTTCCGCGTCGGCGAGCCGGTGGACACCAACGCCTTCGACCCCGAGGAATTCGGCCAGTCGCGCATCTTCGCCTGCGCCTTCACCATTCGCGCGGCGGGCAAGACCGGAACCGTGCGCCTGCTGATACCCCGCGCCTGCCATCGTCCGATGCAGGAGGCGATTGCCGAATTGCTGCGCAAGCCCTCGGCGCATTCGGACCCGGCCTGGGCCAAGAAGCTGCGGCTGGAAGTCAGCCGCGCCAAGATCGGCATCGAGGCTTTCATTCATCAGGGCACGATGACGCTGGACGAAATCGCCCGGCTGAAGCCCGGTCAGGTGCTGAAGCTGCCGAAGGACGCCATCGAGCAGGTGCGCCTGCGCTCAGGGAGCCAGGCGCTGTTCAAATGCACGCTCGGCAAGGCCGGCGCAAATTTCACCGTGCGGATTGGCGATCCCGTCAATCAGGAAGAGGATCTTATCGATGAACTTGCTGCTGGTTAACGCGATTTCGGCGGGGCTCTCGCTCGTCTCCATCGCCATCGTCGTCGTGGCGCTGCGCAAGGCGGCGGAGACGATCCGCCTTGGCCGTGCGCTCGCCGATGGCATCGCCGCCTCCTCCGCCGGGCTGGAAAAGGCGCTCGCCGCGCTGCAGGCCGAGCGCGACGACCTGCGCGACGAAAGCCGGAAGCTGAGCGCGCGGCTGGAGGAATCCGCGAAGGCGCAGCGCGAGATCAACCGCTCGCTCGACCTGATGGAGCGCATCCGCGCCGAGTTGCAAGGCGATGTCCGCGCGCTGCGCAGCTCGATAGCCGCACGCCCGGTTGCCACGTCATCCGTGCCGCAGCCTTCGACCGTTCCAGCGGCTCCGGCAAAGCCCGCGCAGGCGCAGCCGTCGAAGCTGCCCGTCTTCGTGCATCGCCGGGTGCAGTCTGCCGCGCCCACGATTGGGGCCGTGCGTTCATGACGGCGTAATCTCCCCCTTCGCGGGGGGAGATGTCCGGCAGGACAGAGGGGGGCGCTGTCCCGCCAGCATTTCAAATTCAGGAAGGTCACGACCATGAACGACGAACTCGACGAAGCGATCGAAGCGCTGAAAAGCGACCAGCCTCGCTCCGGCCGCCAGACGGGCGCGCATCACGGCGCAAGCGGCAAGCCCAATCTCGATCTCATCATGGGCATTCCGGTGGATGTGCAGGTGGTGCTGGGCGGCACCACCATGCCGGTCGCCAATCTCATGAAGCTCGGGCGCGGCGCGGTCGTCACCCTCGACAAGCAGATCGGCGACCCCGTCGACATCGTCGTCAACGGGCGCGTCATCGCCCGCGGCGAGGTGATCGTGCTGGAGGACGATTCCTCTCGCTTCGGCGTCAGCCTGACCGAAGTCATCGGCAAATAAGATGTACGAACAAGAAACGGCAGACGAAGCAGGCGCAAGCGAGGCGGCACACGCCTTGTCCCTGTCCGGCCCGCAGAAGGCGGCGGCATTGCTGGTCGCCATCGGGCGGCCGGCGGCGGCGCGGCTGCTCAAGCATTTCCAGCAGGAGGATCTGCGCCTCCTCGCCGCGCACGCGAAGAAGCTCGACCCGATTTCCGCTGCCGATTTCGAGGAACTCGTCAAGGAATTCGAGGACGCCTTCGCCGACGGCGCATCGCTTTCGGAAGCCGGTTTGCGCTTCGAAGGCCTGCTGCGCGAGGCTCTGCCGCAGGAGGAGGTCGAGGCGCTCTTCGACGACCGTCCGAAGCCCGCTCTGGTCCAGGAATCCGTTTGGGACCAGTTGACGCGCTTGCCCGTCGAAACGCTGCAGGCCTATCTGGCCGAACAGCACCCGCAGGTTATCGCCTATACGATTTCGAAGCTGCCCTCCGACATCGCCGCGCGGCTGTTCATCGCCCTGCCAGCGCGCCTGCGCAGCGCCGTCGTCCAGCGCACGCTCCATATCCGCTCCGTCACCCCGGCGGTGTCGGAAATGCTGGAGGACGTGCTGCGCCGCGAGGTGACCGGCAGCACGGACCGAGGACCCCAGCAGGCCAACCATGGCCAGATCGCCAACATCCTCAACCAGCTCGACAAGTCGGAAATCGCCGACATGCTGGAGAGCCTCTCCGACCTCAACGCCGACGACCTCTCACGGATCAAGGCCAAGCTCTTCACCTTCGACGACATCGCCCGCCTGTCGCAGCGCGCGCGCCTGCTGCTGTTCGATGAAGTGCAGACCGAACAGGTCGCCATAGCGCTGCGCGGCGCGGACCCGGAACTGCAGGAGATGATCCTCTCCTCGCTTTCCACGCGCGGACGCCGCATGGTGGAGACGGAGCTCGCCGCCGCCCAGGGCAACATCACCGCGCAGAACATCGCCGACGCCCGCCGCGCCATCGCCCGCATCGCCATTTCGCTTGCCGAACGCGGACTTATCGACATCGAGGCGGATGGCGGGGCTGAATGAATGACGGCTTCCTTGGCATTTCCATTCAGGTCGCTCGGCTAAGCCATGTCGGAAGCCCCCGATAAAGAAAGCAAAACGGAAGAGGCCACCGAGCAGAAGATCCGTGATGCCGTGGAGAAGGGCAATCTGCCCTTCGCCAAGGAAGTGCCGATCCTCGCCTCCGTCGTCGCTTTTCTCATCATCGCTGTGTTCATCGCGGCGCCGGGGGCGGCCAAGCTCACCCTGTTCCTCGCCGAACTCATCGACCGGCCCGAGGACTGGCAGCTGAATTCCAGCGAAGACGCCGGACAGCTGTTCCAGCTTCTGGGGCTGGCGACCGGCACGGCGCTGCTTCCGATATTGATTATCGTGCCGCTCGCCGGCATCGCCGCCTCCGCCTTCCAGAACGCACCGCGCTTCGTCACCGAGCGCATCCGCCCGCAATTCTCGCGCATATCCCCCGCCAAAGGCTGGGGCCGTATTTTCGGGCGCGCCGGTCAGGTCGAATTCCTGAAATCGCTGTTCAAGCTCCTGGCCGCGAGCCTCGTCGTCTTCTTCGTTTTCTTTAACAGCAATGCGCTCTTCACCGATGCGATCGCCACCGATCCGCGCGCGTTGCCCGAATTCATCCGGCAGAACGTCGTCCACCTGCTCGCCGCCAACGCCGTCGCCATCACGCTGCTTGCCGGGTTCGACATCGCCTGGTCGCGCATCCACTGGCGCAACGAGCTGCGCATGACCAAGCAGGAGGTCAAGGACGAGCACAAGCAGTCCGAAGGCGACCCGCTGGTGAAATCGCGCATCCGCTCGCTCGGACGCGACCGCGCACGGCGGCGCATGATCGCGGCGGTTCCCACCGCCACCCTCGTCGTCGCCAATCCGACACATTTCTCCGTTGCACTGCGCTACCGGGCCAATGAAGATTCCGCGCCTGTTGTGGTCGCCAAAGGACAGGACCTGGTTGCGTTGAAAATACGCGAGATCGCCGAGGCCAACGGCATTCCCGTCTTTGAGAATGTCGAGCTTGCCCGGGCATTGTATAAACAGATGCAGGTGGACCAGATGATAGCGCCGGAATTCTACAAGGCGGTGGCTGAGCTCATCCAGTTCATCAATTCCCGCCAATCGAGACATGCGGTGAGAGCATGAGAAGCACGCAATATTCGCAGACGCGCGAGGCGATCATCGCCAGTCATATGCGCGAGGTCATCGAGGACCTGCGCCTGGTCGATGTGGCTGATTACATCGCCTTCATCCGCTGCGAGCTTTTCGCCAACATCGCCGACATCGTCAATTCGGCGACCGAACTGCATTTCCAGCCGCAGACGCTGCAATTCGGCCACGGCGGCGAATATGAGCTGGACTGGAACCGCCCTCCCCGCATCACCCTCGACATGGAATTCCGCAACGAGGGCGTCTATGCCTATTTCCGCGTGCTGATCGACGCGGAGGGTGCGCAGATCGACCTGAACCACATCGCCTTCGACCACGCGGACGAAAGCCCGGAGCGCAACACGGGACGGCTGGCAGCGGCGTTGGAGAACGCGCGGATTTCGGTGAAAAGCGAGTAGCGGATGGCTATTTGAAAAACGCCAGAACGGTTTGCCAATTATTGAGAATGGTGCCCGCCGCCACGGCGATCACGAACATGCTGGCGAAGGTGGATACGGTCGGAAGGCTCTCGACCCGCCCGCGCAGATGCCCAAATGCTTCCGCGCTGGGCAACGCACCGATTTTCGAATCGACTGCGGATATGCGCGCATCAAGCGCCGATGAACGCGCATCAAGCTTCGCATCGAGTGCTGACGCACGGGCATCGAGCGTTGCCTCAAGGGCAGATACCCGCCCATCGAAACGCACCATATCAAGCCTGAACGAACTCATCTCATCGATAAGCCTGTCCAGCTTGCCGTCGATCTTGTCGAACTTTGCCTCGAGTGCAGTTACACGCGCTTCCATGCCATCTCCAGAAGGCGGCTCTCCACCTTCCGGGAAGTATAGGTAATGTCCGCCGAACTGTCGATTGGTTTCGGATTGTTCCTGGCCACGATTGGCCCCTGCTCATAGTGCCCACCACAACCCTACTATTTCCTACCTCACTGCGACTGTAAATGCGACGCGTCCGGCATCTCGATGATGCCGAGCGAGAGGGCCGTGGCGACCGCCGAGGTGCGGTTGGAGCAGCCGAGCTTGATCTTGGCGTTTTGCAGATAAGTCACTACCGTCCAGCGGGCGATATTGAGGATTTCGGCGATCTCGCCATCGGTCTTGCCGCTCGCCGCCCAGCGCAGGCAATCGATCTCACGGCGGGTGAGCAGGTTCGCCGCCGCGGCCGCCCCGCCTTCCCTCGTGCCGTAGAGCGAGTTGTGGATCAGGCTCGATGCGCTGAGCAGGTTCGGCCGCATCTTGGCGATGAACGCATCCTTGTCGGCGTCACCGACATCGAAAGCGAAAAGCGTCGAGCCTGGAAAGCCGTGGGTGTTAGCCACGCCCACCCCGACGAAAAGATTGCCGAGCCCGTGCTTCTGCGCGTCCTTGATGAAGTCTCTTACCGCTTCGCTGTTTTTCGCATCCTCGTCGAGATTGCGCAGCGTACCCGCCGCGTCAGGCCGCAGAAGCGGAGAATTGTCCTGCATCATCGGGTCGACGCTGAAATAATTCTTGGCCGAATAACGCAATATCCAGCTGGTGGGATAGGTCATCACGACAGACAGGTCCGAGGGGTTGCTCTTCACCGTCTCGTCAAACCGCGTGCGCGAAACATGCCCGATATGCTGGCAGCCGAGTTCATCGCGAATACGGCAAAACAGCTCCAATGTGCCATTCTTGGAAGAAGAACCGAAAAAGCTCTTCTTGAAATTTGGAAAATGCACAAGATCAAGGCTCATTGTACGTCCTTAGCCATCCCCGCCGGAAATGAATGATCGTCTCTCGCAAACCGTTCCATAAACGGCATTGCGAGTGTAAGCGAGTCGAATATTCGACATCGCTACAAGACGCGCAACTGGCGCAAAAGGAAACCGTCATCTCGAACGGATTCAACAACTTCCGCCAGCTTATGCACAGGAAGGAGGGGAATTGTCACGCCGTTGACTTGTGATTGACCATTGCTGGTTGCGCGGCATGTAAAATCTTCATTTTACAGGAGATTTTTCGCTTTTCCGTGATTTCGGCGCATAGCCGGCAAAAAACAGCTCCACCGCCGAGACAACAGCGGTGCGGATCTGTTCTTCGCTCGGCTCCTCGGGCATCACGCCGAACAGCCGCTGCCGGTAGATACCGGCAAGAAACATGTCGCTCAATTGATGGGTCGCCAGTTCCGTATCGGGAATGTCGAGGTGACCGTCCGCGACCTGCCTGTCGAGGAATTTTTTCAGCAGCAACTTGCCGCGCTTTGGCCCCTGTTCATAAAAGCGCGCGCCGACTTCCGGCATCCGCTCGACCACGCCGATGACGATGCGCTGGGCCTGGATGAGGGGCTCCGACGTGATCAGCTTGCCAAGCTTGACACCGAACCGGATAAGCGCATCCCGCCCCGACAAACCCCTTTCGGTATCGGCGAGAAGCTCGTTGAACAGTTCGGCGCGATATTCATCGCACAGCGCCTCGAACAGCTCTTCCTTGTTTGCGAAATAAACGTAGATGGTGCCCTTGGAGACGCCCGCTTCACGCGTGATGTCGTTCATGCTGGCCGCGTCGAAGCCCATCTGCATGAAGACGCGCTTCGCGCCTTCGAGAATCTGCCTGCGCTTTGCCGGGTCTTGTCCCGCGCCCAGCCGTGGCTGGCGCGGACACGCGGCATCGCCGCGATCCCCGCACTTTTCAGTGTGGACATCTCCAGCCTTGCCTCGGCCCCGCAATTTCTTAAACACTTTTCAACGCTCTTTCACATTTTTTCGAACCGATTGGTTCGATTGCCCCTTGATATGGCGCTTGTGCTGATCTAAGTCAACCGTCGAACCAATCGGTTCGTTCGCGGTGAGATTTTTCATAGAAAGCCATCCTCCCCATGTCGACAACGAGAACCGCTGCCAAGCCTGATGAAAGCGGCGAGGTCCGCCCATTTCCTGCACTGAAGCAGGGACATGAGGGTCCGGCGCCCGTGGAGCCTCCCCATGCAGAGCAGCCCGCGCCGCAAGCGCCCGCCGCACAGAAGATCGACGCCGGTAATGCGTCCAGGGCCAAAAAGAAGGGCGTGGGCCGCCGCGTCGTGCTGCCCCTGCTCGCCGCTGTCGCCATCGTCGGCGCAGGCTGGTATGGCTATGATTACTGGACGAACGGCCGCTTCCTCGTCGAGACCGACGACGCCTATGTTCAGGGCGACATCGCGGATATTTCCCCAAAAGTGACGGGCTATATCGAGAAAGTCGCCGTTGCAGCCAACCAGCATGTCAAGGCTGGCGATGTGATTTTCCATCTCGACGATGGAGATTACCGTATCGCTCTCGACGAAGCAAACGCCAAGATCGAAACCCAGAAGGAGACGCTGGCGCGTATCACAGCGCAGATCAGGGCGGCTGAAGCCTCGCTGCAGCAGGCTCAGGCATCGAAGCTCGCCGCTGAGGCCGTCGCGACAAACGCCAAGCTGGCAATGGACCGCGCCCAGCAACTGCACTCGACGCGCTTTGCTTCGCAATCCGACCTCGACAACGCCACCTCTTCGTTCAACCAGGCCAATGCCAATCTGGCCGGCGCGGATGCGCAGATCGCCGCGGCTGAGGCCAATATCGGTGTGCTGCAGGCGCAGTACAAAGAAGCCGAGAGCGGGATGAAGTCACTGGAGCTCGCCCGCGCCAAGGCGGAACGCGACCTCTCCTTCACCACCGTCCGCGCTCCCTTTGATGGCGTGGTCGGCAATCTCAGCGGCAAGCTGGGTGATCTGGTGAGCGCCGGTCAGCGTATCGCTGCCCTCGTGCCGTCCGAGCACCTTTATATCGACGCCAATTTCAAGGAAACACAGCTTGCGGAAATCAAGCCGGGAGAGAAGGTGGAGATTTCCGTCGACGCGCTTGATGGCGAAACCTTCGAGGGCACGGTTGCTTCCGTCGCGCCTGCGTCAGGGGCTGTCTTCTCGCTGCTGCCGCCTGAAAACGCCACCGGCAATTTCACCAAGGTGGTGCAGCGTGTGCCGGTACGCATTTCCATTCCGCGCGAGGCACTCGATACCGGCAAGTTCCGCGCCGGTCTGAGCGTCATCGTGAGCGTCGATACCCGCACCGCGCCGGCTGAGAACACGGTCGCTGCGGCGCAGTAACAAGCACCCCTCCTTCCCCCCTTGTGGGGAAGGGGCCCGCGTTAGCGGGCGGATGGGGGTGGCGACGTTTGCGCTACGATCTTGAGCAGAAGCACAAACGTCACCACCCCCACCCGGCCCTATCGGGCCACCCTCCCCGCAAGGGGGAGGGAGGAGTTCTGCGGCGTCCCGCCTGAACTAAGAAAGTAAACCCCATGGCCGCCACCACCGCCGATATGCCTGCCGTTCAAGACCGTATGGACCCGAAGAAGACCATCGCCTTCTTCGCCATGGTCTTCGGTATGTTCATGGCCATTCTGGACATCCAGATCGTCTCGGCCTCGCTGGCGGAGATCCAGGCGGGGCTTTCCGCCAGTTCCGATGAGATTTCCTGGGTGCAGACCTCCTATCTGATCGCGGAGGTCATCATGATCCCGCTTTCCGGTTTCCTCGGGCGGCTGCTCTCCACCCGCGTGCTCTTCACGGTCTCGGCGGCGGGCTTCACGATTTCCAGTATTCTCTGCGCCACCGCGACGAACATCGATCAGATGATCGTCTACCGCGCCATGCAGGGCTTCATCGGCGGCGGTATGATCCCGAGCGTGTTCGCGGCGGCCTTCACCATCTTCCCGCCATCGAAGCGCGCCGTCGTCTCGCCGATGATCGGTCTCGTCGCCACGCTTGCCCCCACCATCGGCCCGACTGTCGGCGGTTACCTAAGTGACACTTTTTCCTGGCACTGGCTGTTCCTGGTTAACGTCTTCCCCGGCATTCTGGTGACCATCGCCGCATGGAACCTCATTGATTTCGATGAGGGCGACTCGTCGCTCTTCAGCAAGTTCGACTGGTGGGGCCTTGCCGGCATGGCAGCCTTTCTCGGCTCGCTCGAATATGTTCTGGAGGAGGGCCCGCGCAATGACTGGCTGCAGGACGAAGCGATCTTCATCCTGACCATCGTCCTCGTCATCGGCGCCATCGTCTTTTTCTATCGCGCCTTCACGGCGGAAGAGCCGATCGCGGACCTGCGCGCTTTCGCCAATATCAATTTTGCCTTCGGCTCGCTGTTCTCCTTCGTCATGGGCATCGGCCTTTACGGGCTCACCTATCTCTATCCGCTGTATCTCGGTCAGATCAGGGGCTATGACTCCCTGATGATTGGCGAAACGCTGTTCATCAGCGGGCTTGCCATGTTCATGACGGCGCCCGTCGCGGGGTTTTTGTCGACCCGCCTGGACCCCCGCCTGATGATGATGATCGGCTTCCTCGGCTTCGCCGCCGGCACATGGACGATGACGGGGCTGACGGCGGATTGGGATTTCCACGAGCTTTTGCTGCCGCAGATCCTGCGCGGCTGCTCGCTGATGCTCTGCATGGTGCCGATCAACAATGTCGCCCTCGGCACCCTCCCGCCATCACGCATGAAGGGCGCATCCGGCCTCTATAATCTGACCCGGAACCTAGGCGGCGCGGTCGGCCTCGCCATTATCAACACGATCCTATCGGATCGCGCCGACATGCATTACGAGCGCCTTGCGGAGCATATCAGCGCGGGCAATCGCACGGCGGAGGATATGCTCGCCAATATGACGGCGCAATTCAATGCCGCCGGCCTCGATGGCAGCACGATCGCACTCTCCCGCCTCGCCGGCATGGTCCGCCAGCAGGCGACGCTGATGTCCTTCATCGACGTCTTCTTCATCCTGACGGCGCTGTTCGCCTCGCTCGCGCTTCTCGCCATCCTCGTGCGCAAGCCCGGCAAGCCGGCCGGTGGCGGCGGAGGGCATTAAGGAATGCCATCACTTTCCCTTTATCCCCATAAATCGGGAGGCGTTTGTAAGAAATTTTACATCGGCGCGTTTGTCACAGACGCTCTCCGCCCGTCATGAAACGGTAGTATTTCTGTAATGAAATATTGATTTAGCGGCTGTTTCCTCAAAAGGATCAATTGCTAAGCCCCATAAAACATGTTTCACTTCCCCGTGATACGGTGGCCCAGGAAGCTGTGGCGTCTGTCATCCAAATGTCATCCGAGGGGACTATCGGGAGGGCGCGGATGCTGGATCAAGCCAAAGGCGTTCGCCGTTCCAAACAGGGGAGTTTAAACATGCTTGGGTATTCAGCACGCCTGCTGTCTCTTTCGACCGCTCTCGCCTTTCTCGGCACATCCATCGCCGCCGCAGAGCCTTCCGCCGAACTCATCGCCGCCGCCAAGAAGGAAGGTCAGCTGACGACCATCGCCCTTCCCCATGACTGGTGCGGCTATGGCGACCTGATCGCCGGCTTCAAGAAGAAATACGGCATTGAGATCAACGAGCTGAACCCGGATGCGGGCTCGGGCGACGAGATCGAGGCGATCAAGGCCAACAAGGACAACAAGGGTCCTCAGGCGCCTGACGTGATCGACGTCGGCTTCTCCTTCGGCCCCACCGCCAAGGCTGACAAGCTCATCCAGCCTTACAAGGTTTCGACCTGGGATTCGATCCCCGACAGCGCCAAGGACCCCGAGGGTTACTGGTACGGCGACTACTACGGCGTTCTCTCCTTCGAGGTGAACAAGGACATTATCCAGAACGCGCCGCAGGACTGGTCCGACCTCCTGAAGGACGAGTACAAGAATTCAGTCGCGCTCGCTGGTGACCCGCGCGTGTCGAACCAGGCGATCCTCGGCGTTTACGCCGCCGGCCTCTCCACCGGCGCCGCCGCCGGCGAAAAGGCTGGGCAGGCCGGCCTCGACTTCTTCAAGCAGCTGAACGCCAAGGGCAATTTCGTGCCCGTCATCGGCAAGGCCGCTTCGGTGGCTCAAGGCTCGACCCCGATCCTCATCCGCTGGGATTACAACGCTCTTGCCGACCGCGACCAGCTCAACGGCAACCCGAATGTGGAAGTCGTCGTGCCGAAGTCGGGCGTCGTCGCCGGCGTCTATGTCCAGGCGATCAGCGCCTACGCGCCGCATCCCAACGCCGCCAAGCTCTGGATGGAATATCTCTATTCCGACGAAGGCCAGCTCGGCTGGCTCAAGGGCTACTGCCACCCGATCCGCTTCAACGACCTCGTGAAGAACGGCAAGGTGCCGCAGGACCTCCTCGACAAGCTGCCGCCGGCTGCCGCCTATGAAAAGGCCGTGTTCCCGACGCTCGACGAGCAGAAGGCTTCGAACGAAGTGATCACCAAGAACTGGGACAGCGTCGTCGGCGCGAACGTTCAGTAAGTGGCTGTTTCGCCGGGCGGCGGTAACGTCGCCCGGCGTTAGCCGTCGGCCCCATCCCCCAGTGTCTTGATGGAATCGTTCCGAACCATTCTGAATCGTTGCTGGAGCGGGCATGTCGCGGCATTGATTCCTGTGACAAGCACAGGAATGACGGAGGCTGAGATGGCTTACCCCAGCCTAGGCTGTTGTGCAGGCGAGAGGTTGAATGTCGTCCATGACGATCAAGCAACCCGTCATTTCCGTGCTTGTCACAGGAATCCATGCCTCAACGTCTTTCCTGCCCGCCACGGTGGAGGAGCACATGTTGCTTCCGGCTTAAAACAACAATTTGCTCTAAAAGATTGGCACGTCCGCCCATGAGCAGCATCTCTCATACCTCGCCCGCCATCGCGCCATCGCTTGCGCGCCGGCTGCCGCTTGAATGGCTGGGCGTCGCTCCATTCTTCCTTTTCGCCATCCTGTTCCTGATCTGGCCGACGCTGTTTCTCATCGTCGGCGCATTCAGAGACAATGCCGGCAATTTCACTTTCCAGAACATCGCCGATCTGTTCCAACCGACGATCCTGAGCGCCTATTGGATTTCGATTCAGGTAAGTCTCGCCTCCGCCATCGGCGGTGCGATCATCGGTTTCTTCCTTGCCTGGGCGATCGTGCAGGGCGGCCTGCCCGCATGGCTGCGCCCGACGGTGCTGACCTTTTCTGGCGTCGCATCGAACTTCGCCGGCGTGCCCCTCGCCTTCGCCTTCCTCGCCACGCTTGGCCGCATGGGTCTCGTTACCGTGCTGCTGCGAGAATATCTGGGCTTCAACCTCTATGCCACCGGCTTCAACCTCCTGAGCTTCACCGGTCTGACACTCACCTATCTCTTCTTCCAGATCCCGTTGATGGTGCTGATGCTGACGCCCGCCCTTGACGGCTTGAAGAAGGAATGGCGCGAAGCCGCCGCCATCATGGGGGCGACCAATGCGCAATATTGGCGCATGGTGGCGTTTCCCATTCTCTGGCCTAGCCTGATGGGCACGACGCTGCTGCTTTTTGCCAACGCCTTCGGCGCTATCGCTACGGCCTATGCGCTGACCGGCTCGTCGCTTAACATCGTTCCCATCCTGCTTTACGCGCAAATCCGCGGCGACGTGCTGCATAATGAGCATCTGGGCTATGCCCTCGCGCTCGGCATGATCGTCATCACCGGCCTGTCCAACGTGCTTTACATCTGGCTGCGCATGCGCGCCGAAAGGTGGCTCAAATGAAGGCGCAACGCATCGGCGCATGGATCGCATTCGCGATCGGCGCAATCTACTTCCTGGTACCCCTCATCGGCACGTTCGAGTTCTCGCTGCGCATGCGGCGCGGCGAATATTCCTTCGACGCCTACCGGGTGGTTTTTTCCGACCCGACCTTTCAGGCGACCTTCGCCTATTCGGCGGTCCTCGGCCTTTTGACCATCCTCTTCGGCATGCTGCTCGTCGTGCCCACGGCCTACTGGATCCGGCTGCGCCTGCCGCAGATCCGCCCGGTGGTCGAGTTCATCACGCTGATGCCGCTGGTGATCCCGGCCATCGTCATCGTCTTCGGATACTTGCGCATCTACAATTCGTCTTCGATCCTGCCCTTCACGGCATCGGTGCGGATGACGGACCTCTTGCTGATGTTCGGCTACGTAACCTTGTCGCTGCCCTATATGTACCGCGCGGTGGACATCGCCATGCGCACCATCGACGTGCGCACCCTCACGGAAGCCGCCGAAAGTCTCGGCGCCGGCTGGCCGACCATCCTGTTCCGGGTGATCTTCCCGAACGTCATGTCGGGCGTCCTCAGCGGCGCTTTTGTGACCTTCGCCATTGTCATCGGCGAGTTCACCTTCGCCTCGCTCCTGAACCGCCCGGCCTTCGGCCCCTATCTCCAGCTTGTCGGCGCCAACCGCGCCTATGAGCCGTCCGCCCTCGCGGTCATTTCTTTCGCCGTGACCTGGCTCGCCATCGCGCTGATCCAGCTCGTGTCGCGCCTTAACAAATTCAAGCTCCCCAGCTGATTATGCGGCTGAATATCGAGAAAAGTTCCCCATGAGTTTCCTCACCATTTCCCATCTCAAGAAGAACTTCGGGACCAACACGGTCGTCAAGGATTTCAGCCTGAACATAAAAAAGGGGGAGTTCATCTCCTTCTTAGGGCCCAGCGGCTGCGGCAAGACCACGGTGCTACGCATGGTCGCCGGCTTCGAGACGCCGACATCGGGCACCATTTCCATTGCCGGAAAGAATGTGGTGAATCTGAAGCCGAACCAGCGTAATATCGGCATGGTGTTCCAGGCCTACGCGCTGTTTCCGAACATGACCGTGGCGCAGAACGTCGCCTTCGGCCTTCGCGTGTCGCGCAAGCCCAAGGCGGAGATCGACGCGACGGTCAAGGAAATGCTCGGCCTCATCCGCCTCGATCATCTGGGCGAGCGCTACCCCTACCAGCTCTCCGGCGGCCAGCAACAGCGTGTGGCGCTCGCACGCGCATTGGCGACGAAACCGCAGGTGCTCCTCCTCGACGAGCCGCTCTCGGCGCTGGACGCCAAGATCCGCGTGTCGCTGCGTGAGGAAATCCGCTCGATCCAGCAGAAGCTCGGCATCACCACCATCTTCGTGACCCACGATCAGGAGGAGGCGCTGTCGATCTCCGACCGCATCGTCGTCATGCATGAAGGCCGCGCCGATCAGGTCGGCACCCCCTTCGAGATTTACAACCACCCCGCCTCCCGCTTCGTCGCCTCCTTCGTCGGCACGCTCAACATTCTCGAGGGCAAGGTGGATGACGCAGACAAGGGCGTCGTTGATCTCGACGGCAACCGCGTTACCCTGGCAAAGCCCCTCTCCGGCCATAAGAAGGGCGAGACGCTTGCGCTTGCCCTGCGCCCCGAAGCTGTCTCCATCGACCCGCACACCAAGCATGACACGACGATTGAAGGCACGATCGAGGATGTGCATTTCCTCGGCTCCGTCATCCGCACGCGGGTCTCGCTCGGCAAGAACAAAGTCTCCCTCGACATGTTCAACGACCCCGCCTCCCCGCCCCCTGCGCGCGGCGACAAGGTGAAGATCGGCTTTGCCGCGCGGGATTTGCTGGTGTTGGGAGAATAGGCTTGCGACGCTCTACCCACATCCCCACATCTGTGCTAATGTGGGAATGTGTGGATTTATGGAGATTACCCGGATGAGCCGCCTTACCATCGACATAACGGAACAGCAGCACCAAAGCTTGAAAGCGTTGGCCGCATTGCAGGGTAAGACGATCAAGCAATACGCGCTGGAACGTTTATTCCCCGGCGATGCTGACGCAGATCAGGCCTGGCAAGAACTGAAAACCTTGCTCGGAATGCGCATCGAAGAGGCGCTCGCAGGAAAGGTTTCCACCAAAAGCATTGATGAAATCTTGGATGAGGAATTGAACGAGGGGGGTGCTTGACAGGTTATATCCTTGCCAAAGCTGCGGAAACCGATCTGCGCGATATCATGCAATCCACGCGCAAGCAGTGGGGCGCGCCTCAAATGCGCCGCTATATCGCGGCGCTGAAACAAGGCATTACGAGCCTGGCTGCAGGCCGAGGTGCTTCCAAGGATATGAGCGCGCTGTACCCGTCACTTCGGATGGCGCGTTGTGAACATCATTACGTATTTTGCCTGTCGCGTAAGGACGCACCTGCGCTGATCATAGCGATTTTTCATGAACGCATGGATCTGATGACACGGCTGGCCGATAGGCTCAACGATCAGGGTAGCAACTAAGCCGCAAGCCGCCTCACCAGCAGCTTGCGGAGCAGCCAACGCTTACGCCTGAAAATCCACATCCGACCACGGTCCGTGGAAATCTCCCTCCCGATCCACGCGCTGGAACCCATGCGCGCCGAAGAAGTCGCGCTGCGCCTGGATGAGGTTGGCGGTGCCGCGCACCTGACGATAGCTGTCGAAATAGCTGAGCGCGGCGCCGAGCGCCGGTGTCGGCAGGCCCGCGAGGGCAGCGGTGGAGACCACATTGCGCAAAGGCTTCGAGGCCTTGGCCATGCGCTCCACGAAGGCAGGCGCGAGCAGCAGGTTCTCCGGCTGTTCCCGCTCATAGGCATCGGCGATCACGTCGAGGAATTGCGAGCGGATGATGCAGCCGGCGCGCCAGATACGGGCGACGGTGGCGAGCGGAATGTTCCAGTTATACTCCTCCGACGCACCCGCCATCACGGCGAAGCCTTGCGCATAGGCCGCGACCTTGCCGGCATAGAGCCCCTGCTCCAGATCGTCGATGAAGCGCGCGCGGTCCGCCGGCGAAAGTGCCGCCTCGCCGAGCGGATAGGCCTTCGCCGCCTGCTCACGCTGCTTCTTCAAGGCGGAGAGCGAGCGCGCCGCGACGGCGGCTTCGATGGCGGTGGCCGGGATGCCCAGCATCTGCGCCTCGATCGCCGCCCAGCGGCCCGTGCCCTTCTGTCCGGCGGAGTCGAGGATCACATCCACCTCCGCCTTGCCCGTATCAGGATCGACGGCATGGAGCACCTTAGCGGTGATCTCGATCAGGTACGAGTTAAGCGGACCATTGTTCCACTTCGCAAAGACGTCGCCGATAGCCGGGGCGGAAAGGCCGAGCCCGTCGCGCAATATGCCATAGATTTCGGCGATCATCTGCATGTCGCCATATTCGATGCCGTTATGGATGGTCTTGACGAAATGCCCCGCTCCATCAGGCCCGAGCAGCGCGACGCAAGGCTGGCCGTCATATTTGGCAGCGATGGCGTTGAGGACCGGCGCGATGCGGTCATAGGCCTCCTGCGTGCCGCCGACCATGATGGAAGGCCCGTGCCGCGCGCCCTCCTCGCCGCCCGAAACGCCCATGCCGACAAAGGTGGGATCGTTCGGCCCGAGGCTTGCCAAACGCCGCACCGTATCGTGGAAATTGGCATTGCCTGCATCGATGATGATGTCTTCCCGCGCCAGCAGCGGCTTCAGGGCCTTCATTTCATTGTCGACAGGCTCGCCGGCCTTGATCATCAGAATGATCGGCCGCGGCGCGCGGATGCTGTCGGCAAGCTGCGCCAGCGTATCGCAGGGGATGATCCGCTCCTTCAGCTCCCCGGCATTTTCATAAAACTCGTGGGTCCTGTCCGGCGTGCGGTTGTAAACGGCGACGCGATAGCCCTGTTCGGCAATGTTGAGCGCGAGATTGGAGCCCATGACTCCAAGCCCGACCAATCCGATATCCGCTTTTTCCATGACTGTTCCTTGTTGTGGGAGATTGACGGCACGGCCGTGCCGGAATCAGGTTTTGACTATCCGCAACTTATCCATTCTATAAACAGCAAACAAATATGACGTGGCCTGCGTCAGTGCAAAAGGAAGTGAGCATGACCGAAACGATCAGGATCGTCTCGCCCGTCGATGGGTCCATCTATGCGGAGCGGCCCGTGTTGAGCGATTCCGCGCTTGAACGGGCGGTGGAAACCGCGCGGGCGGCCCAAACCGCCTGGGCGGAAATGCCGATAGCCGAACGCGGACGCTATTGCCTCGCCGCCCTTGAGTCGCTGCTTGCCATGAATGATGAGATCGTGCCGGAACTCGCCTGGCAGATGGGCCGTCCCGTGCGCTATGGCGGCGAAAAGGGGGGGGTCGAGGAACGCACGCGCTATATGGTCGGTATCGCCGAGGAAGCGCTGAAGCCGGTTATCGCCGGTGACCGCCCCGGCTTCCGTCGTTATATCAGGCATGTGCCGCTGGGCGTCGTCATGGTCATCGCGCCATGGAACTATCCCTATCTCACCTCCATCAACACCATCATTCCCGCCCTGATGGCCGGAAACACGGTTCTTCTGAAACATGCGGCTCAGACCCTTCTTGTCGGCGAGCGCTTCCAGCAAGCCTTTGATATGGCTGGGATGCCGAAGGGCGTATTCCAGAACATCGTCCTGAGCCATGCCCAGACGGAAAAACTGCTCGCCTCCGGCCGCATCGATCATGTCAATTTCACCGGCTCGGTCGGCGGCGGCAAGGCCATCGAGCGCGCCGCTGCAGGCACCTTCATGACGCTGGGGCTGGAACTGGGCGGCAAGGATCCGGCCTATGTCCTGCCCGACGCCGATCTCGACCATACGGTGGAAAACCTCGTCGACGGCGCGTTCTATAATACGGGCCAATGCTGCTGCGGCATCGAGCGCATCTATGTGCACGAAAAGCTGTATGACAGATTCGTTGAGGGTTTCATCGACCTGACGAAGCGCTATGTCGTCGGCAACCCGCTGGATCAGGCCACCACCATGGGCCCGATGGCGCAGGCCCGCTTCGCTGACCTCATCCGCGAGCAGAAGGCCGAAGCGCTGCGCAAGGGCGCAAAGGCCCATATCGGCATGAAGCTGGACGAAGACCGGCCCGGCTCGCCCTATCTCGCGCCGGAAGTGCTGACCGATGTCGACCACCAGATGAGCGTCATGCGCGAGGAAAGCTTCGGCCCCATCGTCGGCATCATGAAGGTGCGGAGTGACGAGGAGGCGCTGGCGCTGATGAACGACAGCCCCTACGGCCTCACCGCCTCGCTCTGGACCGCCGACCCCGACCACGCCGCCGCGCTGGGTGATCGGATCGAAACCGGAACAGTGTTCATGAACCGCTGCGACTACCTCGACCCGGCGCTGGTGTGGACCGGGGTGAAGGACACCGGCAAAGGCGCGGCGCTGTCGGCGATTGGATACGGCAATCTGACGAGGCCGAAGTCTTATCATCTGCGGGAGAGAATTTAATCCAGCTCGCGCCCTCCTTCCCCCTTGCGGGGAAGGTGCCCGCGTTAGCGGGCGGATGGGGGTTGTGACGAATGTGCTTTTGTTGACGAACGTGGTGCAAGCGTCACCACCCCCATCCGTCTGCTCCGCAGACCCTTCCCCGCAAGGGGGAAGGTGGGCGCATTACTTCACGCCGTCAGCCGCAGCTCCGGCTTTTCGCTCACAACACGCCGCCCGGTCGCAGCCAACACCCCATGCGCGCCGTTAAGATGGCCTTCCCGCAACTCCAGCGCCAGGAACCGCCGCCGCTCCACCGGCCCCGGCATCGCCAGCCCGCCGACCTTCTCGCCCGAAAACCCGAACCGCGCATAATATTCCGGATCGCCGACGAGCAGGATCGCGCCATGGCCGAGCCGTGCCGCTTCCGCCACCGCATGGCGCATCAGCGCCGAGCCGATGCCCTGCCCTTCATAGGCCGGATCGACCGCGAGCGGCCCGAGCAGCAGCGCGGGAACGGAACGCCCCGCGCCATCGCGCCCGGCGCGAATGTCCCACAGCCGAACGGTACCGGTGAGCGTGCCGTTTTCATCGCGCGCGGCAAAGGCAAGCCCGGCCGAGGGCATGCGCCCGCGCCGCAGCTTCTCCGACGATTTGCGCCGCCGCCCCTCACCCATCGCGCGGTCGAGCAGCGCCTCACGCGCCGCCGCATCGTGCGCGGCCTCATCGAGGATGACGAAAGTCTGGTTCTGGCGGATTTCGGAAGTGATCGCGTTCATGGTCGTAACCAATCAAGAGGATGTGTGCGTGCCATCCCTCGCCCGGCATCGCCGGGCGAGATTGAAGGAGCCGGTCTGGCGACTGGCTCAGATCACATAGGATCGGAGGGGCTCGAAGCCGTTAAACGCGACCGACGCGTAAGTCGTGGTATAGGCCCCCGTGCCTTCGATCAGCAGCTCGTCGCCGATGGTTAGCGAAACGGGCAGCGGATACGGGGCCTTCTCATACATCACATCGGCGGAATCGCAGGTCGGCCCGGCAAGGACGCAGGGCTCCGTGCGCTCGCCGTCATGCGGCGTGACGATCTGGTAGCGGATCGCCTCGTCCATGGTTTCGGCGAGGCCGCCGAATTTGCCGATGTCGAGATAGACCCAGCGGACATTGTCATTGTCCGCCTTCTTCGAGATCAGCACCACCTCGGTCTTGATCACACCCGCATTGCCGACCATGCCGCGGCCCGGCTCGATGATCGTCTCCGGAATGCGGTTGCCGAAATGCAGGCGCAGCGCGTCGAAAATGGCCTGGCCGTAGGCCTTTGCCGTCGGCACGTCCTTCAGGTAGCGTGTCGGGAAACCGCCGCCCATATTGACCATCTTCAACTGGATGCCTTCCTCAGCAAGCGCCTGGAAAACACCCTTGGCATCGCCAAGCGCGCGATCCCAGGCGGAAAGATCCGTCTGCTGCGAGCCGACATGGAACGAAACGCCATAGGCGTTGAGGCCCAGCGAGCGGGCATGGCGCAGCACATCCACCGCCATGGCAGGGACGCAGCCGAACTTGCGCGACAGCGGCCATTCCGCGCCCGCGCCATCGGTGAGGATGCGGCAGAACACGCGGGCGCCGGGAGCGGCACGCGCGATCTTCTCCACTTCCTCGACGCTATCGACCGCGAAGAGGCGAATGCCGAGCTCATGGGCGCGCGCAATGTCGCGCTCCTTCTTGATGGTGTTGCCATAGGAGATGCGCTCCGCCGGCGCGCCTGCATCGAGCGCCATCTCGATTTCGGCCACGGAAGCCGTATCGAAGGACGAGCCGAGCGAGGCGAGCAGCCGCAGGATCTCCGGCGCGGGATTGGCCTTCACCGCATAGAAGATGCGCGAATCCGGCAACGCCTTTTCGAAGGCGGCATAATTTTCGCGCACGACATCGAGGTCCACCACCAGGCAGGGACCATTCGGGCGTCGGGTGTTGAGGAAATCGATAATGCGCTGCGTTGCCATCGGTCTCTCCTATGGCGGCCAAGCCGCCGGTCGCAAAAGGCTGCGGTCTGCCGGCTACCCCGCCGGATCGCTACCGCAAGTGGACAAAGTGCATGAAACCGTCCGCCGCGTTGCCAGACTTTGGAGATACTGGAAACACGCGAAAGCTCATGCGGCGATGGAACAACGCTTGCATCCGCGTTACTCCGCTTTGTCTGCCTTGGCTTGGAATTGGGAGAACCGCATCCGCACTGCCGGCAATGAAGGTGTGCCTCTTCAGTAATTTCGGCATTTGGACAGCCGAAAGACACCAGAAAGGCCCGCACCGTCGTTGCTTCAAGATGTCCTCGATTTCAGCGGTTGGCCGCGAGATCGACTGGAGGGGTTAGTTCCAGGTACCTTACCGTTTACCCTCACCATTCGAGGGACGGCGGACACCCACAGGCACGTGCGACTTTGGGCGACCGCGATATAAGGTGAAACTTGTGTCCATTCAATGACAAAAACACCGGGAGCCTAGAAATTTTTTAGGGTGAACAAACAAAGCCAAATCATCTACAAAGACTGAACAATCAGGCGAACAGGTTTCTTATGGACACGCTCACCCGCATGCGCGCCTTCATCGATGTCGTGGAGGCGGAGGGCTTTTCGGCGGCGGGGCGCAAGATCGGCCGCTCCAAGGCGCTGCTTTCCAAATATGTGCGCGAACTGGAGGATGAGCTGGGCGTGCTGCTTTTGAACCGCACCACGCGGCAGTTTTCGCTGACCGAAGCGGGCCATACCTATTACCAGCGCGCCTCGGAGATCATCCGCGACATCGACTCGCTTCAGGATTCCATCAGCGAAACCAGCGGCGACACGCGCGGGCGCATAAAACTTTCCGCGCCGCGCACCTTTGCTGATGCCCCAATAGGACTCTCGCTCATCGATTTCTGCGCCGAGCATCCCGAAATCGTCCTCGATATACGATTGGACGACCGATTCGTGGATCTGGTGGAGGAAGGTTTCGACATGGCGATCCGCATCACGCGGCTGCAGGATTCCTCGCTCATCGCCCGTCGCCTGACCGCCTTCGAAACGGTCCTCGCCGCCTCGCCGGATCTCATTGCGAAGGTGGGAATGCCCGAACGGCCGGAAGGGCTGCATGAGCTTCCCTGCATCATCGACACCAACGGACGCTCCCGCAACAACTGGCATTTCCGCAACACGGATGGCTCGCTCCTGACCGTGCCCGTCAGCGGGCCGGTGGAGGTCAACAGCCCGCTGGCAACCATGGCGGCAGCGGTAAAGGGCCTCGGCTTCTGCATTCTTCCGCGTTTCATCGCGGAGCCGGAGCTTGCCAGAGGGCGGCTCGTGGCCGGGCTCGACGAATTCACCATCAAGGATGGCGGCATCTACGCGGTCTATCCCCACCGCCGCTATTTGCCGATGAAAGTGCGCGTGCTCGTGGACTATCTGGCGAAATGGTTCAAGGAACGGGAAAATGCGTAACGATCCAGTCCCACTTTCGCCCGTTTCGGGGATTGGAATGTGCAATCAAGGAATCAGCATGTCGCAAGGTGAGGCCCGCTTGACCAAACGCCGCCCGGAAATCCTCCTCTCGGCCATTGCTATGGCGTCCCTGCCCTCGCTGGCGGTCGCGCATCCGCATGTCTTCGCCGAAGCGCGGCTGGAAGTCACCGTGGCGCCTGACGGCACGGTGGAAAAGCTCGCCCATGTCTGGCGCTTCGACGATGTTTTTTCCTCGACGGTCATCATGGAATTCGACAAGAATGGCGATCTGAAACTTGACCATCACGAACTCGGTGAATTGAGCAAGACGATCAGCGATTCCCTCGCCGAATATAAATATTTCCAGACTGTCCTTCACGACGGCAAGGACGTGGCGATGACAAAGCCCAAGCATCTCATCGCCGATATGCCGCCCGACAACCAGCTTCTGGTCATCTTCGAATCGAAGCCGGAAAAGCCGTTGAAACTCGAACCCGGCCACACGGTCAGCTTCGGCGTTTACGACCCGACCTTCTACACCGCCATCGACTACGTCAAAGACTCCGACATGCATATAACCGGTGTGCCGAAGAACTGTTCGTCCAAGGTGGTGCGCCCCGATCCCGACGAAGCAATCGCCGCCAACCAGGCGACCCTGACCGAAGCCTTCTTCAACGACCCGACCGGGACGGATTTCTCCAAGATATTTGCGACACGGCTGGAGGTTACGTGTGGGAAATAGGATTTCCGCTTTGACGAAATCGCGAAGCAGAAGGCCCGCCTTCATTGCCGCCATCCTCGCCGCCCTATTCATCACCGGCGAGGCATGGGCCCAATCCTCCCTCGGCATCGGCGCCAGCGAGACGGCGATGAAGCCGGTCGGTCCCTTCGCCCATATCATCCAATGGCTTGCCGCCGAGCAGCGCAATTTCTATCTCGCCATGACCAATGCCCTCAAAACCATGCGCGAGGACCCGTGGCAGGCCGCGATCCTTATCGGATTGTCCTTCATCTATGGCGTGTTCCATGCCGCCGGCCCCGGCCATGGCAAGGCGGTCATCTCCAGCTACATGATCGCTAATGAAACCACGCTGCGGCGCGGAATTCTCCTCTCCTTCGTCTCCTCCCTCCTTCAAGCAATCTCGGCGATTCTCGTCATCGGCGCGGCTTGGTTAGTGCTGCGCGGCACCAGTATCTCGATGAAGGACACAGCGCGCTACATGGAACTGGCGAGCTATGTCCTCGTCATCCTCTTCGGCCTGTGGCTATTGCGGCGCAAGCTGCCGCTGCTGTTTACGAAGAAGAAGCACGAGCCGGAAGTCGCCGCCGCCAGCCTGGCCTTCGCTGCGCCCTCGACGAGCACGGCCTGGGAAGGCTCCCTCTCGCAAAGCGCCCGCACGGCAGCGCCGAACCGTGCGGTACGCCTCAATTATGACACCTCGGCGTCCGGAAGGGCCAGCTTCGATCACGGTTTCATCGGCTCGGGCGAAATCTGCGACGCCTGCGGCACGGCCCATATCGCCGATCCATCTACGCTTGCAGGCAATTTCGACTGGAAGACCGCCTGGTCCGCCATCCTGGCCGTGGGCTTGCGTCCCTGCTCCGGCGCGCTGATCGTGCTCACCTTCGCTCTGCTGAACGGCCTCGTGTTCGGCGGCATTCTCTCGGTCTTTGCCATGGCGCTCGGCACTTTCATCACCGTGGCGGTGCTTGCGACGCTCGCAGTGACGGCGAAGAACGCCGCGCTGAAAATCGCCGGCAGCCGCGCCATGTCGCAGCGCCTTCAGTCGCTCATCGAGGTCGCCGCCGCCTTGTTCATCACGCTGACGGGAATCCTGCTTTTCACCGCCGCCTTATCGATCTGACTTCCGCTGCTGGCGCGCCCTCAGCCAGAACAGGCCGAAAAAGGCGAGCACGAACAGCACCGCGAACACGCCTGCCAAGGCGGGAGATTCCGCGCCGAGCGCCAGCATGATGCGCGGCATCAATATCCAGAGTGCGCCAAACCCCAGGAGGATGACGAGAGCAGCGATTGCCGCGTTACGTGTCTTTGTGTCCTGCAATCTTCTGCCCCTTCGAAATTTGTGTCTTTGCGCGCGGCCGGCGCTCAGGGACCACCCCGTCATGGTGATGATCCGCCTTCCCCGCCACGCCGGGCTCGGTATCGATCTCAATGGTCGCATGGGCGATTCCATGCATCGAGGCGAGCCTCTGCTTGACCCGTGCGACAATTGCCGCCGCATCCGCCTGCGGCGCTATCTCCACATGCATGGTCGCAAGGTTGCTTTTGCCGTCGAGCGACCAGACGTGAATGTGGTGAACATCCTCCACGCCCGGTATGGCGCTTTCGAGATCGCGGGCAATGGTCTCAGGGTCAGCCGTTCCCGGCGCTCCCTCGAGCAGCAATCGCCCCCCATCCCGCGTCAGCCGCCAAGCGCTGGCGAACAGCATCACCGCCACGAGCGCCGAAAGGATCGGGTCGATCGGATACCAGCCTGTGAGGAGGATCACGACGGCCGCCACTATCGCCGCCACCGAGCCGAGCAGATCCCCCAGCACATGCAGGATCGCGCCGCGCATATTGAGGTTCTCCCTGTCGCCGCCATGGAGCACCAGATAGGCGATGACATTGACCGCAAGCCCGGCCACACCGACGCCAAGCATCGGCCCGCCCAGCACGGCGGACGGATGCTCGAACCGCTCGATGGCCTCATAGACGATCCATGCGCCCACGACGAATATGGCGAGACCGTTGGTGTAGGCAACCAGCGTTTTCACCCGGCCGAAGCCATAGCTCATGCTGTTTGTCGCCGGATGCTCTGCCAGATGGAAAGCGTACCATGCCAGCAGCAGCGAGACGGAATCCGTCAGCATATGCCCAGCATCCGCGAGCAGCGCCAGCGCACCGGCAAGGATGCCGCCCACCGCCTCCACTACCATGAAGCCGCTGGTCAGGACGGCGGCAATCAGCACACGGCGCTTGTCGGGCTTGCCATGGTCGTGGTTATGCTCGCTTCGGGAATGCTCATTCGCCATCGCGGTCCTCACTTCGCTAGCGATCCTAAAATCGGGACATCAGCGCTCTACGTCGCCCCCCTCTGCCCTGCCGGGCATCTCCCCCGCATGGGGGGAGATTGGCCTTTCATCTGTGACGGCGCGTTATTCTGCAACGTTGGGTGATTGGCAGGGGCGGACCTGATAGCCAATCTCCCCCTTGCGGGGGAGATGTCCGGCAGGACAGAGGGGGCGCTGTCCCGCCGGCATCACCTTACTTTAACTGAATAACTCCGCCCGAAACGCCTCCAGCCGCCGCTTCTGCCTGCCCTCAGCATCGAAATTATCCGGAGCCAGCCACCTCTCATAGGCCGTCTTCAGCGCCGGCCATTCGCTATCGATGATCGAGAACCAAGCCGTGTCGCGGTTCTTGCCCTTCACCACCCTATGCTGGCGGAAAAGGCCCTCGAATTGGAAGCCGAAGCGCTGCGCCGCCCGTTTCGACGGCTCGTTGTCATTGTTGCACTTCCATTCGTAGCGGCGATAGCCGAGCTCGTCGAAGATATAACGGGCAAACAGAAACTGCGCCTCCGTCGCCGCCGGTTTCCGCGAGACGAGCGGCCCCCAGTAGACATTGCCGATCTCGATAGAACCATGAGCCGGCGAGATGCTCATCAACGACTGCCGCCCGGCCACCTTGCCGCTCGCCTTGTCGATGACAGTGAAAAACAGGGGATCGGTGCTGCCCTCGGCCTCATCGAGCCATGGCTGGAACTGCGCCCTGTCGCCAGGCACTTCATCGAAAAGCCAGGTGAAGCGCGCATCCGCATCCGGCACCGACGAAGCCTCATAGAGCCCGTCGCCATGCTTCGCCGCATCGAGCGGTTCAAGGCGCACATAGGCCCCCTCGAGAACCTTTCGTTCAGGCAGCGGACACGCCGTCCAGTTCGTCAAATTCGCCATTCTTTCCTCCCTGCCGCACCGCCAGATTCTCGAAACTACGGACCGCCCCTAATGTCCGATATGCCGTCCATCGCCGCGTTGCTTTGCCAACAGCACCTGCCGATGGCGTTCGGCATAGCGGGCGCGGTCCTCGTCGGTGCGCTCGTGATAGCAATGGGAGCAGGAAACGCCTTCCTGGTAATAGCGCGACAGGCGCTCCTCAGGCGTGATCGGATGGCGGCAGGCGCGGCAAAGTTCCGTCTCGCCCTCATGCAGGCCATGGCTCACCGAGACCCGCTCATCGAAGACGAAGCACTCTCCGTCCCAGCGGCTTTGCTCCGGCGGCACGTCCTCCAGATATTTGAGAATCCCGCCCTTTAGATGATAGACCTCGTCGAAGCCCAATCCCTTGACATAAGCCGTCGCCTTTTCGCAGCGTATGCCGCCCGTGCAGAACATGGCGATCTTCTTGCCTTCCAGCTTAGCACGATTCTGCTCGATCCATTCGGGGAACTCGCGGAAGGTGCGGGTCTTCGGATCGACCGCGCCGCGAAACGTGCCGATAGCCACCTCGTAATCGTTGCGTGTGTCGATCACGACCGTATCGGGGTGGGAAATCAGATCGTTCCAATCCTGCGGCGCGACATAGGTCCCCGCGCTTTTCAGGGGGTCCACCCCGGGCACGCCCATGGTGACGATCTCTTTCTTGAGGCGCACCTTCATGCGATGAAACGGCATCTCGCTGGCGTAAGAATATTTGAGCTCCAGCCCCTTGAGCGCCGGCTCCGCCTCGATCCGCGCAATTAGCTTATCGATCGCCTCGGCGCTGCCCGCCACGGTGCCATTGATGCCCTCGGCGGCCAGAAGCAGTGTGCCCTTGATGCCCTGGCTGCAGCAAAGCTCGGCCAGCGGCGAGCGCAATGCCTCGTAATGCGGCAGGCGCGCGAAACGATAGAGAGCGGCGACGATGAAAGACGGATTGGTCATGATGATCGAACTAATCCCGATATGAGCGGATTGCAAGATGGCGAAGAATTGCAATCAATAGTACAATCTCGCCAGAGTTGCAGATTTTCCCACGGGACCGATCTTGCGCGCCGAATTTATCCTACACCGGCGCGTTCGGACGAAAATGATTTTCAGCCTGGGCTTTACAGAAATTTTCGAGGGACAGCGATGTTTGAAGATGAAACCATCCAGCAAATCATCATAGCCGCCACCGTATCGGGCGTAGAGCCAGCCGCGCTTCTAGCCGTCGCCGAGGTGGAAAGCGGCGGACAGGCCACCGCTCGGGTCAATGGGCGCGACGAACCGCTGATCCGCTTCGAGGGCCATTATTTTCACCAGCGCCTGACGGGCGAGAAACTTGCCGAAGCCAGGCGGCAGCGCCTTGCCTCACCCAAAGCCGGCGCGGTCAAGAACCCGGCGGCGCAGGCCGACCGTTGGCGTCTGCTCGAGCGCGCCATGGAAATCGACCGCGAGGCAGCGCTCGAATCCGTCTCATGGGGATTGGGGCAGGTGATGGGGGCGCACTGGGATTGGCTCGATTACGAAAGCGTCGAAGCACTCGTCGCCGAGGCGCGCGGCTCGGTGGCAGGACAAATTCGGCTGATGCTGCGCTTCATCGAAAAATCCGGCCTGGTGGACGAGCTGAACGCCCATGACTGGCCAAAATTCGCACGGGCATATAATGGCCCCGGCTATCGCAAATATGACTACCACGGCAAAATGGCCCGGGCCTGGGAAATCTGGCGCGAGCGTCTCTCTTCGTCATCGGTCCCGCCTGACGCAAACATGCCCGTCGCGTGATGGACAAAACAATGCGGCGGGACTAAATCGGTTAAAAAACCGGAGAATGCTGATGACCCAGAAAACCGACCTTCTGCTTCCAATCCTCAAAGGCCAGCCGGTCATTCCGGTTCTGCTGATCGACAAGGCTTCCGATGCGGTTCCGCTGGCACGCGCCCTCGCGGCGGGTGGGCTGCCTGCCATCGAGATCACGCTCAGGACCGCCGCCGCGCTCGACGCCATCCGTGCCGTGGCTGAGGAGGTGCCGGAGGCGATTGTCGGTGCAGGCACGATCCTCAATGCGCGCCAATACGAGGAAGCGGCCAAGGCCGGTTCGCGTTTCATCGTCAGCCCCGGCGTCACCGAGGCGATCCGTCAGGCCGCGCGCGATAGCGACGTCCCTCTCCTGCCCGGCAGCGTTACGCCGAGCGAGATCATGGCTGCGCGTGAAGACGGCTACACCCTTCTCAAATTCTTCCCCGCCGAACAGGCTGGCGGCGCGGCATTCCTGAAATCCCTCGCCTCCCCGCTCGCCGGAACCCTCTTCTGCCCGACCGGCGGCATCAGCCTCGCCAATGCCAAAACCTACCTCTCGCTGCCCAATGTCATCTGCGTCGGCGGCTCATGGGTCGCGCCGAAGGAACTGGTCGAAGCGGGCGAATGGGATAAGATCACCACGCTTGCGCGGGAAGCGGCGGGGTTGGCTGCTTAACCTTCGGGGACTGCGGTTACCCCTCATCCGACCGCGCGTAGCGCGGTCGGATGAGGTACTTGGCCCACCGCCTCAATCCTCCTCGCCAGCTCAGTTCGTCTCCGAAAACTTCGCGATCGACAGGAACGTCACGGCCTTACCGGAGAAGCGATTGGCTTTTTCCGTCGGCAGGTCGCGCTGGAAGCCGGCGGTGTAGACGGTGGTCGGCGCGGCGCGGAGCGCGTCGTTGCGCAGCGCCTTTCCGCCCGCCGGCGCAACCTTGGCGACCGGCGTCGCGGACATTGCCAGGCGCGATACCGGCACCGACGCCGCTGGCTGGACGACTGCCTCAGGCTCCCGCGCCTCGCCCGGATGGGGCTTGGCGCCCTTAGCCGTGGTTTTCACGCCCGTGTCGACCGCTGCGATAGCGCGAGCCTTGGGCGCGGCGTCTTGCAGCACCTTGCGCGGCATGGCGGCGGGCGTCACCGAAGCAACGATCTGGGGCGCGTGGTCCTCCGGCTCATCGGGCACGGGAATCACCTCCTCCTCAGGAGCGGCAAGCGCGACCTGCTGCGGCTGGGGCTGCGGCCTTTCCGGCGCGCTCTGCGGCAACGGATAGGCCGGTGTGTCGGCATGCGCCGCGGCAATCTGCGCAATCGCGTCATGCCTCGGCTCCGGTTCCTGCACGACAGCCTCGGCTGCCGCGGCGGCGGGCGCCGTTTCGGGACGCGGCGCAGGCACGACAGCAGAGGCAAGCGCCAGTGCGGGGTTCTCATGCTTTGGCTTGTTCATCGGCACCGGCACGAAACCGTTCATCAGCGGATTGGGCGTGCTCGCGGCAGCCACCTGCTCCGGCGCGGCGGCGGCATTCGGCGCGCCATCCACGGCGGACGCACTCGGCACATAGCCGGTGGTGCCAGGCGCGGGCGGCTGCAGCGTGTTGGGCGGCGGCGCAACCATGGCAATCGCGGCCTGGGGCTTCTGGCCCGGCAGCGGCACGGCATAGGCAAGCGCCGGCTGCTCCACGGGCGTTCCCTCCGCCACGGCGGCAGCGGGACGCGGCGCGTCGAGCGGACGCGGAACCTCGCGCGGCGGCAGGGCGGCGACAAGCGTCTGTTGCGGCGGTTCAGGCAAAGGCTGGGGCTGCGGCGCCGGGGCGCGGGCGACGGGAGCGGCGGGCTCAGGCGCTTCTTCGGCCATGGGCGCTCTCGGTGCCGTGCGCGTCGGGCGCGCAGCGGAAGCCACCATGGTTCCGCCGCCGGATTCGCTGATATCCTCTTCCTCGTCAGCGCCGCCGCCGAAGAGCATGGCCAGCAGGCTCTTGCTCTTGCGTGGGCTTGCGCTCGCCATCATCACCCCGCTGCCAGACTGGCGGGCCTCATAGGCGGCAAGCGCCGCCTCATAGCCCGGCAATGGCTTGCCGTCGGTCGGCAGATGCAGGGTCTTACCATCGGGGAAGAGCGCCAGCAGCTCGCGGCGGCTCATGCGCGGCCAATGGCGGACGTTGCCGACATCCATATGCACGAAGGGCGAGCCCGAGCGCGGATAATAGCCGACGCCGCCCGACTGATAGCGCATGCCGATGGCACGCAGCTTGGCAAGCGGCACGCCGGGGATATAGAAATCCATCGCCTTGCCGAGCATGTGCTGGCTCTTCTTCGCCACGCCGCGCGTGCGTGAGCGCAGCATCGAGTTGGTCGCGGGCGAGCGATAGGCGGAGACGACATGGATATAATCGCGCGCGCCGCTGGCTTTGTAGACCTGCCAGACGAGATCGAAGAGGCGCGGGTCCATCTTCGTGGGCTCGTTGCGGCGCCAGTCACGCAGGAAACGGTTGAGCTGATTGAGGCCGCTCGGAATGTAGCGCCCGTCCTTCTTGAAGGTAATCTCCGCCCGCTCCTTGGTGTGAACATAATAGAGCTTGAGCGTCCGGGTCTCCGCCGACGCAAGCGAAGGCGCGAGAATTACGGTAAGGAAGGCGATCCATAGCACGCGGCGCGCACGCACCGCTGCATAAATCCCCCTGAGTGCCGAAATACAGTCCGTCAATTGCGTAGCCTTGCCATTCTAGCAGTCCCCGAAGGCTGGACTATCGGATTAATGGTTAATGGACGTTTATTGAAGACCGAATACGTTTATAGAATGGCAAAAAAGGCACACCGCAGCATTCATTTTATACCATGGTAAATGGCTTGTTAACAAGCTTCCGTACGCGCTAATTTGCGCAGGTTATAATCCGCTGCGGGGCGACCGGCATCGCGGTTAGAACGGCTCGTCCGGCGAGCGCTCGGTGTCGGACGAATCCTCCGCGGCCTCGTTCCCTCCTCCCGCATCGATGCCGTAATCCTTGAGCTTGCGGTAAAGCGTCGAGCGCCCGATGCCGAGCCGCCGCGCCACTTCGCTCATCTGGCCGCCATAATGTGCGATGGCGAGGCGGATCATCGCCTCCTCCATCTCGGCGAGTGGGCGCACATGCCCGCGCCCGTCCAGACCCTGCACTTGGCCGAATTTTTCCGCCCCTGCCTGGCTTTCCGCCATGGGCTGGGGTGGCTCCCTCCCCGCCTGCTGCGCAAGCGGCGGCCGCTCTCCGGCAAGCCCGCCCGCCAGCGCCTGTATCTGCGGAAAATCGTCCGCCGTCAGCTCCGTCCCTTCGCACAGCACCACCGCGCGAAACACCGCATTTTCCAATTGCCGGATATTACCGGGCCAGTCATAAGCTGCCAGCAGTGCCAGCGCCGAGGGGGCGATGCCCTTAATATGCGGCCGCCCCTCCTCCGCTGTGAACCGCGCCAGGAAATGGCGCACCAGCACGGGAATATCCTCGCTCCGCTTGCGCAGGGGCGGCAGGGAAATGGGGAATACATGTAGCCGGTAGAACAGATCCTCGCGGAACTGCCCGCTCTTCACCAAATCGATGAGATTGCGGTTCGTCGCCGATATCAGCCTTATATCCACTTTCACCGGCTTCTTGCTGCCGATGGGGTCAACCTCACCCTCCTGCACGGCGCGCAAGAGCTTCACCTGCAGTTCTGGCGATAACTCGCCCACTTCGTCCAAGAACAGTGTACCGCCATCGGCCTCGACGAATTTGCCTAGATGCTTCTCGGTGGCCCCGGTAAAGGCTCCCTTTTCATGGCCGAACAGAATGCTCTCCGCCAGATTGTCCGGGATTGCCCCGCAATTGACGGTGATGAACGGCTTGCCGCGCCGCTCGCCCGAACCCTGGATCGCACGCGCCAGCATCTCCTTGCCGACGCCGGATTCCCCTTCGATGAGAATGGGAATGTTTGAGGCCGCCGCCTTCTGCCCCAGCTTGACGACGCGCTCCATCGCCTCGCTGCGCGCCGCAAGGTCGCGGAAGGTGAGCCGTCCTTCCGCCGAATGGCGGATGCGCTTGATCTCCCCTTCTAACGCTCCCAGCTTCAGCGCATTGCCGATGGAGACCTGCAGCCGCTCGGGCGAAACGGGCTTCACCACGAAATCGAACGCGCCGAGCCGCATCGCCGTGATGACCGTGTCGAGCCCGCCCTGCGCCGTCTGCACGATGACCGGAACGGACACCCCGCCCTCGCGCATGCGCTTGAGGATCGTGAAGCCATCCATGTCGGGCATGACGAGATCGAGGATGACGAGCGAAATCTCTTTGCGGTAGCGCAACAGCCCCAGCGCCGCCTGCCCGCCATCCGCAAGGATGGTTCTATATCCCATGCGCAGCACCGCGGCTTCCAGCAGGCGGCGCTGGACCGGATCGTCATCAACGATAAGAATGGGACCGGCCATGGAATATGTTTTCATCTGACATAAATCGGAACTGGATCAACATGGCCGAGGAATCTAAACAAAAAGCCGCCAGCAACGCTTGCTTTTGACTAAAATGCGTTTCGCATCCCGGCCCTTTCGATTTTGAAATTCGTCTTACGGCCTGTATCGGTTTAATACGGATTTCAAAATCGGGACGCTGGCCGCAGCGCCCATGCACTGAACCATAGTATGAATGGCGAATTTAAGGAACCTCTCATGAATAGCTCCCCGGAACTTGCCCGCCAATCTATAGGGAACGAGGCTGCCGCCGCATGGCCGCAGGCTCAAAATCTGGGCGATCTGCCGGAATGGAACCTCGCCGACCTCTATCCCGCGATGGATTCCGTCGAACTTGCCTCTGATATGGAAAAGGCCGCCCGCGACGCCGCGGCTTTTGAGGAACGCTGGAAGGGCAAGCTCGCAGCGGAAGCGGCAAAGCCCGATGGCGGAGACCTGGCGGAACCCATCAAGGCCTTCGAGGCGCTGGAAGAGCTGATGGGCCGTATCTACTCCTATGCCAGCCTGCTCTATGCGGGCGACACATCCGATCCCAAGCGCGCCAAATTCTATGGTGACGTGCAGGGGAAGATGACGGATGCCAGCCGTCACCTGATCTTCTTCGGACTGGAACTCAACCAGATCGACGATGCTGTAATCGAAAAGGCGATGAACGCCAACCCCGCCATCGGCCATTACCGCCCTTGGCTCGTGGACTTACGCAAGGACAAGCCCTATCAGCTGGAAGACCGCATCGAGCAGCTGTTCCATGAAAAGTCGGTGACCGGCTATAGCGCCTGGAACCGCCTGTTCGACGAGACGATGACGGCGCTACGCTTCAAGGTCGACGGCGAGGAACTGCCTATCGAGCCGACGCTCAACCTGTTGCAGGACCCCGACGGCGCGGTGCGCAAGAAGGCATCCGAGGCGCTGGCCGAGACCTTCAAAGCGAACTTGCGCACCTTCACGCTCATCACCAACACGCTGGCCAAGGACAAGGAGATTTCCGACCGCTGGCGCGGCTTCAAAGACATCGCCGACTCCCGCCATTTGGCGAACCGCGTCGAGCCGGAAGTGGTGGATGCCCTGGCGAAAGCCGTACGTGAAGCCTATCCGCGCCTGTCGCACCGCTATTACGCGATGAAGGCGAAATGGCTTGGCCTGCCGGTTCTCGAAAACTGGGACCGTAACGCCCCCCTGCCCGAGACGCCGCAGGCGGTGATCCCATGGGACGAGGCGAAGGCGACGGTGCTGTCAGCCTATGCCGGCTTCGCCCCTCAAATGGCCGATATCGCTCGAGACTTCTTCGACAGGAAATGGATCGACGCGCCGACCCGACCCGGCAAAGCCCCCGGCGCCTTCGCGCACCCGACCGTGCCCTCTGCCCACCCCTATGTGCTCCTCAACTACATGGGCAAGCCGCGCGATGTGATGACGCTGGCCCATGAGCTCGGCCATGGTGTCCATCAGGTGCTGGCGGGCAGGCAAGGCGCGCTGATGGCCTCGACGCCACTGACGCTGGCCGAAACCGCCTCCGTCTTCGGCGAAATGCTGACCTTCCGCTCGCTGCTTGAGCGTACAACGGATAAGCGCGAGCGCAAGGCGATGCTGGCGCAGAAGGCCGAGGACATGATCAACACAGTCGTCCGTCAGATCGCCTTCTACGAATTCGAGCGCCGGGTGCATACCGAGCGCCGCAATGGCGAGCTGACGGCGGAGCGCATCGGCGAAATCTGGCTCGACGTACAGCGCGAAAGCCTTGGCGACGCCGTGCGGCTCAATCCGGGCTATGAGACCTTCTGGACCTATATCCCGCACTTCATCCATTCGCCGTTCTACGTCTACGCCTATGCCTTCGGCGACTGCCTGGTGAACTCGCTCTACGCCGTTTACCAGAACAGCGAGAAGGGCTTTCAGGAGAAATATTTCGAGATGCTGAAAGCGGGCGGCACGAAGCATCACAAGGAACTGCTCGCGCCGTTCGGGCTCGATGCGTCCGATCCTGGCTTTTGGCAGAAGGGGCTGTCGGTGATCGAGGGGATTATTGATGAGTTGGAGGGGATGGAGGGGTAAAATCCGGATACTTTAAATATGGAAACGCTGGAGCTCTACGTCGCCCCCCTCTGCCCTGCCGGGCATCTCCCCCGCAAGGGGGGAGATTGGCCTTCATCGCTGACAGCGCACAACCTGCAACGCCTGCGATTGGCGAAAGCGGGCCTGATTGCTGATCTCCCCCCTTGCGGGGGAGATGCCCGGCAGGGCAGAGGGGGGCGCTGTCCCGCCAGCGTTTCCAATTAAATGGGGTACCCCTACATCCTCTTCCGCGATGATCCCGCCCAGCGCGAACTCCTCTTCGCCGAGCCATCGCAACTCATAACCGCCGAGAGCGCCAACGATTTCGAACCGGCCTTCGCCGCCTTGCAATCCGCCCATGAAGCGGGAAAATGGCTGGCGGGCTATCTCTCCTACGAAGCGGGCTATCTGCTCGAACCGAAACTCGCCCCCCGTCTCCCTTCCAATCGGCGCGCGCCGCTTCTCTGCTTCGGCGTTTTCGACGGCCCATCGGACCTCGCCCTGCCCGACCGCAAGCCGCGGAACGAGCCATTCCTCACGGAGGCCCGCGCCGCATGGACTTTCGACGAATACGAAAAACGTTTCGCCCGCCTCCACAGTCACTTGCGCGAGGGTGATTGCTATCAGGGCAATCTGACCTTTCCCGTCCATGCAAGCTGGTCGGGCGATCCGCTCGCCGCCTTCGATGCCCTGACCGCCCGTCAGCCGGTGCGCTACGGCGCGTTCTGTAACCTCGGCGGCCCGATCATCCTGTCGCGCTCGCCGGAACTCTTCTTCGACGTCGACAATGACGGCTGGATCGAAACCCACCCCATGAAGGGCACGACGCCGCGCGGAAAAACGCCCGACGAAGACGACCGCCTCCGCGATTTCCTGATCCACGATCCTAAAAGCCAAGCGGAAAACCGCATGATTGTCGATCTCCTGCGCAACGACATATCATTGATCAGCGATCCCGCGAGCCTATATGTGCCGGAGCTTTTCAAGGTCGAGCGCTATCCGACCGTCCATCAGATGGTGTCGAAAGTACGCGCCCGCCTCAACCCGGGCCTCACCCTTCGCGCCATCTTCGCGGCGCTTTTTCCTTGCGGCTCGATAACCGGCGCGCCGAAGATCCGTGCCATGGAAATCCTGTCCGAGCTTGAAGAAGCCCCGCGCGATGTATATTGCGGAGCGATTGGCTGGATAGGGCCGCAGGGCCGGATGCGCTTCAACGTGGCCATCCGCACCATTTCGCTCTATCCTGACGGCAATGCCACTTTCAACATCGGCGGCGGAATCGTGTTCGATTCCACCCCGAAGGCGGAGTATGAGGAATGTCTTCTGAAAGCCCGGTTCGCAACGGGAACGGTCCCGATTACGAACTGATCGAAACGCTGCGATGGGAGCCGCTTTGTGGCTTCCTGCGGCTGCAACGGCATCTTGCGCGGCTGGAGCATTCCGCCCGCGCGCTGGGCTTCCCCTTCGACGAGACGACAATCCGCGCCAAGCTGGAAAGCGTTGCAAGGGGCGATCAGGCGCTGCGCGTCCGCCTGGCGCTCGATTTGGGCGGCACCGTCAGCGTCGCCGCGCAACCTTTCACCCCGCTTTCCCCTGATACGGTCTGGCGCGTCGCCATCGCCCGCACCCGGCTCGACAGGAAGGACCCGCTGCTGCACCACAAGACGACGCGGCGGCAAATCTACGAGGCGGCGCGGGCCGAATTCTCCCGCGATGACGTGGACGAGGTGATCCTCCTCAACAATGAGGGCCGCGTCTGCGAAGGCACCATTACCTCCGTCTTCGCCGACCATGGCGGCACCTGCTGCGCCACCCCGGCGCTCGACTGTGGCCTCCTCCCCGGCATCCTGCGCGGAGAACTCCTCGCCGGCGGCATCGTCCAGGAGGCGGAACTCACCGAAGACGATCTGCGCAAGGCGAAGAACATCCTCGTCGGCAATTCGCTGCGCGGGTTGATCCGGGCGCGGCTGTTGTAAACTGCCCGAAAATTAACGCTCTTTACTCATCTGCATTCAAATGATGCAGGGAGAACGCATTGCCGCACTTTATTGTGACGGCAATCTGTGATTTAGCCGATATGGAACCCTCAAGAAGGACATCCTGCACGAAACATCGAACCCCAGATCGGAGATACTGGAAATGGCGGAAACGAAATGGCCGATTTACGGCGAAATCACCGGCCCTGTTGTTATGATCGGCTTCGGGTCGATCGGGCGCGGTACCCTGCCGCTGATCGAACGCCATTTCAAATTCGATAAGTCGCGTCTGGCCATCATCGACCCCAGCGACGCGAACAGGAAGATCGCCGAGGATAAGGGCTACCGTTTCCTCCAGCAGGCGATCACGCCGGACAATTACAAATCCGTCCTCGCGCCATTGCTGAATGAGGGCGGCGGGCAGGCTTTCTGCGTCAACCTTTCGGTGGATACCTCCTCGCTCGATCTGATGAAATTCTGCCGGGAAGAAGGCGGGCTCTATATCGACACCGTCGTCGAGCCATGGCTCGGCTTCTATTTCGACGACAAGGCGGACAATGCCGCACGCACCAATTATGCGCTGCGCGAGACGGTGCGGGCCGAGAAGAAGAAGCACCCCGGCGGCCCGACCGCCGTCTCCTGCTGCGGCGCCAATCCCGGCATGGTCTCCTGGTTCGTCAAAAAGGCGCTGGTCGATCTTGCCACCGAACTGAAGCTCGATTTCAACGAACCCGGCGTTGACGACCGCGAGGGCTGGGCCAAGCTGATGAAGAAAGTGGGCGTCAAGGGCATCCACATCGCCGAGCGCGACACGCAGCGCGCCAAAGAGCCGAAGCCGCTCAATGTGTTCTGGAATACCTGGTCCGTGGAAGGTTTCATCGCCGAAGGCCTGCAGCCGGCGGAGCTTGGCTGGGGCACGCATGAAAAATGGATGCCCAAGAACGCCCACGAACAGAAGAAGGGCAACAAGGCCGCCATCTATCTGGAGCAGCCCGGCGCCAACACCCGCGTGCGCAGCTGGTGTCCGACGCCCGGCCCGCAATATGGCTTCCTCGTCACGCATAATGAGTCGATCTCGATCGCCGATTTCTTCACCGTGCGCGACAAGAAGGGTGACGTGGTCTACCGCCCGACCTGCCATTACGCTTACCACCCCTCGAACGACGCGGTGCTATCCCTCGACGAGATGTTCGGCGCCGCCGGCAAGCCGCAGCCGGTTCAGCACGTGCTGGAGGAGGGTGAGCTTCTCGACGGCATTGATGAGCTGGGCGTCCTGCTCTATGGCCACGACCGCAACGCCTATTGGTATGGCTCGCAGCTTTCGCTGGAAGAAGCCCGCAAGCTCGCGCCCTACCAGAACGCCACCGGCCTGCAGGTATCGTCCGCTGTGCTCGCCGGCATGGTCTGGGCGCTGGAGAATCCGGAAGCCGGCATTGTCGAAACCGACGAGATAGACTACAAGCGCTGCCTCGAAGTGCAATCGCCTTATCTCGGTCCCGTGAAAGGCTATTACACCGACTGGACCCCGCTCGAAGGCCGCCCCGGCTTTTTCAAGGAAGACCTCGATACCAAGGATCCCTGGCAGTTCAGGAATATTCTGGTGCGGTGACATCAAGCGCTCTCCTTCCCCCTTGCGAGGAAGGAGGACGCCAACCCGTTGCCAAAATACCACACATCTCTTCCCCTCCCCTCAATCGGGCTTGTTTTCGTTAAAATTTGGATACATCAGAGGGGAGGCCCAATCTGAACGGGAGAGCCAAACGATGAAACGCTTCAGCACGGCGGCAGCCCTTGCAGCCATTTCCCTGAGCCTTGCGGCCTGTCAGTCCGCTGGCCCCATTGGCGGCAACGCCCCCACCGTGATCGGTCGTGGCGGCATCGAGGGCAATTGGGTCGATGCGAACGGCATCACTTCCAGCTTCAATTCCGGCGTGTTCGTCACACGCACGACCGACACCAACGAGAAGCTCGCCGAAGGCAGCTACCGCTACGAGAACCCGCAGCTCGTCGCCATCGAGATGCGCTCGCTGGTGCGCGGCACCACCTCGCGCGTCAATTGCGCCGTGGTTTCGCCCTCCCAGCTCAACTGCACCTCCTCCGCCGGCTCGCAATTCTCGCTTACGCGGAAGGCGGCGGGATAGGCTGGTGAACACCGGCGAAAATCGCCTGCTGCATCATTCTCGGGCATGTCCCGAGAATCTGCGACGGGAATAAGAAAAGCAGCTAACATACTGACAAATCACGCCATTGTATATTCTCGGAACAACCCCGGGAATGATGGCTTATATTTTGAATACATCCCCTCTACTAAAAGATTAATAAAATATAACTTTCCACTTGCATAAGACACGGCAAGATGTTTGCATCAGGCATCTCGGTGGGGGCCGAGGTGCTAGCGGGCGAGTTCACAGGGAGACAAGTAGTAATGTCCGCATTCCGTATCCGTGTATTGTTGTGTACCTCCGTTCTTGCGATGTCGGCTAACGCCGCCCTCGCCGATTACAAGCTCACCATCCTGCATAACAACGACTGGCACAGCCGGATCGAATCCATCAACAAATATGATTCCACCTGTTCTGCCGAGGAAGAGGGGAAGAATGAGTGCTTCGGTGGAGCCGCGCGGCTCAAAGCGGCAGTGGATAACCGCCGAAATGCGCTGAAAGGGCAGAACGTCCTGCTCCTTAACGCTGGCGACAATTTCCAGGGCTCACTCTTCTACACCACCTACAAGGGGGCTGCCGAAGCCGAATTCATGAACCTCATGAAATTCGACGCTATGACCATCGGCAACCATGAGTTCGATGATGGCGAGGACGGGCTTGCCGCCTTTATCGGCAAGGCGGATTTCCCCATCGTCAGCGCCAATGTGCGGGCCGACGTCAAGTCCTCCATCAAGGACAAGATCAAGCCTTACCTCATCAAGGAAGTGGGCGGCCAGAAGATCGCCATCATCGGCGCCGTGACGAACGACACCGCCGAGCTCGCCTCTCCCGGCCCGAACATCGGCATCGATGACGATGTGAAGGCCATCACATCGGCCGTAGCGGAGGTGACGAAGCAAGGCGTCGACAAGGTGATCGCGCTCACCCATGTCGGCTATCCGCGTGACATCGCCGCCATCGCCAAGATTCCAGGCGTCGATGTGGTCGTGGGCGGCCATTCCCACACCCTGCTTTCCAACACGGACAGCGCGGCGGAAGGCCCCTATCCCACATTCGTCGAGAACCCCGGCGGCTATTCGGTGCCCGTCGTCCAGGCGCGCTCCTATGGCAAATATCTAGGCGAAATCGCCGTGACCTTCGACGATAAGGGCAAGCCCGTCTCGGCCAAGGGAGACCCGATTCTCGTCGATTCCTCGATCAAGCCGGACGAAGCAGTGCTCGCCCGCGTCAAGGAACTGAGCAAGCCCATCGAGGAACTGAAGGCAAAGGTTATCTCCAGCACGGTCGGCCCCATAGAGGGCGGGCGTGAGGTCTGCCGCGTGGGCGAATGCACCATGGGCAATCTCGTCGCCGATGCCATGCTCGACCGCGTGAAAGGCCAGGGCATCGCGATTGCCATCGCCAATGGCGGAGGCCTGCGCGCCTCCATCGACGCCGGGGATGTGACCATGGGCGAGGTACTGACCGTTCTGCCCTTCCAGAACACGCTGTCCACCTTCCAGCTGAAAGGCGCGGATGTGAAGGCGGCGCTGGAAAACGGCGTTAGCCAGGTGACGGAAGGAGGAGGCCGCTTCCCCCAGGTCGCTGGGCTGAAGTTCAGCTTCGACAAGGCAAAACCGGCGGGCGAGCGGGTTACCGACATCCAGGTGCGGGATGGAAACAGCTGGAAGTCGCTGGATGCGAAAGCCACTTATGGCGTCGTCTCCAACAATTTTCTGCGCAGCGGCGGCGACGGCTACAAGATCTTCGCGACTGCTGCGGTGAATGCCTATGATTACGGTCCAAGCCTTGATCAGGTCGTCGCCGATTATCTCGCCAAGAACCGTCCCTACAAGCCTTATCTCGACGGGCGCATAAAGGCGATCGCGGCGGCGCAGGTGGCGAAAGCCCCCGAACCGACCACGACGGGCACCATCAAGCCGGCCCAGAAGGCCACGCCTGCCGAACCCGCCAACCCGGCGGCAGGCGCTGCCAAACCGGCAAAGTCGATGGAACCTGCGAAGAAGACGGCCGCGGCCAAACCGGCGGAAGAGGCGAAAAAGCCTGCCAAGCCCGCTGCCGCCAAGCCAGCGACGCCAGCAAAGCCTGCGGAAGCGGCAAAGCCTGCCAAGCCGGTGCAGACAATCAAGGCCAAGCCGGTGGAAGCCGCGAAGCCCGTCAAGCCGGCCGCAACTGCCGCGAAGCCAGCCGCAACGCCCGTCAAGCCCGCTGCTCCGGCCAAGCCCGCCCAGACCGTCAAGGCCAAGCCTGCTACCCCGGCTAAGCCGGCACAAACGGCGAAAGCCAAGCCCGTGGAAGCGGCGAAGCCGGCAAAGACGGCCGCAGCGGCAAAACCCGCTACGCCCTCCAAACCGGCTGCATCCATTAAGCCTGCCAAAACCGCGGTTGTCGTGCGGAAGAAACAGGCTGAAACGCGCAAGCCCGTCACTTCGGTGAAACAGGCCGTGGCGGCAAAGAAGGCCGCGACGAAGCAGGCTGCGAAGCCGAAGCAAGACACAAAGCAGAAGCCGGCCAAGCCGCAGACGCTGGCACAATTGCTTGCCAAGCCCGCAAAACCGAAAAAGCCCGTCGTGAAGAAAGTTCACGTCATCAAGGCGGGCGACACCTACTGGGATCTGGCAAAGCGCTACTATGGCGATGCGACGGACTGGCCGAAGCTGCACAAGGCCAACAAATACGCCCCGCGCCGCCTGCCCATCGGCGTAAAGCTGAGCATCCCGGCCTGACCTCGCACCTCACTCTCCCCCTTGCGGGGAGAGTCACCAACGAAGTGAGCGGGGTGGGAGTGGTGAAGGATAGAGCGCAACCATCTCCACCCCCCATCCGTCCGCTAACGGTAGGCACCTTCCCCACAAGGGGAAGGAGGGAGCCGAACCTGCGCGCATTCGCTCAATTGTATTCTTAACCTGAAAACTCTACTTCTCCGCCCGGCTTTTGATTTGGAGCAGGATGCATTTGGTTGCATTCTGCTCTAAATGCCCGAGGGCAAGGAGAAATGACATGAGCGAAGCGGATGAAACTCAGATTTTAAAGGGCGCCATGCCCAAGGTCGGCGTACTTCTGGCCAATCTGGGCACGCCTGACGGCACCGATTTCGCCAATATGCGGCGGTATCTGAAGGAATTTCTGTCCGACCGCCGCGTTATCGAATGGCCGCGCGCCGTCTGGTATCCGATCCTCTACGGCATCGTGCTCAACACCCGTCCGAAGCGCTCCGGGAAGCTTTACGATCGCATCTGGAACCGGGAGAGGAGTGAATCGCCGCTGCGCACCTTCACCCGCGCGCAAGGGGAGAAGCTGGCCACTGCGCTCGCGGACTATCCCAACGTCGTAGTCGATTGGGCGATGCGCTACGGTCAGCCTTCCATCGAAACGGTGCTGACGCGGCTGCGCGAGCAGGGTTGCCAGCGCATCGTCATGTTCCCGCTCTATCCGCAATATTCCGCCACCACGACGGCAACGGTGAACGACAAATTCTTCGAGGCGCTGATGAAGACACGCTTCATGCCCGCCGTGCGCACCGTGCCCTCCTATGAGGACGAACCCGTCTATATCGAAGCGCTCGCCAGCTCCATCGAGAAGCATCTCAAGACGCTCGCGTTCGAGCCGGAGGTGGTGATTGCCTCCTATCATGGCATTCCGAAGAGCTATTCCGAGCGCGGCGATCCCTATCATGCGCAGTGCCTGACCACCACCCGCCTGTTGCGCAAGCGGCTGGGCTGGGACGAAAAGAAGCTGATCAGTTGTTTCCAGTCCCGTTTCGGACCGGAGGAATGGCTCCAGCCCTATACGGACAAGACCGTCGAGCGCCTGGCGCAGGAAGGCGTCAAATCCATCGCCGTCTTCAATCCCGGCTTCGTCTCTGACTGCCTGGAAACGCTGGATGAGATCGGCAATGAGGCGGCCCACAGCTTCCGCGAGAACGGCGGCGTCAATTTCAGCTTCATCCCCTGCCTCAACGATTCCGGCGAGGGCATGGCGGTGATCGAAACGCTGGTTCGCCGCGAGCTGCAAGGTTGGATCTAGCGCAGTGTCACAGTAAGGCAGTATGTTTGCCTTATCAGATACTTACTGCAATACTGCCTATTGCCCTACTTCTTGAGGTAACGCCATGACCGGTTTCGATTTCACGCTTCTCATTCTGGCTGCGCTGGTTCTGGCGACGCTGTTCGCCGGCATCAAGACCGTGCCGCAGGGCTATAATTACACCGTCGAGCGGTTCGGCCGCTACACGCGCACGCTCAATCCGGGCCTCAACCTGATCGTTCCGTTTTTCGACCGCATCGGCGCGCGCCTCAACATGATGGAGCAGGTGCTCGACGTGCCGACGCAGGAGGTTATCACCCGCGACAACGCCATTGTCGCCGTGGATGGCGTGGCCTTCTACCAGGTTTTGAATGCCGCTCAGGCTGCCTATCAGGTGGCGAATTTGCAGAATGCCATTCTCAACCTGACCATGACCAATATCCGCACGGTCATGGGCTCGATGGACCTCGACGAGCTTCTTTCCAACCGCGACGCGATCAATGATCGCCTGCTGCGCGTTGTCGACGAGGCCGCGCATCCGTGGGGCATCAAGATGACGCGCGTCGAGATCAAGGACATCAACCCGCCGGCTGATATCGTCGCCTCCATGGCCCGGCAGATGAAGGCCGAGCGCGACAAGCGCGCGCAGGTGCTGGAGGCCGAGGGCGACCGCAACGCGCAGATTTTGCGCGCCGAAGGCCAGAAGCAATCGCAGATCCTGGAAGCCGAAGGCAAGCTGGAGGCGGCGAAGCGCGAGGCGGAAGCCCGCGAGCGGCTGGCGGAGGCGGAAGCGACGGCAACGCGGCTGGTTTCCGAGGCGGTCTCCACCGGCAATGTGCAGGCGCTGAACTATTTCGTCGCGCAGAAATATACCGAAGCCCTCGGGCAGATCGCCAGCGCCAAGAATCAGAAGGTCGTGCTGATGCCGCTTGAGGCGAGCGCTCTAATCGGCTCGCTCGGCGGCATCGGCGCCATTGCGAAGGAAGTCTTTGGCGATGGCGGCACGCCAGCCGATCCCGCGCCGCAATCCCCCGCCCCCTCGCGCCCGCGCAGCGTCCCATCGGCGGGGCGAGGCAAAGAGTGATTTAACTTTCCATGGCAGCGCTCCGGCAATGACGTCCCAGTTCAATCGAGACCCGTTATGATCGTTGAATTCCTGACCAGCCTCGGCATCTGGAACTGGCTCGTTCTCGGACTGGCTCTGCTTATGCTCGAGATCCTGGCGCCCGGCATCTTCTTCGTCTGGTTCGGGCTTGCCGCGCTGGTGACCGGTGCGCTCGCTTTTTTGCTGGCAGCGGCAGGCTTCGGCTGGCATGCCCAGATCGTTGTGTTTCTGGTGCTTTCCGTCCTCTTCGCGCTGGCTGGCCGCCGCTTCTTCGGCTCTTCGAGCGATAAATCGGACGACCCTCTTCTCAACCGCCGCGGCCAGCAGCTCGTCGGCCAGCGCGCCACGCTGACGGAGCCCATCGTCAATGGCCGCGGACGCATCCGTATCAACGATACGATGTGGCGCGCGAAAGGTCCCGACCTGCCTGCGGGAACGGAAGTCCGCGTGGTCGGGTTCGATCCGGTTTCGCTGGAGATGGATGTGAAGGGAATAAGGGAATAAGGGAATAAGGGCGATATCGCGCAGGTGGCCGGCGGCAAGCACCAACATACTCCCCTATTCCCTTATTCCCCTACTCCCTTTCTTAAGCCACCCCGATCCGCAGCAGATCGTGGAAATGCACCAGCCCCACGGGGCGATTGTCCTCGGTGACGATCAGCGCGCTGATATTATGCTCGTTGAGGATGCTCATCGCAGCGCTGACGAGCATTTGCGGCGCCACCACCTTCGGATGCCGCGTCATGATCTCATCCACATGCGTCGCCGCGAGATTGCGATGGAGATTGCGCGCCAGATCACCGTCCGTGATGATGCCGGCCAGCCTCCCCTCCCCATCGACAATCCCGACGCAGCCGAAGCGCTTGTGCGAGAGCACCTGCATGGCCTCCGGCAAGGGTGTGCCGAGCGGCACCAGCGGCAGTTCGTCGCCGCGATGCATGATATCGCGCACATGGGTAAGGCTTGCGCCCAGGGAGCCGCCGGGATGGAAGGTGCGGAAATCGCCCGCCGTGAAGCCCCGCGCCTCCAGCAGCGCCACCACGAGCGCATCGCCCAGGGCCAGCTGCATCAGCGTCGAAGTGGTGGGGGCAAGACCGTGCGGGCAGGCTTCATCCGCCCGAGGTAAGAGGAGCACGATGTCCGCCTCGCGCCCGAGCGTGGAATTCTCCCGCGAGGTGAGCGCGATCAGCGGAATGCGGAAGCGCCGGGAATAGCTGACGATACCCTTTAGCTCCGCCGTCTCTCCCGACCAGGAAAGCGCAAGGATGACATCGTCGCTGCCCACCATGCCGAGGTCGCCATGATTGGCCTCCGCCGAATGAACGAAATAGGCCGGCGTGCCGGTGGAGGCGAGCGAGGCGGCGATCTTGGTGCCGATATGGCCGCTCTTCCCGACACCCGTCACGATGACGCGGCCGGGGCAGGAGACGATCCGTCCAACCGCTTCGGCGAACGGTTTGGAGAGGCCGTTTTGCAATGCCTCCTCGAGCGCGCTGAGGCCCGCCTTTTCCGTTCCGATCGTACGCAACGCCGACTCGATCGCCGCCGCTGCATCCGCCTTTTTGTCTCTGATATCCTGCATGGGCTGAAGCGTTAGCGCTTCGCCGCGCGTCTGTCCAATATTTGTTGCTTGGGAGGAGCGGCGGCCTCCCTCAACAAACGGTTAAAAGAAACCGTGCGTTAACCATGTGGATTTACGGTCCGGGAACCACGTTTGGAATCGGGTTCCAGTCCAGATCATGCATCACGCCGCATCGCCTGCCGGCAGCCATCTGCCCATAGCCAGCAAGCGCAGGTTCGCCGCGCTGCTTCTGGCCGGCGTTGCCTTGAGTGCCTTCAACCACTCGGCCCTGGCACAGGAGACGCCCCTGCGCGGCTCGCTGCAGGAAGCCGCTCCGCCCCCCGTCCCTTACCAGCCCGCAAGCGCCGGTGCCGTGCCGGACGCGGACACACCGGACAATGGCGGCTATGCCGTCAGTGTTGACGAAAACACGCTGCAGGGCCTGCCGATAGAGCCGGAAGGCCTGCCCGGCGCGCCGCAGGCCGAGGAAAATACGAATCGTCGCCCGGCGCGCGCCGACGATGAGGCTCAGCCCACCAATCTGCGCACCGGGCCGGTAGGCGGCGAGGATATGGGCGACACGGGCCGGATAGCGCGCGATAATCAGCGGGAGCCGCCGATCGACGGCCATCCGCGCACGCGCACCGAGGCCGACCCTTTCGACCCAGAGGGCATCCGCGCCGGCTCCTTCATCCTGCGCCCCAGCATCGAACAGGGCATCCGCGCCACCAGCAATGCCGACAACAGCTCCGACGGCAAGAGCGCGATCCTGTCCGAAACCGCGCTGCAGCTGGGCGTACGATCCGACTGGTCGCGCCATCAGGCGACGATCGACGCCTCCGGCAACATCGTCAAGACGCTCTCGGGACAGAAAGTCGACGAACCGCGCATCGACATCGAAAGCGGCCTGCGGCTCGATTTGAACGACGCCACCAAGGTCAATATCGGCGCGGGTTATCATCTGCGCCGCGAAAGCGCGTCCAACCCTTCGGGCATTGTCGGCGCGCTGAAGCGCCCCATCGTGCAGACGCTGAACGGCTCCCTCGGCGTCGAACGCGATGTGGGCGTGTTTTTCGGCGCCGCCACGGCGAGGGTCGAGCGCTCCGTCTATGGCGATGCCGAAATCTCCGGAGGCGGCAAGGTTACCCAGAAGGACCGCGACGCCAACCTCGTGACCCTGACGCTGCGCGGCGGCTATGAAATCTCCGAAGCGATAAAGCCCTTCGCCGAAATCGAAGCCGGCAAGCGAATCTATGATCAGAAGCGGGACGACAACGGCTATGAGCGCGACGCCACCCGCCTCGGCCTGCGCGTCGGCTCCATCGTCGATATGGGCGAGAAGCTGAACGGCGAATTCTCGGTCGGTTACCTGCGCGAGAATATCGAGGATGAGCGGCTGAAGGATATTGGCGGCCTTTGGGTAAACGCCGCGATGAACTGGTCGCCCGAGCGCGGCACGGATGTGCGGATTTCGGGACAGACTATCGTCGATGGCGGAACCGCTCCCGGCGACAGCGGCAATATCCTCTATCTGGCAAATATCGACGTGAAGCGCCTGATCCGCGCCAACCTGACCTTCGAAACAGGTCTGGATCTGACCCTGCGCGACAATCGCGACGGCACGAGCCTTGATTACGGCCTCGGCGCTGAAATCGGCGCCACCTACTGGTTCAACCGCTTCGTCGGCGTCAACGGACGCCTGCGCCACGAATTCATGAAGAGCGACGTCAGCTGGCGCGAATACACGGCCAACAGCGTCTATGTCGGGGTGAAGGTGCAGAGGTAGTCTAGCGTTTCCTTCCCCCTTGCGGGATTGAGGAGCGTTCGGCCGAAGGCCGAGGAATGCCAACGATTTGGCTTTTCCAGCGACGAAACCCGCGTTAGCGGGCGGATGGGGGTAGTAAAGGCAGCGCGCCGTATTCTCATAGCTCGCAAACTACGCAACCACCCCCATCCGTCTGCTCCGCAGACACCTTCCCCGCAAGGGGGAAGGAGGGCGTTGGCGCTTAACTTCCGACCTTGATCGTCTGCAGCAAGTCCCCGATCGAATACTCGACATTCGGGCGGATATCGCTGCGCCAAAGGGCGAAGGCGACATTGGCCTCAATGAAGCCTTCTTTCGAGCCGCAATCGAAGGTGCGGCCCGTGTAGTGGAAGCCGTAGAAAGGCTGTTCCTTGGCGAGCTTCAGCATGCCGTCGGTCAGCTGGATTTCGCCGCCGGAGCCCTTTTCCTGGCTTTCGAGAATACCGAAAATCTCCGGCTGCAGGATGTAGCGCCCGTTGATGTAGAGGTTCGACGGCGCGGTGCCTTTGGCCGGCTTCTCCACCATGCCGGTGACCTTGAAGCCCTTGCCCACCGGCTCGCCGCGTCCGACGATCCCATATTTATGCGCTTCCGCCGGGTCGCATTCCTGCACGGCGATGACGTTGCCGCCGCTCTCCTCATAAAGCTCCACCATCTCGGCGAGGCAGCTCTTCTTCGACTGCATCACCATGTCGGGCAGCAGCAGCGCGAAGGGCTCATCGCCCACCAGCTCCCGCGCGCACCAGACGGCATGGCCGAGGCCCAGTGGCACCTGCTGGCGCGTGAAGCTCGCCGTGCCCGGTTGGGGCTGAATGCTCTGGAGATGATCGAGAAGCTCGTTCTTGCCGCGTTCAGCGAGCGTCGAATAGAGCTCCACCTGCGCGTCGAAATAATCCTCGATGACGGCCTTGTTGCGGCCCGTGACGAAGATCAGATGCTCGATCCCCGCCTCACGCGCCTCATCCACGACGTATTGGATGACCGGCTTGTCCACGACGGGCAGCATCTCCTTCGGAATGGACTTGGTCGCCGGCAAGAAGCGGGTCCCCAGGCCTGCCACGGGGAAGATTGCCTTGCGGATCTTTTTCTTCGAACTCATTCCTTTTCCAACTCCACGAAAGGGCCTGACAGGCTAGACTTCCAGCCGAATAACGATGAACATCGGTGGAAAGCAACAGAATAAACGATCACGTTGCATATCGGCATAAAACGTGGATTGAGCGCATGAACAGCCCGTCCTGCCGAACTTCAGCCAGATGGTAAACCGATTGCTAACCTGAGGACGATATTTTTGCCGATCATGAAGGGACTGCCGGGTTACGAGGAGTAAAGTATGATTCGAACGCGCCGCGCTTCAATCGGACGGATCGGGAAAACGCTCGCGCAATTCGCTGTGACAATGGCGTTATTATCCGCATTCATGACGCCAAGCGCGCTGGCCGATGCCGGATTCAAACGCTGGATCGCCAGTTTCCGCACCACCGCGCTCAACAGCGGCGTCTCCGCGACAACCTTCAATCGCGCTTTCGCGGGCATCACCGCGCCCGACCCGGAGGTGTTGAAGAAGGCTGCCTACCAGCCTGAATTCACCGCCCCCGTCTGGGATTATATCGACAACCGCGTCAACGAGCATTCGGTTGCGACCGGACAGGCCATGGCGCGCCAATGGGGTCCCTGGCTTCAGCGCATAGAGCAGCGGTTCGGCGTGCAGCGCAGCATTCTTCTCGCCATCTGGTCGATGGAAAGCAATTATGGCGAGATCCTCAAGCGCGACGACGTCATGCGCGACGCCATCCGCTCGCTGGCCACCCTCGCCTATGCCGACAAGGCGCGCGCCAAATATGCCCGCACGCAATTGATCGCCGCGATGAAGATTCTCCAGACAGGCGATATCGACCGCAGCCATCTGACCGGCTCCTGGGCGGGCGCGCTCGGCCACACCCAGTTCATCCCGACCAGCTATCAGGCCTATGCGGTCGATATCGACGGCGACGGCAAGCGCAATATCTGGACTTCGCCTCCCGATGCGCTGGCGACGGCGGCCAACCTTCTGAAACGCAATGGCTGGGAGCCCGGCCAGACCTGGGGCTATGAGGTGGTGCTACCGGCGGGCCGGAAATTCCCCTCGGGCTCGCTGACGCTGGCCGAATGGCAGGCGCTGGGCGTCAAGCGCGCCAATGGCAAGCCCTTTCCGCGCAGTTCGCAGAAGGCTACGCTGAAGCTGCCCGACGGGCGCCAGGGCCCAGCCTTCCTGATGACCAAGAATTTCTTCGTGCTGAAGCGCTATAACAATGCCGATAAATATGCGCTGGGCGTGGGCCTTCTCGCCGACCGCATCTCCGGCTATCCTGGGCTCGTGCAGGACTGGAACCGACCCTTCACGCCAATCTCCATGCGCGAGCGGCAGGAATTGCAGCAGCATTTGCAGGCGCTGGGCTATTATGACGGCAATATCGACGGCAAGATCGGCTCCACCTCGCGCAAGGCCATCGAGGCCTTCCAGCAGCGCAATGGCCTTTCGCCGGACGGCCACCCGAGCAAGGAAGTGCTGTCGGTGCTGCGGCAGCGCTAAAGCATGTCTCCCAAAAGCGGGAACCGGTTTTGGGATAAAGACATGCGCAAAAACAAAAACTTAAAGCGTGTTCCATGAATGCGATGAAATGCAACACGCTTTAGGGTGAAATCGATTTGAGGGAAATGCGACAACGCCCGGCATCATTTCTGACGCTCGTCCTCATCCTCCTCTCGCTGGCGGCGCTGACGATCCTCGCCGTCACCCCGGAAGCAGCGGCGCAGGAGCGCAGGAACCTGTTCGAGATGCTGTTCGGCAGGCGAACGCCTCCCCCGGTTTATGAAGAGCCCCCGCAATATCGCGAACCGGGCCGGGCGAGGAAACGTCCCTCGAAATCGGCCACCCGGCGGCGTCCGCCATCCGAGCGTCCGGCGGAGCGACCCATGCGCTCGCGCGCGCCGGCCGCCACTGGCGCACCGTCGGCCCGCGCAGCTGCCGCCCCCACCCCGCCCGTCGAGAAAACGCCCGACGCCAGGACCGTGCTGGTCGTGGGCGACTTCATTGGCGGCGGGCTCGCGGAGGGCTTGAGCGAAGCGTTTGCCGAGACGCCGGATATCCGCGTCGCCAGCCGGATCAACGGCTCTTCCGGCTTCGTTCGTACCGATCATTATGATTGGGGAACAAACATCAAGACCATCCTCGAAGAAGAGAGGCCGGCCGCCGTCGTGGTGATGATCGGCGCGAATGACCGCCAGCCGATGACGGTGGACGGCGTGACCTACGCACCGCGTACACCGCAATGGACGGCGGAATATTCCAGGCGCGTCGAGAGCTTCGTGGGCACGGTCAAGAGCGCAGGCTATCCGCTGGTCTGGGTCGGCCAGCCGCCCTTCAAGCTGCGCAGCCTGTCACAGGACATGCTGGCGCTGAACGAGATCTACCAAACCGCCACAGAGAACGCCGGCGGCAATTTCACCGATGTCTGGGACGGCTTTGTCGACGAGAACGGCAATTTCGTCCTTTCCGGCGTCGATATCAACGGCCAGACAGCGCGCCTGCGCGCCAATGACGGCATCAACATCACCAGCGCCGGCAAGCGCAAGCTCGCCTTTTACGCCGAAAAGCCCCTGCGGCAATTGCTGGGCGCCACCACCCCCGCTCCCCTCCCCGGCACCCCGGCTGGCCCCAACGCGCCCACAGCCGCCGCGCCCGCCAAAATCGACCGCATCGCGCCGGTGAGCTTGAAGGACCTGGACCTGCAGGGGAGCAATGAGCTCATGGGCGCCGCGGTTGGCCCGGTGCCGGCGAAGCCTGCACCGGACAACACGGTGACCGCCCACCCAGGGCGGGCTGATGATTTCCGCTGGCCTCGATAAAGCGATCACTTATATAATTAGCCAGTCTAGCCAATTGGAGAGAAAAGATGGAATGGCAACTAAAGGACGCCAAGAACCACTTTTCGAAGGTGGTGCAAAAGGCATTAAAGGAAGGGCCGCAAACGGTCATCTTGCGAGGTGAACGCGCCGCCGTGGTGTTATCGGCAGCGGACTATGACGCGCTCGCTGGCAACCAGCCCAACATTGTCGAAGATTTGCTCAGCGGTCCGGCATGGGACGATGTGTTTGTAGACGCAGTCAATACGCGAGCGAAGCATCCCAGCCGCGATCCGATGCTTTTTGCCGGCACCGGAGCCCAGATTATCAATCCATAGGCTCCGGCGTAAACGGGGAAATCAGCGCGGCAGCACACTCGCGCCCATCAGGAACTCGTCCACCGCCCGCGCGGCCTGACGTCCTTCACGGATCGCCCAGACCACCAGTGACTGTCCCCGCCGTACGTCGCCCGCCGCGAACACCTTGTCCACGCTGGTGCGATAGTCGCGGTCGTTGGCTTCCACCGCACGGTTGCCGCGCCGGTCGGTGGCGATCTTCAGGTTATCGCCCAGTTCCTTCACGACGCTGTTTTCCAAGGGGCCGGAGAAGCCGATGGCGATGAAGGCGAGGTCAGCCTTGATGAAGAACTCCGTGCCTTCGATGGGCTTGCGCTGCTCATCCACCTCGCAGCAGCGCACATGGGTGAGCCGGCCCTCTTCACCGATGAATTCGAGCGTCGCCACCTGGAACTCGCGGTCCGCGCCTTCCGCCTGCGATGACGAAACGCGCATCTTCGTCGCCCAATAGGGCCAGACGGTGAGCTTGTCTTCCTTCTCCGGCGGCTGCGGGCGGATGTCGAGCTGCGTCACCTTCACCGCACCCTGCCGGAACGCCGTGCCGACGCAGTCCGACGCCGTGTCGCCGCCGCCGACGACCACGACATGCTTGCCGCCCGCGAGGATGGGGGCAGAAGGCCAGGCCACGGAATCGATATTCTCACGTCCGATCCGGCGGTTCTGCTGGACGAGATAGCTCATCGCGTCATGCACGCCGTCGAGATCAGCGCCGGGGATGCCCGCCGGGCGCGGCGTCTCGGAGCCGCCGCAATAGAGCACGGCATCATAGGCGTCGATCAGCTCCTTGACCGGCTTGTCGACGCCGACATTGACGCCGCAGAAGAAGGTGACGCCCTCGCCCTGCATCTGTGCCACGCGCCGGTCGATATAATGCTTCTCCATCTTGAAATCGGGAATGCCGTAGCGAAGCAGACCGCCCGGGCGGCTCTCGCGCTCATAGACATGCACCTCGTGCCCCGCGCGGCCAAGCTGCTGCGCCGCCGCCAGCCCCGCCGGGCCGGAGCCGATAATGGCCACCTTCTTGCCCGTCTGGGCCTCGGCAGGCTGCGGCACGACATAGCCGGTCTCATAGGCCTTGTCGGCAATCGCCTGCTCGACCGTCTTGATGGCGACCGGCATGTCCTCCAGATTCAGCGTGCAGGCTTCTTCGCAGGGCGCGGGGCAGATGCGGCCGGTGAATTCGGGGAAATTGTTGGTCGAGTGCAGGTTGCGGATCGCCTCGTCCCAATTGTCGTTATAGACGAGATCGTTCCAGTCGGGGATCTGATTATGCACCGGGCAGCCCGTGGGTCCATGGCAATAGGGAATGCCGCAATCCATGCAGCGCGCCGCCTGCTTGCGCACTTCCCCATCCGTCATCGGAATGGTGAACTCGCGAAAATGCCGGATGCGGTCGGATGCCGGCTGATACTTCGCCACCTGCCGGTCGATTTCGAGAAAACCTGTAACCTTACCCATGAACCTTTTCTCCCCTCGCTGTCGAGGTCGATCTTTGTGCGGGAGCCTGTGTTTTAAGACGGAACCGCTGGCGGGACAGTACCCCCCTCTGCCCTGCCGGGCATCTCCCCCTCAAGGGGGGAGATTACGCTCTCATCAACGTCCGGTGCCAATCACAAACGGTGCAGGATGAGGGCGGAGCGTCCTGCCAGCCAAATCTCCCCCCTTGTGGGGGAGATGTCCGGCAGGACAGAGGGGGGTTGCCTCGCGATTCCATCAAAACATTTGCTGGTCTCTCAGCACCCTTGATTGACGATTATTCGGCCGCAATACTCATCCGCATGCGCTCCATCTCTTCCAGCGCGCGGCGGTATTCCACCGGCATGACCTTCACGAATTTCGGGCGGTACGCCTCCCAATTGTCGAGAATGTCCTTGGCGCGCGCCGAGCCCGTATAGTGCAGATGGTTCGAGATCAGCTGCACCAGCCGCTCCTCGTCATGATGCGTCATATTGGCGGAAACGTCGACCCGGCCCTTGTGCATGAGGTCGCCGCCATGATGGTGCAGCTTTTCGAGGATGTCGTCCTCTTCCGGCACCGGCTCCAGCTCGACCATCGCCATGTTGCAGCGCTGCGCGAAGTCACCCGCCTCGTCGAGCACATAGGCGACGCCCCCCGACATGCCCGCCGCGAAGTTGCGGCCCGTCTGGCCGATGACGACCACCACGCCGCCGGTCATATATTCGCAGCCATGGTCACCCACGCCCTCGACAACCGCCACCGCGCCGGAATTGCGCACGGCGAAGCGCTCACCGGCAACGCCGCTGAAATAGGCCTCGCCTTCGACCGCGCCGTAAAGCGCCGTATTGCCGGCGATGATCGATTCCGCCGCGACGATTTTCGCGTCTTCCGGCGGGCGGATGGTAATGATACCGCCCGAAAGGCCCTTGCCGACATAATCATTGCCGTCGCCGATAAGGTCAATCGAGATGCCATGCGCCAGGAACGCCCCGAAGGATTGGCCCGCCGTGCCGCGCAGCGTGATCGAGATCGTATCCTCGGGCAGTCCCTTGTGGCGGTAGCGCTTGGCCACCTCGCCCGAGAGCATCGCGCCCACCGAACGGTCGACATTCTTGACCGGCAGCTCGATCTTGACCGGCGTCTTGTTCTCAAGCGCCGGCTTGGCGAGCTCGATCAGCTTGCGGTCGAGCACATCCTCGATGGGGTGATGCTGGCGCTGCGTCCAGTAAATCTCCTCCTTCGGCGCATCCGGCTTGAAGAAGATGCGGCTGAAATCGAGGCCGCGGGCCTTCCAGTGGTCGATCATCGCCTGCTTTTCAAGAAGATCGGTCTCGCCGATGATCTGCTCAAGCTTGGTATACCCCATCGCCGCCAGATATTCGCGCACCTCTTCCGCCAGATAGAAGAAGAAGTTGATGACATGCTCCGGCGTGCCCTTAAAGCGCTTGCGCAAGACGGGGTCCTGCGTCGCCACGCCTACGGGACAAGTGTTGAGATGGCACTTGCGCATCATGATGCAGCCCGCCGCGATCAGCGGCGCGGTGGCGAAGCCGAACTCATCCGCGCCGAGCAGCGCGCCGACAATGACGTCGCGGCCGGTGCGAAGCCCGCCATCCACCTGCAACGCCACGCGGGAGCGAAGCCCGTTCAGCACCAGCGTCTGGTGCGTTTCGGCAAGGCCCATCTCCCATGGGGAGCCGGCATGTTTCAGCGAGGTGAGCGGCGAAGCGCCCGTGCCGCCGTCATAGCCGGAAATGGTGATATGGTCGGCGCGCGCCTTGGCGACACCGGCGGCTACCGTGCCGACGCCCACTTCCGACACCAGCTTGACCGAGACATCCGCCGCCGGATTGACGTTCTTCAGGTCATAGATCAGCTGCGCCAGATCCTCGATGGAATAGATGTCATGGTGCGGCGGCGGCGAGATGAGGCCGACGCCCGGCGTCGAATGCCGCGTCTTGGCGATGGTCGCATCAACCTTATGGCCGGGCAGCTGACCGCCCTCGCCGGGCTTGGCACCCTGCGCCACCTTGATCTGCATCACGTCGGAATTGACGAGATATTCCGTCGTCACACCGAAGCGGCCGGATGCTATCTGCTTGATGGCCGAGCGCTCCGGGTTCGGCTTGCCGTTCGGCAGCGGGTAGAAGCGATCCGGCTCCTCGCCGCCCTCGCCCGTGTTCGACTTGCCGCCGATCCGGTTCATGGCGATGGCCAGCGTCGTATGCGCCTCTCTGCTGATCGAGCCGAAGGACATCGCCCCGGTCGAGAAGCGCTTGACGATTTCCGCCGCCGGCTCCACTTCCTCCAGCGGCACCGGCTTAACCCCGCGCTCCTCAGCACTCTTGATATGGAACAAGCCGCGAATGCTCTTCGCCGCCGCCGACTGGCTGTTCACCATGTCGGAATATTCCTTGAACGTCTTCGGGTTCTCGGTGCGCACCGCATGCTGCAGCTTCGCCACTGCATCCGGCGTCCACTGATGCGCCTCGCCGCGCATGCGGTAGGCATATTCGCCGCCGACATCGAGCGTCGAGATCAGCACCGGGTCCTTGCCGAAGGCGTCAAGATGGCGGCGCACCGTCTCCTCGGCGATTTCCTCCAGCCCGACGCCCTCGATGGTGGTCGCGGTGCCGGTGAAGAATTTGTCGACGAACTCCGTTTTCAGCCCCACCGCGTCGAAAATCTGCGCGCCGCAATAGGACTGGTAGGTCGAGATGCCCATCTTGGACATGACCTTGAGGATGCCCTTGCCGATGGATTTGATGTAGCGGTAAACGAGCTCATGCTCATCCACCTCAGGCGGGAATTCCTTGCGCCGATGCATCTCCAGCAGCGTGTCGAAGGCGAGATAGGGGTTGATCGCCTCCGCGCCATAGCCGGCAAGGCAGCAGAAATGATGCACCTCGCGCGGCTCGCCCGACTCCACCACAAGCCCGACCGAGGTGCGCTGCCCCTTGCGGATCAGGTGATGATGCACCGCCGCCGTCGCCAGCAGCGCCGGGATCGGGATGCGGTCCGGCCCGACCTGCCGGTCGGAGAGGATGATGATGTTATAGCCGCCATGCACCGCCGCTTCCGCACGGTCGCACAGCCGCTCGATGGCCCCGGCCATGCCCGCCGGGCCTTCCGCCGCGTTGTAGGTGATGTCAAGCGTCTTGGTGTCGAACCGGTCCTCGGTATGGCCGATGGAGCGGATCTTTTCGAGATCGCCATTGGTCAGGATCGGCTGGCGCACTTCCAGCCGCTTGCGCCGCGAGGTGCCGACCAGATCGAAGATGTTCGGGCGCGGGCCGATGAAGGAGACGAGGCTCATCACCAGCTCCTCGCGGATCGGGTCGATGGGCGGGTTCGTCACCTGCGCGAAATTCTGCTTGAAATAGGTGTAGAGCAGCTTCGACTTGTCCGACATCGCCGAAATCGGCGTATCGGTGCCCATCGAGCCGATGGCCTCCTGCCCCGTGGTCGCCATCGGCGCCATCAGGATCTTCGTATCCTCCTGCGTGTAGCCGAAGGTCTGCTGCCGGTCGATGAGGCTCACATCCTTGCGCAGCGCGCGCGGCTCCACGGGGCTGAGGTCCTCAAGGATCAGCTGCGTGTTCTTCAGCCACTGCTTGTAGGGATGGCGCGTCGCGATCTCGGACTTGATCTCATCGTCCGAGATGATGCGTCCCTTGACGAGATCGATCAGCAGCATCTTGCCCGGCTGCAAGCGCCACTTCTTGACCACATGCTTGTCCTCCACCGGCAGCACGCCCGCCTCCGAGGCGAGAATCACGCGGTCGTCGTCGGTGACAATATAGCGGGCCGGACGCAGACCGTTGCGGTCCAGCGTCGCGCCGATCTGGCGGCCATCGGTGAAGCATAGGGCGGCCGGGCCGTCCCACGGCTCCATCAGCGCGGCATGATACTCATAGAACGCCTTGCGGTCTGCATCCATCAGCTTGTTGCCGGCCCATGCCTCCGGCACCAGCATCATCATGGCATGCGCCAGCTTGTAGCCGCCCTGAAACAGGAATTCGAGCGCATTGTCGAAGCAGGCCGTGTCCGACTGCCCCTCATAGGAGATCGGCCACAGCTTGGAAATGTTGTTACCGAACAGCTCGGAATCGACCGACGCCTGCCGCGCCGCCATCCAGTTGTTGTTGCCGCGCACCGTGTTGATCTCACCATTATGCGCGACCATGCGGTACGGATGGGCGAGCTTCCACGACGGGAAGGTGTTGGTCGAGAAGCGCTGGTGGACGAGGATCAGCGCGGATTCAAAACGCGGATCGTTCAAGTCCTTATAGTAAGCACCCACCTGGTTGGCGAGGAACATGCCTTTGTAGACAATGGTGCGCGACGACAGCGACACGCAATAGGCGCCCACATCCTTGTTGTTGTTCTCCGCATAGATGCGGCCGGAGATGACCTTGCGCAGAAGATAAAGCCGCGCTTCATATTCCTCGTCGTCATCGATATCGGGCGTGCGGCCGATGAAGACCTGCCGATGGTAAGGCTCGGCTGCGACGATCTCGGGCGCCTTGGAAAGGCAGGAATTGTCGACCGGCACGTCGCGGAAACCGATGACCGGCAATCCTTCAGACTGCGCCGACTCGCGGATGATCTCGTCAATATGCGCCCGCGCATCCGCATCCTGCGGCATGAACCAGTGGCCGACGCCATATTGCCCCGCCGGAGGCAGGTCGACGCCCTGCTTCGCCATCTCCTCGCGGAAGAAGCGGTCGGGAATCTGCACCAGCACACCCGCGCCGTCGCCCACCAGCGGGTCGGCCCCCACCGCGCCGCGATGCGTCAGGTTTTCGAGCATGAACAGCCCGTCCTTGACGATCTGGTGCGACTTCACGCCCTTCATCTGCGCGATGAAGCCGACGCCGCAGGCATCATGCTCGTTGCGCGGGTCGTAAAGACCCTGTCGCGCCGGCAACCCGGCGAGCGTCGTTCGGTTCGGAGTTCGCGACGTTTTGGCGGCTTTGACCGCACGGTTCTGCACGCCCTCGAGAAGCTCGGGTGATACAGATGGCGTCAAGTCCGTCATCGTCATTTCCTCCTGAAAGGCCCTATCGGGCGGTCGTTCTTGATCCGGGGGGAATATGACCGATTCCACCCCGGCGTCCATGTGGCATATGACTGCAAGAGCATTTTGGACCGCGAGGCAATTCACGTTTTCGCCCGCATGTCCCAAGCGCCATTGCGCCGCGCAAACCGGCGCCGGAGCTGTTGTTCGGCTCCGCCACCGGTCAAATAAGACAGCAATGCTGTCCTATATTCTATGGCAGAAATTATGCCCGATCACAAGATGGAAAAGCAAAATAAAATCGCCAACTTTGTAATATTATTGCGCAAACCGATTTTTCTCCATTGCTGAAATTGCTTATCCAGCGTTTTTCGCCATAAAATTGCCACCGAATAGACAAATTCCCTAGGGAAAAATTGTACGTCTTCGCTCTACCCATTCACCCCTTCTCTCTGGACAGCCGCGCCGTGGGGGTGCAAGAACCCTCGCGATCATCAAGGGTATGCGGGAGAAAGCACATGAATTTCGCATCGGACAATTGGGCGGGCGCACATCCAAAGGTGGCCGAGAGCCTGGTCCGCCATGCGGGCGGGTTTGGGGCGGCCTATGGCGCGAGCGATATCGACCGCGCGGTTGAGAAACGCTTCAACGAATTGTTCGAGCGCGAAGTGGCGGTGTTCTTCGTCGCGACCGGCACGGCGGCCAATTCGCTGGCGCTCGCGAGCGTCAACCGACCGGGCGGCGTTTCCTTCTGCCATCGCGAAGCCCATGTCATCGAGGATGAATGCGGCGCGCCGGAGTATTTCACCGGCGGCGCACGTCTGCATCCGGTGGACGGCGCGCTCGGGCGCATCGACCCGGCCAATCTCCAGCGCGAACTGAAACGCTTCAACCCCGGCTTCGTCCATGCCGGCCAGCCCATGGCCGTCTCAATCACGCAGGCCACCGAGGTCGGCACCCTCTATGGCCTTGACGATATAGCCCGCATCTCCGCCGTCTGCCGCGACCACGGCCTGCCGCTGCATATGGACGGCGCGCGCTTCGCCAATGCGCTGGTTTCGCTTGGGTGTTCCCCGGCGGATATGACCTGGCGGCAAGGCGTGGACATCGTCTCCTTCGGCGGCACGAAGAATGGCTGCTGGTGCGCCGAGGCGCTGGTGTTTATGGACCCGTCGCAGGCCAAGGACCTGCCCTTCATCCGCAAGCGCGCCGCCCAGCTCTTTTCCAAGACCCGCTTCATCGCCGCCCAGTTCGAAGCCTATCTCGACGGCAGCCTCTGGCTGGAACTCGCGACCCACGCCAACGCCATGGCGCAGCGGCTCGCCGGCCATATCCGCGCCTCGCAGCAGCTCCGCCTCGCCTGGGAGCCGCAGGCAAATGAAGTCTTCGCGATCATGAAGAAGAGCGTCTACGAAAAATTGCAGGCGCAGGGCGCCGTCTTTTACGACTGGAACCCGCCGCATTCCGAGATGGACCGCGTGGCGGAAGACGAAACCTTCGCTCGCTTCGTGACGAGCTTCGCTACCTCGGAGGAAGAGGTGGATCGGTTCGGAGCGTTGGTTGCCTGACGCGACGCCCCTCCCTCCCCCCTTGCGGGGAGGGTGGCCCGAAGGGTCGGGTGGGGGTGGTGACGTCGTACCACGATCTCAGAAGAGGTAGAAGCGGCGCCACCCCCATCCGCCCGCTAACGCGGGCACCTTCCCCGCAAGGGGGAAGGAGGGCGCTAAGCTTACTCAGCAGCCTTCGTCTCGATCGCCTTGGCCTTCTCGGAGGAAAGCACCTCCACGGCGATCTTGCGCGGCTTCATCCCCTCGGGGATTTCGCGCTTGAGATCGATATGCAGCAACCCGTTCTTCAGGCTCGCACCGGTGACCTCCACGAAGTCGGCAAGCTGGAAGCGACGCTCGAACGCGCGTGAGGCAATGCCGCGATAGAGGAACTGGCGCTGCTCGCCGCCGTTCTCCTCGGCCTTCTGGCCCTTGATGGTCAGCTGGTTGCGATGAGCCTCGATTTCGATCTCATCCTCGGAAAAACCCGCGACCGCCATCGTAATGCGATAGGCATTCTCACCCGTCCGCTCGATATTATACGGCGGATAGGCGGGCGCGCCCTCGGGTGCGCTAAGCGAATCGAGCATCGTGAAGAGCCGGTCGAAGCCGACTGTGGAACGGTAAAGCGGTGAAAAATCAACGTGACGCATGGTAAAAGCCCTCCTTTAGAGCGACGTTTTGCGTTGTGGCTGAACGATAGTTCCCAATTCGGCGAACCTCTGAGCCAGCGGCCCCATCTGGCGACCGCAACCAAGATTTGGGTTTGGCGTTTTGTGATTTCAAGACCGGAGCACGGTCCCCAAAATAGGCAGACTTTTTGGATCGGATCATGCGACCAGCCAATAAAACAGACAGTCACATTTTTTGTTTGTGCATAGTGCTGAATGCCAGATGAATGCCGCCTTCGGCCTCTATTCAGGAAGCCGGAGCTAGTCTCCAACCATGTCCGGAGCGTTCCGGAATCGAGAGGGAAAAATGATGAAAAAGGCTGTCCTAGCCATTGCCGCCGCCACGATGCTTGGCCTCGGTATTTCCGCCCCTGCTGCCCCCGCCTTCGCGCAAGGCTGGTACGATGATGCCCCTCCCCCGCCGCGCTGGGGCCATGAGCGGCGCGACCGCGACTGGCGCCGTGATCGCGACCGCGATAGCTATGGCCGTCCGCGGATGATGGGCCCGCGCGAGATCGCCCGCTCGCTGGAGCGCCGCGGCTATAATGTCGGCGATATCGACATGCGTCGCGGCACTTATTACGTGAAAGCCTCCCGCCACGGCCGCCGCCTTATCCTCATCGTGGATGCCCGCGACGGCCGTATCCTAGACACGCAGCGCGTCGGCGGCGGCCGTCCGCACCGCACCGGCTTCACCATCGAGGTCAATCCATAACGAAGATACGGCCAGCCGGCTGTAACGTCCCTTCCAGAAGGCTGGCCAAGCCGGAGGTTTCCACACGGAGCCTCCGGCTTATTGTATAAACACAGTTAATCCCCAGCGGGAAACCTCGCCCTCCCCATTTGACCTTTGCCCTTCGCCAGCCTATCGATTGGACACATCATGTCGATGGAAATGCGCCAGGGGCGACACCGCATGACTGATTATCTCTTCGAGAGCGATATCAACCGCGCCCCTGCCGGCACCCGGTCCGGCATGCTGGAGATGCGTGACGGCAAGGTGCTGCGCTATTCCGTCACGCCAGGCGTCGGCGTCTCGCCGCGCGGTACGGTCATCATTCTCCATGGCCGCAACGAATATATCGAGAAATATTTCGAGACCATGGCCGATCTCGCCGCCGGGGGATTGACCGTCGCGACCTTCGACTGGCGCGGGCAAGGCGGGTCGAGCAGGCTGCTCCGCGATCCCTTACGCGGCCATGTCAATAATTTCGATGACTACGTGCTCGACCTCGGCGAAGTCATGCACGATCTCATCCTGCCGGACTGTCCGCCGCCCTATTACATCCTCGCCCATTCGACGGGTGGCCTCATCGCCCTGCTTGCTGCCCCGGCGCTTGCTGGCCATATTCGCCGCATGGTGCTGACCGCGCCCTTTCTCGGCCTTCCCGGCTCGCGCCTTGCGATCGGCGGCATCCGCCTTGCCACCCGGACGGCGGGGCTCGTCGGGCTCGGCGGCTATTACGCCAATGGCCGGCGCGGGGAAGCGCAGCCCTTTGCTGACAATCCCCTGACGAGCGACCCGCGCCGCTTCCTGCGCAACGCCGAAATCATCCGCGATCATCCGCAACTAGGCTTGGGCGGCCCGACGGCACGCTGGGTTTCATCCGCGCTCCGTGCGATGGATCAGGTGCATGACCATCATTTCATGAGCAATTTCAGCATTCCCACCCTGATCGTGGCGGCGGGCGCGGATAAGGTCGTCTCGACGCTCACCACCGAGCGCTATGCTGCCCGCCTACGCAATGGCGCGCTGCTCGTCATCGACGGCGCGCGCCATGAAATCCTGCAGGAAGCCGATTTTTTCCGCGAGCAACTGCTCGCCGCATTCGATGCGTTCATTCCCGGCTCGGATTTCCTCGAAATCGATCAGCCTGCATTCAGGAGTGCATGATCCTGTCCGGGCTAAGCAACTTTACCGGATCACGAGTTTAGCAGTTCCAGCGCTGCCCGGTGAAGCTCCGGCGTGGCGGCGGCGATGATGTCTCCGCCCGTTTCCGCCGGCCCGCCATCCCAGCGCGTCACCACCCCGCCGGCCTTCTCGATAAGGGGAATGAGCGCGACGATGTCATAAGGCTGTAGCCCCACCTCGACGGCGATGTCGACGAAACCCAGCGCCACCATGGCGAAGGCATAGCAATCGACGCCATAGCGCGGCAGGCGTACCACGGCCTCCAGCCGGTCATAGGCGAGTCGCTTGGCCTCCTTATAGAGCGCGGGCGTGGTGGTGAATAAAGTGGCATCTGCAAGCGCGGTGGTATTGCGTGTGCTGAGCCGCCGCGCCTCCCTGGCCTCCCCCGCCCGCTCATAATACGACGCCTCGCCATCGCAATAGAAAAGCTCGCCCGTGAAAGGCTGCGACATCAGCCCGGCTTCCGCCTTGCCATCGACCGTGAGCCCCACCAGCGTTCCCCACACCGGCAGGCCGGAAATGAACGCCCGTGTGCCGTCGATGGGATCGATCACCCAGACATGGCTGTGTTCGAGATTTTCCGCGCCATGCTCCTCGCCCAGAATTCCGTGGTCGGGATAGGCCTCGCGGATCACCTTCCGGATCGCCCGCTCCGCCTCACGGTCGGCTTCCGTCACCGGATCGAAGCCTTCTGCATATTTGTTATGCACTGTTCCGGGCATGCGGAACCGTGGCAGCGTTTCCGCCGTCGCTGCCGCCGCGATCTTCATGAGAAATGACTTTTCGACGGCCGCCATGGCTTCCTCCCTCAATTTGCTCGTGGCTGACTGTTATCAGGGCAGATGGCTACAAATCCAGCCCAAATTTTGAGCACAAAAACTTATTGCCCAAATTATCACATTTTAGCTTGACCGATTTTGCAACGCACCATAATGTGAGCGTCAGACAGGGGCTCCTGTCTATGCCCTCCTTGGGCGTTTCCTCCCTAGACTTTGGACCGCCCACGGGCGGTCTTTTTTTATGGATGGAGGGCGGAGGCTTATTCGGCAGCCAGCGGCGGCTGGCTGAAATGATAGTCCGGCAGCGAGGACAAATCCGCCAGAAACATGTTGATGTCCCTCCGCAGCATGTCAAAGCCCGAATGCTTCTCGAAGCTGCGCTCATTCAGATAGAGGCCGCGATTGACCTCGATCTGCAGCGCATGGAAGCCCTTGGCCGGCTTGCCGTAATGCTCGGTTATGAAGCCGCCCGCGTAGGGCTTGTTGTAGGCGACGGCATAGCCCATGTCGCGCAAAAGCTCGATCGCCGCTTCCGCCAGCGCGCGGCTGCAAGAGAGGCCGAACCGGTCGCCGATGATGAAATCCGGCCGTCCGATTCCCTCCCCCGCCCGGATGCCTGCGGGCATGGAGTGGCAGTCGATAAGCACGCAATAGCCGAACCGGCGCTCCGTATCGGCGATGAGGCGGGAGAGCACCGCATGATAAGGCTTGTAGAGCGTCTCGATCCGCTGCAGCGCCTCGGCAAGCGGCAGCTTGCCGGGATAGATGTCCTGCCCCTCGCCGACAAGGCGGGGCACGGTGCCGAGCCCGCCCGCCACCCGCGCCGATTGCGCGTTGGCGTAAGAGGGAAGCGGCTCGGCGAACATGCGCGGATCGAGCTCATAGGGCTCGCGGTTGACGTCGAGATAGGCGCGCGGAAAATGCGCCAGCAGCATCGGCGCGCCCAGCGCCACGGCCCCGCCGAAAAGCTCCTCGACGAAGCAATCCTCCGAGCGGCGGATGGCATATTCATCGAGCCTCGACGTGGCGAGAAAGCGGGGCGGATAATAGCGGCCGCTATGGGGCGAATCGAAGACAAAGGGAATGCGCTGCTCCGCAGGCGCACGGATCTCATGCGGCGGAACCAGGGAAAACTCGCACTCCGGGGTCATCGGCGGACCGTTTGTGAACGAAACGTCATCCCCCGGAAAGTGCCAGCAGAAGCGCGGCGTGTCTAGTCTCCGCCCTGCCCTTCGGACTGATTCTCTCCTCGACAGGCATATGATTCGGATTCTATGGTTGTCATGCCTTATTCATCCGATATTTACCAAAAGGGCGTTTCTTGAAACGGAACGAATCGCCCCAAAATGCCATTGAAGATGGAGCGGGCACGCCGCGGGTGGCCAGGAAATTTCGGACAGACCAATGAAAAGAATTCTTCTAGCGGAAGATGACAACGATATGCGTCGCTTTCTGGTGAAGGCACTTGAGAAGGCGGGCTATCATGTGACCCACTTCGATAATGGCGCCAGCGCCTATGAGCGACTTCGCGAAGAGCCCTTCTCCCTGCTTCTGACAGACATCGTCATGCCCGAGATGGACGGAATCGAACTGGCGCGCCGCGCGACGGAGATCGACCCCGACCTCAAGGTCATGTTCATCACCGGCTTCGCGGCGGTTGCGCTCAATCCCGATTCGAACGCGCCGCGCGATGCAAAGGTGCTGTCGAAGCCATTCCATTTGCGCGATCTCGTCAACGAGATCGAAAAAATGCTGGTGGCCGCCTGACCGTCGGCCCGGGCATCGAAAGGTGCCCGGATTTTCCGGGCGATGTCACGCCGCCCGATAAAAGTCTTCCACCGGAAAAAGAAAACCGGCGAAACTTCGAAATCAGGCATTGACGGGCGCATTCCGATATGGTGTATGCGCCCTCGTCGGATGGGCGTGTAGCTCAGCGGGAGAGCACTACGTTGACATCGTAGGGGTCACAGGTTCAATCCCTGTCACGCCCACCATCCGAACCCCTGATATCCTTAAATTTTTCGCTCTGTATACATAGTGCCCGGAAGGTTCAATGAACCTAAGAGGCAGCTTCATCCTATTGAGAGCGGCCCCCGCTATAGGATCACCCCATGCATCGAATTGTAATCACGCCAGCGGCCTGCGTCATGATTCTCGCACTAGCCGGGTCAGCCCGTGCCGCTCCGACCTGCGCGAATCAGATTTGCACAATCGACGGTGACACCATCACCATCCATGACGAGCACATCCGAATCGCCAACATCGACGCGCCGGAGATCGGTCACCCTCGATGTGATGCAGAGCGGCGGCTGGGACTGGTCGCCAAACGTCGGCTCGCGGAATTGCTCGCGACCGGCGATCCCGTCATCAAGCGCGGCGACCCGGATACAGGCCGCATCAAGGACCGCTACGGGCGCACACTGGCGACGATATCAGTCAATGGTCACGATGTGGGCGACGTGCTTATATCTGAGCTTCTGGCGCGGCCTTGGAAAGGCAAGCGCCGTGGGTGGTGTGAGTGATCGCGCCATCATAAACGGCACTCCGAAACGACCCCGGTTGACTCTCATTCATGTTGCGAACAAAATGAGAACAAGAAGCCCAACCGGTACAGCCAACTGGGCTAGGTCGGTGATGCATCATGACACGGCACAAGGGAATGCTGTCCAGTTGGCAGATCGACCACGATTTCCCTCATCAGGTGGCGCTCTGTCAGCGCGGAGGTTTCCAAGCGCGAGTTGCAATTCATGAAGTTGCCCGTTCACTTGGCTGCTCGCCGCGCGGGCACAGCGTCCAGCACGAAGACGAATGGTATACAGTCTTTTGTTTCGCCGACGCTGAGAAAGCCCATATCTTCAGGGAGCGATTCGACGGGGTACATTTCAACCCTGCGGACCGAGGCAAAGGTCATCTGTGGTGGAAATGGCGCAAGCTGCCATGGAACCGCGGCATAGAGCTTCGCGAGGTGGCAGAGAGAACGACGCTGCTGGATATCCCGTCATCCGATGATATCTATGCCTATTGCCTGACATGCGGGAATTTGAACAGCTTGGATCGACTTGTTCTACTCGCCCGCATCAACCCAAAAGCCAGAATGCGGTCGTATGAGAGGCGATTGGTTTGCTCCAAATGCGGGCGAGCCGGTGACAGCATCTTCGGGACTGCAACAGTGCAGATGGAGACTAGCATGTGCAATCTATACAACGTGACGACGACGCACGAGGCGATGCGGCGGCTGTTTAAGTTTGGCGCCGACCTAACCAATCGCCTCGACCCGACGCTCGATATCTATCCCGATTATGCCGCTCCCGTGGTCCGGAATAACGGCGCCGAGCGCGAACTGGCGATGGTGCGCTGGGGCATGCCGACCCCGCCGCAATTTTTGAAAAGCGATGTGGATAGCGGCGTGACCAATATCCGCAATGTCGCCTCCCCTCACTGGCGCCGATGGCTTGGCGTTGGGAATCGCTGCGTTGTCCCGGCCACGAGTTTTTCGGAGTATGGACAGGAGCCGGACCCGGTAACCAAGCGCAAGCCGCTGCACTGGTTCGCACTGGACCAAAGCAAGCCGCTCTATGCATTTGCGGGGATATGGACGCCCTGGACTGCGACGCGTAAGAAAAAGGAAGGCCCGGTGGAATGCGAGATATTCGCGTTTCTGACCTGCCAGCCCAACGCCGTTGTCGCCCCGATCCACCCCAAGGCAATGCCGGTGATCCTGACGAGTGAGCATGAGATCGAGATGTGGCTCACCGCGCCGTGGGATATCGCCAAGCAGCTTCAGCGCCCGCTGCCGGATGATGAACTGGTGCTAGTCGAGAAAGCGGCGGCATGAGCGACGATAATACCCTGATCGAGCTACCTAGGACCAAGCCCGGCATTGACGAGCACTGGTGCATGCATCCGGGCTGTAAGAAATGGGGGAGTTTTGGCTTTGGTGGTCGATATGGCGTCGAGTGGTATTGCGGTGATCACCGCGGGGACGCATTAAAAAGGGATGAGCAGAAATAATCGCCGCTCGGAGATGAGCGCGAGATTTTCGCGCTCCATCTGCATCAGGCAGCCTTTGAGGCTTTCTGCGGCTCGGCCAGCGACATCACATAGGCCATAGCCTTCTGGCGTTTCGCGGGGTCGGCGATTTGAAAAAAAGCCTTGACCAGATCTCGGCCCTCTTTGGCCAGTTCCGGCGAATATGCGTTTTCCTGATTGTTCATCCATATCTCCTGTTTTGTTCGCTAAAGTCGTGGGAATCAGCACATGACACTTATAGGTGTCAAATCCGAAATGATATTTCCCGCTAGATCAGTTAACGCGCAGATGGATCAGATCAAGGAGGCGACCTCCGGGTCACCTATATCTGTCGTCCTCGCACTCATTGGCGCTTGACGCTCACCATCCCATTGAGCGTGTCCTCTGCCTCGATCCGGGCCATATCCAGCATGTAGACGAGCATGTCGAGGTTTTCGCTAGCAGCTATTTTCATCAACTCATGGAGCTCCCCAATGATGAAAACCAGCTTTTCCTGCCTGGTCGGCTCCTTAGCCATATTCCGCCCCCTTTTGAAAGATCAGTGAAAGATAACGACATCCGCATTTAAGGTTTGATCGAGCTAATTAAGCAATGGGCGAAGGTTAGCGATCTTATAGTTTGGCTACTTATTGGTGTATCCGGCTGTGTCGATTTTATTAAAAAAGCAAATATGGAGAAATATCTTAATGACCATCACTGCCGAACGTGGACACCTGCCTCTCCGGCAGCATCAATGAGGGCTTGCCTCACGGCATTGGCAGGCTCCTGCCCCTCAAGCACCGCAAGGCATACTCGCAAAGCCTCCTGGTGTCGTCGTCCGCGCTTTTCTGGCCAGCGGTACAGCAGAATTTCCGCCGCCTCTGCTGCCGACGTGACGTTGCGACAAACCCCGATCCGATCAGACGGCAACTCGATACTCACCGGCGGGTGGAAATAACCTCTGTCCATGCCGCCGCAACGCCGGTTTGGGAAATGGGTTCCAAAACGCATAAAGAAGCCCCCAGCGCCGTGAAGCACCGGGGGCGAAATCAGGTGGCGTGAAAGTGGCGTTATATCCGAGGATGCCTTTCATATTGGCCCAGAGTTGGAGATAACCCCTTATCCGGCAGGCCAGACCGGCAGGGCCATGCACCCCAAGGGCTATCGCCCGTTCCGAACCTTGTAATAAATCTGGACCAGCAGCCAGACGATGCCCAGCGCCGAAAGAACTATGGACAGGCCGTGCTCAAGATATGGAAGCCATACGGGGTTGGTGGCCGCACCGGTGGCGACTGCCGCCGTTACTCGATCCGCGATCTGGTCTTTCATCACCAGCACCCCGCCGATTTGCCATAAGCATTATGCCCCGCAATCCCCTGCCCTGCGGTGATATCATTGCCCGCGAGATAGACCGCCGTCGCGGGCTTAAGGCTGATCGGCTCCCACCCGGCGCAGTTGATCGGCGCACTCTGACACCCCGCCGCCAAGCTCAAGGCAGAGGCGATAGCCGTCCATGCCAATAATCTTTTCATCAATGTCACCCCTCTTCGAGATTGCCGCTACCGTTGCCTCTGCCGCCGACAGGGCCGCTTGCTGACGCCCATTCGCCGCGCCGTACAGATAGACAGGACCGGCGGCGAGCAGCGCGCCCACCGCCGCCCCCGCGCCGATCTGCCAATATTTGAGGAGCGCCAGCATTACGCCCCCATCTCCGATTTCAGGTCTTTGACCGCCCGGAAGAGATCGACACGGCGCTTGATGCCGTAGACGGCAAAAGCGACGATAGCCGCGCTGATGAGCAGCTGCGCGCGCCAATCGAGGCCACCGAGAAATTCACCGGCAGCGGAAACGCCAGCGCCAACACCGGCCAGCGCCCACGTCCAAGTGGTCTTGCTCTTGGCCGGGTGCTTTTCCAGCTCGCCGGGGTCGGCCACCACTGTTTCTTTGACGGTCATGGTTTCAGGTGGCGCGACAGGTGCGGCGGCTACGGCCTGCGCGGCCACGCGAACCTTTTCAAGCACAGCCTCCACTTTTGCCGGGGGGACAAGGGCTTTGTTGAGAGGATCGCCGCTGTAATAGGACTGCCCGCGCTTAAGCTGCTGATGCGCGCCCTTGGTCGCGGTAAGCACCGGGAACGAGGCCCACTCCATCGCGAGACGCTTGCCAAATTCCGCCCGGCTGATTTTCCCTGCTGCGAAATCCTCATACCCGCGCCGCTTGAGCAGATGATAGGCGAGCCGATCCTGTAGGTCAGGGTCAAATACCTGTTTGCCGCTCAGACCAAGCTCTTTCGCCAGCCCTTGCAGCGTGGCCCGCATGAACTGGTAGCCGCCGGATGCCGACGATTTGAAGCGCCGGGTAAAGCCCTCCTGCGCGTCCACCAGTTCGCCAATCGTCATGCTGGTGATTGGCTTTGAGAGCTTATCCTGATTGTGTCCGTAGATAACATCGTAAGAGGCCCGATCGCTCCGGCCCGTCTCCGTCTGGCGGATGAAGTCGAGCAAAAGCGCCGCGCCGTGAGGAACGGTTCTGTCCATGATCTTTCCTTTCGACATAAAAAAACCGCCTCAGAGGGCGGTGCGGGTGGTATTTTGGATGTATGGGTATGCTAGGCTTGGTGGGGTGCGAGGTCTTGCTCTATGGCGGCCAGCTTTAGCGCCAACACTTGGTCAAGACGCACTCCGTAGCGGTCCCCGGCTGGGATGGCAGGCTTGATCTCTTTACCCTCGTCGTCAAGTTCGGCCGGCGATGCATCCCATGTGTCGTGGCAAAGCAAGCCATATCGGAAAGCATCTAACCCTTCCGATTCGAAAGCGGCTTTGATTTCTTGCGCTATGACGCCAAAATGCAGGCGCGCTTTATCCTCTCCCTTGAGGGCGATTGCATCACGGAACTGCCAGCGTTTGAACTTCACCTTGCGGATTGCTCGAAGCGCGGCGTCGTCATCGGTCGCGTCGATTATGCCGACCTTTTCCCGCTCGTCAGAAGTGCCGATAGTCGATGTAACGGCGTAGATATTGCGGAGCCTGAAAGACGGATGGCCGACATCGTTAAGATTGTCCATCCCGGGGATAAACCCACCATTGCGATAAATTGACCATCGGATCGCGGTGTTAGCCTTAAAAGATAAGGACTCCGTATCGCCAACTTGCTGTTTCCCAGATGCAATGATGCCGCAATCATTCAAGGCGCTTTTCAGCAGGATGCTGTTGTCTACCGCGTCCCTTGTAGACAGCGTGAGCGTGGCCGGTGCTGTTGGTCGGTAGCGTATGGCCCACGATCCAGTGTCCCAGAAAACGCTCAGGTCAGTCTTGAGCATCTCGAACACTCTTGACTGAGTTATCCCGTAGGCCGGGACGTTAAAGACATTTATGCAAAACGCGGACATCTGATCGTCTGTGAGATTAGCCCCAGATTCCGTCCCCTGCCCTAAAACCCAGTTCGCCTGACCATTGTTCGCAAACAACACCGTTGCGCGGCGATTATCGAGCGCGGTGCGTGTAGGGTCTCCCGGCGCGGCGTATACCGCGTTATTTGAAATAAACAGGTATGGTGGCCATTTGGAGAATATGCGAAGGCCGCCACTATCACTCATTGCCCCCGCTTGGTGCGTTGAGAAGAAGTAACGCACCTGAGCGCCGTCTTTATTTGGTGGGGCATAGCTGGAACCCGGTGAACCATCGCGCACGACCACATCGTTGACGCAGTGCGAAAGGTCAGGATGGGTATCCATCGCGAGCAGTTTATAGCCGTAAGGCTCCCAAATCTCGATCTCCGCGCCGCCCGTGGCGTCAGCCATCGTAATTGCGGCTTGAAGAGCGGCTTTGTTTTGGACGAGTGAACCACCTTTTGACGCGCCGAACCATCGCGCTTGCATCGGTCCATTATATTCCCGGACCCATGCGCCTTGCGAAGCAGGAACGCCATTGGATTTGAGATAAATGCCTTCCTGCGTATCAGCGGCAATCAGCGCGGAATAATCGCCCAATCTCCAGACAAACTTCCCTTCACGCCCCGCTTCCGTCAAGAATGCTGCTGAGAATTGGCTAGTGTCGAGTGCCTTCAGGGTGGGACGGTTGCCCACAGGGAAGCCGTCAAATGCGTTTTTGCTGACCCCGGTTGGATCGTAGGTTGCTTGAAGCATATCGCCAGTGCCGGGGCCATCAAGGCCGCGTTGCCCGCGAATGTTCGTCGCCTCATCTATGTCTTGAGTTAGACCATTCGGGCCAATGTATCCTGTGGGTGGCTTCGCGCCCCAGCCGCCGGTCCAGTCATATATTTCCATCACCCTGTCTTGACCGCGCAGGATGATCCGATAAAGCGGCGTCCAGCTTCGTGGGAAATCGCCAAGCTTGAGCCACGACCCAGACCCGGCGTCTCCCTGCTTCTGGTAAATGCCATTGTTGTTGGGGTCTTGGTCTTCAACAACCCATGCAGCCGTCAATTCCGGGTAGTCGAGATTGGCGTCAGCCTGTGCCTTCGTCTCGAAAACGACAGCGGCCATGATCTCACCTGGGGCCAAACCGAAGGTGAGCACCCGCGCAAATGTTATCTCTGAAATGTCGATTGCGACTGGGTTTGCGGTCGTGACATACCATTCCCCGCTGTTGATTTCCCCGTCAGTGACGATAACCATCGTGCCCTTGCGGACATCGCGGGTGTTGTTGAAGTCCCGCGCCCTACGCCATAAACCAACAGAGGCGACATAAAGGCCATTCGCACGGGCGTCCGTCTGATCCTTGACCAGAACGCGGTCATCTTCCTGAACGGCAATCCCGTCAATGACTTGCAAGCCGCTGAGAATGATGTTCTGTGTCGTGGCGCAACGCACCGGCCCTTTCATGGCCGAAGACGAGGCTAACCCGTCAGTGCGGTCTATGATAATTCCCATGGGTTTCTCCATTGAAAAACGCCTAGATTAGGCGCGCTTGACGACCTCCACTTGTGCTTGTTAGTGGGAGGGCCGATTAACTTTCAAATTTCCCGGAATGAGCGCTGCGCGATGAGTTGGGGCGTCAAGAATATCCTCCCCAGACAACGGCTTTTGCGCGACCTCAGTACGCTTTCGGGTGCCGCAGCATTGGCGCAAATAATCGCGCTGGCGGTCTTGCCGGTTCTGACACGACTATATCCCCCGGAAGCCCATGGGCTGGCAGCCACCTTCGCCTCGATTGTCGGCATAATTGGTGTAGTCAGTTCCCTGCGATATGAATTCGCCATTCCGCTACCCAGAACCGACCGAGGGGCTTGGCACCTAGCGGCCCTCTCGCTCGCATTGCTAATCGCAGTGTCCGTAGTTTCTGGGGTTGCGGCCCTCTGGCTGGGGGGCGAAATGGCCCGCGCGCTTGATATCCCAGTTTGGGTTTTTGCTGCTCTGGTGGCTGTCGGGATAGCAACACTCAGTGCATATAAGGTCGCCAACTATTGGGCCGTGCGGAAATCCGCCTTCGGTACTATCGCGCGCACCCGCATTCAGCAGGGCATTGCCGGCCCCGGAAGCCAATTAGCGCTCGGCTTGATGGGGATTGGTCCATTGGCCCTCGTCATTGGGCAAATAATCGGCCAATGCGCAGGGCTGTCACGACTCGCCATCCAAATGATTGCTGACAATCGACGTCGCGGCCTCGCAGTTCGTCGCCGCGGAATTGCATGGGCGGCGAAGCGCTACCGAAAATTCCCCCTTTATGACAGTTGGGCTGGGCTTCTCGACATAGCAGGCGCTCAAGCCCCTATATTGCTGCTTGCAACCCTATTCTCCCCCATTGTGGCGGGGTACTACACGCTTGCCAACCGCGTATTCACGGCCCCCTTGAGGCTTGTTGGTACGGCCCTTTCCCAAGTCCTTCAGCCACGGATCGTTGAAGCGCAACGCACCGGTACTACCGCGAAATTGCTGGAAGGCCTTATCCAGCTTCTGACCGTGATGGCGCTTCCCCCGTTTGCAATCGCGGCCGTCATTATTCCCGACTTCGTTTCCACCCTATTTGGTAAAGAGTGGGCGGATGCCGGATGGGTGGTGGCGTGGACGGCGACATGGGCTGGCTCTCAGTTCGTCGCCGCTCCTCTCGGGGTTGTACTTATTGCCGTCGAGGCCCAAAAACTCAACATGGCATTGCAAGCGTCATTAGTGGCGGTCCGGGTTGCGGCGCTTCTCGTCGGAGCCGCGCTCGGTTCGGCATACATCGCGATAGTTCTATTCTCGGTTGTAAGCGCTATTGGATATATGGCTATTACCGCAGCATCTGGCATTCTCGTTGGCCTCACAATGAATCGCATGGTTGTCGCAGTGTGGCGTCCGGTGTTGCTTGCATCCTTTGGCGCGAGTATTGTTGCCCTCATTCGACCGGAATTTTCAGCGGTGCGATATTTTCTTGTAATCCTCATAGGAGGGTTATGGGGGTGGCAGATGTGGGCTTCGGCATCACGGTTTCTGCGTCAAGGGTAATAAAGAGAGGCCGTGGGGAGCCGTAAAGTAGCATGCTTCATACCGATGTATCTTCAAGAAACTCCCAATGGTGGAAGCTTCTTCCAAGCACTATTTTTCTCCCTGCTGAAAAACTTCCATTCATAGAATCCCTATTTCTGGTTGCGGTGCTGCTTGGGCCAGCCATAGCATATTCCAAGCTCTATCTTTTTCACTTGGTATTGCTCGCGCTCCTGATCCGCACGGCTATATCTTTATTCAGGAATGGCATCATTCTGCCCCCTAAATCCCTTCGATGGGATGCTGCCTTTTTTATCTTCTTCCTCGGATGGTATGGCCTATCCATCCTTTGGTCGCCTAACCGGCTATATGCGCTTCAATATTGCGTCTACGTGGGCATGGGCGTTCTTACTGTATATTATACAGCTGAAATATGCCGTACGGTTGAACGATTGCGCTCAGCCCTCTTGGTCATCATGGCGACGATTTCGATAGAAATAACGATCTCGATCATGGAGGGGCTGAGATTTTTTAGGCTCCCATCTTCACCATATTCGCCTTTACGCTGGATTGTCGGGCAAGAGCCCATCAGTTTCGCCGGGCAATCACCCCGGCAAATCTATGATACGCTCGGGTGGCCCACCGGCTTCACAGGAAACCCTAACAATCTTGCAGCAACGCTTGTTCTCATGCTTCCGTTGTTTCTGCTTACCGGGCGCTGGTGGATAGCTGTTCTCGGCGCTCTCTCCACATACTGCGTGGTCAGCATGACAGATGCACGGGCTGGGGCTATCGGGTTCGCTATTGTAATCGCATTATGGGCGCTACTTTTCATTGCCCACAGACTTGGATTTTATGGCAAAATGCTACTTGGCGCGACGATTATTGCAATGATGATCGCGGGGCCCGCCCTAGTGGGAAGCCATATACAAGCGCTAGCCGACCCAAGCCGTGGAGAACGTCTCGGTTCATATGATGTTCGCATCCAACTCATTCGCAATGGGCTCAATGCACTCTACGAAACCTATGGCCTAGGCGTAGGGGCTGGTGGCAGCATAGCAGTCCAGGAAAGAGCGGCTGACGCAGTAATCGGCAACATTCGATCAATGCACAATTTTTGGATAGAGTTGCTGGTTGATGGCGGCGTTGTGTTCGCGGCGCTGTTTTTTATCTGGGTCTGTTCTCTCGTCTGGCGGCTCTGGGGAATCGGGCGGTCATCTAGTGACCATACCCTACGCTATGTTGGGAGCGCCCTGGTTCTCAGTTTTGCGGGCTTCTCAATCGGTGCTATTGGTCCATCTTCCGTCATCTATATGCTGCCCATGTGGATGGTAATAGGTCTCGCGCTGGCTGCGGTTCGTCTGAATGATAAAATATCCCGCGAGCCCAGGCTCTATGCGTGACGCTGTAAACATGAAAATTCTTCTCCTCGCGGCCGCCTCAAGTATACACACCGTGCGTTGGGCAAACAGTCTTTCCCGGGCGGGGGTTGATATTGTACTTGTAAGTCAGCATGCCCCGCTGAGAAACCTAGACCCAGCGGTCAAAGTGAAGCGACTGCCCTACTCTGGAGAAGTGGGGTATTTTCTAAATGCTGGCGCACTACGCTCGATCCTTGCTGAAGAGCGCCCCGACCTGATGAACGCTCATTATGCATCGGGTTATGGCACGACGGCGCGGATGGCTCATTTCCATCCTTACATCCTCTCAGTTTGGGGAAGCGACGTGTACGATTTCGCGGGAAAGTCCCCCCTTCATAGGTGGCTCTCCAAGCGCAATCTTCTGGCAGCTGACCAGATCGCCAGCACGAGCTACGCAATGGCTGATCAAGCCCGACTTGTCGCCCCCCTTGGGGATATCGAGATCACGCCATTTGGCGTTGACACACGTCTGTTTACTCCAAGAGAAGAGGATGACAGCACCTCGCACGGCACAATCGTTATCGGCACCGTTAAAGGTATGGCCGCTCATTATGGCGTCGATATATTGATCGACAGTGTTGCCCTCCTCGTGGAAGAATTGAATCATAGCAACCCAGAAACGGCTAAGCGAGTTCGTCTTCGTCTGGTAGGCCATGGCCCACAAATGAACGAGCTAAAAACCCGCGCTCACAATCTCGGCATTTCCGGTATTGTCGAATTTGTTGGCCAGGTTCCGCATGAGGCGGTCCCAGAGCACCTACGCCAGTTTGATATCTACGCCGCTCTTAGTCGGCGCGAGAGCTTCGGTGTCGCGATTATCGAGGCTGGCGCTTGCGGCCTTCCTGTCGTGGTTTCGGACGTGGGCGGCTTGCCCGAAGTTGTTGTCGGCGGAGAAACCGGATTTGTGGTGCCGCCTGAGAGCCCGCGAGAGGCTGCCAAGGCGCTTCGCCAGTTGGTGCTCGATCCGGCCTTGCGGCGTCAGATGGGTGCTGCCGGGCGCGCGCGAGCCGTTGCGTGTTACGAGTGGCGTGATAACGTGGATACTATGGTAGCCCTCTATCAAAAAGTCCTCGCATCCAACTCTCATAAATCGGTTGCAGGAGTTGTAGGTGAGAGAGGCCACAGTCTTCCTGCTCGATCCCTACCCCGTTGATGTCCACCCCCCCCGCTTCGGCGGGTCGGCAGGAGGCTTTTACGTCCCACGCGCTTCAACAGCTTTCGGCAAAGCTACTGAAGCGTTCGCATTCCCCGTACTCTTTCATCGTCGGGCCAAGCGAAAACGTTGCGCCCAGAAAGATGAGCGCGACGAGTGACCCCACGGCTATCCGCCAGCCTTCAGATCGGTCTACACCGCCCCACGCGAAGACAAATCCAGCGATAGATGCAGCCATCAGGAAAAACTGCGCGACCAATCACTTATTCCTTGTTTCAGGGAGGCCAAGACTGTCGCCAGCGGCTTCCTCTACCTGGTTAAAGAGCCATCGAACGTAGAACAGGTTCTGCATGGGGATCAACTGCCGCGCCTTCCTCAGGTCACTTTTTGTTGTGTCTCCCGCAAAGATAGACCCAGATATCTGGAAAATATCAGCAATAGCATCGGGGGTCGGTCCGAGAAATGCGCCGGTGACGTTTCTGCTTGCATACCTCGATACCTGCTCTCCGGTGACGGCGGATAGCCCAACCCTTCCCCGTGTTGCCTTTTCGGCGGCATTGTTGGCTTCCATCAGCCAGCCGACCAACCCAGATTTGTCAAAGGCTTCAACGGCCCATTGGGCAGGATTATCAGATATGGGCTGCCCAGAAACGACCTGCTTGGCCCAATAGCTGAACGCCCCGAGCGCAAGGGACACCATAACCCCATTCAACACCGCTGCATCCCGTTGCTGCAATCCCGCCAATGTAACGCGCTGCATTGAGGAAATGCCGAAAGATTTGAACTGTCCGACGGTCTTTCCGAGTTCGGTGCTCATCCAGAGCGGTTTATCCTGCCCCGGGGTGACGACAATGCGGTCCACATCTCGGACAACAGCGGCACGGAAAGCCTCCCTCGCCTGCTTGTCGGACCAGTCAGCGGCTTTTGCCAGCAATACCCCATCTTGATTATCGCCGTGCTGCGTGAACTCTTTGGCAATGCGCTGTGCAAGGTCTTCATTGATGCCTGATGCGGCAAGCTTCCGAATGTCGTCCGGGGATGCGGTGCCATCTGCCACGCGCCGTGTAGCCTTCAGTACTTGAGACATGGTGACCACACCGGAAATTTGCTTCACCGTGGCATTCCAGGGGGCCATCAGCGATACGAGGCCAAACCGTGAAGAAAGGGACTGTATTCCTCGTTCAAATTTAGAATGTCTGCCGAACTCGCCCGTTATGTCGGCTATCGCCATAGCGCGCGTGTCGAGTTTCATATCAAGCGCGGTCCCGGTATCCTTCACCTCGTCCGCTGCCAAACGAAACGCTCGAAAGTTACGCACCATTGGCAAGAAGCCATCCCCAAAGGCGTTCGTTAGGCCATGGACCGTGATGACGCGGCCCAAATCGGGGATCGCAGAAACCGTCATGCCGCCGAGAAGCCGGAGATAGTTTAGGTTTCTCGCAACGCGCCCGGCGCGAAGAACCAGCCCATCCGGGTTTGACGGGAGCGCATATTGGCCGCGCAGACGGTCACGGATGCCTTCAATATCCCGGATCGCCGCTTTGCGCTGCTTGTCCAGCCGAGTGCGTTCCTTCTCTTTGGCCGCGTCATCCAGATCAGCCCTCCCATCGACCTGCGCAATCTTCCGGTTCGCCTCGTCATTGACCTTGCGGATTTCCTCCGCCATGGTCGGATCACCGAATTTCTTGGCGATTTCCACGTCAGCCGACATGGTGCGCACCTGGGCGTGAAGCACCAGTTCGATATCGAGTTCAAGAAAGTCCTGTATCTTGGCGCTTTCGATATGAAGGAGGCGCTCTTTCAGCGGGCCGCGCGGGCCGGAAACGATGCTGTCATAGGGGATACGACCATCCGCGTTACCGAGAATGGTGTCAATCGTCTCGTCAACGATGTCCCTCAACTCTTCATCGGACAGCCGGCCAAAATCGGCAAGCTTCCTATCTGCCTTGTCCGCCGCGCCGTTCGCGCCTCGAGCAACATCCTCCGTATTTCCGATACGCGCCGCCTCGTCCCGTTTTGTGATGAAATAGTCATTGAGGATGCGGGCGAACTCACTGCGGCGCGCAATGATCTTGTCCTTGTTGTACATGCGGAAAAGGTGGGAAAGATCCTCCATTACCGCGACATTTTCAGGAAAAAGCCGTGCCTCAATTGCGGCCTTCTTCATCGCCTCATCGATTCGCCGATAGACTTTTGCCGCTTCCGCGACGGCCGGTATGGGATGCTGCTCTGCGTTAAATGCGGCTTTCCCGACCTCTTCCTTGAACTGCTTGTAGGTCAGCTTCGTGCCGCCCGTTATGCGCTGCATTTCAGCTTTGATAGGCGAAAGGCGCGTTTGCCATGCCGTGGGGTCAGGCGCGTCATTGAAGTATCTGGCGTAAAGCGTGTCGATATCGGTAAGCGATTTCGCGAGAGGCGCATTCCACATTTTCATGCGCGTTTCGACCGAGCCGCCAATTTCCGTCGCAACGCCGCGAGCATTGTCAGCATATTCCAGCGGGGTTTCCGCAAGCTGCCTCACCGTCTGCCGCGCCGTGTCCAAGTCGGACAATTGCAGCCGGATCAATGGGTCTTGCCGGTTCACCAATGGGATATTCTTGATGATCGCCTCATCCTTGAGAACCAGCGGCCCGGTATCGCGGGCAGCGGCACCAGCAGACGCGGGTTTACCGGCGGCGATGAATGCGTTGTCGAACTCATCATATCCGCGCTCTTGCCCTTCGATCTTTCGGGACAGACCTGACGCGGCCTCATTCGAGAGATAGCGCCCCGCCAGCGTGCCAAGCGCACCCCCAAGAAGAATTGAGCCTCCAACGTTATAAACGGTTTCCTCGCCGGTCCTCGTGACCTGCGTGAGGTGTAGCCCCGCCTCGGAAACACTCGCGTCTATGCCCGCGCCGATGGCGGCTCCGGTAGCCGTCCGCAGAAGCGAGCCGCCAGCGCCGAGGACGCCGCCCCCTACCGGAAGGAGCGTGGGCAGATCGAACACGCCAGCGCCCATCGCCGCAATGACGCCCATGGCTCCCGCCGCGTCTATCGTGCGTTTGTCTGCAAGCTCTCGCTTAATTTGCGCCTTTTGTGCGTCTGCGGCCTTCTTGTTGAAAATGCCCGCGAAATCGTCCACGTAGGCCGAAAACTCCGGATCATCCTTCACATAGTCAATCGCGTTGAACCCCTCTTCCACCTCATACGGGTCAGCATGACCGCTCGACGCGAGATATGAGCCGATTACGTTCTCGGTTCGAAATGCTGCGCCGAAAGTCTCGAGCAATGACGGATCGTCGGGCGGATCGAGCGGCGCGATATTGGCGAGATTTTGCGGAGTGCGCCGCTCATCGATGAAAGGCATTACTGCACCTGCCCTGTCAGCGGATTTCCGTCGAGGTAGTTGTCAAGGGTCGCATCACGATCCTGACCAGGGATAATATTCTCTCGATATGTTTGGTCCTGCTCGCGAGCGGATTTTACCGCTTCGTCCTGCTGCTCCCTGATGGACCGCTCCACATTGGCGATGTCAGGTCGCCATAGTTTGCCCGGCATTGTTTGAAGGGAGCCGTTCTTATCGGGATATAGCACCGCATATGCTGGCATCTCGCCACGCTTGATCATGGCATCTGTTTCGGGCGTGGTCACGAGTTGTATCTTTGAGCGCTCAATTTCGGGGTCAATCGCATAGAGGTCTTGGAATAACTGCTGCTTTGCGTATTGGAACGGATCACCGGAAACGGCCGTGTTAGGTGGCCAGTATCGTTCAGGCGGATGCTTCATAACGACCTTGCTGCCGGTCAACTCCGTCACGCCATAAAGGCGCTTCATGTGCTGCTGCGCACGATTCTTCGCCACATCCGGATTGCCATTGGCCTGATAGAATTGCTCCTCGGCTATGGCCTGATATTCGGCCTGCATACCAAGCGCCTGCGCTTCGTTGAACCCCACCTTCGGGTCATTGAAGGGCAACCAGCTTTCATCGAACATCGAGCCGATGTCGTCATTCTCGATCTGCTTGACGAATTCCTTAGCCGCCGGGGCGAGTGCCTTGCGCTCTCGCTGCTTTGCCGGATCGCGCATGTCCATGATCTTCTGCGCGGCCTGTTCTGGCGACAAATTCAATGTGTTGACGTAAAAGCCGAAATCGTCGGCCACGTTCTGGACGGATGCGCCTCCCTCTCGGCGCGAAAGCGCCTGTGGGCTTATCTGGGCTATGCGGGATGCGGTCTGAGCTGCCGCAACAACTTCCGACACATTCTGGCTTTCAAGCCCACCACGGATTGAATTAAACGTGTTCTGTGGGACAAGGCCAGTCTGCCGAACAAGGCTTTCTGTGACCGCCTGCTGACGATCTGCCGGAACGGATTTTTCGATCTCCTTCCCGATGAAATCAACAGCCTTCTTTCCTTCGCTCGAATATGGATCGACCTGGAGCGTTCCGTTGGCAAATGCCTGAACTGCCTCCGCTCCTGCGAAGGCATCCTTGCGCGCGGTGTTGTAGGTGTTGATCAGGGCCGCCTTGTCGCCATCGTCAATGCGCGCATCGCTGAGAATGTCCTGAGGTGTAAGCGTCGGGTCATTCGTCGCGATGCGTAGATTATAGGTATCTCGCGTTGCAACCTGCGTTGCCTTAAAATCGGCTGCTTCGGCGGCGGCGCGCTGACGTTCAACCGCCTCCGCTATGTCAAAGGTGGCCTCCCTTTCCTCTGGAGAAAGGTCCTTCATCCACTGCGGGTTAGGGTCCATCCCCGCCGCTTGGCTGGCGAACTTTAGTCGGCCCTTGAAATTGTGCGCGCCGGTCGGGTTATCGGGAGACCAGCCTGCCGGGCGCTCATAGCCCGCGAATGCTGCGGTTGCTTGGTGAACATCGCGCGCATTCTTCAGAGCTTGTGCTGCCGCGCTTTCGGACCCCTCCAATTCGTGCTGGACGAAGGCGAGTTGAACGTTGAAATCGCGCCAGTCCCCACCATTCGCCGCGGCGAATTGCTTCAGGGCCTGAGCGCGAGGGCCGTTCCATTGACCAAGCCCAATTGAGTCTGACCCATCACGCCCGTCGCCGGGGTTGCGGGCTTCCGTCCTAAGATTGCTTTCGGCTATCAGGTTGCCGACGATCCCTGCCGCCTGCTCTTTCGTCCATCCCTTCGATTGAAAGAACGCAACCGCCGCCGCCGCGCGGTCGGAAACTTCTTTTGGCGCGGGTCTGGTTATGGCGGTTGGGTCTGCCTCGGCTAGAAGCTTTGCACGGCTAAAATTCGCGTTCCTGATATATTGCTGCTTACGCTGGTCAGCCTGATCCGGCGTGAATATCCCGGTTTGTGTCGAGACCTCGATGGTCCCCTGAATGTCGGAAAGGGCCTTTTGCTTTTCCTCTTCCGTCGTGTTCGGATCGACATAAATGCGCCGCTGCGCTTCGAGCGTTTCATCAATGCTCGCGATGGTGGCCTGCTTACCCAACGCGTCGGCTTTCGCATCAATGGCAGCCATGGTTGAAGCGGCATCAACCTTTGCACCCTCTATCCAGCGCTGTCGCAAATTCGGATCGCGGATGAACGATGCCGCCTTGTTCACCAATTCATTGGTGGATTTCCCGTACCGCTCTCCATATGTGCTATAATCCGGGTCTTCATCGGCGGCGCGGCGCGTGTCTATTAGCCCAGTCTTCAGAGTTGACTCAGCCTGTGCAAGGCCAAGCGTATTTTCTTGCTGCTTCAACTGGTCCCCGAGCGCCGTGAGGCCTGCCCCAGCCTGCGCGATACCAGCACCAATAGCCGTCGTATCCTGCACGGCAATCTTGCGCCCGCTACGCAAAGACTCAGGTCCGGATAGATCGTATTTTGTCGGCAGTCTCGCCATTACTTAAATCCCTTGACCGCCTGCCCGAAGCCGCCCCCAATGGAGCCGAGAAGGGAGGCGGTACCGCTCCGCCTCCTAGCGCGGGCTGACGCCTCAAGACCACGCGCCCGTTGCTCGCCGCCATAAAGTACGGTGCGCGCATTGTAGTCCGCCTGCCCGGCGGTATCAGTCATCAGCTTGACGATGGTTGGAGCATCGGTCCCAGCCCCAGCGCCAGAGGCGGCGGCAAGAGCCTGTTGACGAGATTGCACCAAGGCCCCTTCCCGGCGCTTTTGCTGCGCTTCCCTCGACGCTGCTGCCCTCTCCTCTGCCGCCTGCTGCTGTTCTTGCGCCGCGACGAAATCAGCGTCACGCTTGGCAGCCACGCCAGACAGGACAGTTCCACCGGCAGACGCAACGGTTCCGATGGTCGAAAGCGTGCTTCCTAGGCCAGCGCTCGCACCAGTCGCCGTTCCTGCCGTCGCCCCGCCGCCGAGCAAGAATGCGCCTATTGTTTCGAGTCCTGCCATCGCCATATCTCCTGCTCGCCTTCCATGGCGAAGAATTCAAATCCAAGGATTTTCAACAGCTTTTCCGATGACGCATATTGAGTGTCGCGAGGCGTATAGACCTCCGTTTCCCCAAGCTGGACCGCGCTACGAAGGCATTTGCGCCCCTCGCGGCGCACAAGGAATGCGTACCCCGGACGGTAGTTCTCGACCTGCAACCACGCCCAACAGCGACCGCCGCCCCATGCGAGGCCAAAACACCCGAGCGGCGTGTCATCCTCCAAGACGATTTTTGCAAAGACAGGCATGTCGATTTGCAGGCCGGAAGCCTTCACGATCTCCCTGCCGTCAACGGTAACGATCTGGATCATGCCTACCCGTTCGTCGTAACCGCGACAGTCATCCCCAACAGGGTCGCCGTGTAGGGGCTGGACCATTCAATGCAGACGCGGGAATCAAGGCCCCACGATCCGCCGAGGGTGAAGGGGCATTCGTCATGAACATCACCCAGCACAATATCCGGGACTTCCATTCCGAACACCTTGGAGGGAAGATCATAGAGGCTATCGAAGCTGGACCCGGCCTTGACGCCCCATCGTGTGAAATCGGTCATGATGAGGCCAAGTTCATCCACGCTTTTCTTCTGGAGCATGGCCGTGCCGCCCTCCGCGCCATAGGCGAGGCGAGCTGATTTATATTGAACGGTGTATGGAAGCCCGGCGATCCAGTTCGTTACTGCGTAGGGTAGCGTGATATTGCCATTTGCAGCCACGGTGAATTTCGCCGCTTGCCCCTTCGCGGTCTCCACGGGTTTCCCATCCGCCCAGACGACGACATTTTTACCGGCGACGTGCGTTCCTACATTGATAGTCGCGCTCGCCACCGGGGTGGAGCCGACCCTATACGCGTCCATCACCTTGGCTAGCGTCGAAGGCACAACCTCTTCATCCATTGCCATCTTTTCGATGTAACGAACTGTCTGACCGTTCACCGTGCGCCTGATGGAGAAATACACCCGGTCCTGATCGACAGCAGGGAGCACAGCAACGCTTTCAAATGCGCCATCGGTCTGGATCGGAACGAAGGCCATCACCTCCTGGTCAGGCTCATAGACGCAGCAGATGCAATTCCCGTCATTGGTGATGATCCAGATACGGGTATCCGGTCGGCGCTGGACGGCGAGTTCTCGGACCCCGCTGGAAAATATCTTCGTGGTCAGCTTCGACATCTGGACGGATTTGTAATCAGCCGATCCAGCGTCAAAGACAACTTCGACCACTATACGGCCCGCGCGCTCAATGGTCAGGCCGCGATTGTCGATCTTGGCTGGTTCGACCGGCGCAACGCCGAGCGTGGATGATTCCTTGATCGTAAACTGGTCGACCGTCAGTGGCTCATCAAGGGATGATGATTTGGCAACTGCTATAGCCCCCTCGGTGCCAATGACGAGCCGCTGAAGGGACATGAGCCATTGTGTATCATTGATGCCGCCTATGGCGATGGATCGTAATATCGGGGCGGAATCGCCTTCATAATCCTCATCAAAGCTGTGAAAAGCGTCCGAAACCGACCCCCAAATCCGGTCCTCTCCTGACCACCACAGACGCCCATCAGCGAAAGCAACCGCCGAAGGCCACACGCCATCCGCCGACCATTCACCGCGCCGCCAATCTGCTGTAGGATTAACAGATGTGAAAGGCTTTAGAATTTCGATGGCAACCGATGTCGGGCTATTGAAGCCTGTGACGCGGCATATACCGTATCCGCCCCCGCCCTTATAGGTGAAATTCACATTGGCAACGCCAGAGACGTAATCGCCGGGAAGAAACCCCGCGCGGTAATATAGCACCACGTTATCATATCGTTCGCCGGGGTCTATCTCGTATCTACCATTCTCAGTGAATTTAAGCGTATTCTGGTCGATGAATCCAGAATCCGGTCCGTCATAAGACCACTGAACTGTTATGGTGCCTGACCATGTACCGCTAAGCGTAAGAAAAGCCTCATTGTCACCCTCGATGCCAGAGGCGCGAACTGCATCGGAATACTGATCGTCTCCCGCAAGCTGATTTGTGAAATTGTACCCGCTGTGGAAGAGCCGGAACATCGCTCCGACATCAGACGGCTTGAAGAATGGCGCGCTTGCGGTAAGCGTCCCTCCACCCTCGGTCTCGCTCGGTGTCAGCTTTATGGCGTTATCTGTGGCTACTGCGAATGGTCCATCGTTCGAAAGATATAGAACGACTGACCAGGAGCGTGGAGAACGTCTTTCAATGCGGCGCTGCTGGTATCCGCGACAGGCGACGAACACCACATCAGCAGACTGGGAAAAGCGCATCAATCCCATATCTCCAGCCGCCCATGGGGTAGGAAGCTCCAATACTCCCGCAGCCTCAACATTGATGGATTTTACGATGGAGAGATTGGGCGATTCCGTTTGGAAGGAGATGTAAAAGCTCCCCGTCGTCGGCACAAATGCAAGAGAATGCGTTCCCACTGTGAGGCCGGTATCGGCAATGTATTCATCCCCTCCCGGCGTCGATCCGCATCGAAAGTTGACAGGGCCTAGATTGATGACGATCCTGAGGGCATGCTCGACGCCTTGTTGATTGACAGTCACCTGCTGGTCAGCTGAAGCGCTTGCCCCCCTCGCCTGCGCGCGCATTTGCAAGGTATTGCCGGTGATTACGCAAGTCGCCCCGGCTGTTGCATCAAGGGACCACCCGGAACTTGACCCGAAGTTCCCGTTCACGACGGATGCCGTAACCGCCGGTCGGGTAATCAGCTGATCGTTGACCCGAACCCGAAGGGATTGATCCGAGAATTCCATCAATGCCGCGTCTGTCGCGCCAAAGACGAACTCTTTCAGGCGCGTGACCTGATTGCCCTTCGTAGATGACAGAAACCCCAAGCCCGGGCGAGTGAACGCGCGGCCAACGGCCAGAGGCAGGAGGTTGGTTTGCACCTCCGCCGCAAGGCGCATCCTCTCCAGATCGACGCGCGGGAGGGCAACCGCATCCTGCACACCGGCATTCCATGCGTGTTGGTAGACGTTGAGTTTTCCCACGGGTTAACCGCCCCCGTAGCCCATATAGCCGCGATAGCCCCACCGGTTGAACCGGTTACGCACCATTCTGCCGGGTGCCGCGTACTTCACGGATTCATCGAATGCATCGACGGCCTTCGCGCGCTTCAGCTCATCCTTGTAGAGGGCATAGATATCATTGCGGTTGCCCCGATCATTCGAGACCGGCAGCCCGCTTTGAAAGGCCAGATACGCCGCCAGTGCATTAGCAAAGGGCTGCCGCCATTTGCCGATATTCAGCCCATACTCAGGCAGCGTGGAGGTATAGCGCACATAGAGCGGGTCCCAATTGGCGAACCAGCTCAGTGTTTCATCCGTATAGCTTTCAAAGCCTGACTGGAATGTCGGCTCATTCGAAATGCCGACTGTTCGGATATAGTCGTCAGGTTTGCGAAACCCGAACTGATAGCCGAACAGAGGCTCTACATCATCGTCATGGCTGATCTCGACCGAGCGAATGGCGAAGTTCCACAGGCCCTGAGTGAGCAGGAAGGCAACAGCCCCATCCCACGCATCGTCAAGCTGATAGCGCTCCGGCCTGTTATCCGTGAGCGTTTTTAGCTCATGAGGGCCGAGCAGGCGAAGCGCCGCTTTGTAAATCGAGAGTTTGTCAGCCATGACGGCTCCTATACGGCTTCCTGAACGTGCTCACGCGCCCATTCAATGGCGTCGTCCTTGTTGTGGCCGTGGGACATCACTTCCCCATCGGACTTTCGAACAACACGCCATTTGTGCACCGGGCCGCCCCACCCGACGTAATAGCCGGGGACGACCTCCTCGCCGTCCTCGTTCTTTGCCTTGGATGGCTTCTTCGCTTCCTTGGAAAAGGTGACGATGAAGATGCATTCGCAGTAGATGGCAAGACGGCCAGCCTTGTAGACGATAAGCTCCGCGTACCAGGTCTCGTCTTCTGCCCACAGTTCAATCTTGTCCCGCGCCTTGATCTGGTAGGCGACGTGCGCCCAGAAATCCGGCTTCAAGGCGTCCTCGAGCGTGACGCCGTGCGGCGCGACAACAACATGGATTTGACGTGCGTATTCGGCCAATTTCACGTTGGCGCTGGTGATCTGTTTCATAGGATTGCCTCAGTTGGTGGGGGAGCGGTTCGGGGCCAGCCCGAAGGCCAGCCCCACGACCGCAGCGCAAGAGGCGTACACCGCGACCGTAAGGCCGCGATGCCGCTTAGACGACCGTAGCGGCGCGCGTCGTCTCGTCTACCGTGCTCACGATGGCGAGCGTTGCCAGAGGCGTGGTGGTGTCGAGGATGACAACTTCGTCACCGACACGCATCCCGAGATCAGCGCCATTGGTGAAATAGCCAGCGCCTTTAACGGTCGCCGCGGTGTCGGCAGAGCGATAGAGAAACTTGGCCGGCCCATCACCGATACGCTGGAAGGCATTCACGGGAGGATTGGTTACATCATATGCCATGGTTCATTCTCCTTAAGACGCGGCGAAGGCAGAGCCGTCGTGGTTGATCTTCACAACGCCGGGGTTCTGCAGGAGCTTCGATCCCATGAAGATGCTGGTGCGAGCCCAGTAGTAATCATCTTCCTCGTTGTAGCCCGCAGCGACCATCATCTCGCCCGTGTTCACCGCATGGCCGATAGCGTCACGGTGATAGGCAAAGCAGACTTCGTTCGCGGTCCCCTTCCCCGGCAGGCCCTGATGGAATATCCAGTTGAAGCCCGCCCAGCGGCGCACACGGATGGAAGGCCCGTTGAAAGGCTTCACATCGACATACAGCGCATTGGCGAATTCAGGGATTTGCATCAGGTAGGCGCGGAAAGCGCCCGTGGCGACGAACCACATATTGTCTTCGTCTTCCGTCTGGACGTTGTTGTTGTCCAGAATGGTCATCGCCTTCATGACCAGCGAAAGCGAAGCCGTGGTAGCCGCACCAGTGTTCACCGTCGCGGTATTGAGCGCAGAGATGATGTCGTCATCGATCTTGCGGTTCATCACCTTGCGGGTGCCTTCCTGCATGATCCGGCGACCATCGCCCTGCGAGGCGAAGATGTTGAAGTTGGTGCGGCGTGGCTTGTCATGCCACTCGACCAGCGTTGCGGTGTGCTGGTTCAGATCGTCGGCGCGGGACGGAATGAGACCGTTTACGCCACGAGTGACCGGCTGTGCGTTGTTGGTGTCGGCAACGAGGAATACCGCCTCGTTACCCTTGAAAACCGCCTCGGTTACCGTGGTCGGGCGAAGAAAGCTCTGCTTCCGCTCGAAACCCGCGATGAACTCTTGGCGGTATTGGACCTGAAAAGCTGTCTCAGCCATTTCTCAATACCTTTAGGTTGCTGGGTTGGGAGCCGCAGGCGTGTAGGGAGGCCGCTATCGCTTCGGGGCTGCTTACGCAGGGAGGCCGAAGACCAAACGGGGCTTCACGTCCTATAGGCGTGGGGTTGGATGCCGGGAGCCGGGGCCGTTGCCGGGGATGCCGACCGGGCATAAAAAATCCCGCCGAAGCGGGTTATGGTTTCGCTGAATTGCTCAGACGAATGGGGGCTATGAGCGCCGCTTTTGCTCGCGCTCAAGGATTTCACCATATTCCTTGCTGAGGCCTTCCCGCCAATATCGGTCGGGGTCACTCTTAAGGATACTTTCGATCTCCGCCTTGCGAGAGTTGTGACGGCTCTCGGCGTCTGGCGTCGCAAACACGGAGTCGCCAAACCGGTCGCGGCCCATCTCCGCAGCCCACAGAACAAACTCTGGATCGGAGCCAAGGAGGCGACCGTCAGGAAGGCGCGCTTCGGCCCATGCCGCTCCAACACCTGGAACGCTCTCAACAAAGCGCTTGGCGAGGGTCACCGTGGATTTATATTCACCCGGGGCCAACTCCTTACGAAGCGCATCTTCCGCCGCTTCCCTCGCCTCGGTGTCTTCCGCGATTTGCTTTTCCGCCGCCTGCTCCGACATGGTGACATACCATTCAGAGGCAACATCGATGACAGCCTGTGACGCACCCTTCTGGTGGGCGAATTCCGTGAAGCTCGCAAGAAGCGGCTTGTCGGCGTCAGTCAGGCGCTTGGTGACGGTCTCCGGCAGCTTGTAGCCGGTGGGGTCTTCTGGAACACCGTGCTCTTTCCGCCATTCCGCCATTGCCTTTTCGTCTGACGGATCGGGCATGTCACGCTTGAGTTTGCCCGAACGAATGGTCGCCTTGGCCTCTTTTAGCGCCTTGAAGACGCCCTTGGGCGAGTTGTAGCGCTTGATCTCCTTTAGGAGGTCTTCATCGCCATCGGCCCACAGCTCGCGCCAATTGTCAGGGAGCGTGAATTCCTGCTCAGCATCCGGCTTCTTGCCGGTGTCCGGTGCGCCCTTGCCGTCGTCGGCCTGCTGGGAATTGTCGGTCTCCGGCGCGGTGTTATCTGCTACGCCGCCAGTATCGACCGCCGTGTCGTTGACCTCTGGCGCGGGTGCTTCTGGCGTGACGATCTCAGCCTCTTCGCTCATTCACTTGCCTCTTTCGGTTTGCCTCTGGTCTTTGCGGGGCGCTCAACAAGCTTCATCGCCTCATCCAGCGTCATGCGGATGATCTGGTATCCGACGAAGCGACGGCCCTCATGAAAAGCCGTGTCGTAGGGGTCGCCCTTGCCGTAGCTCATCTTGCCGTAACCGGATGCCTGCTCGACAATCCACGCCATAGCGGCCTTCTGCTGGCCCTCACTGGCGGTCCCGGCGATGCAAGCCCGAATGGCAAAGATGATTTGCTTGTCGAATTGAGCCGGGCGGCTTGCCGGGGTGCGAAAATCATCGGAGCGGTTTGCTTCCATTGTCACGTCAGCCCTGCCTCCTTGAGTGCAACGCTTGCGCCTGCCACATCCTGAGCCACCATTGAGCCTTGCTGGAGCATCGCCGCCGCCTGCTGGAGGCCAGCAATCGTCCGCTGCTGTTCTTCCTCGCTCGCCTGCACCTCGTCATCGTTGAACCAGTCAGCCAGCGCGCCAGTACCCTTGATGGCGTCGTGGGTCGCCTGCTTGAGGTCGAGGATAGACACCGCCGACTGATCGAACTGGACCGCCGCGCCGAGTATCTGAATGCTCTCCTGGTATGCCTGCACGGCCTTTCTGCCATCGGCAGAACTCAGCGGGCTATCGAAGGCGAATGTCACCTCAGCGTCTGACAGCGCTTCAGGCATTTCGCGAATATCGAACAGATCGTTGCGAACCGCCATCTGGAAGGCAGTATCCAGCAATGGAAGGTGATATTCATGCTCAATCGGCCCGAAGAACGGCAGCACCGCGCGCCGGAACTCAGCAACGCGCTGCTCTGTCTCGAATGCGGTCATCGCCCGTTCGGACGGCAGCATGAGCTTGTTGAGCAAGAAGGATTCCGAAATCAGGTTGCGGACATCAGCCTGCATGTCGCGGCCAACGCCCATCCCCGTTTTCGCATCTTCGAACATCATCGCTTCGCGGATGTCCTGATCGCCCTCAAGATCGAGAGTGGTGAAGCCGCCCGCATATCGGTTGAGACCGTCCCGGAAAATATCGCCCTTACCGTATAGCGGCGGATCGACTGCCTTCTCCCCCTGCTCGATCATGATCCGCGCCAGCGTCTGGAGCATCCGGCCATCAGGCAATGACGTGATGGAGGCCGGGGAAAACCCTTGCGGCCAATCCGAAAGTGTTCTCCAGCGGGGAATGACGTAGTTGAATACCGGCGATCCGCGCTCGCTCAGGATGGTCTGGTGATCTGCGTCAACATAGAGCGAGACAAACGGCATATCACGGTACTGGCGGCGCTTGGCCTTGTCGTCGCCGTAAATCTCATCCATCGGCAGCATGATATGGCGAAGGTTGAATTCTGACCCCGGATCACGCTGGTACGCCTGCTTGATCTCAGGGTGCGCGTTCTTCGCCCATTCGCGGCGGTTCATGATGCCGCGCGCCGTCATCTTGATCTTGCGCTGATTGTGGTCGATCTTGCCGATACCGTTTTCCATCCATGCGCAGTCCTTCGGATGCCATGCACGGAATAGAAAATGATCCCGACTAGGAGCCTCTTCGACGGACAGGATCGGGTTGCCGAACGCTACCCAATCAAGGTCTGCTTCGTTGGTAGCTCGAAGGAAATTGGTGCGGCGATCATAGATGTGATTGCGGAAACGCTTTGTTGCGTATTCCAGCCAGCGCGCATTGGTCGGGTCTTCGTTGATCTCGTCATTGGTGGTTCGCACCTTGAACCAGTCGCCCTGACGCAGCATGGCAGAAGGTGCATCCCCAAGCAGACGGCAGGCCAGCACCGGAAACGAGTCCATGATGCCAGTCGCAAAGTCATAGCCAAGCGACCACGAGGCAATGAAATTGGCCCGCAGCGGGTAGAAATTCTCCGCTATCTCCTGACACAGGGAATCCCATGGCAGCTTCTTGGCGAACAACGTGTCGCCAATGCGGACCAACTCACGAGCGCGGCTATCCATGCGTCAAATCACCGTGATACGATGGAAGGAGCCGAGATGGAAAACAGCATCCTCGGGAGAACCGGACGAGGCCCACTTAGCAACGACACTATGGCTGATATCGTTGCCGGGGCGCTGATCTGGGTTGTCTTTCAGGCGGTACACGCGATATCGAAGCTTTCGGCCAAGGCAGCCAATCTCTTGATCGCGAACCACGTTGAACGAACCGCCCTCGACATAAGAAGGATTGAGCATCAGTTTGCCTGCCCGAGAAAGCTGTTACCGTAGGCAGTCGTGCCGGGGCTGGCAGACCTGCTGCCATTCTGGCGTGAGAGCATGGTAGAGGTCCGCCCGGAGCGAGCCGCGATCTGCCGCCGACGCTGCGCTTCAGCCTCCTGCGTCTGAGGGTCTTCTTCGTCCGGCATGCGGACAGGCTCAGGCTTGGGGGGCTTCTTGAACAACGAACCCATGAGGGAATCCTTTCAGACTAGGAGGAAGATACCGGCAACGGCACCCGTGAACCACGAGGCCGAGGTCAATAGGACAAACATGCGATAAGCAATGTCGCGGCCAGTGATCTGGTAATATTCCCATGCCTCACCGCCGAGAAACGCCAACGCCGCCGTGACGGCGGCGAACCGCCAAGCATCCGGGACGCCAAGAGCGAGGCCAGCCGCCGCCACAATCCCGATGTAGGTCACGCTGAAAATCGTGTGGTTCATTAGCGCCTCTTCTTCATGTTCGAGTACCCAAGGTTGACGGTTGGTCGCTTGGCATATGCCGATGCAACTCGGACACGCGCACTCACGCTGTCCTCGCCGTAAGACCACGCGTTCACCACGCAATCGCCCTTGTCGGGTGAGCGGCCAAGCCGCTGCTTGATGTTTTCCTTTGGTTCAACTTTGATCCCGCGCGGGGTGAGCGACCATGTGGGGGCCGTGAGGTCTGCCAGCAGTTCGGGGTCAGGCGGCAGCGCTACAGGCTCGCCAAGGTTAGGCTCCAGCGCCTCGCGGAACTTCCACCACACCTCTGCCCGCTTGTTCGCAAATTTCAGCTTCTTATCGCGGGTGCGCTTCGTGGACGTTTCCGCGCCATTGTGTCCGAATAGCTTGATGTTCTGGACGTTTTGCTTGAGGTGTGAATAGACGCCAGAGCCGTATCCACCACCCATGTCGATCACGACAGGACAGCCGTCGCGCATCAGCATCACATCACGCGCGGCCAGATCGATTGGGTCCACGTGGCCGCTCAGGCGCTCCAGAATGACCTCATCGTACCAATGGCCGTGCCGTCGTGCGAACGCATTGCCATCCCCGCCTCCGAGCGCCACGTCGTGGCTGAGGACGGACATGCCGACGCCTTCTGGCGGCTTTGGCGTCCATCTCGCCTGCGCAGCCCGCACCCATTCGGTCGGGATCACCTGAAATTCGTTATCCTTGATTTCAGCGTCAAACCGGCCATCGCGAAGGCGAATGCGCAGCTCTTCGGGCATGGCCTCGAGAACAGCCGCGTAGCCCGTTGCCATCAGGTCTGGGTTGTCTTCCAGATTTGCCGGAATGAAGGTGCGACTGCGAGGCTGCACCATCTTGCCGTTCACCTCGACAGGATCAGGCCCGTTGCACTCGACATCCTGCCCGTCAATGGTCGTAAACCAGCGCAGTTCGCCCGGTTTGGCCGGCTTCGGGTGCGTCTTGTCGAGCCACGGTGCCCAATAGCGGACCACCCAATAGCCTTCCGGCGTGACCGGCGGATTGCCTGTGGCAATAACGCGGCACCTCTGCCCCGGCTTCGTGGAGCGCGTCCAGCCGATTAGAAAGCGATATTGCGCCTCGCTGAAATGGGTGATCTCGTCAAAGCCCTTGAGATCGTGAGCGCGGCCCTGGTATTTCTCCACATCCTGCTCATGCGGGACTGAGCCGAATTCGAGGATATTTCCCTTCGGCAGACGCCAAATCTTGTCCTGCGAATTGTAGCCCTGACGCGAACCGAGCATTCGCGCGACCTCATCCTCAAGCCCTTTGATCTGAGGATATTCGCGCCGGAAGATGATCGAACGATCATGGTCATCAATCGCGGTCCCGCAAAGGAGGGCTGATTTGCCGCCTCCTGCCGAACCGCCGAAAAAGGTCTCATCCGCGAGGGAATGGAGGCAATCTGTCTGCGGTCCGGGATTGGGTATAAAAAAACGGCCCTGAGTGGCCGCGCTTGCATCCTTTATGATCTGGTCTTGTACATCCTTCGGGAGCGCGTTGAAGCGCCCAAGAATGTCATCCAGCAGACTTGTCATTGCCACTCAATGCGAAGGCGATACGGCGAGCGAGGTCATAGCCGGAGACGTCTTCCGTCTTGATGGGACCGCCGTCTTTGCCGGTCAGTTCGCTCTTGTCGGCAAGTCCGAGGTCGCGGGCGATGATGTTCGGGTTGAGTAGGTCCGCAGCAGCTCCCGCGAACTTCTGGTCACGGATGATGTCCTCTACGCGCGTTGTGACCTCACCATAACCTTCACGCTGCCGATATTCGGACCACGCCTGCTGGCTGATATCGAGGAAGACGCAAAGGCCCGATATCGTCATTGCGCGCATCTTGGCGACCGGCTCATGCGTTGCGGCACCCTGAAAGGTGACAAGCTTATCTTCCCACAGCGGGTTTGCCTCAACCCACTCAAAATACTCGCAACACGCGTCCCATAGCTTATCGGGGTCGGGGAAAATCGGCTTTCGCCCATGCGAGCTGCGAGCCTTCCAAAATTGGTTCCCCTTAGGCGCGGCCATTTACGGCCTCCAGTCGCTGTAAAAGAACATCCCGGTATACAGCCCAGAACGTGGAGCGGAACTCGTTTTTTGCGGTGTGAACTTCGTGTTCAGCCGACATGCGAACCCCCAAATCAGCCACTTCAATGAGAAAGTTGATTTCATCTGCGGGCCTACCGGCTGGCATTGGGATCACGCCTTGAGCGCAGCCATGATGGCGTTCACCTTGGCTTGCAGGTCCGCCAGATTGTTGTTGATTGCCGTGATCGATGCATTCACGCTTGTGAGGGTTGGGAGTGTTGCTGTGTCCGCTCCTGTGGCAGCAGCAGTTGCAGCCGGAACAGCCGTCATCGCGTCGTTCGCTGTCCCCACGGTGCCGGTGAGATTGGTGAGGGCTGCAATTTGCGTCTTTGCCTTCATCGCCGCCGTCACGGAAGCCGGGTCGGCCGGGAACGTGGACGGCTTACCCGTCACATCGGCCCACGCGACGGATTCGGAGCCGCCAGACATTGCAACAGCGGTACCATCAACCAGCAACTCACCATCAGCCGATAAGCCAACGCGGTTGCCGTGGATGCTTACGAGCACATCAGCCATGGGTAATCTCCTGAAATTGGCGGTTAACTAAAGAGCTTGGTCGAGGCGGTCCAAGACATTCAGCGCGTGCTTAAGCTGCGTTTCGGCCAACATCGCTTGATCGCGCAAGAGAGCAAGTTTCCCGATAGGGGCGCTCAGCGTGTCGTGCACGTCGCCATACGTAGGCGATGGGCCAAGAAGACGATCAGATAAACTCTCCAAGCGGCTGATGAGCGTCGTGAGGTTAGCGAAAACGGTGTGCGCGTAGTCGATGGCCGTTTGTTCTGTTTGTGGCAAGCCAATGCCCACACCTAGGCTTTGGGGGTAATGAGCCGCGCGGGCTTCTGAGGGGTACGCCATATCAGTTTTTCCTGTTACGAGAGGGTTTTTGGAATTGGAGTTAGCTTAGCGCCCCGGTGACGACGCCGTTCGCAACGGTAAGTGTGAGTGTCGTTCCCGCGCCGGTCACAGGTATGGTCTGCCCGTCCGAGACAAGCGCATCGGTGCCGTTTGTAAGCGGGAAATTCTGCCAATTGCCTTGATCGACGGCGAATGTCGCCCCCGCCGTCTTCCCAGCTTGGTCAACAACGGTGCAAGGCGCGGCGTTGATGGCTACCTTCGTGGTGGAGTTGGCGAGCTGGACGTTCCCGGTGTTACCGCTCACACGCGCAATCCCGGCTACCTGACCGCCCCCAGACCCGTAATCCAGAATATCGATGCTACCCACGCCGTCCTGTATGAGCGCATAATTCGCGGGGAGTGCAACGCTCTCGAATGTGTTGGTATCAGCCGGTACATGCGCTGTTACCATCGCCAGTAGGCCGGTGTTATCAGCCTTGGAGAGCGGCTTTGTCGCACCGTCGCCCACGACATCATTTTGAGGTGGCAGACGCACAGCCGTCAGAAAACCGCTATTAACGAACGCGGCACCGTTGCCCCGGCTATCATCACTGGCGTTCCAGAGCGGCACCGATTGACCGTCAGTCACCGCAGCCGCACCGGCAGGCGTCACCTGCACCGGGTTACCGTCCCCATCGACCAGAATGACATAGGGGATATTGGCATCGCCAATTGCTTTGTAGTCAGCCAATTTCGTTCCCCTGCTCGTCTATCGCGATGATGTAAGGGAGGCTCGCGCCGTCGATTGCCTTGCGCTCTCCGGTGATGCTGGCTTGGATTGGGTTGCCGTACACGCGCTTATGGCTTTCGCCCGGCGTCGTGCCGGTGCCATCCCAAATAATCATGTAAGGGATGCTGGAACCACCGATCCCCTTGCGCTCACCAGTAACGGCCATGGCTCAGTCCTTACGGATTTTACCCAGCGTTTCCGCCAGTTGGGCGCGGCGGCGCGTCGTGGCGCTGTGGCTGTCGGCGAACTTATGGAGGTCGGCCCGCGTCAAAGGCTCGTTACCCTTGATCAAGCCATCGCGCTTTGCAGTCGCGCGGAGAGAACCGGGCTTTTTTATAGCGCCCGCAATCCAATCTTCTGCCATGATATTTACCTACTCGGTTAGTCGTGGGTGATACAGCGGACGCGGCCGAAAGCGCTGGTCCCGTGTTCAATCGCCGCCTCAATCGCAACCTGCGCGGAAGCACCTGCATATAAAGCACCGAAAGCCGCTACCGAGCCGCCGCCGATGGCGAAATATGGCGCTTCGGGGTAATGCTCCTCTCCGAATGCGGTGAGGACGCGGACACCCCTTCCGGCAGTCGCCATTAATACGATGAAATCACTCTCTGCATCGGATGTGGCGGCAGGCTCTGGTCTCGCGCCTTGGTAGCCTCCCCTCACCCAATCCAGAAAGGAGAAGCATTTTGCAGCACGGCCAGAGGTGCCGTAAAGAACGCCATCCGGCCCCTTGGCGATTTTCTCAGCCCATCCGTGGCTAGCGTCCCCGGCCCAACAGCCGCTATCTGCCGCCATTATGCCGTCACGATACGCGATAGTTGTCATCCGAACTCTTTCAAGATCTCCACCTGCCGCTCCAGGTATTCGATCAAATCCCGCATCTGCATGGAGGTGGCAGCGAGGTTTATAGCGCACTCGATAAACTGCATGGATTGCTCGCGGTGAAATTGCTCAGTCGCCGCTTGGGCCAATGCGTTGAGAGCATCGTGCTCGCTTTTCTCGCCCATCGCAGCCTATCCCTCGTTAATGTCGTTGAAGCTCTTGGCGCGCGGTTCCTGATCATGCGGCCCACTGGCAAACACAATCGTGTCGCCGTCCGCTATTTCTCGCCGCGCTCTCAAATCCCATCCGCGATGAATGAAATCAGGATGGCCGAAAACCTTGACGGCTGAATGGTATTCGTCGCCACGGAAGCCAACGAAATGGACGCAAGGTCGCACCTACTCCACCGCCTCATAGGTGGCTTCGAAGATATCCGGCTTGCATGGGTAGAACTCGCCCTTCACGCCTTTGATGATCCAGTCGCCGTGACGGGCGATGTGGTCGCATTCCAGCGTCGGGATGGTGATCTCGATATATGGGCTGACGCGTTCGCCGCATGTGTCGGAATAGGTATCGACGGATCGCGCCGGGTTTTCCGGGCCGATGATCCCGCCGAGGAATTCGCACACGTCGCTCCAGTTCCGCCAGTTCAGCTGAACGGCCTCAATCACCACCGGCTTTTTGCGAAAGAGCTGCGCCATTCACCCCTCCATAAAAAAAGCCCCGGCGAACCGAGGCTTCATCAAATAAAATGCACAAATATGGGAATTATCTCTTGCACTCATGCACAAATATGTGCATATTAAACTCATGAAAGGCGGACATGGTGTCCACCTAGCAGAGGAGAAACCCTGATGAGCTACGAAACTCTCAGCCTTCTCTTGCAAGCTTTGGAAGTGGCGATTGCTTTGGCCGGCCTTATCGCCACTCTCCTGAAGTAAGCAAGCTTCCGGGGGCGCGAATGCTCCCGGTTGCTGCCACAAAGATAATCCCAATCGAACCAAAATCCAAGAGGCTTACATGACCCCCGAAGATTTCAAGGCATGGCGTGAGCGGATGGGGTTCAACCGCGTCCAGGCAGCAGAAGCCCTAGGCGTCTCCAGGAACATGCCCCAGCGCTATGAGGATGGTCACGCGGAAATTCCGCTCTATATCGCGCTGGCTTGTGCCGCGCTGGTTAGAGGAATCGCCCCTTGGCCGAAATAAGCGAGGCTTAACGTGTGCAGGCTTTGCACGGGGTGGGCGACTACACCGCCGCGTGGTTGATCATCGCAGCGTCTTCCCACCGCTCGACCGGAAGTATGCCGTCAGCCACGACCCTGAATTCTACCGGGGCAAACTGCCCGATGGCGCTCTTGCGCTGATTGGATCGCGGCCACCATGCGCACATCATGCCGCGAAAGCCCCACACAGCCCGATAGACGCGGCCTGACGGCATCTTAACGTCAGCCACGGTACCGTAGCGGACGCAGAGTGCCTCGCTGATCGGTCGCCACTCGGACATCGATCACCCATGAAACAGCAAAGCCAGAGACCGGCGAACCGAGGCTCTGACTTGTTTGCGCTTTCTGCAAAGAATGGTCAGAACGGGCCGGACGCTACCCCGGCTTGGGGCCGTTATCGTTAGGCTACCCAGGTACTGGATTTGCACCAGACAATGTTGCCCGCAGGCACATAACCTATCTATGGACCGCGCTTCTGCTTTCAGCGCCGCCGTTCTGATTTGGAGAGAGGGGCGGCGTTGCAACGTTACCTCGCGGTCGGGAAACCCCAACCCCTTGGAACCGCGCCTCTCATTTGGTGTGGTAGGCCCCGGCTCCATTTTCGTTCAGAATTGATAGGCCGCTTCCATATGCGACCATACTCTGAATAAGCCACTTTCGTGACGTGAGTGCCCGGCGTTCCTACCCGTTGCGATGGCCTTTGCCATCGAGGATTGGATATCACTCTCCCCGACAACTACAGTAAGGCGTCCCCACCGACGGTTAAGCCCCATCGCATTTGGTGCGGGGCGGAACTGCTGCCGGTGGAAGGCAACCTATGCAGATCCATACGGTTCCGCCGCCTCGCTTTCCGTTGAGGCTGCGCCTCGAATTAGTGCCGATGCTGCTCTTTGCGTTCCGTCGGCTCGAGACTTCATGACGCTTGTGCAGCGAAGCTTCCCGGCCTGTTAAGGCTTTGTCACGGGGCTGGAATCAAAAAGCGGCTCGTAAGCCGCTTCGTCAGGCGCAAATCGGCACCCTGAAATTAAGCGCAGAATATTCGGGTTTGGGTGATTTGGCAAGCCCAATATTGTTAAAAAAAAATCATCCCGCCCCATTTTTCTGTTGACAATATACGTATGGGTACGTATATTCAAACCATCAGCAAGGCGCTGATACGGGTTGTCTCCCCGAGGCAAGCAGACAGGGAAAACGAAAATGACCTATACCGCTGAAAACGTCGCCAATATCAAGCGCGCTGGCAATCTCGATGCTTACATCGCTCATGAGCGCCAGTTCATCGAGACACTGGAAAACGCGGAAATCCGCTACAATACGCATGGTGACCGCACAGTTTCTTATGGTCACCTTTACGGTCGGTATGGTTTCGATGACGAAACCGCGGAGGTTGTTGCATACAAGGGGTGGGGGGATTGGGAGGACCGCCGTCCGGTTGCATCTTTTGATGGCGACGGGAACCGCGCTCTGGCCTATGCCCGGACTGCCCTTGAAAATCACCTCACCGAACTTGGTAAAGAAGTGCTCGAAGAGGCCCGCTTACGTCTGATTGCTCTCGAAGCGGCCCAATAATGCAACACGCTGGAGGTTGTTACGCGGCCTCCGGCGTATCTTTACCGGCTAAAGGTGATGACGCATGTCCGCCGATGATGATCCTCTCGGACTTTCTGCCCTTACCGATGATCAGCTTGTCGAAATGGCGCGCCATGTGGCGGTCGAGTTAGGCAAGAGGCACTATGACGTAATGGCCGCTGCGCAGGCGGCCATACTCTCCGAACACGACAAAGCGAAACTAGCGCTGGAGGCGGCGGAGAAAGAAGCCGCCAGGCTGCGTAAAGAAGAAGCCGAACGAGTCGCGCGCGAGGCGGCGGACAAAGTGCGGGCCGAGATGGCCAAGGCCAGCATCGCAAAAACTCAAAAAAATTGGGCGAAGAAAAAAATTCTCGCCATGATGGTCTCGGAAACGCTTGGGCCGGGCTGGTACATAACAGTCTGGAACCGCGATGGAGATGACAAGCGCGTCTACATCGATGGACCCGGCAAAGGCCAAAATGAGCGCGGGTACACCAAGGACGCCAAAATCACTTATTACGTCACCGGCAACTCCTCTACAGCGCCGGGAAAATTGGTAATTCTGCAGCTCCCTAACGCGGACGAAAAGCTTATCCGCGTGATATGCGAGCAAGCCTCGCGCGACTGGAACCGGCTACAGCAGGTCAATTGCGACGACGCAATACAAAGTCCTGTCAGCCCAGCGCCCTACCCCCAATCCTACCTCGACGCCAAGGAGGCGAAGAATGTCTAAGGCACTTACCAATCCCCTCGCCGGGATCGTCGCGGCGGCAAGTAAAAAGCTCCCTGCAAAAACCGGCGCAGTGCAGGAACATGCTCACCGCGTTGCCACGGGAGCCGATGTTGTGATCCTTGCTGACACGTCAGGCTCGATGTTCGAAATGGCCGGTCGGCGGCGCAAGATTGATATCCTGTCCGAAGCACTGACTGTTGTGCGCGGCGATCTGCCAAGCGCCACCACGATTGCGTTTGACAGCCTACCAAAGCGCCTCGCGCCGCATGAGCCGTTACCTGCCCCTGACGGCGGCACCGCCCTCCACCTCGCTATCGATGAGGCGGCGCGTCTGCGCCCCCGCAAAACCATTGTCATTACAGATGGGCAGCCTGACAATGAGCGTCAGGCCATATCTTCAGCGGGTCGGCTGACAGGCACGATTGATGTGATCTATTGTGGTAATGACAACGATACGCAGGCCATCGACTTTTTGCGCCGCCTCGCCGCCGCAGCAGGGGGAACGATTATTGTCCATGACCTTAAGCGGTACGGGGAGGCGAGCGTCAAAGCCATCGCCAGCGCAGCCGCCACGCTGGCATTGCCTGCTCCCAAACACGGGGCATAGCGCGTCCAATAAGAAGTTTCGATCCACGCCCGATGGGCGACGAGGCCATGGTTAGCATAGCCGTACGAAAAGGCAACAACTCAAAGCTTGCGGACGACATATGAGTTACCTCTATTTTGTTACTCTCAACACCGGCTCTACCAGCACCATGGACGCGCCCGATGCCACCGTGACGCATTCGGCTGCGCTTGACCTTGGGCGGGCCTTACGCGACGGGCGCGCTCCGATAACCGCCCATAATGGCTATGATCTGGCGGTGCTGACGGTGGGGCGGTCAATGCTCTGTACCGTCTATAAGGGCAACTCCCCGCTGGCGACGTTTGGCGTTGCGGCTCAGGCGCGTGGCGCGGCGAAGCTATGGCATATGATGCATGAGACCGCGCCGAACTACGGGCTTAAAACGGATGCCAACAATCCTCCTGCCCTCCCATGGTGCGCGGTGCGCGTGGAGCCGGGGTTGCTCAAGGACTTCGGCGCGTCCCGCTGGCTTGCGTCATACGAACTTGAGATTGCGACGGCGTGGATAGAGAGGAGGCATAGGGATGAAGCATGACTACGAGACAGACCCGCGATCCTTCGCCGATTGTCTCAAGGACTTCTCCTTGCGCATTAATGGCGGGAGCGCTTATGGATCACGTCAAAAAGCGGCTGAAGAGCTTCGCGTCCCGGCTACGAGAATCAACGATTGGATGCTGGGGCGCACCTGCCCCTATGAGCAAGCGTTCCGCCGCCAAATGACGCTCATATCGGAGATGACAAGGAGATAACATAAGCCGCGGCTATGCCGCTCTCCTTCGATTATGCGTGAAAAAATGTCGGTGCAACGCATTGAGGGCGAGACGGATATCACCAAGCATGTGCGGGAAATATGCGTCCCGCTCCAGCATGTAGTCAACAGCTGCCCATAGGTTGCCGACGCGAGTTTCCTCCTGCGCTGCCTCAATCGCCTTTCTCGCATCATCGTATGACTGCTTCGCGCGCCTTACCCACGCGTCATACTCATCGGGGTCAGATGCACCCACCGCGCCATTTTGATCATAGTGTGCTGCCGGGGACAGATCGGCCTTACGATAATCGTTCAGCACCTCACGATATCGCTCTGCCGCCTCGTATTGGTCCGCGCTAATACCGTCAGTTTTGTCACGCTTCCATGCAAGGTGCAGGCGTCCGAGATTGTCCCCCGCCAGATCGCTCAATGCTTCGGATGCCGTCATCCCGAATATCCTCATCCTTGCCTGTTGCGCCACCTTTGCCGGCGGCTCCTTCGCTCGCGATATCTGCCCGGAGGGTGTACGGAGCGCGCCCTCCTTCCGTGGTCTTCCTCGTTTCGCCTTGAGCTTCGCCGCTTTCGAATAGCTTTTCATTTAAGTCCCCACACAATAAGCATCAGCAGCAGTAAGAGGCGGATGTCGTGAAGCAGATCGATGATTTGGATCGTTTCGGGTTGATCGCTCCTGTCGTGCCAAATCCAGTTATTCGGCCATAGTTTTGCCGGGTGCGTCTTTCTGTTCCGTTCGCTTCTCTCTGCGCGCGTCATCATCCTCTCCTATGCCGCTCTCTTGCGCAGACGCGCCATTGTGGCCTCTCTGCCGTGTGCTCTGATAAATGCCGCCGCCTGTGACCGGCTCTCGAAGCCAAAACGGTTTTTCGCATGGAGGATCGTGGTGTGGTCCCGGCCTCCGACGCGCTCAGCAATTTGCGGCAGGCTTAAATCCGGACGCAGCGCCCAAACGCAAAGGATCGCATAATGACGGGCATCAACCAGTGTATGCGCGCGCCGCGAGCCGATGATATCTTCATAGGTAAATGGCGTTCCCTGAATGGCGGCGCTGAGAATGGTGCGGATAGGCAGACGCTTTGCCGGTCTGCCAAGCTCCACCTCGTGAAACGCGGCGATGATCTGACGATAGCGCTCTTCCGCTTTCTGCTTGGCCTCCTCTTCTCGTGCCTCTTTTACCCGCTCCGATTCCGCAATGTGCTGCTTCATCCGTGCGATTTTGGCTTCTCGCTCGATCTTCGCGCGCTTTTCCTCTGCCTTGCGCTTGGCGATGACAGCCGCTGCTGCGCGGTTGGTGTGGATTGCTGATACTGCGAACATTATGCGCTCCTCTGGATAGGCCCGTAGACCGTCGCGGTTTTGGCCACCCACAGCGCGCCGGTTGGATATTCCTTGCGCTTGGCGAGCCAAGTCAGATGGTCTATTCCGGTCGCCACGACGGCGCGGCCCTTCAAATGGTCCCGCTCGCCTCGCCTCTTACGAAACTCCAAAATTTCGGCCTGCTGTGCCCGTAGCTCCTGTTGGTAAGCCAGCCGGTCAATGATCGGCTGCATGATACGCTCGCACTCACGGCGCAGCTCTGGCGGCGACGGCATGAAACCATGCGTGAGGCCCGAATGGCCCTGAATGATATCGTCCACCGCAACGTTGAGGCTGTGGCGAGTGACGCCACGAAGCGCCCGGAGATAGACCTCTCTTACCAGCTTGCGGTCAGCTGGCGCGCGCGACGGCAATGCGGAGAGGATGTACATTGCCTTCTCGATATCCTCCGCCGTCACCAGCATCGAGTATGTGTCGTTCGTAGCCATCTGGTTCATCGGTGAAAATCCCTCTTTCTCGCAGCGCTTCGGCCCAAATGTCGGTATGCGACACAGCGCGCTTTGGAGGCGGTTCGGCGCGTTTGACGGTCGGCTCATCGAGCCAGCACTGTCCGTTGAGCCACGTGGCCGCGTGTTTCGTGAATTCCGGGTTCTCGCCTCGGCGCTCGTCGGCATAGCGACGTAGGCCAGTGAGGATTTCTGCGAGATCGGCCTGCTTGCGAGCTGACCGGTAAGCCTTGATGGCCTGCCCCTTCCCGACTTTGCGAGGATAGGCCGGCCAAAACTGTTGCTCGAACTCGGCTTCGAGCGAAACTGAGGAAGCGTTAGCTTCCGAAGTCGTGGAAGGGGTTATTTTTTCTTTAGGGGGTGTGGGGGAGGTTTCTTTTTTAGGGGAAACCATGTCACATGCTGTCACGTCCTGTCCCGTGACGTCACGTGACATCCCGTGACGTTGGCGAGCCTTCCGTTCACGATCAGACGCGCGACGGGCTTCAATGGCGTGGCCGACTTCATCCTTCGTCGCCTGCTCAACAGACGACAGCATTTCAGCGACCGCGCGCGCTTGCTCCTCGGTAAGGCCAATGGTCGCCATTTTCATGAGAACTGTAGGGGGTATCATGCCGCCAGCGCCTCCTCGGCGCGTTGCAAAATGACGACGCACTCATCCTTCAAACCGGCATCCCACGTCATGGTGAGCCGCTCACAGAGGTTGTCGTTCTTGATGACCTGGTAGTGCTGGAGAACGTCGAGAATGGCCTTGGCGCGATTGTCGAGGTCCATGCGCTTGTTCGGGCGCTTAAGCGCCACGCACAGCGAAAACGGCTCATCCACGATGGCATTGCGCCCACGGATGAAATAGCCGCAGTCCGCGCGCCATTTGGCATAGGTTGGAGAGTGGCGGCGCGATTTGCCCCACCCAACGTAGATTTCCCACACAGAAGGCGGGAAAGGCAGGGCGAGCATGATCATGCCGCCTCGCTTTCCGCCTGACGGCCGGCAATCTCTTTTTTGATGAGGCTCACGACTTGCCGGCGATGCTGGAGGATTTGCTCCTGCTGCAAAAACCACGCCTCCCCGCGCGTCTTCTTGCGGCGGTGAAACGCAATGAAGTCTTCCAGCGAACTGACCTCGCCTATCGCCGTGGTGAGCATGGTGCGCAGAGGAAGCATGCGTCACCTCACGCCAGCCGGTATGTTTGCGGACATTCCGGTAAAAGGCCTATGCTGTCCGGCGTCATTACCTCGTGCTGCCTGAGCCAGCGGAAGGCTGCCCCCCCCTACCGGCCTGCTGTCGCGAGATGTGAAATATAGATAACCGTCAATGGCTTCCTTGCTTTCCGAAAGCTGGCATACGATCACGTCGCCAGAATGCAGGCGACCGAGAACGGGCTTGACGTAATGCGGGATTTTCTGCTGCTCTTGAACGGCGCTCATCTGTCACCTTTCTCTATCCGGGATGGGAACGACTTCTCGTCCTTCTCGCGCCGAACTCGCCTCAACCAGTACCGGCGTAATTTCTGCCAAGCCGTCACTGACAGGCGCTCCAGCCAAAGCATCAGCCATGCCAAGAAGTTTCGAATGACGTGCATGTGCTAGCTCCCTCTCGGCCTGGTATGCTTTTTCTGATGCTTCGCGCGCGGCCCTGTACGCGCGAGCGATTGCCGCATAAGCGGATACAGGCATGTCTTTGATTGACCGGTAGCGCAGCCGGTGCATCCACGCGGCTGGAGCGCCATAAAGACGCTCGGCGCGATACATTGCAGCCTCCAGCGTGTCGCCCGGCCCCTGATAGGCGGCCTTAAGGATGAAGTCGCTCATCCCCCGCGCGCTGCTGACAAACTCGACACTCATTTTGTCAGATCCTTCAAAACCTTTGTCGGACATTTCAAAGCTCTCCAGCTACGTTTCAGGACAGCGACGAACTGGAACGCAACGATCTGGAGAGGTTGGATTTGGAGCACATTGGGATGGCGGCTTGGCGAGTGCTTAAGAAGGCTCGCCAAGCCGCGATTGCCAGACACGCACAACAGGAGACTGGCGAGATAGGCGCGGATGCGGAAAGACGTGGCCCGGTTGCGTTTGTGACGGGAGAGATAGCCACGCGCCAGCACGTCGCACCCGCTGCTACGGGAGACCGTGCTGAACTTCAAAGAGCGCGCATGAAGCGCCCCGTAGGTCTCTGAAATGGAATACGAGCAAGGCTTAACCATCGCCGCCTCCACAGCCTTGCTCAGATGGAGCCGCGCTGGAACGCGATACATTTCCAGCGCGGCTCCCTTGGTCCGCCGCTTGGGAGGAGGACGGGGTGGCGGACAGGTGGAACCCACGATCAGCGTAGGCGAGGTCGATGAATTTACGGTCTGATTCTTTCAAACCAGAAATTATCTCCTGGACGGGAGCGCCGCTCTTCACCATTGAAAGGAGGGATATCGTATTGAAATTAGCGGCTGCTTCCCTCACAGCCTCCCTCAGTGTCGAGGGAAGTGCATCGAAAGCATCCATCCTTTCTTTCGGAGGTATGGGGCGCTTTGTGTAAGCGAAACCAGAAACCTTTTCGCCGGAGTTGCTCGTTCTCATGCCTCAGCCCTCCATGCGAGAGCCGCGACAACGGCAACGGTGAAGCTGATGCCATCAACGAAGAACGAAATGGCTTCCCCGCTGTGCAGGCCAAGAGCGAGCATCGCGGCGGCACAAACGAAATTGCAGAGCGCCATGAACATCATGCGGCCCTCTCAGTGGAGGGCGTGTGCTTGAGGGCGATCGAGCGCGGGATTTCAACGGGCCACGGGGTGTTTTCCGGCCACTTCGCTGAGAACCGCCTGACAACCTCGTCATATTTGCGAGCGGTAAAGGTGGTCGCACCTTCACGGATACGAATGAAGAATTTCCCGTCCGAAGCGATATGCTTCCCAACGGTGGTTTCTTCAATCTCTTTGGCTGCGCCGTAAATTGTCGCGAGCGTGAGGAGGTTTTTGGCGAGCTGTGTTTCCATAGCTCGGCATAATAGTAGGATGTTTCCTACTTTTCAATGGGAAACTTCCGATTTCCATTCCAGTGGGGAAAAATCCTATTCTAGTCGCTATGATGAACCTGAAAGAAATTGTCTCTGAGCGCTTAAAGCAGCTCGGCATAGGCCCCGTGGAAGCGGCTACCGCTGGCGGGATCGAGCGAACATATATCCGCGACATTATCGAGGGGAAAAAGAAATCCGTCCGCGCTGATAAACTGGCCGGATTAGCGAAAGCTCTAAAGTTGGACGCCTCGGCCCTCGCAGAAGGACGGATGGTACCCACCGATGAAGGCAGCCCCTCCGCTCCTCTCAAAGAAGAATTTGATGATCTTTTTTCTAGGGCAAGCGAAGAAGATCAAGAGGCAGTTTTGCAGCTAATGCGCCGACTCGTTGCCTCAAGAAAAGGATAGCCGCCCGCCGTTCATCCTCTGTCATTGTCGACCAAATCACCCCGGCCTCCGCCTTTTTATCCACGATACCCGCCGCCCTCTCCTCTGGACCTAAACCCGCGCCATCTCCAGAACCTGCTCTGGTAGATTCTCCCCGTGGGCGAATATGAGCTTAGGTTCATCATAATCGCCAGTATCTGGATCGCCTGTATTTGCGAAGGCGACCACCATGGGCTTTGTCGCCGCGAGCCGTTCGGCAGTCCGGCGCGCATGGCCCGCGTCCTTCGCGATAAACGGTGCGTCTGCCGATAGCTTGCCCCTGTCGCCCTTACGCGCGGTATACGACTGCACCACGTATTGAGTGTTCATCCCCATATTGCCCTCTCCTGTGTTCTCCTGATGTGCGTCATCCTGACTCACCGATGAGAACAAATCAAGAACTGAATGTTCCGGTTTGGTTAAGGCGAACGGCACCCCAGATGTAGCGCGCGCAGCCAGAACGAACCGCAAGAGAGCCTGTGGAAAAGTTTTGTTTCTGGTGCGTGGAAGCACACCCACCCTCCCCTCGTTTATTCCCCATTGCTGAAATGTTACCCAGCGTCATTTCTCTCGTCTAGCTGGTAAAGTGTCCATTTTGGACAGTTCGCCACATAGGCGCGAACCAATACGCTCAAGATCGCGGTAAAATAGTTTTGTCTCGGGAAACTCGATATCTGGGAGCCGGAGAACTGAGCGGCGACCGTTCTTCTCGATCCGGACCCGCCCTTGAGCTTCCAAAGAATGCACATGCCGGATGACAGATGTTCTCGGTATCTGGATGATATGGGCTATTTCCGACGCATTGACCGGCCTCCCCTCATACTCACCGAGCCGGATAGCCAGTTGGATAAGGGTTTCCTCTGCCGGCCTTTTCCGAGCAACGAAAAGGGTCCGGATATCCATCACCATCCGGATAAGAGCGCATCGGGTTCGCCGGTCTCTGCTTCGCTCACTAGGCACCGGATATCATCTACAATTTCTCTGACATATCCTACGCATAGCAAGAAAATGGGACCACTTTGCGGAAAGTGGCCCCATTTCGAGAGGTATGCCTTTCTGCCATAAGATTGACATGCCCAAGCTGCGGAATCCCAAACCTAACCCCAAACAATTCAGGCTGCGTATGTCGCCGGAACTCGTGGCGATTCTCGATGATGCCAGGGGCGCAAAGAGCATGAACCAGCAGATCAATGAATGGCTCTGGAGCAAGGCGCAGGGCGATAATGCCGACCGGCTGGCCAATGCGCTCCGACCGGCACTTGCCTCATTGTCGGATGAAGAGTTTGAGGCATTCACGGCGAACACCATTGCGGCCATCGAAATATTGACGAGAAGCAGAAAGCGTGCATAGCGCTATCCCTAGCGAGGGGCGCCATGACACCAGCCACATTACAGCAATGCCTTGAAGATATGGGCTGGACGCCTGACATCTTGGCGCGGCAGTTGGGATGCCATGTGTCCATGGTCGATGCGTGGCTGGATGGCGACATTGGAATCCCGCCCAAGGCTGCGGCTTGGATAAACATCCTCGCAGAGTGCCATCGTGCGGCGGAAAGCGGAAAGCCGGTTTCGCTTAAGGGGAAATACGGGCCGATTTAGACCGGAGCGGCCTGTATATGGGCCGCTTTTTGAGGTGAGGCAAACGATTGTGCCATCTCGCTTTCCGGGGCGGGTATTTTCTGAAGCATAAACGTAATAACGCTCTGCGACATCCCGATAATAGATATGGCTTCTTCCAACTCTATCGAAACGTCCGGGTGCGCAAGCGGATTTCTATGAAGATCTTTAATTTGCTGTAGTGCGGATATAACGTTTGGGTCGCCTATTTTACCCTGCTTCATCAAATGGAGGACGCCGCCCAAGCTTCGCTTGTCTTCAGGAATTTCTGCATCACCAGATAAAGCTGTATAATACCTTCTCAGCACGCTTTCCACGATTCGGAAGGTGTGGAAACCGCAGGCAGTCGGCAGTTCAAAAGCCAATGCCCTCGCCGCCTCTTGAACGTCAAGTTTTGCCTCGGGCACTTTCGTTACCAAATGAGCGGGGAAAATTGCTTCGCCATTCATCAAAAGCGTGTGTGTGTCGAAGCCTGCTTTCTGCGTGACGAAATAGGAAGGGAAAACTCCCACCTCAGCAAGAAAGGCCGCTTTGAAAGTCTGATATGCTGTAGTTATCCCCGCGATTGCAAACTCATCCACCACTTCTGTCATTTGATGGCTTTGAAGCTGAAAGTGAAGACGGGCGGTCAATTGATCCCCGGCAACGCGGGAACTGCGAATGCTTGATGAGAAAAAGCTTCTATTGAGCAATTCGTCAAGAGCTTGATCGGCAACGAACATCGGAAATATTATGCTGCTTCTTGGGCCAGGGGCCAATTGAGATAACCCCTCCAGCCTCATCACCGTATCGAAAAGATATGGCATATAAATACGCTGCACAGCTGCCCCCTCCATTACGAATCTTGCGGCGATTATATCATCTTCCGCAGCGCCCATGCCAATCTCTCCCTCTCCGATTTTAGCACGAGACTGATTCTAGCACCGTCGCGCGGGGTGCGCAAAAATAAAGTAGGAGGTTTCCAACTTTCCTATTTACAAGTGGGATTTTTCCTACTACATTCCTCCCATAACCACTTGGGAGACAGCCCCGATGAACACCGCTTACCAAACCACCGTTGCAGGCATCGCCAACGCGCTGAATGGGCTGCTGGTTAAGCCGACTTCCGCCAAGCGCCCCGCGCCATCCATCCACACCGAAGCCCTGAAAAGAGCTTGGGCTGAATACCGCGAATGGGAAGCTATGTGGGAGAATGAATACGGCGAGAAGCGCACCCGCTTTCATCGCCCGCAGTTCGGCATGTTCTTGCGCAATGCCTATCAGTACTTCCGCATTTGCGCTCGTGGCCCCGTCTACATCACGGACAATGAGGCGCGCTTCATCGGCTCTGGCAGCAGGTGGCGGTGATCATGATCCGCGCCTTTCTCATTGAGCTTCCCGCCTTCCTATCCATGGCGGCATTCATCTTCACCTTTTCCCTGATTATCGGAGCATTGTCATGATCGATTTCTATTTCCACGACGTGGAGTCAATCGAACTCGAACGTTCCTTTGTCGAGAACAGCAACTGCCGAAGGGTCCGCGTCCGCACCAAGGACGGACAGAATGCCATCTTCACCTTCTACGGGAAAACAGACGCTCTTGAAGCGCTCCCGAAGGCCGAGGATTTCGTAGCGCTCAAGCCGAGGATCGTGGCATGACCGCGCAAGCTCTTGATATCCAGCACACCGAAACTCAACCAGCGTCATTCAGCGAAGTTCCCGCACCCTATTTGTCTCCGGACCAGATGGCTTACCAGTTGATCCGTAGCGGGGCCGACTTCCAGTCGGTGCGCGAGATGGTAGCCCTTGCAAAAGAGATTGCAACCGATAAGGCACGAAATGCCTTCAATGAGGCTGTTGCGCTGGCAAAGGCTGAAATCCCTGTCATTTCCAAGAATGCCAAGGGTCACAATAACAAAACATATGCGAACTTTGCCGCATATGCCGCTGTGGTTGATCCGATCATTGCAAAGCACGGCCTTCGTTACCGCTTCAAAACAGAGCAGGCGGACCGCATTACGGTCACATGCGTTCTGTCCCACAAGGACGGTCATTCCGAAGAAAACAGCCTTTCAGGCCCCACGGATACTAGCGGAAACAAGAATGCCATTCAGGCAATTGGTTCGACGCTGACATATTTGCAGCGCTACACGCTCATTCAGGCGCTAGGGCTGGCTGCGTCAGACGATGATGACGGCCAATCGCACGATAGGCCGCAGGCAGAGCCAGAGCGCATCACCGCCGAGCAGCTGCAAACCATCCGCCGGCTGATCGAGGAGACCGAAACCGATATCGTGAAGTTTTGCGAACTCGGCGGCATTGAGGCTTTGCCTGATATGCTGGCGAAGGATTTCCCCGATGCCGTCCGTCTCCTTGAGCAGAAGAAGAAAAGGAAGGCGAAATGATCCAGGTATTCAGCATGGATCAAGGCGGCGACGAGTGGCTCCAAGCTCGCCTTGGCATTCCTACCGCTTCGAAGTTCGCCACCGTCATGGCGAAAGGCGAAGGCAAGATACGCTCCGAGTATATGCGGAAGCTTGCCGGGGAGATCATTACCGGAGAACCGGCTGAGACATTCTCGACCGCTCACATGGAGCGCGGGAAGATGATGGAGGATGAGGCGCGCCGGACTTACGCCTTCATCCATGACGTTGAGCCGGAACAGGTAGGGTTCATCCGCAACGGTTCGAAGGGCGCAAGCCCGGATAGCCTGATCGGAGAAAATGGCGGCTTGGAGATCAAAACCGCGCTGCCCCACATCCAGATCGACCGTCTTGAGCGCGACCGCCTGCCGCCGGAGCATAAAGCCCAGGTACAAGGCAACCTCTGGGTTTCGGAGCGCGAATGGTGGGATTTCGTCTCCTACTGGCCGCGCCTGCCGATGCTTTGCGTCCGCGTCTACCGCGACGAGGAATATATCAAAACACTCTCAGATGAAATCGACCGCTTCAACGACGAGTTGGCGGCCTTGGTCGAGCGCATCTGTGCCTACGGGCAAGACCCCCGGAAGGAGGCTGCATGACCACGCGCGTCATTGAAACCCCATGGGATCGGCAGTTGCTGTTCAAATACATTGAGCAGCAGAAAGGCCCGATCACCGTCACCATCACGAAAGGCAAGCATCGCACAACGGACCAGAACCGGTTGCAGCGCCTTTGGGTGAAGGAAATCGCAGAGCAGAGGTGCGAGCCAACCGAGGACGTGCGCGCCTATTGCAAGCTCCACATCGGCATTCCGATCCTTCGCAACGAGAACGAGGGGTTCCGGGCCGAATACGACGCTGTAATCCGCCCGCTTCCCTATGAAACAAAGCTGCGCATGATGAAAGTGCCGCTTGATTGGGCTGTGACGCGCCTCATGACCACGAAGCAGCTTACGGCCTATCTGGACGAGGTGCACCGCACATTTTCCGAGCAAGGCATTGTTCTCACCAATCCCGAAGATCGACGCTGGGAAACCGCGAGGGCCGCAGCATGAACGCCCTCACCCGTATCGACCTATCAAACCACATCAAAGCCATGCCGCCTAAATCCCGTGGCCGACGCCCGCTTGAGAGGTTCGTCAAGCAGCTCACCAACGAAGAGCTTTTGGACTGGATCATCCATCGCGAATGCGTCGATGAGCTGGAGCGCGTTCTGTCCTGCACCGATTTCTCGGAGGCGCACGACGATGGCGCGCATTGAATTTCCTCGGAAGGTAAAGGCTCAGATCATCGCCCGAGCCAACGGCAAATGCGAAAAGTGCGGCGCAAAGCTCAAGACAGGCGAAGGAGAGGTAGATCATATCCTCCCCTGCGCTCTGGGTGGCGAGGCGACCGTTGCCAATGGCCGGCTTATTTGCCGCGTTTGCCATGCGGAGAAAACGGCGAACGACATTCGCACGATCCGCAAGGCAGACCGGCAGCGTGACAAGCGCGACGGTGCTATCCGCCCGAAAGGCACCCTCAAGAGCCAAGGCTTTCCCTCGTCCGGCAAAGCTCCGCGCATCGATAAGTCAGCCATCCCCTCTCTTCCCCGCCAGAGCCTTTACAGGCCGGTACAGGAGCAACGCACATGAGCGAAGCAGCAAACCACACGCCGGGACCGTGGAAGATCGAGCATCCCGACGAGAGGACCCAACGCATCTGGATCAACGCAGAGACCAACGCAGGCATCGCAATGATCGAGCCGTGTGATTATGGCGATGGCCTAGGCGAGCGGTTGATCGATGAGGACTACGCCAACGCCTGCATAATCGCCGCCGCGCCCGATCTGCTGGCCGCGCTGCGATATGCCCGCAATCTCACCGGCCCGGACGAAATCATTGACGCAGCCATCGCCAAGGCCGAAGGCCGCTCCACCGAGGGAGACTCCCATGCCAACGCTTAACCCCGACACGGCGGCAATCCCCGAGGAGATCAAGAGGGAGGCGCAAACGGTGTGCGCGCCATCCTACAGCGGCGCAACGCGCGTGGACGACGCGCAGCATGTGCTGGATGTAGCCCGCGCCCTCATGGCCCGAGACCAGCGCGCGGCGCGGAAGGTCAGTTCCCTTCCATGGCACGTAAAAGTCTCCAAGCATCATGTGCGCGCCCGGAGATCAGACGAGTACGCCGCCGCCATCCTCACCTACGGAGGCGACGATGCAGACGCTTAATCGGTTTGAGGATGTGGTAGACGCCACGCGAAAGATGATCCTTGCATTCCGGCGTCACCACATGAAGCCGCCAGCAGCCATCCTGCTTTCAGATAAGCAGGATGCTTTCGCGATTATACACGACATGCGGCTCACATCGCCCGAGTACGTGATTGACCCATCCGTTATGTCCGCATCGAACGTTGTCGAGTTCGACGGCAAGCCGTGCGGCACGATGGAGATTTGCGGCGTCAAATTCTATTGGCCTCTCCAACCACTCGCGGACAAACAGGGAGGGTATCACTATGGCTGATCAAAATTCCCCGCTCGCCTCCCCCACATCAACGCCGGTTGCCGCGATCCGACAACAGGCGCTCGAAGAGGCAGCGCGGTATCATGATGATCTTGCCGCGCAACACGAAGCCTTCCGAGAGGACGATGCAGGCACGGCAGTCGAATTCCACGGTCGTCAAGCAAGAGCGCATATCCGATATGCCGCTGACATCCGCGCGCTGAAATCAACGCCGGTTGCCGAGGAAGATAAGACCATGGAGGAAGACGACGACACATGCACAGCCTGCCACGGTACGGGCTGGTACGAAAGCATGGAGCGGTACTGCGACTGCGCCGACGGCATTTCATCGAGTGGCCGGTCTAGCCGCGACTACGGCCTCGAAGAAGCAGCGCGCTATCACGAGGAAGAGGCCGAATATTACGAAGCCCGGAGAGGCGACAAGGACGGCATACCCTTTCCCATCGTAGCCGGTTGGCATCGGCTCAATGCGGAGCGGCTCCGCTCTCGGAAATCAACGCCGGTTGCCGATATCCCCGCGCCCGCAGACAAGGGGCTGGTGACGGTGGCGTGGGAGCGTGAAGATCCGCAATACGGCTGGGGCCTTGCCAACCCTGCCCTCCTGGGGACTTATCGTGAGCGCGGAACACCTATCCGCGCCCTCACGCCCCAAGCCGACGCCGAGCGCGAGATAGCGGCGCGGGATGAGCGGATGGCGGTAATTAGGGGAGCGAGAAACTACTGGCGCGAGCGCGCCGAAACCGCCGAAGGCCGCGTGAAGGAGCAGGACGCGGAGATCGAAAACGCCCGCAACCACGTGGCCGAGCTTGAAATGGAGCGCGATCAGCATCTTGCGCGGATCGGGGAGCTTGAGGAGCAGAACGCGGCGATAAATGGCCGTGCCGATGACGTCGAGCGGCAAATAAACGACATCAAAGCCAAATTCGCCGCTCTGCGCGAGGAGGCTTTGCGGATCGTAAATGCATGTGAGAGCCGGATTGTCGGCCTCTATCGGGGGATAACGCCCCACGCGAACTATGACGACGAACTGACTATCAATGGCCATGTGAGCGGCAATCGAACCGCCGACCAGGACGAAGTTGTCCGCGCCGCCCGCGACTTCTGCAAGAAATTGGAGGGCGGCGATAATGGCTAGGCGAACACTTGTTGCTCTGACGGATGCGCAAATCGGCGTGCTCAATCGGGTTTTCAAAACGTTCGAGGAGGATGGAGATGGCCTCCCCGAGCACGACCCGGCAATCCGCCACATCGAGAATATCAAGCGTCAGATACGGCGCGAATACACACCATCCGAGCGCACGGCAATTTTTGAAGAGGCGGTGCGCATTTCGAAGGAGGCCCACAATGCCGGCAAATGACAAGGCCGTTAAATCCAATCTCTTGCCGCATGGGTACAGCCTGGATCAGGACGACGACGGCGATTGGATATTGTCGCCACCCGAGAGTGTCACGATTTTCAGCGCGCCTGGCGAAGGTTTGCTCATAGGACAGTGCGACCGCAACACAGCGTTGATGGACGCGCTCGATCACTTGGCAACGGTAGGAGTCCCCCGATGCAGGTAAATGACAAGGCCGTTGAGGCGGCAGCCCGCGACTTAGCCGAATATGATGGGCAAGACCCGGATGAATTAGCTCCGCTCTCCGTCATGTGCACTGCTGATAACAAGCAAGTACCTTGGTGGGTAGTGTTCGAGGAACAAGCTCGTATAGCCCTTGAAGCCGCTCAACCCGCGCTCGCCCATGACGAGCCGGTGGCGGTAGACGGTGTTGGATACGCAATGGTTCAAGTGAACACACCTCCCGATGTAAACGGCTGGTGCCTTTGCACCCCGTTTAACCACCCCGAAGATGTAGCTAAAGGTCATGTCGAAGGGGAACTGGCTGTCGGATCACAATTTTTCGGGCAGGTGTTCGCGGCCCCGCAGCCGAGCGGGCCGGTGCAGGTTGAGCCGCTTAAATGGCACCGCAGGAAGGGTAGAGGGGAATGGTACGCCGACACACCTGTTGGCCGCTATGAAGTTGGAGTTATCGGAGCATTCTGGGTCGCCACTCTCCGATCCATCAAAGATGGGCAGTGGGAAGATGATGTTGTCGCTCGCAAATTATCGCCGATGGCCGCCAAAGCCGCCGTGCAAGCCGATTACGAGCGCCGCATCCTCGCCGCCATCGCCCAAGCGCCAGCGCCTGTAGTGGCGGATGCGCCGGGAGCCGTCGAAGCTTTCAACGCGCTCGATCTGGCAGACCGCCTCATTGAGCGCGGATACGGCACCGACACCCCTAAAGAGTGGCACGACGCATATAAGGCCGTCGCCCGCGCGAGGAGGGCAAAGCGCCCCCACCCCGCAAGCAAAGCTGATGAGTTGGCCGCAGCGCGCACCGAGATCGAGCGGTATCAGGGAGCGCTAGAAGCCATATCATCGCGCTCCGCGCACCAGTCGGACCCGCAGTTGCACAATGAGAACCGGTGGGATGGCGACATGTCGGAAGCATTTTTCGACGGAGAAGCGCAGGCGAATTACGAGTGCGCCGTCATCGCCCGCGCCGCCCTCAACACAAACGCCAAGGGAGGGGAGCGGTGAACAACGACGAACGAAAGCTAACCCGCGAGATATTCGAATATGGCGAGATCGAGCGGGATGCGGCGCGGACGGCTGATTTCACTCGGCACGGCGGCTTATGGTTCAGGTTCTTTAAGTGGATCGAACGAGTTTGCCGCGAGGAACGCGAGGCACGCATAGAAGAGCGGAAAATTGCCAAGGGAGGGGAGCGTCCATGACCGAACTATCCTGCGAAGCACAGATGCGGGCGTTTAAATACTTGATCGCTCAAGGCGCACAGGACGACGGATCGAGCGCACTCCCCATTATCGCCGCTCTCATCATCGGCGTCGTCATAGGCTGGGCCGTAGGCGCAATCGCGGCATTCGAACTGGTGAAGCGTAATGGAGGGCAATGGAAATGAAAATCTCGGAAGCCATCAAAACCCTGCAGGAAATCCAAGCGCGCTTTGGCGATATCGCCATCACCGGCGGCTATTTGCAGGATGACACCGAGCTAACCCAAATCAGCGTGACGGACACGGACGGCTACGAGGTGTGGCCGAACGGGGAATACGGGGACGCTGGCAAGATCGACGGAGTGTTTCTGTCATGACCCCACGAACTGACCTAATAGCGCGTCTGGAAGCGGCGAGCGGGCCGAATAGGGAGTTGGATGCGCTCATCGCAACGATTATCGGCGGATACACCTACGAAAAGCGTGGGCGAGATCAAAAGCCGTGGTTTTATCCCGAAAACGGAAGCTGGCGGCGGCAACTGGTTTCATACGGCCCCGACAGGCTCGACAGCTACACCGCCTCCCTCGACGCCGCCAAAGCGCTGGCGGAGCGGGTGTTGGGGCCGCACACAACTGAGGTGCACGCATGGCCGGACATAACGAATGTTTGCATCAAACTTCTAGACGATACGGGGTGGTTTGTCTCCGAGGATGCAAGAGGCGATGCCTTCCACAAATCCGAGCCGATAGCCCGGATCATCGCAATCCTCAAGGCAAAAGAGGCGAGCCATGACAACGCCTGACGATCTCGTAGAGCGCGTGGCGCGAATGATGGCAGAGAACGATAGCGGTCCGGAAGGGTCGGCGTTGTTTGATATCCATTGGACCGAATTTGGCGAAGGGTACAAGGCATCCGCTCGTGTCGCCATCGCTGAAATCCGCGCCGCGCTGGATGAGCCGACCGAGGCGATGCTTGCGGCAGCGCGCCGGATCAATCACGCGACGGACGCCGAGATTTGGCGCGCAATGCTCGCCGCCAGCCCGCTAGGAGGATCGGAATGAAGCTGACGTTTGCACAGACCGCATTGCTGAACGAGGTGGTCAGCGGCGAAGACCGCGTTGACGAGGCATTCAAGCCTGCCATCAAACTGGTCGATCTCGGACTTTGCACTTGGGCGCTTCCTTGGACTGGCGATAAGCGCAATCGGCTCATTCCGACGCCTGCCGGACGCCAAGCACTGCGAGAGGGGGAGAGAGGATGACGGCGGCATCACCCCGTGTAGCGACTCGGGTATTTCGCCCGCTCAGCATCAGCGTGGTGGACTATCAGGCCGATGCTCCTGCTGCCGCACCGGCTGCACTTAAGCCGAGGCACCAAATCGTTATGCAACGCGCCATGGTCCGGGCCGAGCTTTGCCGCCAGGGCTTCGAGATCGAGTTGCACCGAGTGCCGACACGAATTGCAGTAGGCCGTAATCCGGTGACCGCTGGCGATGCAGCCACCCAACGTCGCGTTCGTGCTGTAGACCATAACCGCCTCCTTATCGGGCGGTTATTACGATGAGAACGTTTATGGAACAAATCACAAATATGACGCAGGCCATTTACACCCCGGCAACCCTTGCCAAGAGATGGGAATGCTCCGAAAGGCATATCCGCAATCTTGTAGCATCAGGTGAGTTGCCATCCTTCCGCCTTGGCGGCAAACTGCTGCGCATCCGGGGCAGCGACGTGGAGAATTTCGAATGCCGGAATGGCGCATCACAAGGCTTAGAGGAAAGCTCGCCCTCACTTTCGAGAAAGATGGAAAGCGCCATCGCTATTCACTCGGAACCGATGATGCGCGCAAAGCTCACGACATTGCGCCAGCACTCTACGCGGAGCTGACGCGCCCGACCGGCATTACCGTGCGCGACCTATGGCAAGCATATTGCCGAGACAAGCACGGTAAAGCCATCCTCTCCACCATGGAACACACGTGGAAGGCACTAGAAAAACGCTTCGGGGATCGTGACGGAGACCGGATTACCATTGAGGACTGTCGTGCGCATATCGCGGAACGGCGAAATCAGCGGACTCCTCAATGCCCGAACGGCGTCCAAGATGGCACGATCCATACTGAGCTGGGTCACCTTCGCACGGTGCTGAAATGGGCTGAGGACAACGGGCTGATTTCGAAAGCCCCCAAGATAGAGCGACCGTCCAAACCGGACCCGAAAGAGCGACATCTGACCAGAGAGGAAGCGCATAGGCTACTTGCGGCAGCTAAAACGCCGCACCTACAAACGGCCATTCATCTGATGCTAGGGACGGCGGCGCGCATCACGGCGCTTCTGGAACTCACTTGGGACCGCGTTGATTTTGACCGGAAGCTCATCTACCTGCGCAACCCCGACGATAAGACGAGGCGGAAGGGACGCGCGGTCGTTCCCATCAACGCAACCCTCCTGACCGTTCTCAGGGAGGCGAAACAAGGGGCGCTGACTGATTATGTGATCGAATGGGCTGGCCAGCCTGTAAAGAGCCTCAAGCGCAGCATAGCGACGGCGGCGAAAGATGCAGGTGTTGAGAATGTGTCTGCCCACGTCTTCCGGCATACCGCCGCTGTATGGATGGCGGAAGCCGGAGTGCCGATGGAAGAAATCAGCCAGTACCTCGGTCATAGCAATGTCGAGATAACCCGGCGCGTCTACGCCCGCTATTCGCCTGACTATCTCAGGGGTGCGGCGTCGGCTCTTGAAATGGGGCTATACGTAGTTCCCGGTGGCACGATTGAACCTGCAATGAAGAACACAAAATGAACACCATGCCGAAAATGCCATTTACGAAGCGCTCACTTCCCCGAATTTCCGGGCTTTCCAGCGCGGGCGCTTCCTTGACATCGTAGGGGTCACAGGTTCAATCCCTGTCACGCCCACCATCCTTTCAAAGACCTATATCCCGGTTCAGCCAGCCAATTGCCGTGGCACGCTTGAAAGCCGCCGGTTCGACCCGGTCAGTTTTTCATAGACATAGGCCGCGACATAAAGGTCCAGCATCGGCAGGCCGACGCAGGTGATGTGGATCGGCTTCTCCGGCTTAAAGTCCGGATTCTCCATCACATCCGGCAGCGAACGGATGCCGAGCGGCGGCGCCAATTGTTCGAGCGTAGCGCCACGACGCGAAAAATAGGACGCAAGGCTTTGCGAGGCTCGATGCGACACCATTTCCACATCGTCGCAAAGAACGGTTCCGCTTCTGATGGCGCGCTGGATATAGGCATCCGGCGTTTCATCGCCGCCTAGATGGAGAACCAGCACATCTCCGATTTCGTCGGCTTCGAAGACCGGTGCGCTGGCGTTCGAAGCGGTTATGACGAAGTCGCATTCCCGTAGCGCGTGATTGTCGGGAACGATGACGATCTCATAGCTGACTTTTTTGGCCAGCGCAGCCACGAGCTGCGCCGCTGATTTTCCGGTCCGGCTGCGCACGAACAACCGCCTCACCATTTGCGGGCAGCAGCGGTCGAGCGCCAGGACGATCTTTTCTGCAATCGGCCCCGCACCGAACAGGAAAAGCTGCAGGGCGCTGCGCCCGGCGAAGAAGCGCTCGGCCACCAAGGTCGCGTAGCTCGCCGTTCGCGCCGCCGATATTTCCGTGCCGTCGAGCACGCAGAGCGGGGTGAGCGTGAACTTGTCGGAGAGCACGATTGTCGAGCGCGAGCGCGGCAGGCCGAGACGGCGGTTGAGCGCATTGGCGCCGACAATCTTCACGCCGCCATACCGGCTGTTGACGCTCGACAGACAGTTCAGCTTCCAGCCCAACCGCTCGCCGGGCATCGTCGTGTCGGTCAGCCACGGATGATCGGCGATCTCTTCAGGGTGAATGGCAAGCACGGATTTGATGCCATAGGCGCGGCCAGCGCAGATATCCCTCCACGCTCGCTTCGCTATGTCATGCACCGTTTTACCGTCGAGGAGATGACCCTGCGCCGCGATGTCGGCGGCGGAGTAGCATTTGAAAACCGGAAATTCCGGGCATTTGCGATGTTCGTCCATTTCCTGCTCCGAAGTCCCCCGGGTTGAGGAGCCTCCAGAAGGAAGCGAAATGGTTAACGCCGATTAAGAAATATTGGTTCCGGTGATTTATCGAGGCCAGAGGCCTGATCCGCCCCTACTCCGCTGCGTTCAGGGCGAATTCCGGGACCGGCGTCACGAATGGCGCCACTTCTCCCACGGCCTGGGCAATGCGGGCGTGGATATTTGGCGCGCTGATTTCCTCGCCGGCAAAATCGCCCGGCGCAGCGTAGACGCCGGTGGGCAAGGTATGCGCCATGAAGAACGAGAAAAGCGGACGCAGATGATGCTCGATGATCAGCGCATGCCGCTCGCTCCCGCCCGTTGCCGCGAGCAGGACAGGCTTTCCCTTGAGCGCCATGGGATCGATCAGATCGAGGAAATGCTTGAACAGGCCCGCATAGCTGCCCTTGTAGGTCGGGCTCCCGACGACCAGGATTTGCGCCGAAATGATCTTCTCCGCTATCGCCCTCGCCGGAGGGGCAAGATCGGAAAACTGCCGCGCCGAACCGAGCGAGGGCTCCAGGTCGCCAAGATCGAAAATCTCTGCCGTCAATCCGTGGGTCTGGCTGGTCTCAAGGACGATCCGTTCCACCAAAGCGCGCGTCCTCGAAGGGCGTCTGAAATTGCCGGAGAAGCCGACGACCGTCGAATTTGCCATGAGGGGAATCCGTTGCTGCTGCTTATGCGTGGTGCCGGTTCCAGCCTAACCAAAGGCGGGGCATTTAAGAAGAAAGCGGCGGACTTGAGACTTGCGAATCGGAGCATATTTTTCTCAATGACCGTATCCTCCTGAAATGGGCATCCGCAATTCGCGTGATAGAGCCTGACGGAGCGACCAAAAGGTTTCGCATTGAGGCCTCCATGTCTATTGTTCAGCCGAATTGGAGGCCGGAATCATGACAGAGCATTCCCCTTCACCGCTCATCATCATCGGCGGCGGCGCGAGCGGCGCCATCATGGCTGCGCATCTTCTGGCATTGCCGCGCCCGGACCTGCGCATCGTCCTCATCGAAAAGCGCCCATCCTTCGGCAAGGGCATCGCCTATTCTACCGAGCTGCCCGCCCATGTGCTCAACGTACGCGCCAGCAGGATGAGCCTTTATGCCGACGATCCCGGCCATTTCTGGCGCTGGCTGCGGGAAAGCAGGCTGGCCGGTCCCGGCAATTCGGAGGCAAGCTTCGTCCCGCGCATGTTTTATGGGCGCTATCTCGCGGAAACCTTGCACAGGCTGAGCGAACAGGAGCGTGGAACGGGCCGCCTCCAACTCCTCCACGACGAGGCGATCTCGGTCACGCCCAGCGCTTCGGGCGTCGAGATCCGTCTCGCCAGCGGAGCGCGTATCGCCGGACGCGCTGTGATTCTCGCCACAGGACATGAGGACCAGCCTTCGCCGGAGCGATGCTTTTCGGTTCGTCCCGGCTCATCATCGGACACGCCGGTCGGCCCCGACGACCCTATCCTCATTCTCGGAACCGGCCTCAGCATGGCCGATACCTTGCTGCTGCTGGAACAGAGCGGGCATCGCGGCCCCGTCACCGTCCTCTCCCGTCGCGGTCTCATCCCCTTGCCGCATGGCGAAAGCAATCCGGTCGTGTTCGGCGAGGCCGATATTCCTTTCGGCGCGCAGCCATCCCGCTTCATGCAATGGCTGCGCGACACGATCCGCCGGAGGGCCGTCCAGGGCGGCGACTGGAGAGACGTCGTCGACGGGCTGCGGCCTTTCAACCAGCGCATCTGGCGCAGCTGGCCCATGGCCGCCAGAAGCCGCTTTCTGCGCCACGCCAAGGCCCGCTGGGATATCCACCGCCATCGCCTGCCGCCATGGGTGCATGGGCTCATCGTGGAGCAGATTCGATCAGGCCGCGTCCGCCTGCTCGCCGGGCGCGTTCTGGATGTCCGCAAGCACGGCGAAAATTGCGAGGTCCGTATCCAGCAAAGCCATTCTCATGCGCCGGAAACATTGACCGCCGCCCGCATTTACGATTGCACCGGCCTTGCAAGGAATCTCTCGGCGAGCTCGAACAAGGCAGTAAGATCAGTGATCGATGGCGGCCTGGCGCGTCCCGACCCGCTGCACCTCGGGCTCGACGTCACCCCGCAATGCGCTGTCATAGCTAAAGACGGCAGCGTTTCCGGCAAGATGTTCGCCATTGGACCGCTGACGCGGGGAACATTTTTCGAGATCGACGCGGTTCCCGACATCCGCATCCAATGCGCCGAGCTCGCCCGGCAGCTCGCTGGATGACCAAAGCAAGTCAATCACAGGAATAATTGCCAAGGCGTATAGCCCGGCCCAATCCCGGTTGAGCTTGGCGGCGAAACGGCTTAGGCTTCGCTCGGGGCTGGCGGCTCTTGGAAAGGGCTGAAATGCAACGGGCATTGCTTCTTTGCGCGCTTTCGCTCCTCATCGGCTGCACGTCCAGCCGGGATGGCCGGGCCGGTATGGCCAATCCGGCCTCTGTCTATTGCGTCGATATCGGCGGCAAGCTGGAAATCCGCGACACCCCGCAGGGCCAGGCGGGCTACTGCCACCTGCCCGACGGGCGCGTCATCGATGAATGGCGGCTTTTCAGCGCGCACCGCCAGCTCGAAATGCGAAAACGGACCATGCCTGCGCCTTGAGCGGAAATTTCGTAGAATCGCTCCTTCTGGAATCTCCGTGCAAGCGAAGCGCGCCAAACGGAATAATATTTCTTGTTTATCTTCGGCCTGATCGAAATTATGAAGTCCCATAAGCGTGGGGGGCAAAAAGGGTTGCCTGACCTTCACGGGGCTGAAACGCTACTCAAGGAAGAAAGAAAATGAACTCGTCCTCTCCTAAATCGCCGGCGCGCCGCGCCGGCCTCAAGGCTCTTCTGTTTTCGGCTGTCGCCTTCGCCGTGGGCTTCGGCGCTCCGGCCTCCGGCTTCGCCCAAGATAAGGTCGTCAAGGTCGGCATCATGGGCGGACAGGATGAGGATATCTGGAAGGTCGTCGCCGCCGAAGCCGCCAAGAACGGCCTCAAGGTCGAGACGGTCAACTTCGCCGACTACACCCAGCCGAATGAGGCGCTGGCTCGCAAGGAGATCGACGCCAACGCCTTCCAGCACAAGCCCTATCTCGACGCGCAGATCGAGCAGCACGGCTACAAGATCGAGCCCGCCGGCTTCACCGCCGTGTTTCCCATCGGCGTCTATTCGCGTAAGGTGAAGTCGCTGAGCGAACTCAAGGACGGCGCTTCCATCGGCATCCCGAACGATCCGTCCAACGAGGGCCGTGCGCTGCGCGTGCTTGAATCGCAGGGCCTGATCAAGCTCAAGGACGGCGCTGGCATCCTGGCGACGCCGATCGACATCGCCGAAAATCCGAAAAAACTGGAGATCAAGGAGCTTGACGCCGGTGTCGTCGGCCGCTCCATCGACGATCTCGACGCCGCCATCGTCAACAATGACTGGGCGCTGAAGGCGGGCCTCGATCCGGTGAAGGACGTGATCGCCCGTGAGTCGAAGGAAAACAACCCCTACAACAACTTCATCGCCATCCGCACCGAAGACAAGGACGCCCCTTGGGTGAAGCCGCTCGTCGCCGCCTTCCAGAACGACGCTGTCAAGGCCAAGCTGCTCGAAGTCTACAAGGGCACGGCGCAGCCGGCCTGGTAAGATCGGCCCAGCGCAAAGCCATACGGTTCGGATATTCGCATATCCGAACCGTTTGTTTTATAGAGTCCCGAGAAAACTCGAGGCAGACGTGAACACGCAGGCAATCAACATAGCGCTAGACACCACCAGCGCGCCTCCCGGCGACACCATCGTCCGGCTCACCGATGTGCGGCGCGCCTTTGGCGAGACGCCGGCGATCGACGGCATTTCGCTGGAGGTGGAGCGCGGCGAGATTCTCGGCATCATCGGCCGCAGCGGCGCGGGAAAGTCCACGCTCATCCGCTGCCTCAACGGGCTGGAGCGTCCCGATTCCGGTTCCGTCCTCGTGGAAGGCCAGGAGATCACCGCGCTCGATGAGCGCCGCCTGCAGCCCGTGCGCCGCCGCATCGGCATGATCTTCCAGCATTTCAACCTGCTCTCCGCCAAGACGGTGGAGGACAACATCGCCCTGCCGCTGAAGATCGAAGGGCAAGGCCGCGAGGAGCGCAAGCGCCGCGTGGCGGAGCTGCTCGATCTCGTCGGCCTCTCGGACAAGGCGAAGCATTATCCCGCACAGCTCTCCGGCGGCCAGAAGCAGCGCGTCGGCATCGCCCGCGCCCTCGCCGCCAAACCCTCGCTTCTGCTTTCCGACGAGGCGACCTCGGCGCTCGACCCCGAAACGACGCAATCGATCCTCGCGCTGCTGAAGGACATCAACCGCCAGCTCGGCCTCACAATCATGCTCATCACCCATGAGATGGAGGTGATCCGCCGCGTCGCCGACCGCGTCATCGTGCTCGACAAAGGCCGCATCGTCGAGGAAGGCCCGGTCTGGCGCGTCTTCGCCAATCCCGTGGCCAATACCACCAAGAGCCTGTTGCAAGTGCTGACCCCGGAACTGCCCCCCTCGCTCAAGACCCGGCTCAACCCGGCGGCAGGCGACATCGCTGTTGTCAGGGTCCAGCTTTCGGGCGACGCCGCGCGCCGTCCCGTCTTCAACGATCTGCCCGGCGTCACGCTCCTCCATGGCGGCATGGACACGGTGCAGGGCGAGCCGGTGGGCACGCTGTTCCTCGGCCTCCCGGCCCGCGACAAGGCTGCATTGCAAAAGGCTGTGAACGATCTCACCGCGCAGGCGGACCATCTGGAGGTGCTGGGCTATGTCTCAGGCGATGCTTGATCTTCTCTGGCAGTCCTTCTGGGAAACCATGATCATGACCGGCTTTTCCGGGCTGATCTCCCTCGTCGCAGGTCTGCCGCTGGCGCTGCTTTTGATCCTCACCGATCGCGGCGGTCTTGCCGAAAATCTCTGGATCAACCGCACCCTCGGCTGGATCATCAACGGGTTTCGCTCAGTGCCGTTCATCATCCTGCTGGTCGCGCTGATCCCGGTGACGCGCTTCATCGTCGGCACGTCGCTGGGCACCTGGGCCTCCATCGTGCCGCTCTCCATCGCCGCCACGCCCTATTACGCGCGTATAGCGGAAGTCTCCTTGCGTGAAGTCGACCGCGGTCTCATCGAAGCCGCCCGCGCCATGGGCGCGACGCGCTGGACGATCATCAAGGAAGTACTGGTGCCGGAAGCGCTGCCAAGCCTCGTGGCCGGCTTCACCGTCACGCTGGTGACGCTCGTCGGCGCCTCGGCCATGGCCGGAGCCATCGGCGCAGGCGGGTTGGGCGACCTGGCGATCCGCTACGGCTATCAGCGCTTCCAGACGGAAATCATGCTCGCCGTGGTCGCGATCCTGATCGTGCTTGTCTCGGTGGTGCAGTGGGTAGGCGACCGGCTGGTGGAACGGCTGGACCACCGCATCGTGAAGCGGTGAAGGGCGGCGCTCCGCGCCGCTCTACCAGGATTACATCATGTCCAGATCAGCGCACCGACCCTTTGTCAGCACGCTGCCGTTACTTCTCCACCGCCTCCAGCATCCTTTCCGCGCTCTCCTCATCGGTGATGAACACCGTCGGGCGGATCAGCTTCATCGCCCCCAGCAGCGCCGGAATCTTTTCCCGCCCGCCTGATGTCAACACCCGTGCAGGCGCTTTCTGCAGCGTTTTCACGCTCACCGACATCACGCCGTCCTGGATCGGATGGTTCACCAGCTTCCCGTCAATATCGTAGAAATGATAGAGCAGGTCGCCGACCGCCCCCATGCGGACCAGTGAATCCCTTTGCTCTTCCGTGATATGGCCGACGCGATAGGAGGTGGTGGCGTTTTCGATGGCGCCGACACTCAGGAGCACCAGATCGAGATTCTCGGCCATCTCGAACACATATTTCAGCCCGCAGCGCTCGATCAGCGCCCGCTTGGTCTCGACACTGTCGACCAGCGCAGGCGCAGGGATGAGATAGCCCTCGCCCTGGAAGGTTTCGGCGAACTGCCAGGCGAATTCCGCCGGGTTGAAGCGCCGCGGCTGGCTGATGCCGCCCAGCAGCGAAATGACAGTGAAATCATTGAGCGAGCGGGCATTGATATAGGATAGCGTGCTGAACAGCGTGCGCCCCCAGCCGACGCCGACGCGCATCCCATGCCGCATCACATCGGAGAGGTAATTGCCCGTCGCGGCGGCAATGGCGTTGATCGGATCGTTGCCCGGCGCGGAAAGCGGCGCGACGATGGCGCGCTCCAGGCCGAAAGCCTTCTCCAGCCGCCGTTCGAGGCCGATAAGGCTCGCGACCTTGCTGTCGATGGAAATCTTGACCTCGTTGCGCGCCCGCGCCTCGGCCAGAAGCCGCACGATGGTGACGCGGCCGACACCGAGCACATCGGCAATGTCGTTCTGCGTCATCTGCTCGATGTAATACATCCACGCCGCGCGAGTCCGCAGCCGGTCAGTCCGGCTTTCAGCCGCCGCGCTATTCGTCCCCGCATCGCCCGCCTGGCGGTTGCCCTGCGCCGGCTTCGCTTTTCCAGTCTGCCGTACCGCCAATGCCGTCCCTCCTCACCCGCTGATTCAAATTTTCGACGACAAATCGAAACTATTGATTTTAATAACCTACCGAAGCAGATTCTGGCAAAATCGGCTACCTCACGACACGCACAAATGGTATAAAGCCGAAATAGGGAAACCGTTAAGATGCTGCGCCATTTGAACGATGAAATCGTCGGCAATTTGAAGGATGGCCTGCGCGGCGTTCGCCATGTCATCCGTGCCCGGCGGCGTGACCGGCTCCCTCCCCTTCGCCGCCCGCAAACGCCCTCCGAACTGCCCGGCATGGTCCTTGGCACTGCGGCTGCGGTCATCGACACGGCCTTGAGCCTGGCGCAATCCGTCTCAGTGCCCCTGATTTACGAGGATATGGACGCCGCGAGCCGCTCCGGGCGAGCGCGAAGCCTCACGCGCTATTTTGCGCAGCCCGATGGCAGCCGCCTGTTCCGCCGCGAGATGTATTATCTCACCAGGGAGTTGTTGCAGCGCAGCCATGAGGAGGCGGTCTTCGTCCACGAAGCCGTCTTCGCGGACATCCACCTGCATCTGGAAAGCCATCACAAAAAAGTGTTAGCGCAAGCCGTGAGCCAGGCTGCTTCCGATGGCGACATTGCCCGTGCCTGTGCAGCCTTCGCCATCGAATCGATCCGCCGCCATCCCGCGCGGCGGATCGGGCGCGGCGCGCCACTGCCCGTCACGTCGCCCCTCGACACGCATATGGAGATCATCGTCTTCTCCGCGCTCGCCCTCGCCTGCGCGCTGGGAACCGCGCAACACCGCGACGGTCTGGGGGATGACGGTGCGGACCTCATCGAAAGCGCGCTGCTTGCCGTTTCCGCGCAGGAGGATCGCTTCCTCGCCGCGTTTGAATCGGATGATCCTCACGATGCCCTGGCCGAGCGCTTCTCCGGCCTGATGGCGTATCTGCCCTAGAGTGCTTCATGTTTAATCGGAAACGCTGGGGGGACAGCGCCTCGCGATTCCATCAAAACATGAGCCTTTCTAAACTTTCGCGCAAAAAACGTCAGCTATTCATAACCAACCCGGCAATACACTTCTTCGCCCGCGGGATGGACGCCGGGCTCATGCTGAGTTCGGTCAGCCCCATGCGGATAAATTCCGGAATGAGCTCCGGACGGCCCGCTGCCTCGCCGCACATGCCAACCATAATCCCAGCCTCGACGCCCGCCTTCGCGGTCATTTCGATCGCTGCCATCACGGCGGGGTTCGCGACGTCGTTCAGTGCGGCAACAGTCGGGTTAAGCCGGTCCGCCGCCATCACATATTGCGTCAAATCGTTGGTGCCGATGGAGAAGAACGAGACCTCCTTTGCCAGCCTGGGCGCGATCAGCACCGCCGCAGGCGTTTCGATCATCACGCCGAGTTCGAACCGGCGGTAATCCCTCCCCTCTGCGCGAAGCTCCGTCTCGCATTCCTCGATCAGCGCCTTGGTTCGCGTGACCTCGGATAGCGCGGACACCATCGGCAGCATCACTTTGACATGGCCATGCACGGCGGCGCGAAGCAGCGCGCGCAATTGCGGCTTGAAGATATCCGGCCTGTCGAGGCACATGCGAATGCCACGCCAGCCGAGAAAAGGATTCTCCTCTACCGGAAACTCCACCCCCGAGACCGGCTTGTCGCCGCCGACATCGAGCGTGCGCACAATCACGGGATAGGGGGCAAAGGCCTCTGCGAGCCTGGCATAAATATCCGCCTGCATGTCCTCGGAAGGCAGGTGCGTATGGCGCATGAACAGAAGCTCGGTGCGGAACAGGCCGACGCCCATCGCACCCGCCTCCTTCGCCGCCTCGATCTCCTCGAGCGAGCCGATATTTGCCGCGACCTCAATGACCACGCCATCGGCGCGGCGCGGCATGACATCACGATAGGCCGTCAGTGCCGCCCGTCCCTCATCCTCCGCGCGGATGCGCGCCTCGAACCGCGCCGTCGTCTCTTCGTCCGGATCGGGAAACACCTCGCCCGTCCCGCCGTCGAGCGCAACACGCGCAAGAGAACGCAATTGCTGGATGCCGTTCCCCAAGCCCAGCACCGCCGGGATACCATGCGCCCGCGCGATGATCGCCACATGCGAGGTCGCCCCGCCATGGCCGCAGATCACGCCTCGGATGCGCTTCAACGGCGCGCGTGCCAGATCCCACGCGCCAATATCATCAGCAATGAGGATGGCGCCCTCGGGTATGCTCTCCAGCGATGCCTCCTCGCGCCCCAGCAGCGCCAGGCACAATTGCCGGCCGACCGCCTGCAGATCATCCGCGCGGGCTTTGAGGTAGGGATCGTCCACCGCACTGAATTCACCGGCAAGCTTGGCTGCGGCTCCGGTCACCGCCGTGACCGCATCCATGCCGCTGCGGATCAGCGAAAGCGTCTCATGAGCCAGCGTTTCATCCGCCGCTATGTTCTTGAGCGCGGTGATGATGCCCCGGTCGCTTGGCCCCAGATTATCGGCCTCAAGCGATGCGTCCATCCGCCTTTGCACCATAGCCACAGCATCGTGGAACCGCGTCAGCTCCGCATCGATCTCGTGAGGAGCGAGCTTTCGATCCTCGAATATGATTTCCTCAGGAAAGAACGGATAGGCGGCCCCAAGCGCCACACCCTCGCTGGCGGCAACCCCTTTCAGCGCGCCATTGGCCGGCGCCGATATCACGGCCGCTTCACGCGTGGGTTCTGTCGTTGCCTGATGTTGGCCCGCATCTTCCTCAAGACCGGCATTCGGATTTTCCAGATAGCCGATCAGCATCTCCACGGCCTCTACGGCGTCCGCCCCTTCCGCGCGCACCGTGACCGCGTCATTTTCCTTGACGCCGAGCAGCATCAGCTTGACCGCGCTCTTGGCGCTTGCGGATTTGTCGCCTTTCACCAGATCGATGGCCGATTCGAAGCTCTTGGCGAGCTTGACGAAACGGGTGGCCGGGCGGGCGTGCAAGCCCTCAAGCACTCTGACGATGGTCGAGCGTTCCATGGTGTCTTCCGGATGTTGCGAAGCTCAGCTGCCGATGGTGATGATGGTATCGGCCTTCAATGCCGTCACCAGGCGCTCCGGCGCGATGGCTGAGGCAGCGATTTCGCCGGGCCGCTCCACCTCCGCCGCGCCGTTGAAATTGATCACCACATGGCCGATATCGCGCACCTTCTGCCAGGCATAGTCGCCGATGGCAGTGATCTCCGCGGAAAGGTCTCCAATGCGGATTGGCGTGCCCACGGCGGGACTGGCATCGCTCGGGCCGTCCTCCACCGCATGGAGGATCGAGACTTCAGCGAGTTCTGGCGGCGCGCCGTCGGCGAACAGGATAACGACGCCGCCCTCCGCCAGATCCGCCACCTCCGGGCCGATTGCCGTGATCCGCGTTTTCAGAAGTACCGACATGAGGCGTATCCTTTCCTGTTCCTTGGACGGGAGCGCCGTATGGGCGGCGCCCCCTTTGTTTTTGTTAGAGCGTGATGTGATTAAGCCAGTCCAGGCATCACGCTCTAACTCTTTGTTTTGCCGCATGATCTTGACCGAAAAGTCTGCAACTTTTCGGGATCATGCTCTAGAGCACCACCAGGCTCACCAGCCAGGCGATGAGCACCGAAACCGGCCCCATGATCTGGCGGCTGAGAAGCACGGCGGGAACGCCGATCTCGATGGTCTTCGGCTTTGCTTCGCCGAGCGCCAGGCCGACAGGCACGAAATCACACCCCACCTGCGTGTTGTAGGCAAAGAGCGCCGGCAGCGCCATCGCCGGCGAAATCGTGCCATTGGCGATCTGCGGGCCTATGATGGCAACGCCGATCACCTGTGCGATCACCGCACCCGGCCCGAGAATGGGCGAGAGGAACGGCAGGCCGCAAATGGCCGAGATAATCAGCAGTCCGATGATATTGTTGGCGAGCGGCCCCATGGGCTGCGCGAGAATATCGCCAATGCCCGTATAAAGGATGAGGCCGATCAGCATCGTCACGAACGCCATAAAAGGCAGAACGTTACGGATCACCTGATCGATGGTGCGCCGCCCGGCATTGAAGAAGATGCCGACGACGCGGCCCATCACCCGCCCGATGGTGCTGATGAAGCCGATCAGCCCGCCCTCGCCCTGCTCCGCTTGCGCTGCCTTCGCGCTCGAGGGGGCGGCGGACTCCGGCGCCGGAACGACCCCGGCCACCGTTGCCGCCTCCGATCCGTCCGCCGGCACGATTGTTTCCGGCGTGACGCCGGAGACATAGATATCCTCGGTGATGAACTGCGCGAGCGGACCTGCCTGCCCCACCGGCGTCAGATTGACGGTCGGGATGCGCTTGCGCGGATAGACGCCGCAGCGCGCCGTGCCGCCGCAATCGACCACCACCACTGCCATCTCGCCTTCCACGGGCGGCGAGCGAAACCCGTCCACGGCCTCCGCGCCCGTCAGTTCCGCGATGCGCCGCGCCACTGGATGAATGCCGCCGCCGGTGACGGAGACGATCTTGTTGCGCTGCATGGTCGGCTCGATTACGAGCGGACCGCCCCAGCCGCCGGGGCCTCTGGAAATCTTCACGGCTTTATATGTCTGAGCCATTTTATTCTCCTCCCCTCCCACGCATGATCCCGAAAAGTTGCAGACTTTTCGGATAAGACATGCGGAAAAAAACTAGAGCTCGACGCCCTGGCGGCGCGCCATGATGGCTGTAATGCGCTCCGTCAGCATGCCCTTGAGCAGGATGATCAGGAGGCCCACAATCGCGTACCAGATGGCGACCTTGATCGGATAACCGGCGGCGATGGCGCCTTTCCGCTCCAGCTCCTGCAGGGCCACCAGAATGCCGCCCCAGACGAAATATTCGCCCGGATTGACATGCGGGAAGAGACCGAGCGGCGGATGCACATAGGAAACCGCCGCGTCATAGAAGGCAGGCTTGTGCTTTTCCTCGAGGAACGAGCCGAACGTATAGGCCATCGGATTGGTGAGGAAGAACACCGCCAGCACCGGCAGCACGGTGTAGCGCGTCAGCGCAATACGCCCTGCCCCGCGCGCGACGCCATGCACACGCTTTTCCCCGACGAGCTCGGTCAGCGCATAGAAGGCGGTCATCAGCACCACTAGCGTCGGGATGATGCCGGTAACGAAGCCTTTGAAGACCTCTCCGCCCTTTTCGAAAATACCGATGAAATATTTGCCGATATTGGCGAGCCAGCCCAGTTGCTCCACCTGCTGGACATGTTCCACCTGGTCGCGGAACTGGTCGACGGTGATATCGCCCCCGCCCGCCTGGGCAAGAACGACGAGCCCGTTTCCGGACTGCTCACCGGCATGAAGAATGGCTGGTTTCCCGTATAATGCGGCATCTGAGACCAGCGCCCCTGCCTGCGACAGGTGCTGCATGGTCACGTCGGCGTGTTGCGCCAACATTGCGGCTATGGACATTTGCTCCTCCTCCATAAGCATGATCTCGAAAAGTTCGGAACTTTCCGGATCGGATCATGCGGCTTCTCCCTTGAGCCACGGGCGGAACTCCCCCTCCTGCCCGCTCTACTTTTTATGCATTTATCGGCTTCAGGCCGGATAGACCCGGCTTCTCCTTTGGCTCGGCCCTCATGCGGTCGATCTGCTCCACCGCCCGCTTGATCGCCTCTGCGACACCCGCCTCCGCCTCTCCCGGCGCGCCGGCATAGCGCCGGAGCGCATCGAGGCTCATTCCCTCGAATTCCTCGCGGCGCTTGAACTTGGCGAACACCGAGCGGCCGCTCATCTCGAGAAGCCGCCGGACGGTCAGATCCGGCGTCACCACGACAAGCACAATCACACCTTTGCCGAGGCGTCCGCGGCAATTGCCCGCCCCGGCGTAGCCGTCATTATATTTGCTGGTGATGCCCTTCAGCACATCCTGATAATGCCGCATCTGGAACCACACCCCAAGCGATTGCAGCGCCCAGACGGCGGCCAGAGCCAATAGACCCCATTGCCAGATTGCCATAAGGTTTCCTCCCCTGACGGCTCGCGCGGCTTCCCGCCGCCTCGATGCCCGATCGCGGCCTCCTTCGGGATTTTTCGCCCGCCGCAATCTTTCATCGACAATCAATCAGAGAACATTTGTTTTTGCAAATGTCAATATGTATCGTTATGACCGCAACCGGCTTTCGGCAACAGCGCGCAGTTTCTTGGGCTCTGCGGCTCGTTGTGGTAGGATTAGCTGGGGTCAAGAGGCGGCAGTGATGAAGATATTGTTGAAGAGTGAGCTCGTTTCCATGCCGGACCTGCGCCACCGCCTGCGCCAGTTGCGCTGGTTTCGGGCCTCGTTCCGCACCAATGCACGGCTGGTGACGCAGACCTACGGCGTCTCTTTCGAAATCGACGAGAAGAAGCTGACGCGCGCTTTCCTCGGCTGGGTGGAAACCGTCAACGCGCAGAAGACCTATGCCGGCATCGACCGCAAGGATTTCATCGTTTTCGCGGCAGGCCTGGTCCTGTCCGAACTGATCCGCGAACAGCCGGCCAAAGCCCTCCCCCGCCGCACGGAGGAAGCGGTATATGCCGATACGCCGATGCGCGAGATCGTGGACTTCTGGCCGGAAGGCTTTCTCTACACGAATTTCTGCATTGGCGCGGTCGCCGCGATCTTCCAGCAGGAGTTCGGCGAGACGAGGTCCATCGATAAATGCGCCGACGAATTGCGCACCTGGTGGTCGTATAAGGAAAACAGCTCGGAGATGCCGAGTTACGCCATCGCCTTTCTCGACAAGTTTCTCGGCATGGAAGCCAACTGGAACCTCCCCGCCATCGCATCCGAGAGGGCAGCGATCCGCAGGACGCTGGCCATGGAACCGGATTGAAATGAGAGGTCAGCCCCAGATTTCCCGGAAACCGACCTCGATCGTATTACCATCCGGATCGAACACGAGCGTCGCGTAATAGCCCATTTCTTCCGGCCCCTGATAGCCGGGCGGCTCGCTGTCGACGCCGCCTGAGGCAAGCGCGGCGGCGTGGAAGGCCTCCACCGCATCCCGGCTCAAAGCCGCAAACATCAGGTGCAGATGATCCCCCGGCCTCTCGGGCGCTCCCGTTGGAACTGCGCCGCCCGCACCAGGCATTCCGCTGACCCAGATGAACGGAACCGGCGCCCGCTCTCCCCCGCTGACGAAGAAAGAGCCGTCGGCATTGCGCATCACCTCCAGCTCCAGCACCGGCATGGAGCCTTCATAGAAGGCAAGGGAGCGATTGAGATCTGGAGTCAGAAAACCAATGTGATCGAAAAGTGACATGCACGCCAATATAGGCCGCTCGACGGCGAATAAAAGGCTGACGCTTCCAATATGGCGAGGCCACCCAGCCCTCCGTCCGCTACGCGGGGACCGCTCCTCACCCCCGCGTCCTCTCCAGCCCGTCCTTCGCCGGCTTGTAGTGCGGATCGAGCTGGGCCGCGCGCGCATAGGAGCGGGCCGCCTTGGCCTTGTCGCCGCGATGCTCATAGACCAGCGCCTGATTGGCCCAGCTTTCCGCGACATTGCCGTCCAGATTGATCGCCGTGTTGAAATCGTCGAAGGCGTTATCGTAGTCGCCGAGCGCGGCATAGGAAACGCCGCGGCCATTATAAGGCTCGGGCGCATTGGGCTGCAGCGAGATGGCCGTCGCGAAATCCTCGATGGCCCGCTTATGATCGCCGCGCGCCTGGTAGATCAGCCCGCGATTGTGATAGGCGCGTCCATCCGTCGTATCGAGCTGGATGGCGCGGTTGAAATCGTTAAACGCCTCATCGAGACGCCCCGCCTGCCGGTAGACATTGCCGCGTCCGATATAAGCGACGTCATATTGCGGGTTGATCTGCAGCGCGCGGTTATAATCCGACACCGCCTCCGCAGCCTCGCCCATGAAGCGGTAGATCAGCGCCCGGTTGGCATAAGCCTGGTAAAAATTCGGATTGAGCTGCAGCGCCGTATTGAAATCCTTCAGCGCCTCCTTGTACTGCCCCGCCTTGCCATAGGCCGAGCCGCGCACATTATAGGCTTCCGGGTCGCGCGGATTGCTCTGAATCACGGCAGTGAGCGAGCCGATATTCTGTTCCGACCCTTGCGCCTTGTCGACGGGTGCGAGAATGCTGCTGGAGCTGGTCTGGCAGCCCGCAAGCGCCAAAACCGCCACTGACGCAAGGGCATAAAGGCTCGTACGGACGTTCGACTGGGCATTGGTAAAGCGGCGCATCGGCAAATCCATTGTTCCTTCCAATTTCCCCCGGGCCTAAGCACGATCTCGAAGGCTGCAGCTGTTTCGGATAGATCGTGCGTCAAAAAACTGAGTGATTTCCCAGCCAGAAGTCCCTCTGGCACGGCGGCGTCTCATTCGTCGCAAGAGAACGCGCAAAAAAGGTGGCGGCGACGCTGATCACCCCACCTTTCCCACATTTTTCTGATGGTGCGCGGCGCTAGCCCCAAAGCGCCGGCGGCTGCCGATCAACGGGCAGCGACGCGGCCGCCGGCGACCAGACCTTCGCGCTGAGCGCGCTTGCGAGCCAGCTTGCGGGCGCGGCGAACAGCTTCGGCCTTCTCGCGGGCGCGCTTTTCCGACGGCTTCTCGTAGTGGCCGCGCATCTTCATTTCACGGAAGATGCCTTCACGCTGCATCTTCTTCTTGAGAGCGCGGAGAGCCTGGTCGACATTGTTATCGCGGACGAGTACCTGCACGTGTAATCCCGTTTCAGTTAGAATTTCGATTGAGCCCGGCTTATGATCCGTACATCCAAACGCCAAGGCTTCGCAACGGTTATCCGAAGCAAATTGGAGTTGGCTGATACCAGAAAGCTCGGCGAATGTCCACAGCGAAGCGCATCGCTCAGCGGCTTTTTCCACCGCACCGCAGCCCCTAATGGAAGCGCAAGCGCCACGAATGGTCGCAAAGAAGCAAAATATGACAGGCCCGATGTTCTAGTGATGGGAAAAAGATGATATGGCGCTGCCGCGAGCGGCAGTATCCGAAGGGCAGAACATGCGTAAGTTTTCGGTTTTCGCCATCGCCCGTGAGGCGATGCGCGGGCACAAGGGCTGGGAGAAGCAATGGACCTCGCCCGAGCCCAAGTCGGAATATGACGTCGTCATCATAGGCGCTGGCGGCCACGGCCTTGCGACGGCCTATTATCTCGCCAAGGAACATGGCATCACCAATGTCGCGGTGCTGGAAAAAGGCTGGCTTGGCGGCGGCAATACCGGGCGCAACACCACCATCATCCGCTCCAACTATCTCTATGACGAATCGGCGGGCATCTACGAGCATGCCGTGAAGCTGTGGGAGGGCCTGAGCCAGGACCTCAACTACAACGTCATGTACTCCCCGCGCGGCGTCATGATGCTTGCGCATAATGTTCATGACGTGCAGGTCTTCAAGCGCCACATCCACGCCAATCGCCTCAACGGCATCGACAATGAATGGCTGACGCCGGAGGAAGCGAAGGAATATTGCCCGCCGCTCAACATATCGCAGACCGCGCGTTATCCCGTCGTCGGCGCCGCCCTGCAGCGGCGCGGCGGCACTGCGCGCCATGACGCGGTTGCCTGGGGCTATGCCCGCGCCGCTTCCGACCGCGGCGTTCACATCATCCAGAATTGCGAGGTCACCGGCATCCGCCGCTCACCCACCGGCGCGGTGACTGGTGTCGAGACGACGCAAGGCTATATCGGCGCGCGCAAGATCGGCGTCGTCGCGGCGGGCCACACCTCCGTCCTGATGAACATGGCGGGCGTGCGCATGCCACTGGAAAGCTATCCGCTGCAGGCGCTGGTGTCCGAGCCGGTGAAGCCCGCCTTCCCCTGCGTGGTCATGTCGAACACCGTCCACGCCTATATCTCGCAATCCGACAAGGGCGAGCTGGTGATCGGCGCGGGCACCGACCAGTACACCTCCTATTCGCAGACCGGCGGGCTCCACATCATCAACCACACGCTCGATGCGATTTGCGAGATGTTCCCCATCTTCACCCGCATGAAGATGATGCGCTCCTGGGGCGGCATCGTCGATGTCACCCCCGACCGCTCGCCTATTCTGGCCAAGACGCCGGTTCCCGGCCTTTACGTGAACTGCGGCTGGGGCACCGGGGGCTTCAAGGCAACGCCCGGTTCCGGCCACGTCTTCGCCCACACCATCGCCCGCGACGAGCCGCATAAGATCAACGCGCCCTTCACGCTGGATCGTTTCCGCACCGGGCGGCTGATCGATGAAGCGGCAGCGGCGGCCGTGGCGCATTGAGGGGGAATAAACTTTGATGGAATCGCTTGCGCTCACCCCCCTCTGCCCTGGCGGGCATCTCCCCCTCAAGGGGGGAGATTACGCCTTCATGAACAACCGGCACCAATCGCCAACTTTGCAAAATGGAGGCGGAGAGAAGTGTCAGCCAATCTCCCCCCTTGAGGGGGAGATGTCCGGCAGGACAGAGGGGGGTTGCCTCGGGCCATCGTCTTCATTTCTGCGTGAAATGCTTCAGGAGCCCACCCCATGCTTCTAATCCACTGCCCCTACTGCGAGGAAGAGCGCCCTGAACTCGAATTCCGCCATGCGGGCGAAGCCCATCTCGTGCGCTCCCCCGACATCGCCAATCAGGGCGAGCTGGAGTTCGAGGCCTATCTCTATCTGCGCCAGAACCCCAAGGGCATCGCCATGGAGCGCTGGCGGCATATCCATGGCTGCGGGCGCTTCTTCAATGCCGTCAGAGACACGGTGAGCGACCGCATCTTCACCACCTACAAGGCGGGCGAGCCGATGCCTGACATCGATAAGGTGCTGGCCGACGCTGAACACACTGCCCCCTCCGGAAAACCGCTCCCGGCTCACACCCGCAAAGCAGGGACCTGAAACACATGTCTTTCGCTTCGAAATCAGGCAGCAACCGTATCCCCGGCGCGGGCCGCTTGACCCCCGCCAGGACCGTTCGCTTTACCTTTGACGGCCAGCATTTCACCGGGCTCGAAGGCGACACGCTCGCCTCGGCGCTTCTGGCCAATGGCGTGCATCTGGTCGGACGCTCGTTCAAATATCACCGCCCGCGCGGCATTCTTTCGGCGGGCAGCGAGGAGCCGAATGCGCTCGTCGGTATCGAGCGCGACGCCACCCGCCGCCAGCCGAATGTCCGCGCCACGGTGCAGGAGGTCTATGACGGCCTCAAAGCCGTGTCGCAGAACCGCTGGCCGTCGCTCGGTTTCGATATCGGCGCGATCAACGATCTCGCCTCGCCGCTCTTTTCCGCCGGCTTCTATTACAAGACCTTCATGTGGCCGCGCATAGCGTGGAAGCGCCTCTACGAGCCGCTCATCCGCAACGCCGCCGGCCTTGGTGTCGCGCCCGATGAGACCGACCCCGATCACTACGCCAACCGCTACGCCCATTGCGACGTGCTGGTGGTGGGCGGAGGCGTGGCCGGTCTTGCGGCAGCGCTGGCAGCGGCGGAAACGGGCGCGCGCGTCATTCTCTGCGACGAGCAGGCGGAAATGGGCGGCGCGCTCCGGCACGAAACCGATGTCCAAATCGAAGGCCAGCCGGGCTGGGACTGGGCGCAGGCGACCACCCGCAAGCTGGCGGCGATGGATAATGTCCGCGTGCTCACCCGCACCACCGCCTTCGGCTATTACGCCCAGAATTTCGTCGGCCTTGTCGAGCGCATCACCGAGCATATGGCGCGCCCCGCATCGGACCTGCCGCGCGAACGGCTCTGGCAGGTACGCGCCAAGCGCGTCATCCTCGCCACAGGGGCCATTGAGCGCCACATGGTCTTCGCCAATAACGACCGTCCAGGCATCATGCTGGCGGGCGCGGCGCGGACCTATCTGAACCATTACGGCGTCGCCATCGGGCGCAAGGTCGGCGTCTACACGGCCCATGATTCCGCCTATCTCGCGGCCATGGACATGAAGCGCGCGGGCATTCATATTCCTGTTATCATCGATCTGCGCGACGCGCCCTCGCCCGAGCTTGTCCGGCAGGCGCGTGAGCTTGGCATCGAGGTGCTGGCCGGCCATGCGGTGCAGAAGGTGGGCGGCACGCGCCGCGTTTCCTCCATGACCGTCATGCCGCGTACCGGCGGCAGCACGCGCTCGATCGCCGTCGATGCGCTCATCACTTCCGCCGGCTGGACGCCCTCTGTCCACCTCTTCTCCCAATCGCGCGGCAAGCTCAGATGGGACAAGGAGAACGAGCGCTTCCTGCCCGATGTTTACGCGCAGAACGCCACCTCGGTCGGCGCCTGCAACGGCACGGACGGCTTGCAGCAAACGATTGACGAGGCGCTGGCCGCTGGCGAGCGCATGGCCCGTGAGGCTGGCTTTACGTCGAAGGCGAAAGCCGCGCAGCTCACCGTAACCGGCGGCACGGACTGGACCGGCGGCATGATCGGCGCTGCTCCCGGCGCGGGGCATGACACGACGGTCAAGGCCTTCATCGATTTCCAGAACGACGTCACCGCCAAGGATATCAGGCAGGCGGTGCGCGAGGGCATGCACTCCATCGAGCATGTCAAGCGCTTCACCACCAATGGCATGGCGACCGACCAGGGCAAGACGTCGAATTTGCACGGCCTCGCCATCGCTGCAGAGATGCTGAACCGCGACATTCCGGAAGTCGGGCTCACCACCTTCCGCCCGCCCTATACCCCCGTCACCTTCGGCGCGATCGTCAACCACGCGCGGCATGAGCTCTTCGACCCCACCCGCCGCACGCCGATCCATGCGTGGCATGAGGCGCATGGCGCTGTGTTCGAGGATGTCGGCCAGTGGAAGCGCGCATGGTACTATCCGCGCCCCGGCGAGGACATGCAGCAAGCGGTCAACCGCGAATGCGTGGCGGTGCGGAACGCGGCGGGCATTTTCGACGCCTCGACCCTCGGCAAGATCGAAGTGGTCGGCCCGGACGCGGCGAAGTTTCTGGAACTGCTCTATACCAACCCATGGGAGAAGCTGGGCGTCGGGCGCCTGCGCTATGGCGTGATGCTGCGCGAGGACGGTTTCATCTATGATGACGGCGTGGTCGGCAGGCTCGCGGGAGACCGCTTCCATGTGACCACCACCACCGGCGGTGCGCCGCGCGTCATGCATCATATGGAGGACTATCTCCAGACCGAATTCCCGCATCTCGATGTCTGGCTCACCTCCACGACGGAGCAATGGGCTGTTATCGCCGTGCAGGGGCCGAAGGCGCGGGACATCATTGCGCCGCTGGTCGAAGGCATCGATTTATCGACGGAAAGCTTCCCGCATATGAGCGTGCGCGAGGGAAAAATCTGCGGCGTGCCGACCCGGCTGTTCCGCATGTCCTTCACCGGCGAGATGGGCTACGAGATCAATGTCCCCGCCGATTACGGCAAGGCGGTCTGGGAAGCGATCTGGGAGAGCGGCAAGCCGCACGGCCTCACGCCCTACGGCACCGAGACCATGCATGTGCTACGCGCCGAAAAGGGCTATATCATCGTCGGCCAGGATACGGACGGCACCGTTACGCCTGATGATGCCGGGCTTGGCTGGGCCATTGGCAAGAACAAGCCGGACTTCGTCGGCATTCGCGGGTTGAGGCGGCCCGACCTCACTGCCGAAGGCCGCAAGCAGCTTGTCGGCCTCAAGACGCGCGATCCGAAGATCGTTCTGGAAGAAGGCGCGCAGATCGTCGCCGATCCGAAACAGGCGATTCCCATGACCATGATCGGCCACGTCACCTCCTCCTACTGGTCGCAGAATTGCGGCCGGTCAATCGCGCTCGCCCTCGTCGCTGGCGGCGTGAAGCGCATGGGTGAAACGCTCTATGTGCCGATGCCCGATGGCGTGATCGAAGTCGAGGTTACAAGCACCATATTCATCGATGAAAAGGGGGAACGCCTCCATGGTTAAACCCGCAATATCCCCCTCCACCCCCCGCAATATACCCCTTAAGGGCCGTCATGGGGGTACTGGTCTCGTCTCGATCCTCCCCGCCGAACCGGCGTTCCGTATATCCTTGCGCGCCCGTACCGACGCGGTGGATGCGCTTTCCATGGCGCTAGGCGTCGAGCTTCCGACGAAGCCGAAAACAACCGTAACGGCGGGTACGCGCTCGGCTCTTTGGCTCGGCCCGGATGAATGGCTGGTGATAGATACCGGCAGCAACGACCCCGCCGCCGATCTGGCTAGGACAAATATCCTACATTCCGCCGTGGACATATCCCACCGTAACACCGCCATCCTCGTCTCCGGCCCCGCCGCCGAGGCAACGATCAATGCCGGCTGCCCGCAGGATCTGTCCCTCGCCGCCTTCCCCGTCGGCGCGGTCTCCCGCACGGTGCTTGGCAAGATCGAAATCGTGCTCTGGCGCACCGGCGAGGACGCGTTTCGGATCGAGTGCTGGCGGTCGTTTTCAGACTATGCCTTCACCTTCCTGAGCGAGGCGGCGAAGGGCGCAGCAGTCTGATTATTTCCCTTCGGCCATAAAAAGCCCTAAGTGATGCCTCAATCGCGGGTGCAAACGCGCCCCCGCGCCACATTTCTCATGCTATAAACAGCGTAATGACCGTCAAAAAGCGCCTTGTCCTGAACTTCACCGGCTATGAGGGCCTCCATCCCGGCGCCGTGCGTGGCCGCCACATGCAGGCGCTCGCCGATTTCGACAAGCTATGGCATGTCCGCACCAAGGCCTCGGCGATGAAAGCCGAAGAGGCCGGCTGTGGCGTTATGGACGTGACGGCTGAAGGGGCGGACTGGGAAACGCAAGTCGAGTTCTGCCAGCTCGGCACCGCCGATATCTTCGACGATTATGCCCGCCGCTCCACCCTCGCCCGCCTCGCCACGGGCATGCGCGCCTTCCTCAATATTCTCTTCACCGGCACGCTCTGGCGCTATGCCATGACGAGCTGGCGCTTTGTCGTGTTCTTCCTCTGGCCGTTCGGGCTGACACTGGCGATCCTCGCCCTGGCCGCGCTCATCGCCGCCCTGCCCGCCATTCTGAGCCTTAACGCTTTGAATTTCCTTTGGTCGCTGCCGCTGGGGGTCACTGCCGGAGCGGCGCTCGTACGCTGGCCGGGGCGTAAATTCTTTCTCTCCTATCTGCTGGACGATTGGTCCGCCGCCTATGACCGCATCTATGCCACCAATCCGAAGCTCAACGCCCGCCGCCAGGAATTCGCCGGCCTCGTGGCCCGCAAGCTGCGCGAGACCGATGCCGATGAAGTAATCATCGTCGGCCATAGCCTCGGCACGGTTCCCGCCGTCGAAGCCATCGCCGACATCGCCCGCGACAACCCTAAACTGTTGAAAAAACAGCCGGTTTCCCTGCTCTCCATCGGCTCCTGCCTGCTGATGATCGCCTTCCACCCCAAGGCAAAATCACTGCGCAAGGATATCCGCCTGGTCATTCAGGAGACGCCGGTTCTCTGGGCGGAATTCCAGGCGCTGACCGATATCATCCATTTCTATGACTCCGACCCGGCGGCGGCGCTGAAGATCGCCCCGGTGAACCCGCCCGTCATCTCGCATATCCGCTTCAAGCATGTGCACAGCGAAAGCCGCTACAAGCGCGCCAAGGGCAATTTCTTCAAGATGCACCTGCTCTTCCTGAAGGGCGCGCAAAAGCGCAATGCCTACGATATCGGCATGTTCCTGCACGGGCCTTTCGCCCTGCGTGAACTCGTCACCCGCTATAAAGGCAAGCCCGCTCCGCTCGATGGAGAAGGTCGGCTCGGCAATTCGCCTCTCCCGCGGGAAGCGGCTGCATAATAGCGAGAGGATCCCCCTACCCCTCGGCCATCTCCACCACGGCGATTGTCAGCCAGGTCGCCGTCAGCGCCGGTTTCAGCGAGTTCTCGACCTCCAGCGTCACCTCGTAATGGTTGACCACCCGGCCCGAGGGGCGGATGTCCGCGTCCGCCAGCTTGAACCGCGCGCGCACCCGCGCGCCGCTCTTGACCGGGGCCATGAAGCGCACCTTGTCGAAACCGTAATTGATCCCCATCGTTGCGCCCTTGATCATCGGCAGCGCCTCGAAAGCCAGCGTGGATAAGAGCGAGAGCGTGAGAAAGCCATGCGCGATGGTGCCGCCGAACGGCGTTTCCTTCGCCGCCCGTTCCGGGTCCACATGGATGAACTGATGATCGTCAGTCGCATCGGCAAATTTGTCGATCATCTCCTGGGTAACCACCCGCCATTCGGAGCAGCCGATCTCCGTGCCCACTGCTTCCCGTAACTGGTCGAGCGTAATTGCTTCTTTCATATCCCGCCGCTTCTCTCGTGGAGGGAGCCTAAGCTCCTGATTTGCTTCTTAAACGCTGTTTACCAATTTGGGATGACATGACAAACCGCAGCGGTTGATAACCTGAAAAAGCCACGTGACTGTGGCAATTCAGCCAAGAATGTAACCCGATATTTCTTCCCAACTTGAATAAACGGCGGCAGCGCCCTTTTCCGCCAGCCTTTCCGCATGGCCTGCATAGCTGTGGCCACCGCCGGTATAGCCGATGGCCGTCATGCCCGCCGCCACCGCGCCTTCGATGCCATAGGGAGAATCCTCTATGACGACGCAGCGGCCGGGATCCGCCCCCATCTTGTCGGCAGCATAGAGAAACAGGTCCGGCGCAGGTTTGCCGCGCTTCACCATCGAGGACGAATAGATCGCATCGCCGAAAAACCCGCGCAACCGCGTGACGCCGAGACTGAACTCGATCCGCTCCATGGAGGAAGACGAGGCAACGCAGCGCGGGATTTGCAGCCTTTTCAGAAAATGGGCAATGCCCGCGGTCGGCTGCAGCGATTCGGCAAAAAGCGACCGCGTCTCCGGCCACAGATTGGCCTCCGCCGCCTGCGGGAGATGATGCCCGGTGAGCTTGGCGATCAGGAGAATGATATCGGCCTGCTTCATGCCGACGCCATGCGCCACTGTGCCCTGCGGGATCGGCATTCCTTCCTTTGCATAGACATTGTGATAGGCAAGAGCGGCGAGCGGTTCGCTATCCACCAGCACCCCGTCGCAATCGAAAATCACCAGGTCGAAAGGATTGAGCCCGCTTTTCATTCATCTGTCCCTAACATCGCATAATCTGGCGCACGAAACCGCTTCGCATTTTTCGGCCTCCTGCTCCAGATGAAATCTTCGTAACGCCTCGCCGCATTGCACATAGGTATTGACAAGGATACAAATGTTCAATAGGCATTATATCAACAAGGGGCATTCGCCCCGCATAAGAATCGGGCGCTTCATCGGCGCATCGAGGAGGAACCTTCAATGGCAACCAATGTGAGTTTGACCGGTCTTGCGCGTGACATGCAGGCGCGGGCAGATAGCGGCCGGCCGATCCGTATCGGCCTGATCGGCGCCGGCGAGATGGGAACGGACATCGTCTCCCGCGTCGCGCATATGCCCGGCATCGAAGTCGGCGCGATTTCGGAACTGCGCGTCCCCAATGCCGTCAAGGCCGTCGATATCGCCTATCAGGAGACGGGCCATGCGAAGGAAGTCGCTACTGCCTCGGACCTGACAAGCGCGATGGAAGCCGGCCGGATCGCCGTCACCGACAATGCCGATCTCATCTTGGAAAATGGCCTGATCGACGTGGTGATCGACGCCACCGGCGTTCCCGCCGTCGGTGCGGAAATCGGCCTTCGCGCCATGGAGCATGGCAAGCATCTCGTGATGATGAATGTCGAAGCGGATGTGACCATCGGCGCTTACCTCAAAAGCGAGGCCGACCGGTTGGGCGTCACCTATTCGCTGGGCGCCGGCGACGAGCCTTCCGCCTGCATGGAGTTGATCGAATTCGTCACCGCGATGGGCCACCCCATCGTCGCCGCCGGCAAGGGCAAGAACAATCCGCTCAATATCGACGCCATCCCTGACGACTATGCCGAGGAAGCCGCCCGCCGCAACATGAATGTGCGCATGCTGGTGGAGTTCGTGGACGGCTCCAAGACCATGGTGGAGATGGCGGCCATCGCCAACGCCACCGGCCTTGTGCCCGACAAGCCGGGCATGCATGGCCCCATGGCAACGGTAGGCGAACTCAACAAGACGCTGATCCCGGAAAAGGACGGCGGTGTGCTGTCGAAGGTGGGCGTCGTTGACTACTCCATCGGCAAGGGCGTCGCCCCCGGCGTCTTTGTCGTCGCCGAAATGTCGCATCCGCGCATTCGCGAGCGCATGGAAGATCTGAAGATGGGCCACGGCCCCTACTTCACCTTCCACCGGCCCTATCACCTGACCTCGCTGGAAGTGCCCCTCACCTGCGCCCGCGTCGTGCTCTACGGCAAACCCGACATGGTGCCGCTGGCAAAGCCTGTCGCCGAGGTCTGCGCCGTCGCCAAGAAAGACCTGCAGCCAGGCGACAGGCTCGACGCCATCGGCGAATACACCTACCGCGCCTGGATCATGACCACGCCGGAAGCGCGCGCCGCCAACGCCATCCCATGTGGATTGCTGGAACGGGGTACGGTCACGGCGCCGATCCGGAAGGGTGAATTGATCACTTACGCGAATGCCGCCGTCGAGCCGGGATCGAAGATCGCCGAGCTCAGGGCGAGGCAGGATCGGCTGGTGTATGGGGTGATTGATTGAATTGAAAATGTCGGCGGGACAGTACCCCCCTCTGTCCTGCCGGACATCTCCCCCTCAAGGGGGGAGATTACGCCTTCATTGACGCTCGGCACCAACCGCAAACGTCGCAGAATGTAGGCGGAGCGTCGTGTCAGCCAATTTCCCCCCTTGAGGGGGAGATGGTCGGCAGACCAGAGGGGGGTTGCCTCGCGATTCCGTTGAACTGGGAATGCTCCAAATGGACGAAGCCAGCGTAACAGCAGCACCAGAAGCAGGCACCCACAACCTGCCCTTCGCCTTCCGCCATTACACGCCTGACCAACTCAAGGAAGCCCTCCGCAAGATGTATCTCATCCGCCGGTTCGAGGAAGGCGCGGAGGAGAGTTATATGCGCGGCCTGATCCATGGCACCATGCATCTTTCCATCGGCCAGGAGGCGAGCGCGGTCGGCATATCCTTGCCCTTGACCGACGATGACCTGATCACATCCACCCATCGCGGCCATGGCCATTCCATCGCCAAGGGGGCGGATGTCGCGAAGATGTTCGCCGAATTCTTTGGCAAGGAGACGGGCTATTGCCGCGGCCGCGGCGGCTCCATGCATATCGCCGATGTGTCCAAGGGCAATCTGGGCGCAAACGGCATTGTCGGCGGCGGCATTCCCATCGCCGTCGGCGCCGCCCTTTCCATGAAGAAGCAGAAGACGGGCCGCGTCGTCGTCTCCTGGTTCGGCGACGGCGCCAATAATGAGGGCGCATTTCACGAAGCGCTGAACATGGCCTCCGTCTGGAAGCTGCCGGTCGTCTTCGTTTGCGAGAACAACGGCTACGGCATGTCCACGTCCACCAAGCGCTCCACCGCCGTTCCCAATGTCGCCGACCGCGCCGGCGCCTATGCCATGCCCGGTGTCATCGTCGACGGCAACAATCTGTCCGAGGTCGCCGAAGCCTCCCATCAGGCGGTCGAGCGCGCCCGTGCGGGCGACGGCCCGACCCTGATCGAGTGCAAGACCTACCGCCACCGCGGCCACTCCAAAAGCGACCGCAACCGCTATCGCACCAAGGAAGAGATCGAGGACTGGATCAGCAACCGCGACCCGATCCGCCGCTTCGAGGAGGAATTGCGCGAATACGGCATCGCCGACCTCGCCGCCATCGAAGCGATCCGGACCGATGTCGAACGCGAGATTGCCGAAGCCATCGAATTCGCCAAGGCGAGCCCCGCCCCCGAAATCGCCAGCCTCACCCGCGACGTTTACACGGAACTTGCCTGAAATGGATACCACGGTCCGAGAACTGAGCTACGCCCAGGCCATCCAGGAAGCGATGGCCATCGCCATGGAGCGCGATGAGCGCGTTTTCCTGATGGGCGAGGATATCGGCATCTATGGCGGCGCGTTTCAGGTGACGGGCGATCTCGTCCATCGCTTCGGCGAGGACCGGGTGATGGATACGCCGATCTCGGAACTTGGCGGCGCGGGCGTTGCCGTCGGCGCGGCGATGACCGGCATGCGCCCGATTTTCGAATTCCAGTTTTCCGACTTTGCCGCCCTCGCCATGGAGCAGATCGTCAACCAGGCCGCCAAGATACGCTATATGCTGGGCGGCGCGGTGTCGGTCCCTCTCGTCATGCGCTTTCCCGCCGGCTCCGGCACAGGGGCGGCGGCGCAGCATAGCCAGAGCCTCGAGGCATGGCTCGGGCATGTGCCGGGCCTGAAGGTAGTGCAGCCGGCCACGCCGCATGACGCGAAGGGCCTGCTGCTGGCGGCTATCGAAGATCCCGACCCGGTCATGATCTTCGAGCACAAGCTTCTCTACAAGATGAAGGGTGCGGTGCCCGAAGGATATTACACCTCGCCCATCGGCAAGGCCAATATCTGCCGCGCGGGCAAGGACGTCACCATCGTCGCCACCGCAATCATGGTGTCGAAGGCGCTGGAGGCAGCGGAGACGCTTGCCGCTGAGGGCATTGACGCGGAAGTGATCGACCTGCGCACCATCCGCCCGATGGACCGCGAGACAATCATCGAAAGCGTCAAGAAAACCTCGCGCCTCATCTGCGTCTATGAAGGCGTCAAGACGCTGGGCGTCGGCGCTGAGGTCAGCGCCATGATTGCCGAAAGCGACGCCTTCGATTTCCTCGACGCCCCGATCGTGCGGCTGGGCGGTGCCGAAGCCCCCATTCCCTATAATCCCGAGCTGGAAAAGGCGGCCGTGCCGCAGGTGCCGGACATCCTGAAAAGCGCCCGGGACCTGGTGAGCGGAGCACGCTGACGATGCCGGTCGAAGTCATTCTCCCCAAGGTGGACATGGATATGGAAACGGGCCGTATCTCCCGCTGGTACGCCAGGGATGGCGAGGCGGTGACCAAGGGCCAGCTCCTGTTCGAAATCGAGACCGACAAGGCCGCAATGGAAATCGACGCGCCGGCCACCGGCACGCTGCGCGATGTCTCGGCGGCGGAAGGCGTGAGCGTGCCGGTGGGGAAGGCCGTGGCGTGGATTTTTGCGGAGGGGGAGGAGTATAAAGCGCCCTCCTCCCCCCTTGCGGGGGAGGTGTCCGAGGAGCGGACGGAGGGGGGTGGTAAAGGCAGCGCGCTTCGATTGCCGGTTGATGCACACCCGGCGCCACCCCCACCCGGCCCTACGGGCCACCCTCCCCGCAAGGGGGAGGGAGAAGTCCGCGCCACGCCCCTCGCCCGCCGCCTCGCTGCGGAAGCGGGGTTGCAACTCTCCGACATCCCCGGCAGCGGCCCGAAAGGCCGCACCACACGAAAGGACGTGGAAGCGCATATTGCCGCCCTCGCTAGCCTTTCGAACTCCACAGCTACACAAAGCAGGACGGACGCGGCGCCGACGCCCCCCTCTCCCCGCGAGCAGAGAACGGATAAGGGTGAGGGGCGATTCACAGCGACGGAAACACCGCCCCTCCACGCCGTCTGGCTGCGCGAGGGCAGCGATGTTTCCGCCATACCCCTCGTCCTCCTCCACGGCTTCGGCGCTGATTTGAACAGCTGGCGTCCGCTCTTCGCCGGTGTGCGTATTCAAAACCCGGTGCTCGCCATCGACCTGCCGGGCCACGGCCGCTCGCCGCGTGACATTCCCGCAACCCTCTACGATATCGCTGAATCGGTGGAGCAAACACTCCTCGCGAACCGGATCGGCCCATTCGTCCTCGCCGCCCACTCCTTTGGCGGCGCTGTGGCGGCGACGCTCGCGGCGCGAGGCAATGTGGATATCCATGCGCTGGCGCTGATCGCCCCCGCCGGTCTCGGCCCCCAGATCAACGGCGCATTTCTTGACGGCTTCGTTCGCGCCAGGAGCGAGGCGAGCCTGATGCCATGGCTGAAGCTGCTCGCGGCGGATAAGAGCGTGCTGACCCGGCCCTTCATCAACGCCACCCTGAGCCACAGCGCCGACGAAGAATTACGCGCCGCGCAAAAGACGATCATCGACCGCTATTTCCCCGACGGTACGCAAGTCTTCGATATCCGCCCCGCCCTCGCCTCGCTGCGTATCCCCACGCGGGTCATCTTCGGCGCTGCCGACCGCATCATTCCGGCCTCGCAGGCGGCAGGATTGCCCGGCGAAATCGCCACCCACATCTTCCCCGCCACCGGCCACATGCCGCAGATCGAGCGCCGCGAAGAGGTCTTGCGGATTATTCAGGAACTCGCCCGCGCTGGGGGATAAACAAAAGGCGGCCTCGCAGCCGCCTTTCTTCATAACGTCTACCCAACCGTCCTCAATGATCCAGCGCCTTCACGATATTCTCCACCATCTTCTTGGCATCGGCGAACAGCATCATCGTGTTGTCGCGGAAGAACAGCTCGTTCTCCACGCCCGCATAGCCTGAGCCCATGCCGCGCTTGATGAAGAGCACCGTGCCGGCCTTGTCCACATCGAGGATCGGCATGCCGAAGATCGGCGATTTCGGGTCGGTCTTCGCCGCCGGATTGGTCACGTCGTTCGCGCCGATGACGAAGGCCACATCGGCCTGCGCGAATTCCGAATTGATGTCCTCGAGTTCGAACACCTCGTCATAGGGCACATTCGCTTCCGCAAGCAGCACATTCATATGACCCGGCATGCGGCCTGCAACGGGGTGAATGGCGTATTTCACCTCGACGCCTTCCGCCTTCAGCTTGTCGGCCATTTCCCGTAACGCATGCTGCGCCTGCGCCACCGCCATGCCATAGCCCGGCACGATGATGACTTTCGACGCATTCTTCATGATGAAGGCCGCGTCTTCCGCCGAGCCCTGCTTGACCGGACGCTGCTCGACCGCGCCGCCCGCCGGCCCAGCCGTTTCACCGCCGAAGCCGCCAAGGATGACCGAGAGGAACGAGCGGTTCATGCCTTTGCACATGATGTAGGACAGGATCGCACCCGACGAGCCGACCAGCGCGCCGGTGATGATGAGCGCCAGATTGCCGAGCGTGAAGCCGATGCCCGCCGCAGCCCAGCCCGAATAGGAGTTGAGCATGGAAACGACGACCGGCATGTCCGCCCCGCCGATCGGGATGATGATCAGCCCGCCCAGGATGAGCGACAGGATCACGATCAGCCAGAACACCGTATGGCTTTCCGTATTCACCAGAATGGCGATGAGCACGACGATGGCGATGGCCAGCGCCGCATTGATGACATGGCGCGAGGGCAGGATGATCGGCTTGCCGGACATGCGCCCGTCGAGCTTCAAGAAGGCAATGATCGATCCGGTAAAGGTGATCGCGCCGATGGCGACGCCGAGCGACATCTCGATCAGCGCCTGCCCGTGGATCGACCCCACTTCGCCGATGCCGAAGGAGCTTGGCGTATAGAGCGCCGCGGCTGCCACCAGCACGGCGGCAAGGCCGATCAGCGAATGGAACGCCGCCACCAGCTGCGGCATGGCGGTCATGGCGATGCGCCGGGCGATATAGGCGCCGATACCGCCGCCGATGGCGATGCCCAGCACGACCAGCATCAGCCCGCCGAAGCTCGGTCGCGCCAGAAGAAGCGTGGTGAGGATGGAAATGCCCATGCCCACCATGCCGTAGAGATTGCCCTGACGGCTGGTGGTCGGGTGAGACAAGCCCCGCAATGCCAGGATGAACAGCACGCCGGAGACGAGATAAAGGAAGGCTGCCAGATTAGCACCCATAGGTCAGCCTCACTTTTCTTTCTTCTTGTACATAGCGAGCATGCGCTGCGTGACGAGGAAGCCGCCGAAGATGTTGACGCTCGCCAGCACCAGCGCGATGAAGCCGAAGCCGGTGGCCCAGCCCGAAAGCGACAATCCCACCGCCAGCAGCGCACCCACCACGATCACCGACGAAATGGCGTTGGTGACGGCCATCAGCGGTGTGTGCAGTGCCGGGGTCACCGACCAGACGACGTAATAGCCGACAAAAATCGACAGGATGAAAATGGCGAAGCGGAAGATGAAGGGATCGACCGCGCCGCCCGTCGCCGCATGGGCTGCCGCGCCTGCGGCATCGGCCATGGCTGGCGCGCCTTCCGCCGCCTGCCGCACCGCCTCGACCGCCTGGTTGAGCCCGTCGAGGGCTTTTTCGAGTGCTGGATTCGCCATTATGCCTCCCCTCCCGTGGTAGATGTGTCAGCCTTCGCGCCTTTTGTAGACCTGGCCTTTGCCGGCGCCTTGCGCACCGGCTTTTCGGCGGGCACCGCCTCCATCTCAGCGGCGGGCGCTGGATCAGGAACCGCTGCTGCAGCCGCTTGTGCAAAGGCGGGATGCACCACCGCGCCGTCATGGGTCAGCAGCGTCGCCTTGACCAGCTCATCCTCGGGGTTGATCTTCAGCGCCTTCGTTTCCTTGTCCACGAGCGTCTCAAGGAAGGCGACCAGATTGCGTGCATAAAGCTGCGACGCCGTCGCGGCGATGCGGCCCGGCACGTTGAGATGCCCGACGATCTTGACGCCGCCGATCTCCACCACCTTGCCCGGCTCCGCGCTCTCGACATTGCCGCCGCGCTCCACCGCCAGATCGACCACGACGGAGCCGGGACGCATCGCCGCCAGCATTTGCCGAGTCACGAGGCGCGGTGCGGGACGGCCGGGAATGAGCGCGGTGGTGATGACGATATCCTGCTTGGCGATATGATCGGCGACGAGCGCCGCCTGCTTCGCCTGATACTCTTTCGACATCTCCTTGGCGTAGCCGCCCGCCGTCTCCGCAGCCTTGAACTCGTCGTCCTCGACGGCGATGAACTTCGCGCCGAGCGAGGCGACCTGCTCCTTCGCGGCGGGGCGCACGTCCGTCGCCGTCACCACGGCACCCAAGCGCCGTGCGGTAGCGATGGCCTGCAAGCCCGCGACGCCCGCGCCCATGACGAACACCTTGGCGGCAGGAACCGTGCCCGCGGCGGTCATCATCATCGGCAGCGCACGGTCATAGACTTCCGCCGCGTCGATTACCGCCTGATAGCCCGCCAGATTGGCCTGGGAGGACAGCACGTCCATCACCTGCGCCCGGGTAATGCGCGGCATGAACTCCATGCTGAAAGCGGAAATCCCCGCATCGGCAAGCGCACGCACCGCTGGATCATTGCCATAGGGATCGAGCATGGCGATGAGCGCCGCGCCTTTTTTGTAATTCTTGAGTTCCGCAGCGGTTGGCCGGCGGACTTTCAGAACCACATCCGCCGATTTCGCATCCGCGGCTGCGCCGATCTTCGCCCCAGCAGCCTCGAACTCGCCGTCGGGAATGCGGGAAAGCGTTCCCGCGCCTTGCTCCACGATCACAGAAAAGCCGAGGCCCACGAGCTTTTTCACCGTTTCCGGCGAAGCGGCGACACGCGGTTCGGCCGGATCCGTCTCCTTGGGAATGAATAATGTTTGTGCCAAGCCCGCTCCCTCCACTTTCGCGCTAAAAATTCAAGCGGCGGTTATGGATATGCTATGCGCAAATCCAGTGAAAGTGCAAAGGGAGAAAATGAGGAATCGTTTTATTGGTAAAGGCGAAAACGTTGGCGGGGTAGCGCCTCCTTCCCCGCAAGGGGAAGGAGGGCGCAAAGCTGACTAACGCAGCAGGAACCACGCCGCCGCGCAGATCAGAACGAAGAGGATCGTCGCGGAAAACCAGCCGCCGGCGAAGAAGCCGAAGGCCATCGCGGCGAGGATCGCGACGACCGCCACCGTCCCCCATTTGCAGACCGCGAGAAAGCCCGCATAAGTCTTTTCATGCTCGGCATAGTCCATGGGCGCGCCCAGTTCCGCCGGTCCGGTATTGCTGTGTTTGGCCATGTCAAAACCCCTTCCCAAGCATTTGCAGCCAAGTGAAACATTTGGCGTCGCACAATGCGCCTCATAAAGCTTTTGAAAACGCCATAGCGAAAAGCTTGATCCAGCGCAATGCGGCGGGTGACCGCGCCCTGCTCTACCCGGCAGACTTAGGCGAACAGATTCGGAAACAGCCCGACGAGGCCGATAAAAATGAGATAGAACGCCACGATGTAATTCAAAAGGCGCGGCATGATCAGGATGACGATGCCGGCGATGAGCGAGACGAGCGGCGTAAGGTGCGGAACCATATTTCTCTCCGAGAGTGAGTTATCTGGGTAATCTAACTCAGGCACCAAGACCTGTATACTTCGCTGTCGGCAGGATCGTCAGGGGAACGAGCCCGCCCTCCTCGACACTGGCGAACATGCTGCGCCGCTCATGCGGCTGCGACTTGAAGAAGGGATAGCGGATCGCCACCATATCGCGGATCGCCCGGATCGGTGCGCCGCCAAGCCCGATCCGAACGTTAATCCCATCATGTTCCCTTGCCTCAGCCATCGGCTGCGAGCCGAATATGCGCTTGTAAAATGCCGCATGCTCCGGCTTGACCGAGGCCAAACAGAAATCGGCGGCGAAATATTCCGAAGCCATTGCCGCGATTCGTAGCGTCAGATAGGGAATGGCCGGATATTCGGAAAGAAGCGCCGGCTCGCTGGCAAAGCGGGTTGGGTCAACGAAGCTCATGCCCTTATCCAGCATCGGCCCGAGGACTTCGGGAAAAAGCTTGAAGCTGGTGCCTATTCGGTGCTCCGGGGTAATGTGGTGGATGCGAAGGGTGCTGACCAATTGCTGGTCAATATAAACGCCATAAACATAGGCATGGCTGTCCCGATCCAGATCGTCGATAATCGCCCCGCCGAATTCGTCGTCCAGCAGCTTGTTTGTCATGTAGGAACGGTACCGCAGCTGTCCGATTTCCTCGAAATCCTCTGCGCTGACGATACGGCGATATTCCACACGGTCGAGAAAATTCAGTAGCTGCTGCGCAAAATTCGATATCTGCAGATCGCCCGAGACGGCCGTCGCTGCACCCATGGTCCCCACTCCAATTTGCCCGCCAGACCAAATCAGTCGGCAAAGGATAAGCCGTTTTCGCTCACCGTAAAAGAGACTTCAACAATTTGAATTTAACTTTACTAATTTATTAAGTTGCCCTTGCGGAAGCATATTCCAAGAAATTGGGACGCCCGCAGGAGGCCCAGCAGTGGGCTTGGCGGAGGATTTAGAGCATTTCACTTTTTGATGGAAACGATTGCCTATTCTTCCTCGTTGCGGCAGCATAGCTGTTGAGGCATGGATTCCTGTGACAAGCACAGGAATGACGGGCTGCTTTGCTGTTGGCGCCCAGTTTCCAACCTCTCGCTTGGCAAGAATGGTTTTTGGTGACGCGGAAAAATCTCCACCCGTCATTCCTGTGCTTGTCACAGGAATCCATGCCTCAACAGCTCCGTTACAACAACGGTGCCAAAGGGTATTCAGTGTCCATCAAACATGAACGACTCTAACCGACGCAGCGAGAGCAGCGCTTACATGGCGTTGGTAAGCTTGCTGCTGGCCCCGAGAGGGAAGCTCCTGTCGATGAGGGATGAGATCGCCTGCGCGGGAAGCGGCGCGCCCAGCAGATATCCCTGCACAAGGTCCGCGCCCGCCGCGCCCCTGATCAGCGCCAGTTGCTCCTGCGTTTCCACGCCTTCCACCGTCACACCGAGCCCCATTTCATGCGAAAGCTGAGTGACGCCGCGCAAAAGCATCAGCGAGCGCCTGTCCTCGGTGATATCGCGCACGAAGGAGCGGTCCATCTTCACCTTTGTCAGGGGAAGCGTATTGAGATAGCTGAGGCTCGAATAGCCGGTGCCGAAATCATCGAGCGCCACATTGATCCCGGCGTTTTTCAACTGTTGCAGCACATTGCTGGTTTTGTTGCGGTCGCTGATGATCGCGCTCTCCGTCACTTCGACTTCCAGCAGATTCGTCGGCAGCCCCGAATGTCTCAAGGCGCTCGCGATGATGTCAGTGATGTCGCTGTTTTTCAGATCGATGGCGGAAAGATTGACCGATACGCCGATGCGCCCGCCCCAGTTCATGCAATCCATGCAGGCCTTTTCCAGCATGAAGCGGGTGATGTCGGTGATGACGCCCATTTCCTCCGCAAGCGGAATGTAATCGGCGGGGGAAATCGGCCCCAGTTCCGGATGATCCCAGCGCGAGAGCGCCTCGCAGGAAACGATGCGCAGGGACTGGGCGCTGACGATCGGCTGGTAGACCACCTTGAGCGCACCATTGAGGATCGCCCCGCGCAAATCGTTCTTGAGACGCTGCCGGCTGCGATAGCGGATATCCATCGCCTCCTCGAACAGCGCCCAGCTGCGGTTCTCGTTTCCCTTCGCCTCGTAAAGAGCGAGGTCCGCCTTGATATGCAGGTTTTGCAGGTCGAAATGGCCCATCGGTGCCAACGCGACACCCGCATTGACGTCCACTTCGACGCTATGGTCCAGCAGTTGATAGGTGCCCGACACGGCGGAAACCAGATTGTCCATCACCGCATCGATCTGGGCATCGGAACCGACATCAGGAACGAAGATCACGAACTCATCGCCGCCGAAGCGGGAGGGGATGAAGCGCATCGGATCCATTTCCCCGAGACGTCCCGCGAGCTTGCGCAGCAGCTGGTCGCCGACATGGTGGCCCAGCGTGTCGTTGACATGCTTGAAATCGTTGATATCGAGCACGACCAGCGCCATCCGCTTGCCATGCGCGCGGCGCGCCAGGAGCGATTTGATCAGCGTTTCGAAATGTGCGCGGTTCGGGAGTCCCGTCAGCCCGTCATAGCGGGCCATATGCTGGATTTGCGCTTCCGCCTCGATGCGCTGCGTCACGTCCTCGAAAATCAGCACCGCGCCCTCGTCCTGGCGCTGGCTGCAGCTGAACTCGATATAGCGCCCATCGGAGAACTGAAACAGGTCGCGTTCACGCCGCCCGGCGAGCAGATCCTCGATGAGTCTGCGTATGCTTTTGAGTTTGGTACGCGGAAAGAGCCCATGCAGGGAAGAATAGCGCAGCACCGTTTGCAGCGAGCGGCCGGTAAGATCGGTACCCGGCGATATTCTCAGCAGCGACACCGCCTTGTTGTTGACGACCACGAGCTTTCCGTCGCCGTCGAACATGATGAGGCCTTGCGGCATGTTGTTGAGCGCCGCATCGAAACGGCTCGCCACGACTGCCAGTTCCCGCCGTCCCATCACCGCTGCGAACAGGGAGTCCCGTAGGCCGCTGGCCATCTGAATGTTGCTCAGAGAATAAGGAATGAGAAGGAAACCGATGATGATGTGAAATGTACTGCCCGCCAGCAAAAATCCGGCAAGCACCGGAACGAGACAGCAGACCGAGAGGACAATGACGGCAGACCGCGAGGCATAATTGCGCCCGACGATGGAGACGCTCGATGCAAGCAGAACCGAAAGGCTGGCAAGCTCGGCAAAGGAATCTTTGATCACATAGGTGCTGTAGAAACACAGCGCCCCCAGCGTCGTGCTTACCGCCGATGCGCCGAAGAGATAGCGGAACTCCCATTGGCTGATCTCGAAATGTGAGGGGTCCGAGCGCAGCACCCGGTCAAAGCGGCTCATGTCGAAAAGCCGCGCCAGCGCAATAAGGGTAAATACCGCAGCGAAGACGACGAACGCATTATTGCCCGTCTTCAGATAGATAACCGCGCAAGCCACCACATGCGCCAGCATCCCGAACCAGAGCGTCGCGCGATTCCCATACAGGGACCGCACGAAAGAGAGACGGATATCAACTGGAATGTCTGTTCGTCGGCGCCAAGCCATATTCGATATGCCGTCCCTTTTCCCTCGGAACATATTATTACAGCAATGACTTAATAATATATTTCCCTAAAATAAACCCTTGGTTGCGTATACTCGCGTTAATTGAGCGCACTATACTTGAACAGGCCGCGTAAATAATAAGATAGCCCGAAGCGATTAAATCTTGATCCTATAGTTTAATTTCAATTCGCGAGAATAAGTACTGTGTTTTACTTTACTATTTTCCAGTTACCTGAATCGAAGCCTGAATTACTTGAATCCAATTCTCAAGACTGCTGTTACCATCCCGCCGGAGGACGGAAGCCGGCACATATATCCTATCTATCCGCCCACATTCCCATCTTTGCGGCGGATTCACAATGCGTTTATGCCCGGTTTCCACGAAAATTCGAGACAGCTCAAATGCTGTGGCCGCCGTCGATTGTCACGATTGCCCCCGTCATATAGCGGCTCGCATCGGAAGCGAGCATCAGCACCGCGCCGTCCAGATCCTGCGCCTCACCCAGCCTGCGCATCGGATTGAGCCCTTTGAGGAAATCGCCAGCCGGTCCGTCAAGGACCGCATCATTGAGCCTGGTGGGAAACCAGCCGGGCGCGATGGCGTTAACGCGAATGCCGTGCGAGGCCCATTCGAGCGCAAGCGCCCGCGTCATGTGTGAAACCGCCGCTTTTGACATGGCATAGGCTGCGGCGCCCTTGAGCGGCCGTTCGGCGAGAATGCTGGTGGAATTGACGATTACCCCGCCACGGCCCGCCGCGATCAGCCGCCGGGCTGCCTCCTGCGCCACGCAGAACGCGCCTGCGACATTGACCTCGAAAGCCCGTTGCAGCATCTCCCGCGTCGTATCGAGTGCCCGCGCCATTTGCGCCACGCCCGCATTGTTGAAAACGACCGTCACCGTACCCAGCCGCGCCTCGGCTTCATCGAAGGCCTGCTCCACTTCGCGAGGACATGTTACATCCGCCATGATATCGATGATCTCGCCGCCTCCATTGCGGGGCTCGCGATTGGGCACATGCGCCCGGGAAATCGAAATCACATTGGCGCCGTGGCTGGCGAGCATTTCGACCATGCGCGCTCCCAGGCCGGACGAGCCGCCCGTCACCACGATTGTCTTGCCCCTTACGGAAAAGAGTTCCCCAGCAGTCATGAAAATCACGCAGGCCTTGGCTCAAATAGTAGAAGAGTCAGCCTTCACTTTTTAGAAGTAGCAATGTCTTATGACAACTGCAGTAATGACCTGCTACGAATATTTCTATCTTCTTCCGTGAATCTCATCCAACGAAACGCATTGGAAAATCGCGAGGGAGAGTCTAAATAAGCTTGGCCCAGAAAGCACTCACCACCTCCCCCTCCCGGGGTTTTCGGAAAGAACCCATGTCTACGCCATCGAAACCCCTCATTGCCGTCACCTCCGATATACGCAGCTTCGATATTTACACCTGGCACGCCGCGCCGGAGCAATATCTCGCGGCGGCGATCGACGGCGCGGGGGTAACGCCGCTGCTCGTTCCCTGTTTCGGCGATGCGCTCGATCTCGATGCGATTCTTGCCGCTGTCGATGGCGTGCTGATAACCGGATCGAAATCCAATGTGCATCCCTCGCTTTACGGCGTCGAGCCGACCGAAGCGCATGAGCCTTTCGACCACGCGCGCGACGCCACCTCGCTGCCGCTCATCCGCCGCGCCATCGAACTGGGCGTACCGCTGCTCACCATCTGCCGGGGCTTCCAGGAGCTGAACGTCGCCCTTGGCGGCACGCTGGCGACGGAGATTCAGGAGTTGCCGGAGCGCATCGATCACCGCGCCCCGGACACCGGTAACCAGGCCGAACGTTTCGCCCTACGCCACCAGGTATTGATCAAGCCAGGCTCCTGCCTTGCTTCCATCGTCGAGGAGGATACCGTTCAGGTGAACTCCGCTCACCGGCAGGGGATCGATACCCTTGCCCCACGCCTGGAGATCGAGGCGCTCGCCGAGGACGGCACTATCGAAGCGGTCTCGGTAAAGGATGCGAAGGGCTTTGTCGTCGGTGTACAATGGCACCCGGAAATCTGGGTGAAGACCGACAGCCCCTCGCGCAAAGTCTTCGCCGCCTTCGGCGACGCCGTCCGCGCCCACCGCGCCGCGCGGTTGGCGGTCGCGGCAGAGTAGATTATTTCATGGCCTGCCGCTGGCGCTCGCGTTCCCTGTCGAAGCGGGCGGTTTCGCGCTGCTGCAGCTTGAGAATGATATAACACATTACCAAGACTCCTGCGGGATAGGTAAGAAAGACTAACAGCTCTGACCACGTCATCCTCTTAAGTCCTTCAATGAAAATCTTGCCCAGTAATGTAATGCTGCCGCGCCAAAAAGACAATTCGTCATACCAAAAATGGGCAGCCACGATGGCGGTCGATCGCCATAAAGCATTGTAAACAATGGCGCGAAGCCACCCACTGCAACCAGAGCGACGGCAAAACCGTTAAACAATGTTGCGGTTAATTTTAAGCGCTCATTATGAACGGTGGCGGAAAGGTCAGCCATTATCGGATCGTCCCCCTATTTTTTAACTCCCCTCCCCATATTATTGGCCGTCTCCCGCACCGGCGTCAACGCCGCGCCATCCTTGAACCAGCTGACGAGATTATCCACCACCAGGTCGGCCATGGCGCGGCGCGTTGCCTGGGAGGCGGAGGCGACATGGGGCAGCAGCGTGGCGTTCGGCAGGTCGATCAGCGCCTGCGGCACACGCGGCTCATCCGCGAACACATCGAGACCGGCGGCGGCGATGGTGCCACTGCCAAGCGCGGCGATGAGCGCCTCTTCGTCGACAACGCTGCCGCGTCCGATATTGATGAGCACGCCATCGGGACCGAGCGCGCGCAGCACTTCGGCATTCACGGCCTTCTCCGTCCCCGCCCCGCCCGGCGCCGCGACGATGAGCGTGTCCACGGCTTCCGCCAGCGCAAGCAGGCTGGGGTAATAATCATAGACGACGTCATCGGCCCGGTGGCGATTGTGATAGGCAACGGAGAGGCCGAAAGCTTCAAGGCGACGGGCGATGGCCTTCCCGATCCGCCCGAGCCCGAAAATGCCGGCGCGGCGGCCGCGCAGCGACAGCTTCGTCAACGGATAATTGCCCTCCGTTTCCCATTTGCCCGCCCTCAGCCAGGCCTGCGCCTGCGGCAGCTCCCGCACCGTGTCGATCAGCAAACCCAACGCCGTATCGGCAACCTCCTCCGTCAGCACATCGGGCGTGTTGGTCACCATGATGCCGGTCTTGCCCGCATGGGCGGCATCCACATTGTCATAACCGACGCCGAAATTGGCGACGATTTCGAGGTTTGGCAACGCGTCCATGAAGGCTGCATTGAGCGCCCCGCTGACGGCGACGCCGCGAATGCGCTGCGCCAGCTCCGGCGTCACCAGCGCCGGGTCGCCCTTCTCCACCCGCTCCGTCGCAAAAATATCGCCGATGCGCTCGACCGCGTGGGGGTGCAGCTTGCCGACCACGAGAATGGTCGCTTCATGCTTGTCCGTCATGATCGTTCAATTCCTCCCTGACTTGATGATTTCAGGCTAACCGGTTTTTCGGTTTTGCCGTGGATTGCCGGATGCGCAATTCCGGCTTGATCAATTCCTGGCGCGGCGGATGGCCCGCGCCGTTGAGCTGGTCGAGCAGCGCCCGCGCCGCGCGAAGCCCTACCTCGCGCTGGCCGTTCCAGACCGTCGTGAGCGCCGGGGTGGCGATCGCCGCCTCCTCCAGATCGTCATAGCCGGTCACGGAAATATCCTCGCCTGGCACAAGGCCCGCCCGCGCGATGCCGTTCATGAGGCCGATGGCGGCCAGATCGTTCCAGCACACCGCCGCTGTCGGCTTGTCTTTCAGCGCCAGGAATTGCGGAGCCACCTCGAAACCGCCCTGCTTGGTGCGCGGGCCCGGAATGCGCCATTCCGGATTGACCGGCAGACCGGCCTTTTCCATCGCGCTCACATAGCCCTGATACCGGTCGCGCCCGGTGGAGGTCTGGTCCGTGCCGCCGACCATGGCGATGCGCGTATGCCCGAGCGAGATCAGATGATTGGTGGCAAGGCCGATGCCGTAGGAATCGTCGCCGCGGAACACCGGCACCTCCGCCCCCTCGACCGTGCGCGCGATCAGCACCACCGGCAGGCCATTGTCTTCCGCCATCTGAATGTCCGCAGCGGGCGTGCCGATGGCAGGCGACATGATCACGCCATCCGCACCCAGCTGCAGCAGCGTATCGATGAAGGTGCGCTGTTTTTCCAACTGATCGTAATGGTTCGACAGGATGAAGGTCTGGCGCGAGCGGTCGAGCTCCGTTTCGATGGAGCGCAGGATCTCGGCGAAGAACGGGTTCATGATGTCATGCACCACGACGCCGACGATCCCCGAGCGCGAGGTTCGAAGGCTCGCCGCGCGGCGATTGTAGATATAGCCGATGGTGCGGGCGTGTTCCTTGATCTTCTCGCGTGTCTGGTCGGCCACCAGCGGGCTGTCACGCAAGGCAAGCGAAACCGTCGCGGTCGAAACCCCCAGCGCATCCGCTATGGTCGAAAGCTTGATCTTCTGGGCCAACGCGCCTCCCGCATCCCTTTGCGTCGATAATACAGGCGTTTATGCCATCGGCACCGGAGAATTGGAAGGTATTTCGCTGGGCTGGAGAAAGCGCCCCGCTAATCGGCGAACTCCTCGTCGGATACGCTTTCGGCACTCTCCTCCGCTTCGACAGGTCCCGGCGCCGAGAGATTGCCCTCGAGCCGGCTCAAGAGTTTCAGCAGCGTCTTGCGCTCTCTCTTGTCGAGCCCGCGCAAGGCGTCCTTCTCGGTCTTGCGGATCGACTTTTCGATGACACGGATCACATCGCGCCCGCTCTCGGTAAGAAAGACATGCGCCTGCCGCTGGTCCCGCTCGGAAGCCTGCTTGGTGACGAAGCCTTGCGATTGCAGCCGCGCGATGGTCTTGGTCACCGTGGGCGGACGCACGCCCAGCCGCTGCGCCAGCACGCCGGGCGGCAAGCCGTCCTCCGCCGCCAATTGCAGCATGATGGCGTCCTGCCCGGCATAAAGCCCGTGCTCCAGGAGCCGCGTCGCCAGCGACGTGCGCCCCAGCCTCGCCGCGGATTGCAGCCGATGCAGGATGACCGGTTTGCGTTCTTTTGTCATGAAAGGCTCTCCCCACCAAGCCGTGATCCGCAGGACCATAAGCCGGCTTTCCGCTTTGGGCAACGCAAGGTTTGCTTGCCCTTGGTTTTTCACTTCATTACGCTGGCTTACGAAGATGACAGGAGAATAACATGGGTGCCGTGCGCGACAATAAGACCATAGCCGTCCTGCCGCTCGGCGCCCATGAGCAGCACGGGCCGCACCTGCCGTTCGAGACCGATACGATCATCGCCGAAGGCCTCGCCGCCCGTATCGCCGCCGCCCTGCCCGCCGATCTGGACGTGCGCTTCCTGCCCGCGGAACCAATCGGCTATTCGATCGAGCATATGGATGTGCCGGGCACGAAGACCCTTACCTTCGATGAAGCGGTGAAGCGCTGGATCGGCATCGGCGAAAAGCTCCATGCGGAAGGCATCCGCAAGCTGGTGCTGCTCAATGCCCATGGCGGCAACTCCCCCCTCCTCACTATCGTCGCAACCGAACTGCGCGTCCGCTGCAACATGCTCGCGGTCGCGACGAGTTGGCCGCGCTTCGGCCTGCCCGAGGGGTTGCTGACGCCGGAGGAAAAGGCGCTCGACATTCATGGCGGCTTCATCGAAACCAGCGTCATGCTGGCGCTGCGCCCCGATCTGGTGGACATGGAGAAGGCCCGCAACTTCCCCAACGCGCAATCCGCCTTTGCGGAAAAATTCAAGCACCTGCGCGCCTACGGCCCCCACGCCTTCGGCTGGAAAATGCAGGACCTCAACACCGAAGGCGTCGCCGGCAACGCCGCCCGCGCCAGCGCAGAAGCGGGGGAGAAGATAAACGCCCACGCGGTCAGGGGATTTATTGAGCTTCTGCAGGATGTTGACCGGTTCGATATGGCGTTTTTTCAGAGCGGCTCCTGACGAACGCTGGCGGGCCAGACCCCCCCCCCCCTCTGCCCTGCCGGGCATCTCCCCCACAAGGGGGGAGATTGGCTGTCAGGACTGCTTTCGCTAATCGCCTGCGTTGCAGGATTAAGTGCCGTCATAGATGAAGGCCAATCTCCCCCCTTGTGGGGGAGATGCCCGGCAGGGCAGAGGGGGGTGAGCGCCGACGTCAAACATAAATAGCGCCATGGCGCGAACGTGATACACCCACATGTAATATTATAGCATTGCGTATGGCATTCGCCCTGCCCTTCCCTTATATGAATTTCCCAATCCAGAATCTCCCGCTAGCTGAGCGTCGTAACGCGAAAGAGGCATGAGAATGAGCCAAGCCCAAGCCACCGAATCCGCCACCGCCCCTGAGGCCACCGCCCAGATCCCCGTCACCGTGCTGACCGGCTATCTCGGCTCCGGCAAGACGACGCTTTTGAACCGAATCCTCACCGAGAACCACGGCAAGCGCTATGCGGTCATCGTCAACGAGTTCGGTGAGATCGGCATCGACAATGACCTCATTGTCGAGTCGGACGAAGAAATCTACGAGATGAACAATGGCTGCATCTGCTGCACGGTGCGCGGCGACCTGATTCGCGTCGTGGAAGGCCTGATGCGCCGTCCGGGACGCTTCGACGCCATCATCGTGGAGACGACCGGCCTTGCCGATCCCGTGCCCGTCGCCCAGACCTTTTTCATGGATGACGATGTCCGCGCCAAGACCTCGCTCGACGCCGTCGTCGCGCTGGTCGATGCCAAGCACCTGCCTCTGCGCTTGAAGGACAGCCGCGAGGCGGAAGACCAGATCGCCTTCGCCGATGTGGTGCTATTGAACAAGACCGATCTGGTGACGCCGGAAGAAGCCGACAAGGTGGAGGCCACCATCCGCGCCATCAACCCCTACGCCACCATCTATCGCACCGAACGCGCCGCCCTCCCGCTCGATCATGTGCTTGATCGCGGCGCATTCGACTTGAAGCGCGCGCTGGAGAACGACCCGCATTTCCTCGACCATGATCACCCCGATCATGTCTGCGGTCCGGATTGTGACCACGACCATCACCATCATCACCACCATGATCATGATCACGACCACCACCATCATGATCACGGCCATGCCTCGCCGATCCATGACGTGACGGTCACCTCTGTGTCGCTGCGATCAGGCGAGGTCGATCCGGCGAAGTTCTTCCCTTGGGTGCAGAAGGTCACACAGGAGCAGGGGCCGAACATTCTTCGCCTTAAAGGCATCATCGCCTTGAAGAACGACCCGGACCGCTATGTGGTGCAGGGTGTGCACATGATTATCGAGGGCGACCACCAGCGCGCCTGGAAGGATGGCGAGGCACGCGAGAGCCGCCTCGTCTTCATCGGGCGCGAGCTTGACCGCGACGCGCTGAAAGCCGGCTTCGAGGCTTGTAAATAAACGATGCCGACGATTGCCCCGCTTGATCTGACCGGCCATTGCGTTCTCGCGCGCTTTGTCTCCGGCATTCCCTTCTTCGCGCTTGCCGATGGCACGATCCACCGCCTCGACAACGGCCACAAGGTAACGGAAGCCCATGACGGGCTTTTGTCCGCGACGCGCTCACTGGATGGCAAATCGCTGCTGACGGGCGGCGAGGATGGCCGCATCTGCCGCACGAATGCCAATGGCGACCCGGAGGAGCTCGCCTCCTTCCCGCGCAAATGGATGACAGCAGTCGCCTCCGGCCCGCAGGGAACCGTGGCCTTCGCCTCGGGCCGCAGCGCCTGGATGCGCGAGGCTAACGGCAAGCTGAAGGAATTCCAGCACCCGCGCAGCGCCGAGGGCGTCGCCTTCGCGCCGAAGGGCATGCGTCTCGCCGTCGCCCGCTATAATGGCGTGACGCTGCACTGGGCGGCGGCGGAGGGTAAGCCGGTGGAACTGGAATGGAAGGGCGCGCATATCGGCGTCACCTTCTCGCCCGATGGCCGTTTCCTCGTCACGTCCATGCAGGAAAACGCGCTGCATGGCTGGCGGCTGGAAGACAACAAGCACATGCGCATGACCGGCTACCCGTCAAAGGTCAAGGACTGGTCGTGGAGCGTTAAGGGAAAATGGCTCGCCACGTCGGGCGCGCCCGCCGCTGTCATCTGGCCGTTCTCCGGCAAGGATGGCCCGATGGGCAAGGCCCCGCTGGAATTGGGCTTCCGCGGCGACGTCATGGTCAGCGCCGTCGCCTGCCACCCCATCGAAGACATCGCCGCCATCGGCTATTCGGATGGCATGATCCTCGTCGTCCGCTTTAGCGACCAGAAAGAAGTGCTTCTCCGCCGCCCCGGCAAGGGAGCCGTCACCTCCATGGATTGGGATGACACCGGGCGGCGGCTCGTGTTCGGGTCGGATAAGGGGGATTGCGGGGTGGTGGATATTTCGGCTTGAAGGCTTGGCGCCCTCCCTCCCCCTTGCGGGGAGGGTGGCCGCGTTAGCGGACGGGTGGGGGTGGCGACGCCTGCACTATGGTCTTCGAAGCAAGCGCACGCGTCACCACCCCCATCCGCCCGCTCCGCGGGTTTCGTCGCTGGAAAAGCCAAATCATTGGCTTTTCCTCGGCTGCGGCCGACCGCTCCTCAATCCCCGCAAGGGGGAAGGTGGGCGTCAGCGCTACACCAGCTCCGGATAATCGATATACCCCTTCGCCCCGCCGCCATAGAAGGTGGTATTATCAGGCGCATTCAGCTCCGCCTTCTCCTTGAACCGGCGCACCAGGTCCGGGTTGGCGATGAACGGCTTACCGAAGGCGACGAGGTCGGCGTATCCTTTCGCCACGGCCTCTTCCGCCATCTCCCGCGTATAGCCATTGTTGACAATCCACGCGCCCGTGCCGCCCGCATTGCGATAGGCCGCCTTGAAGGCCGCATAGTCGAACGGCTTGTCGCCCTGCTGGTAATCGCGCTCGCCGCCGGTCGCCCCCTCGATCACATGCACGAAGGCAAGGCCAAGCGGCCCAAGCTTGCCCGCGACATAATCGAACAGCGGCTGGGGCTCGGGATCAGAAATATCATTGGCCGGCGTTACCGGAGAAAGACGGATACCGGTGCGGCCGCCGCCGATTTCTTTGGTAACGGCGTCCACTACTTCGAGAAGGAACCGCGCCCGGTTCTCGATCGAGCCGCCATATGCGTCGGTACGGTGGTTGGTACCAGAGCGCATGAACTGGTCGAGCAGATAGCCATTGGCGGCATGGATTTCGACGCCGTCGAAACCGGCCTCATCCACCGCCGCCCGCGCCGCGCGGCGGTAATCCTCGATAATGCCGGGCAGCTCACTCGCTTCCAATGCGCGCGGCTCCGAGGTTTCGACGAACCCGCCGCTGCCATCCGCATTGATGATATAGGTCTTGGTCTTGGCCCGGATCGCCGAAGGCGCGACCGGCGCGGCTCCTCCCGGCTGCAGCGAGGTGTGCGACACGCGCCCCACATGCCAGATCTGCGCGACGATCTTGCCGCCCTTCGCATGCACCGCATCGGTCACCTTGCGCCAGGCGGCAAGCTGCTCCGCCCCGTAGAGGCCCGGCACGTCCGCATAGCCCTGCCCCTGCTGGGTAATGGCCGTCCCCTCGGAAATGAGCAACCCAGCCGTGGCGCGCTGCGTGTAATAGGTGATGGCGAGCTCGGTCGGCGTCGCATTGGGCGAGCGGTTGCGCGTGAGCGGCGCCATGGCAATGCGATTGGCAAGTTCGAGATCGCCGGCCTTGATGGGGTCGAAAAGGGTCGTCATTGCTATTCCTTCGTTTGGGAGAAGCTAGAGATCGGAGAGCGATTTGAGAAAAGCCGCGATGGTTTCCTCATTGCGCTTGTAAAAAATCCATTGCCCGACACGCCGCGAGGTCACGAGGTCCGCTCGCGAAAGCGTCGCCAGATGCGCCGACACCGCCGATTGCGACAGACCGCAATTGCGCTCAAACCCGCTGGCGCACACGCCCATCTCGAACGGGTGCTCCTGGGTGAAATGCCTCTCCGGCTCCTTCAGCCAGTTCAGCATGTCGATCCGTGTCGGATGCGCCAGCGCTTTCAGGATTTCGTCGCGGTTCATGATCCCCTCTATATATCGGGCCAAGGCGATATATAGATCGTGTTTTGGTGATATATATGATGAACCGCTTCACATTGCCGTGATGGATTGCCTTTCGTCCCTTTCCTGTGGAACACGCCCCCTCCCCGCGCTGCCTTGATTGCGCCCATGAGCGGCCCGACTATGGTTGCCCTTCCTTTATCAGCACGAGATTCATATGGCAGAAGATATCCGTCGCCTCGCCCCGCTCATCGCAGCCGAGATCAACGCGCGCCCCGATCAGGCCGCCGCAGCGATTACGCTCCTCGACGAGGGGGCGACCGTTCCCTTCGTCGCCCGCTACCGCAAGGAGGCGACGGGCGGCCTTGACGATACGCAGCTGCGCCTGCTTTCCGAGCGCCTCGCCTACTTAAGGGAGCTGGAAGCCCGGCGCGTCACCATCCTCGAATCCATCCGCTCGCAGGGCAAGCTGACGCCGGAACTGGAAGGCAAGATCGCTGCCGTTATCACCAAGGCGGAGCTGGAAGACATCTACCTGCCCTATAAGCCGAAGCGCCGCACCCGCGCCGAAATCGCGCGCGAGCGCGGGCTGGGGCCGCTCGCCGAAGCCATCCTCAACGACCGCAAGCTCGTGCCCGCCGAAATCGCGCAATCCTACATCACCGACGATGTGCCCGACGTGAAGACGGCGCTGGAAGGCGCGCGCGACATCATCGCCGAGGGCATGGCCGAGAATGCCGATCTCCTTGGCCGCCTGCGCAACCATATGAAGGACCGCGCCGTCCTGCGCTCTCGTGTCGTGGACGGCAAGCAGGAGGCGGGTGCGAAATTCTCCGATTATTTCGACCACGCCGAACGCTGGGCCACCGTCGCCGGCCACCGCGCCCTCGCCATGCTGCGCGGACGCAACGAGGACATTCTCTCGCTTGAAATCGAGGTGGATGCCGACGACACCTCGCCAGTGAAGCCCGTGGAGCGGATGATCGCCGCCGCCTATTCCATCGGCGCGACCCTGCCCGGCGACCGCTGGCTGATGGAAGTGGCGGGCTGGACCTGGCGCGTGAAGCTGTCGCTGCATCTCTCGCTCGACCTGATGCGCGAGCTTCGCGAACGGGCGGAGGAAGAGGCGATCCACGTCTTCGCCCGTAATCTGAAAGACCTGCTCCTCGCCGCCCCCGCCGGCGGACGCGCCACCATGGGCCTCGATCCCGGCATCCGCACCGGCGTCAAGGTCGCCGTGGTCGATGGCACGGGCAAGCTGCTGGCCACCTCGACGGTCTATCCCTTCCCGCCGAAGAACGATCTGCGCGGCGCGCAGGCCGAGCTTGCCAGCCTCATTCGCAAGCACAAGGTCGAACTCATCGCCATCGGCAATGGCACGGCGAGCCGCGAGACGGAGCGCGTCGTCGCCGATATGCTAGCGGATATGCCTGCACCCAAGCCGCTGAAAGTCATCGTCTCGGAGGCCGGCGCATCCGTCTATTCTGCCTCACAGACCGCGGCAAACGAATTCCCAGATCTCGATGTTTCCTTACGGGGCGCAGTGTCCATCGCCCGCCGTTTGCAGGACCCGCTGGCCGAACTCGTCAAGATCGAGCCGAAATCTATCGGCGTCGGGCAGTACCAGCATGATGTCGACCAGTCCCGCCTCGCCCGCGCGCTCGATGCTGTCGTGGAGGATGCGGTGAACGCAGTCGGCGTTGACTTGAACACCGCTTCCGCCTCGCTGCTCGCCCGCGTCTCGGGTCTGGGCGCGTCGCTGGCGGAAGCCATCATCGCCCACCGCAACGAGACCGGCCCGTTCAAGAGCCGCAAGGAACTTCTGAAAGTCCCGCGCCTCGGCAACCGCACCTTCGAGCAATGCGCCGGCTTCCTGCGCATTCCCAATGGCACGGAGCCGCTCGACGCCTCATCGGTTCACCCGGAAGCCTATGGCGTGGCGAAGAAGATCGTCGCCGCCTGCGGTCGCGACCTGCGCTCGCTGATGGGCGACAGCGCGGCCCTGAAAGCGCTCGACCCGCGGGTGTTCGTCGATGAGCGCTTCGGCCTGCCCACCATCAAGGACATCATCGCGGAGCTCGAAAAGCCGGGACGTGACCCGCGCCCCGAATTCAAGACTGCGACCTTTGCCGATGGCGTCGATGACATCAAGGATATGAAGCCCGGAATGCTGCTCGAAGGCACTGTCACCAACGTCGCCGCCTTCGGCGCTTTCGTCGATATCGGCGTCCATCAGGACGGCCTCGTCCACGTCTCGCAGCTCGCCGACAAATTCGTGAAGGACCCGCACGAGGTGGTGAAGGCCGGCGACGTGGTGAAAGTCCGCGTACTGGAAGTGGACGTCCCGCGTAAGCGCATCAGCCTCACCATGCGCAAGGACACTGAGGCCCCGGCCCCCCGCGGCAATGACCGCGGCGCGCACCAGCCCAAGGGCGGCAAGAACTTCATGCAAAAGCCGCAGGAGAAACCGGCGATGGGCGGGTTTGGCGCTGCGCTGGCAGAGGCGATGAAGAGGAAGTGAGTTTTATATCTTGAAACGTCGGTAGGACACAGAGGGGCGACGTAGAACGCCAGCTTCTCCATTTGGACCGAATGCTACGTCAACCCCTCCAACAACGCCTCCTCCATCCTCGCCTCCCCAAACCAGTTCAACCGGTTCACGCAAACATACCCCCGGTCGATCAGATCATTCTCATCTCCCGGCCTCGTCGCATGCGCGCGTCCGCGTGGGACGATCAGCACCGTCTTGCCCTCTTCCTCCGAGACCACCTGCGCCGTCGTGCCGATCTTGTCGCGCCCGATGTGGGGCTGGGCGACCGGCGCGGGCAATGTGGCGGGCAAATTCACGCTGAGCCAATGCCCCTCGAGCGCCCAAACCTCGCGCTCTTCCCAAAGCCTGCGAATGAACCGGGCAAGAAATCCCGCATCCTCCGGCTTTACATCCGGGTTCTTCACTCTCGAGAACCCGACAGCCGGAATGCCCCAGAACGTCGCCTCGCGGGCGATTCCGAGTGTGCCGGAATAGGCGATGTCCTCCGCCACATTGCGCCCATCATTGACGCCGGCGAGAACCAAATCAGGCTTCGGCCCCTCGGCAAAGAGCCACGTCATCGCCGCTACCACGCAATCCGCCGGTGTGCCGGAGCAGGCATAGCGGTTTTCCCCGTGATGCTGCATGGTCAGCGGCCTGCCGATAGTGATCGAAGCACCCGCCGCCGTGCGCTTGCCGTCAGGCGCGGCGACCCATACCTCGTCCGACAATTGCCGCGCCACCTCTTCGAGCAGCGCCAGCCCCGGCGCATCGATGCCGTCATCGTTGCAGACAAGAATGCGCATATCGTCTCTTTCTCTTCTAACCCGGAATCACCCAGCCGCCCCGGATGGCGAGCCGCGCTTCCGCCCCTTCCTCCAGCCTCGCCGGATCGGGCAGGTCGAAATGCAGGTCTATATCCGGCCTCTCCAGTGGAAAAGCCTCGATGCGCGAACCGCCGCCGCGATAGATCGCGCGCTTGACGCGGATGGCGATGCCGCCAGCCTCGACGATGTCAAGATCCGCCGCGCGGACGCACACTTTCGCCGCCTCGTGCGGCGTCTCGTCCGCCCGGCAACGCAGCACCGCCTCCTGCCCAAGTATCCGCGCCCGGCAGCCCCAATCCTGCGCCTCCGTCAGAACATCGGCGGGCAGGACCATGCCTTGCGCGATAAAAGCGGCAACCATTTCGTTTGCCGGTTCCTCATAGAGCGTCCGCGGCGTGGCGAACTGCATGAGCCTGCCATGGTCGAGCACGGCGATCCGGTCGGCGAGCGCCATCGCCTCCGCCTGGTCATGGGTGATGTAGACGATGGTGGTTCCGGTGCGCTTGTGGAAGGCGGCGAACTCGTCCTCCATCGCCGCGCGCAAATGCACGTCGAGATTGGCAAGCGGCTCATCGAACAGCACCAGCGACGGCGCGGCGACGAGGCACCGGGCCAGCGCCACGCGCTGCCTTTGCCCGCCCGAAAGATTGGCCGGGCGGCGGTCGCCGAAGCCAGTGAGATTGACGAGCGCCAGCGCCTCCGCAACCCGCCGCTCCCGCACCGCCCTGTCCACCTTCGCCACCCGCAAGCTGTAGCCGACATTCTCCGCGACCGTCATATGCGGCCACAGCGCATAATTCTGGAAGACGATGCCCACCTTGCGTTTCTCGGGCGGCATGTTGACGCCACGGCCCGCCATCACCTTGCCGCCGATGACGATCTCGCCTTCGTCCGGCTGTTCGAAGCCCGCCACCATGCGTAGCAGCGTGGTCTTACCGCAGCCCGAAGGGCCGAGCACCGCGACGAACTCGCCATCCGCGACGTCGAGCGAAACATCTCGCAAGGCGGTGAAATCGTTGAAGCGCTTGGTGATGCCGCCGATCTTCAATCCCGCCATGGCAGAACTCCGCTGGGAAGATGCCGCGCGAACAGATTGGTCGCCAGCATCAGGATAAAGGTAATGGCGACGACCAGCACCGAGACCGCCGCCGCATAGGAAGAATCCCCGCCCTGCTCGAAAGAGAAGATCACCACGCCGATGGTTTCCGACCCCGAGGCCCAGAGCAGCGCCGAAACGGTGAGTTCCGAAAACGCCGTCATGAAGATGAGCACACCGCCCGCAAGCGTTGCAGGCGCAACGAGGGGAAAGATAATGGTGCACATTCGCCGCATCAGCCCCGCGCCTGCCACTTGCGCCGCCTCCTCCAGCGCCCGGTCGATCTGGTGCAGCCCGCTGACGGTGGGCCTGAGCGCCAGCACCAGGAAACGCGCGAGATAGGCGTAGAGAATGATCCAGACGGTGTTGTAGATATGCAGCCCGATCACCGGCACCGGCTTCAGAAACATGAGCAGCGCGGCGATGGCAAGCACCACGCCCGGCAGCGCGTAGGGCAGTTCCGCCGCAAGATTGAGCAGCTTCGTCCACCAGCGCTCCCGCCAGGTAACGAGATAGCCGAGCGGCACGGCAAGCACCACCGCGAAGAGCGCTGCGGTGAGCGACAGGCCGATGCTGTTGGCAAAGGCACGGGCCGCCGCCCCATGCTCGAAAAGCACGAAACGGAAATTGGCTGATGTCGCGGTCTTGAAGCTGAGCGGCACGCCATAGGCCGGCACGAGAGCGGTCAACAGCAGGCCCAGAAGCGGCAGCACCAGCACGAAAAGAATGAGCAGCGCCAGCCCTGCTTCAACTGCGATCCGCCAGCGCCGAAGCGCGAAGGGCTGCGCCGGCAGCGAGGTGGAAACGATGCGGTAATCGCGGCGGCGGGCCGCATAGTCCTGCGCGACGATACCGGCCATGGCGATGATGCCGATCAGCATGGAGAGCACCGCCACTTCCGACAGCACGGAAGGGCCGGCCCCGGCAAGCCGCTGATAGATCAGCGTCGGCAGGACGAGATAATTCGCGGGGATGCCGAGAAAGGCGGGAATGCCGAAATTGCCGACGCAGGAGACGAAGGCGAGCGCCGTCGCCCCGATGATCGAGGGCGTCATCAGCGGCAGGATGATTGTGCGAAGCACCGTCCATTTGCCCGCGCCGCTGCTCAAACCCGCCTCGACCAACTCGCGCGGCAATTTGCGCAGTCCCGCGCGCACGATCAGAAACACCAGCGGCGCATATTGCACGCCGAGCAGCAGGATGATGCCACCGGTGGAATAGAGCGGGTTGCGGCTGCCGAGCGGCGGCGCAAGCCCGACGATTTTCAAAAGTGGGCTCGCCGGGCCGAACAATTGCAGCCACGCCAGCGCCGTCACTTGCGGCGCGATGAGCAGCGGCGCGACGAAGAGCAGAATGAACGTCCCGCGAAAACGGATGTCGGTGAGGCTGACGACAAGCGCCACCGCCGTTCCCAGCACGACCGCCAGCGCCGTGCCGCCAATGCCCACCTGCAAGGAATGCCAGGTCGCGGTCCATGTGGCGGAACTCGAAAGCGTCGATTGCAGCGCGGTCGTCGAGAGGCTGCCCTGCGGCGCGATGATCTCCAGCGCAAGGCGCAACATCGGCAAAAGCGAGAGCAACGCAACGAAGAGCGCAACGATCGCGATCAGGACTGTCTCGTTGCGTTGGCGGTTCCGTATGGATTTCATTGAAACGTTGCCAGGTTCCCTCCTCCCCTTGCGGGGAAGGTGCCCGCGTTAGCGGGCGGATGGGGGTGGTGAAGGTTGCACTCTAGATCCAATCGTAGCGCGCTGCCTTTACCACCCCCACCCGGCCCTTCGGGCCACCCTCCCCGCAAGCGGGAGGGAAAGAGGCGGCACCCTACCCCCCAAACATCTCCGAAAACCGCTTCTTGTCCGCCTCGGTCTGTCCAAGCACCTTCTGCACATCGATCGGCATGATCTTCACATTCACGCCCTCGGGCAGCCAGGCGGGGCGGCCGACGGAGGCCTTGGCGGGGAGATAGCCCTGCTCCAGCGCCAGTTTCTGCCCCTCGTCGGAGAGGATGAAATCGACGAACTTCTCCGCACCGGCCATATTCTTCGCCGTCGCCATGATAGCCACCGGCTCGGTCACGGCGGGGACGCCCTCGGACGGGAACACGAACTCGACCGGCGAACCCTTGGCCTTGGCGTTGAGCGCCATGAAATCGACGAGGATGCCATAGGGCTTCTCGCCGCTCGCGACCGATTTCAGCACCGCGCCATTGCCGCGCACGCTGACGAGCTCATTCGCCTTCAGCTTTTCGAAATAGTTCCAGCCAAGCTCGGGATTGAGCACGAAGCCCGAAAGCAGATAGGCCGCCGCGCCGGAATAAAGCGGGCTCGGCATCACGATCTGGCCCTTATATTCCGGCTTCGCGAGGTCGGCCCAATGCTGCGGCTTCTCCTTGGCGGCGGAATTATAGGCGATGCCCGTCGTGATCAGCTTCGAGCCGAAATAGGTCTTGTCCGGATCGTAGGCGTCGGCGGGAAAGCCGGTCACATCGGCCTTCTCATAGGCGCGCAGGCGCTTGTCCTTCTTCAACGCCTCCATCGACACTGCGTCGGCGATGAGCAGCACGTCCGGCTGCGGCGCGCCCGCCGCGAACTCGGCGGCAAGCTTGCTCAGGATGTCGCTGGTGCCGGAGCGGTAGATCTGAACCTCGGTGCCGGGATTGGCCTTGCGGAACGCCTCGACAGTTTTCGCCGCATCGGCTTCCGGCTGCGACGTATAGAGCGTCAGTGTATCGGCCTGGGCGAAGCCAAGCGATGCGGCAAGAATCAGGGAACCGGCGAACATCCCCTTGAGAGTGGTCTTCATGTTCATTTGTCACCTCTGAAGCACATATGATCGGAAGACCGCTTAAGCGCAATGCGCTTCAGATATATGACAGTTCAGCTCAACATCTCCGCTGACGCATCGTCAGAACAAATGCGCGATTTGTGAACCGGCCTCGTAATAGGCCTCTCGCAACGCGCGGAAACTCTGTTCCTGCGGGTCGGTGACCGGCAATGGCAAATCAGCTTCGTGAAGCTCCCCGCTGATGTGCCGCGCCAGCACCTGCCCGAACACCGTTCCGGGCGCGATGCCGCGTCCGTTATAGCCGCTGAAACCGATGACGTTGCGCGCGAGGCGGTGGAATTTCGGCAGCGAATCGGCTGTCATGCCGATCTTGCCGTACCACTCCGCCTCAAATTCCACCTCGCCGATCTGCGGGAAGAGGCGCTTCAACGCCCGCTTCGCCCAGGCGCGATGCACCGCCGTGCCGGTGCCACGCAACGCGCCGACACTCCCCACCACCAGCCGGCCCTCGGTATCGAAGCGGAAGGAGGACAGCACCTCCTTGGTATCCCACGCCCCCTGCCGCTCCGGCAGGATGGTCGCGCGGACATTTCCAGACAACGGCCGGGTGGCGAAATTGAAGTAGGGCAGATGCACGAGCTCCGCCCGCACCTGCGGCCAAGGCGCCTTGGTGTAGGCGTTGCTGGCGACGACGATCCAGTCCGCCGTCACCGCGCCCTCAGGCGTCGCCAAGCGCCAGCGCATGCCTTGCTCGTCGACGGAAATGACCGGACTGCCTGTGAAAACCTTGGCACCCGCTGCGATGGCCGCCCGCGCGAGCCCTCGCACATAAGCGAGCGGCTGGATCGTCCCGGCGCGCAAATCAAGCAGCGAGGCCGCATAGGCGCTGGAGCCGACCTTTCGCGCGGTTTCTTCCGCATCCAGCAGCCGCACCGGCGCGCCGCGTCTTGCCCATTGCTCGGCCCGCTGTTCCAGTTCCTTCAACCCCGCTGCCCCGACACCGCAATGAAGCGTACCGGCGCGTACGGCCTCGCATGCGATGCCGTGTTTCGCGATGAGCTCGAAGACGAGATCGGGCGCATTACCCAAGAGCTGGAGCAGCCGCCCGCCATACTCCGCACCCAGCACGCCGGGCAAATCATCCGGCATCACCCACATCCCCGCATTGACGAGACCGACATTGCGCCCCGAGCCGCCGAAGCCGATTTCGACCGCTTCCAGAACGGCAACTTTCGCGCCTCGCTCCGCCAGATGCAGCCCCGCCGAAAGCCCTGTGAACCCGCCGCCGACGATAACCACATCCGCCGCAAGCTCACCTTTCAGGGCTTCCGTACGCGGCGCGGCGGGCGCTGTCTTTTCCCAGAGACCGTGAGAGCGGGGATCGTCGAACATCGGGCTTTTCGCTTTCAGTAATGCAGGGTACACTCAATGTCTTACCGGTATGGCGCGCGGGAAGAAACGCTATTTGCGAAAGAGATCATGCCTGACTGGAATGAACCAGCGCGCTGTAGTCGCTCTTCCCCACCTGCCCCGATATCCAGTCGCAGAAGGTCTGCGTCAGCGGGTTTTCGTGCTTTCCCTCGGGCACGACGAGATAATAATCATTTTCCGTCCTGAGCGGCTGGTCGAAGACGATCACGAGGCGTTTCTCGCGCAATTCCTGCTCGATGAGATAAAGCGGTAGCAGGGCGAAGCCCAGCCCTGCCAGCGCCGCCTCGATCACCATGGAGAACTGGTCGAAGCGATGGCCGCGATAGGCCGACCGCGCCTCGACGCCGCAACTCTCGAACCATTGCGCCCAGATCTTGGGCCGGGTGGCGAGATGCAACAGCGGCTCGCTCTCCAGCGCTTGCGGCCCCTCGACCGGATGGCGCGCGAGCAAACGCGGGCTCGCCACCGGGGCGATCACCTCGCTGCACAGATAGCGGCAGGTGGCGTGCGCCCAAACCGGCTGGCCATAGTGGATGGCAAGATCGAAGGGCTGCTCCTCGAAATCGAACGGTGCCGAGCGCGAGGCGACATTGAGCGCCACGCCCGGATGTGCGCCGACGAAATCCGGCAGGCGCGGCATCAGCCAGCGGCTGCCGAAGGTCGGCAGGGTGGCGATGGAGAGCGAGGAGGTAGATTCCGCCGCAGCCATGGCGCGTAGCATCGTGTCCTCAGTCTGGGTGAGCAGCCGCCGCACTTCAGGCAGGAATTTGCGTCCGGCATCAGAGAGCAATATGCGCTGGCGCACCCGCTCGAACAGGAGCACGCCCAATTGCGCTTCGAGATCCTTGATCTGGCGGCTTACCGCGCTCTGCGTCAGGTTCAGCTCATGCGCGGCCTGCGTGAAGCTGCCATGCCGCGCCGCGCATTCGAAGGCCTGCAGGGTGGCAATGTCTGGAATGAGCCTGCGGCTAAGTTTCATTCCCGCCTCGCATCAACATAGTCGCATCCATCGCCATCGCGCCTCAAAAAGTCCGGATATGATCTGCTTTCTGCATAACGTAACATGCATAATGCGAGGCGTTCGACGATGAAAGAAGAGAGTTTCGTTTCGGCAGACGATATCCGCTCGGCCTTCTCCGCGGCCATGTCGGCCATGTACCGCAAGGAAGTGCCCGCCTATGGCACGCTGCTCGATCTGGTGGCCGAGGTCAACAAGGCGACGCTCGACGCCGAGCCGCATCTGCGCGAGCGGCTGGAACTGACGGATTCGCTCGACCGCATTTCCGAGGAGCGCCACGGCGCCATCCGTCTTGGCACGGCGGAAGAGCTCAGCCTTATGCGCCGTGTCTTCGCCGTCATGGGCATGTTCCCCGTCGGCTATTATGACTTGAGTTCCGCCGGCGTCCCCGTGCATTCCACCGCCTTCCGCCCCATTGGCGACGCGGCGCTGAAGCGCAATCCATTCCGCGTCTTTACCTCGCTCCTGCGGCTGGATCTCATCGCCGACGAAACCTTGCGCAGCGAGGCCGGGCGCATCCTCGCCCAGCGCCGCATCTTCACGCCCCGCGCGGTGGAGCTGGTGGAGAAGGCCGAGGCTGAGGGCGGGCTTGGCCGCGAGGACGCCGCCGAATTCGTCGCTGAAGTGCTCGAAACCTTCCGCTGGCATGACAAGGCCAATGTCAGCGCCGAGCTTTATCGCCGCCTGCACGACGCCCACCGCCTCATTGCCGATGTGGTGTCCTTCAAGGGGCCGCACATCAACCATCTGACCCCGCGCACGCTCGACATCGACGCCGTGCAGCGGCTGATGCCGGAGCGCGGCATTGCACCGAAAGCGGTTGTCGAGGGGCCTCCGACACGCGCCTGCCCGATCCTGCTGCGCCAGACCTCGTTCAAGGCGCTGGAGGAACAGGTCTCCTTCATCAGCGAGGACGGCACGTGGAAGCCAGGCTCGCACACCGCCCGCTTCGGCGAGATCGAGCAGCGCGGGATCGCACTGACACCGAAGGGCCGCGCGCTCTACGACCAATTGCTGGATGAAACCCGCGTTCGCGTCCGTCCCGCGCCCGACGGCTCCAACGCCGCGGAATACGAAAAAGCGCTTGCCGAAGTCTTCCGCGCCTTCCCCGACGATTGGGCGGAAATCCGCAAGCAAGGCCTTGGCTACTTCGCCTATTCCCTCGCTCCCGGTGCGGCAAAGAAAGCGCTGCCCGAGACGGACGATCTTGAAGCCCTCATCGCGGCGGGCGTGGTCTGCTTCGATCCGATCACCTATGAGGACTTCCTCCCCGTCAGCGCCGCCGGTATATTCCAGTCCAATCTCGGTGACGATGAGGCCCAGGAATTCATCGAAAGCCCCAACCAGAAGCGGTTTGAAAGCGATCTGGGCGCAAGCGTCCTCAACGAATTCGACCACTACGCCCGCATCGAACGCGACTCGGTTGAGGCGGCGCTGCAGGCGATGAGGGCGGTTGAGGCGGCGGAGTAAGTAGGACAGTAGAGCACATATTTTGAAGAGTGCGCTGGATACCCCCCTCTGCCCTGCCGGGCATCTCCCCCTCAAGGGGGGAGATTACGCCTTCATCAACGCTCGGCACCAATCGCAGACGTTGCAGAGTGGAAGCGGAGCGTCGTGTCAGCCAATCTCCCCCCTTGAGGGGGAGATGCCCGGCAGGGCAGAGGGGGGTGTTACAGCTCAAACATCCGAACCAGAATCGAACAACAAGAGGCAAACCCCATGGACACCCCCACCACCAAAACCGACGTGAAGCGTGAGACGGCGGCGCTTCTCGATAAGCTCGGCGTAAACCCCGCGGCCTATACCGGCGGAACCCTCGCCTCCTTCACGCCCGTCACCGGCGAGCAGATCGCCAGCGTCAAAACCCATTCTGCAGCTGACGCGCAGGAGATCATCGACAAGGCCGATGAAGCCTTCCGTCAGTGGCGTCTCGTCCCCGCGCCGAAGCGCGGCGAATTGGTGCGCCTGTTCGGCGAGGAACTGCGCCAGTTCAAGAGCGAGCTCGGCCGGCTCGTTTCCATCGAGGCGGGCAAGATCCCGTCCGAGGGGCTGGGCGAAGTGCAGGAGATGATCGACATCTGCGATTTCGCGGTCGGCCTGTCGCGCCAGCTTTACGGCCTCACCATCGCCACCGAGCGCCCCGGCCATCGCATGATGGAAACCTGGCACCCGCTCGGCGTCGTCGGCGTCATTTCGGCCTTCAATTTCCCCGTCGCAGTCTGGTCGTGGAACGCCGCGCTGGCGCTCGTCTGCGGTGACGCGGTGGTGTGGAAGCCCTCGGAAAAGACGCCGTTGACGGCGCTTGCCTGCGATGCGCTCTTCGCCCGCGCAATGAAGCGTTTCGGCGACGCGCCGGAAGGCCTGTCGCAGCTTCTCATCGGCGACCGTGCCATCGGCGAGGTGCTGGTGGATCATCCCAAGGTGCCGCTCGTCTCCGCCACCGGCTCCACCCGCATGGGCCGCGAGGTCGGGCCGCGCCTGGCCAAGCGCTTCGCCCGCTCGATCCTGGAGCTCGGCGGTAACAATGCCGGCATCGTCTGCCCCTCCGCCGATCTCGACATGGCCTTGCGCGCCATCGCCTTCGGCGCCATGGGCACAGCGGGCCAGCGCTGCACCACGCTGCGCCGTCTCTTCGTGCATGAGAGCGTCTATGACGCGCTGGTCCCGCGCCTGAAGAAGGCCTATGCCAGCGTCTCGGTCGGAAGCCCGCTCGAAACCTCCGCGCTCGTCGGCCCGCTGATCGACAAGGCGGCCTTCGACAATATGCAAAAGGCGTTGAAGGAAGCGGCTCACGATGGCGGCAACATCACCGGCGGCGAGCGCGTCGATACCGGCTATGCCGATGCCTACTATGTGAAGCCCGCACTGGTGGAGATGCCGAAGCAAGTTGGCCCCGTGCTGGAAGAAACCTTCGCGCCGATCCTCTACGTCATGAAATACAGCGATTTTGACGAGGCGCTGCGCGAGCACAATGCGGTCGGCGCGGGCCTCTCCTCCTCGATCTTCACGCTGAACCTGCGCGAAGCCGAGCGCTTCCTTGGGCCCGACGGCTCGGACTGCGGCATCGCCAATGTCAATATTGGCACCTCGGGCGCGGAAATCGGCGGCGCGTTCGGCGGCGAGAAGGAGACGGGCGGCGGCCGCGAATCCGGTTCCGACGCCTGGAAAGCCTATATGCGCCGTGCCACCAACACGGTGAATTACTCCACCGCCCTGCCGCTGGCGCAAGGCGTGTCGTTCGACATCGAGTAGTCGAAGCCATCTCTCACCCGGCCTGTCATGCGGCCGGGTGGGACTGAACTGATACAACTGGGCCTATGGAAAAATGGTGCCCCTGGCCGGGATCGAACCAGCACTCCTTGCGGAACTCGATTTTGAGTCGAGCGCGTCTACCAATTCCGCCACAGGGGCCCGCACGCGAATAGCGTCGGATGCGCCGGACTATAATTAGAAGTGCCTTCCCGTCAACAGGAGATCGCAATAAGCGGCATGAATAGTTTCGCGGGCGGCGATTGCCTGACGCGGCGTTAAGCTCTAGACAAGCAAGACGAACCCGAACTTCAGGACCGCCGATGCTGCGCAGGCTTTACGACTGGACCCTCTCGCTCGCTGCCAGAAAATCCGCCGAATGGTGGCTCGCCTTCATCGCCTTTGTCGAAAGCTCGGTCTTCCTTGTGCCGGCGGATGTGCTGTTCCTGCCCATGGCGCTGGCGAAGCCGGAACGCGCCTATCGTTATGCGCTGGTCGCCACCGTCGCCTCCGTCCTCGGCGGCATTGCCGGCTGGTATCTGGGCTACCACGCTTATGAGACGGTCGCAAAGCCGGTGCTCGAAATGTATGGCAAGCTCGACACGTTCGAGCAATTGCGCGGCACCACCAGCGCCGATGCCATCCTCCTGATGCTGATTACCTCCGGCTTCGCCCATTTGCCGCCGATCAAGGTGGTGACGATCCTCTCCGGAGCGGCGGGCATCAATATCTGGCTCTTCATCGTCTCCGCCATTGTCGCGCGCGGCGCGCGCTTCTTTTTCCTCGCCTGGCTGCTGCGGCGCTATGGCGAGCCGATCCGCGAATTCATCGAGAAGCGTCTGGGCCTCATCGCCGGCGCAGTATCGGTTGCCTTGATCCTGCTGTTTGTCGCGATCAAGTATTTACACTAGGGAATGCCGCCATGTCCTCGCTTCTCGCCCCCGCCGGACGCATCCAAACCCTCGCCGCCGCCTTCCTGGCAGTCGCCATGGCCGCCACTGTCGGCGGCGCGCTCGGCTTCGAGCATTGGGGCGGCTACATGCCCTGCAAGCTCTGCCTGGAGGAGCGCACGCCCTATTATATCGGCGCGCCGCTGATGCTCGTCGCAGCGCTCTCGGGCAGCCTGAAATGGCCCGGCTGGCTCACGCGCGGCCTTCTCCTCATCGGCGCATTGCTGATGAGCTACGGCCTCGCGCTCGCGGTTTATCATTCGGGCGTCGAGTGGAAGTTCTGGCCGGGACCCACCGATTGCTCGGCGGCGTCGATGTCGATTACCACCAATGCCGGGAACCTGCTGAGCGATATAAACTCCGTCCACCCCCCCGCCTGCGACCAGGCAGCAGGACGGTTCCTGGGGCTTTCCTTTGCCGGTTGGAATGCAGTGGCGAGCCTGATTTTGCTGGCGGTTGGGTTTTATGCGGCATTCGCGCGGAGTGGTGAGAGGGCGTAGGAAGATATGTGGAGCCTTGGCGGGACAGTGCCCCCCTCTGCCCTGCCGGGCATCTCCCCCTCAAGGGGGGAGATTGGCCTTCATTGATGACGGCGCTTATCCCTGCCACGTCGGCGATTGGCGAAAGCGGTCCTGACAGCCAATCTCCCCCCTTGAGGGGGAGATGCCCGGCAGGGCAGAGGGGGGTGCGAAACTTGGCACCAAACTCTACGGCTCCAGCTCCACATCCCAGTACAGATAATCCAGCCAGCTCTCATGCAGGAAATTCGGCGGGAACAGCCGGCCATTATTGTGCAGATCGTGCACGGTCGGCGCGAAGGGCGTCTGGCGCGGCCACATCTTGGCCTCCGCCGGCATCATGCCGCCCTTGCGTAAGTTACAGGGCGAGCAGGCGGCCACGACATTTTCCCATGTCGTCTCGCCGCCATGCCGGCGCGGGATGACGTGATCGAAGGTCAGGTCGTCATGCGAGCCGCAATATTGGCATTCGAAGCGGTCGCGCAGGAAAACGTTGAATCGCGTGAAAGCCGGATTGCGCGTCGGGCGCACATAGGTTTTAAGGCACACCACGCTCGGCACGCGCATGGCAAAGGACGGCGACGATACCTCGTGATCGTATTCGGCCACGATGTTCACGCGGTCAAGGAAGACCGCCTTGATCGCGTCCTGCCAGGACCAGAGCGACAAGGGATAATAGCTCAGCGGACGATAATCCGCATTTAATACCAGGGCAGGCAACGCCCCGGGCGAGACGGCTACCGTCACGGAATCACCCTCCTTTGGAGCGAAGTCCGGGAAAAGTGCGAAGCGGTTTTCCGGAACTTGCGTAAAAGAATCCAACCAGCCGACGCTAATAATGTAAGCCTGAGGTGACACTAATGTGAAGCATAAATCGAGAACGAGGCCCTCAGGCCTATCAAATCCTCGTTTGACTAGAGGAGAGGCGCGGCCTCGCGCCCGCGAATGACCGCGTAATAAGCCCAGAACAGCCGCGCCGCCACGCCGCGCCAGGGCGACCAGATCTCGGCAAGGCCACGCAGGGTTTTGACATCAGGACGCACCTCATGGCCGAAGGCATGGCCCACCGCCGCCTGCAACGCCACATCGCCCGCCGGAAACACATCCGGGTGCCCCGCCGAAAAGAGCAAATAAACCTCCGCCGTCCACGGGCCAATGCCCTTGATAGCGGTCATTGCCGTAATCGCCTCGTCAGCCGGATGGTCGCAAAGGCCGAGGAGATCGAGCTTTCCCTCCAGCACCGCCTGCGAAACATGAACGAGCGCCACCTGCTTGGGACGCGACAACCCGGCAAGGCGCCAGGCCTCCTCGCCCTGCCGCAGATAATTCTCGGGCGTCAGCGGATCGACATGCATCTTCAGCCTCGCCCATATCGCCGCCGCGCTCGCCGTGGAAACCTGCTGCGCGACGATGATCGAGGCGAGGCTCTCGAACCCCGGTTCGGAACGGCGCAGCGGTATGCCCTGAACCACAGCGCGGATGCGGGCCAGCCTTTCGTCCGCAGCCACCAGCGCCCGAACGCCCTCTTCGATATCGTCAAGCGTATCGATGCGCCGCATTTGTCTTTCCTTTTGCGCTTCCGTTCGTTTTAAATCGGGGCGAACCCTATCGCGAATTCGTCACGATGAAACCCGTTTTCCGCTTCGCCCCCAGCCCCAACGGCCTGCTGCACCTCGGCCACGCCTATTCCGCCCTGCTCAACGCGCGCATTGCGGAGGCAAGCGGCGGACGCTTTCTGCTGCGCATAGAGGATATCGACCGGGCGCGCTGCACACCCGAGCTGGAGCATCAGTTGGCGAGCGATCTCCGCTGGCTGGGGCTTTCATGGGAAGAGCCGGTGCGCCGCCAGTCGGAGCATCTCGAGGATTACCGGCAAGCGCTCGATACGCTCATCGAGGGCGGGCTGGTCTATCCCGCCTTCATGAGCCGGGGTGAGGTTCGCGCCCGCATCGAGGAATGGACGCGCGACGGGCGCGAATGGCCGCGTGATCCTGATGGCGCGCCGCACTACCCCACCGACGAGCGCACCATGCCGGAAGCCGAGCGCCGCCGCCGCATCGCCGCTGGCGAGCCCTTTGCCTGGCGGCTCGACATGGATAAGGCCATGGCGCGCTATGGCCGGGATCTCTCCCGGGATGAAACCGGCGCGGGCCCCGAAGGCGATACGGGCCGCATCCCCGCGCATCCCGCCCGTTGGGGCGATGTCATCATCGCGCGCAAGGAAACGCCGACCAGCTATCACCTCTCCGTGGTGGTGGATGATGCGTTGCAGGGCGTCACCCATGTGGTGCGCGGCCGCGACCTGTTCCACGCCACCGCGGTGCATCGCCTTTTGCAGGAAATCCTCGGCCTACCCGTGCCGCTCTACCACCATCACGATTTGATCCTGGGCGACGATGGGCGCAAGCTCTCCAAGAGCCGGGGCGACACGGCGCTGGCCAGTCTGCGCGAGGCGGGGATGCAGCCGGAAGACATAAGGCGGATGGTAGGGCTATAATGCCAAGCGATTTTTGCCCTATCATTGAAAATGATGTTCATCTTTGACGGATTGACGAAACTCGTCGCATGGGTTTCAACCGTCTGGAGCATAGAGATAATTCCCGCGAAGGAGCACCTGCCATGAGCGAGCGCATCGAGATCGACGGCCTGAAGGTCGCCAAGGAACTCTACGATTTCATCAACGAGGAAGCGATGCCCGGCACCGGTGTGGCGCCCGCATCCTTCTGGTCCGGCTTCGCGGAAATCGTGCGCGATCTCGCGCCGAAGAATCGCACCCTGCTTGCCAGGCGCGACGAATTGCAGGCGAAGATCGACGATTGGTACAGGACCAGGCGCGACACCGGCTACACGCAGGAGGAATATCAGAGCTTCCTCAAGGAAATCGGCTATCTCCTGCCCGAAGGCGAGCCCTTCACCGTCTCTACTGCGGATGTGGACCCGGAAATCGCCGCTCTTGCCGGCCCGCAGCTCGTCGTGCCGGTCATGAATGCGCGCTATGCCCTCAACGCCGCCAATGCCCGCTGGGGTTCGCTCTATGACGCACTCTACGGCACCGACGCGATCCCGGAAACGGACGGCGCGGAACGGGGCAAGGGCTACAACGCCAAGCGCGGCGAAAAAGTCATCGCCTGGGCCAAAGCGTTTCTTGATGAGAGCGTGCCGCTGGCATCAGGCAAATGGGAAGACGTTACCGGCTTTGCCGTGGAGAACGGCACTCTGACCCTTAAGCTTGCCGATGGTTCCACGACGCGCCTCAAGGATACCGGCCAGTTTGCCGGCTACGGCCATTCGCCCGAGCAGCTTGAAGAGATCATGCTGGTCAGGAACGGCCTGCATATTGATATCGTCATCGACCGCGACCACCCCATCGGCAAGACCGACAAGGCCGGCATATCCGATGTGATTCTCGAGTCCGCCCTCACCACGATCCAGGACTGCGAAGACTCCGTGGCCGCCGTCGACGCGGCGGACAAGGTGCTCGTTTACCGCAATTGGCTCGGCCTCATGAACGGTACGCTCAAGGCGACCTTCGAGAAGGGCGGCAAGACCGTCACCCGCGAGCTTGACGACGATGTGCGCCTCACCGCGCCCGATGGCAAGCCGCTGGTCCTGCCGGGCCGCTCGCTGATGCTGGTACGCAATGTCGGCCACCTCATGACCAATCCGGCAATTCTCGACGCCAATGGCGATGAAATCCCCGAAGGCATCATGGACGCGGCCTTCACCGCGCTCATCGCGCTCCACGATGTCGGGCCGAACGGACGCCGCAAGAATTCCCGCGCCGGCTCCGTCTATATCGTCAAGCCGAAGATGCATGGGCCGGAAGAAGTCGCCTTCGCCTCGGAGCTCTTCGCCCGCGTCGAAAAGCTAATCGGCATGAAGCCCAACACGCTGAAAATGGGCATCATGGACGAGGAGCGCCGCACCACTGTTAACCTCAAGGAAGCGATCCGCGCCGCAAAGGAGCGCGTGGTGTTCATCAATACCGGCTTCCTCGACCGTACCGGCGACGAAATCCACACCTCCATGGAAGCGGGCCCGATGATCCGCAAGGGCGACATGAAGCAGGCCGCCTGGATCGCCGCCTATGAGCAATGGAACGTCGATATCGGCCTCGAATGCGGGCTTTCCGGCCATGCGCAGATCGGCAAGGGCATGTGGGCCATGCCCGACCTGATGGCGGCGATGCTGGAGCAGAAGATCGCTCATCCCAAGGCTGGCGCCAACACCGCCTGGGTGCCCTCCCCCACGGCGGCGACGCTCCACACCACGCATTACCACAAGATCGACGTGGCCGACGTGCAGGCGAAGCTGAAGAGCCGTCCGCGCGCGAAGCTGGAGGACATCCTCTCCGTCCCCGTCGCCACCCGCCCGAACTGGACGCCCGAAGACATCCAGCACGAGCTCGACAACAATGCGCAAGGGATTCTCGGCTATGTCGTGCGCTGGATCGACCAGGGCGTCGGCTGCTCCAAGGTGCCCGACATCAACAATGTCGGCCTGATGGAAGACCGCGCTACGCTGCGCATCTCCTCCCAGCACATCGCCAACTGGCTGCACCACGGCGTGGTGACGGAGGAGCAGGTAATGGAGACGATGAAGCGCATGGCCGCTGTCGTTGACAAGCAGAACGCCGGCGACCCGAACTATCGCCCCATGGCTCCGAATTCCGACAACTCCATCGCCTTCGCCGCCGCCTGCGATCTCGTCTTCAAGGGCCGCGAACAGCCGAATGGGTATACGGAACCGGTGCTGCACGCGCGGCGGCTGGAGCTGAAAGCGAAGGGGTGAATATCAGCGGATCGAAATCCGGTAAGCCCTTCCCACATTTCCAGCCAAAATAACCCGGCATATTACTCTACAGAACAGTACCCACGCTCGCCGGTTTGGCATCCTCCTCCCATCGTCATCCTCGGGTCAAGCCCTCGAGGATGACGACAGTTCTGCGGATGTACACATATTCGTCTGCTTGACATTTCCCGTCATCATTTTAATTTAGAATTATTCTAAACAGAGATACCCGCCCATGCTCAGCCGCTTTTTCCGCACCGGTCGCCGTCCCTTTTCATCGCTCTCGGAACAGGAAATCCTCGCCCTCGCCATCTCCTCGGAGGAGGATGACGGACGCATCTATCTTTCCTATGCCGATGGCTTGAAAGACGAGTTCCCCCAGACGGCGAAGATATTCGAGGAGATGGCGGCGGAGGAAAACACCCACCGCGAGCGGCTGATCGAGATCTATCGCAAACGCTTCGGCGAGCGTATTCCGCTGATCCGGCGCGAGCATGTGAGCGGCTATTATGAGCGCAAGCCCGACTGGTTGGTCCGCCCCCTCGGTATCGACAAAGTTCGCCGAACCGCTGAGGAAATGGAAGACCAAGCCTATCGCTTTTATACAGAAGCCGCCAAGCGTGTGACCGACGCCTCCACCCGCAAGCTCCTGGGCGACCTCGCTCTTGAGGAAAAGCAGCATGAATCGCTGGCGAGCCGTTTGGAACGCGCGCTCACCCCAGCGAATGTGCAGGAGGAAGAGCGCGAGACGGAGCGGCGGCAATGGCTGTTGACCTATGTCCAGCCGGGCCTAGCCGGGTTGATGGACGGTTCCGTCTCGACCCTCGCGCCCATCTTCGCTGCCGCGTTTGCGACGCAGAACACCTGGTCCACCTTTCTGGTCGGCCTGTCGGCATCCGTGGGCGCGGGCATATCCATGGGCTTCACCGAGGCAGCGCATGACGATGGCAAGCTCTCAGGGCGCGGCTCGCCTTTGAAGCGCGGCATTGCCAATGGCGTGATGACGACGCTGGGCGGCCTCGGCCATGCCCTCCCCTACCTCATCCCGCATTTCTGGACCGCGACCAGCATCGCCATCGCAGTGGTCTTCGTGGAACTATGGGCCATCGCCTACATCCAGAACCGCTATATGGAAACGCCGTTCCTGCGTGCCGCCTTCCAGGTGGTGCTGGGCGGCGCGCTGGTCTTCGCCGCCGGCGTGCTCATAGGCAATGCCTAACCCTCATCCGGCAGGACAATATTGCTTTTACCCTCTTCGACCTGATCGATGACGAGCAATTCGAGAAGGGTCGAGCCGATATTGGCCCCTCGGTGCCATTGATTGATCGATTCCACAATAAATTCACCTGTATGAAAGACCCTGCTGCTTTTGGTGTCCTCATTGGAAACGCGAAGCGTGCCCGCCAGCACATAGCCATAGCGGGGAAAGCTATGCTTATGCATCGGCAACTCCAGCCCCGGCGGGATTTCGTATTTCGCGACGATAACCTGGGCGTTTCCCTGCGGCAGCAAAATAGGCTGCCCGCTGGTTGTTTTGCTGGTATCGAGAACAGGCTTTATAATCACGTCTTTGCCCTTCTTTACTCCTCGTCATGAAGGAGAAGCGAAAGAATAAGCATCTATATATGTCAGTAATATTCAATTGCTAGCATTAAGAGCATTTTATGGTAAATATGGCGAATTATCTATTTACGGTTGTGTATCCGTTCGTAGAGCCTGCGGACAATCCCGCTCGCCGTCGTCTCGAACAGGAACGGCAGGAAAGCATGGATCATCGCGGCAAAAGCCGCGGCGAAGAGCTGCATGGAAAAGCTGGTCGCGAAAGCCATGTGCTCAAAATAGGTCTCGTCCACCGATGCAGGATGATCGGTAAAAAGATGGGTGATGCGGTTCGACATTTTGACCTCCCAAGTTCTCCATTTTCCTGATCTTACCGCCGCCACTCGGCCCTGATATCCCAATTTATCCTTGATATCTGCAGATTATTGGGACAATCATCCCAAGCATGATCGTGGAACTCGATGAAATTGACCGCCGAATCATCGGCGAACTCCAGCGCGACGGCACCCTCTCGGTGGACGCGCTTTCGGAACGGGTGAACCTTTCCCGCAATGCCTGCTGGCGGCGGGTGAAGCGGCTGGAGGAGGAAGGCGTCATCACGAGCCGCGTTGCGCTCATCGACGCCGACCGCGTCGGGCTTGGCCTATCGGTCTTCATTCTGGTCAGGACATCCAACCACGACCCTGACTGGCTGAAGCGATTCCGCGAGGCGGTTTTGACCTTGCCGGAGATCGTCGGGGTCTACCGCATGACCGGCGATCTCGATTATGTGCTGCGCGCCCGCGTCGCCGATGTGAAGGCCTATGACCGGCTCTATCAGCGGCTCATCGCAAAAATACCGCTTTCGGATGTTTCCGCCTCCTTCGTCATGGAGGAGATCAAGGAAACGACGATCGTGCCATTGGAAATCCGCTGACGATCCTTTATTGCGCTTGCGATTTTACGCCTCTGCTGAAAAGGTCCACCGCATGTCTACCACATCGCTCTCCACCGCTCCGCGTCTCGGCATCGTGCGCCTTCAGCACGCCAACGGCCTCGACCTTCCCTCCTATGAAACCGCCGGCTCCGCTGGTCTCGACCTGCGCGCCGCCGTGCCGGAAGACCGGCAGATCGTGCTTCTGCCGGGCCGCCGTGCGCTGGTGCCGACCGGCCTCATCTTCGAACTGCCCGAAGGCTACGAGGCGCAGATCCGCCCCCGCTCCGGCCTTGCCTTCAAGCACGGCATCACCTGCCTCAACACGCCCGGCACCATCGATTCCGATTACCGCGGCGAGATCAAGGTGCTGCTCATCAATCTGGGCGACGATGATTTCCGCATCGAGCGCGGCATGCGCATCGCCCAGGCCGTCATAGCGCCGGTGGCGCAGGCGATCATTGAAGAACGGGAAAGCGCCGGTGAGACCGCACGCGGCGCAGGCGGGTTCGGCTCGACCGGGACGGCCTAAGCGCGCCCACCTTACCGATTTGTAAGTATGATTTTCCGTGATCCGCCGTAAATATGCGTGGCGGATCATGTTTTTTTGATCTGTATTTGATTGTAACGGTACTCCGAATGTCTCGCCCTTCCCCCGAGCCCCATGACGCAACATCCAATCGGCATTCGCCGGGCGCCTCGCCGCGCAAGCGCCGCCGCCGCGTCTGGCCGTGGATTGCTGTGGTGGGCGTGCTGGCAGCGGGCGCGGGGCTAGGGATTCTCCCTCGCATCGAGGGCGAAAAGAGCGCGAATATCCTCACCGAGGCGGTAACACGCGGCGATATCGAGAATGCCGTCACCGCCGTGGGTAAGCTCACGCCGGTCAAGGACGTCAATGTCGGCGCACAGGTCTCCGGCCAGCTGAAATCGGTGCTGGTCGAGGTCGGCGACAAGGTCGAGGCAAACCAGCTCATTGCCGAGATCGATCCCCGCTCCATTGAGACCAAGGTGGAGATCTCGAGCGCGCAGGTCGATAATCTCAAGGCGCAACTTCAGAGTAAGCAGGCGCAACTCGTCCTCAAGCGCGCCAATGCGGAGCGCCAGAAGACACTTCTGGCGACGCGCGGCGTCTCGCAGGCGACCTACGATCAGGCCGCCGCCGACCTTGCCGCCGCCGAGGCGGATGTGAAAGCGCTGCAAGCGCAGATCAAAATGCAGGAAGCCACGCTCGAAGGCGACAAGGTCGATCTCGGCTATACCAAGATCTACACGCCGATGGCCGGAACGGTTGTCGACCAGACGGCGAAGGAAGGCGAAACGCTCAACGCCAATCAGACGACACCCACCATCGTCACCGTCGCCGACCTCTCCACCATGACGGTGGAAGCGCAGGTCTCCGAGGCCGATGTCGGCAGGCTCAAGCTTGGCATGCCCGTCTATTTCACTCTGCTCGGCCAGCCCGGCAAGCGCTTCGAAGGCCGGCTGCGCCAGATCAAGCCGAAGCCCGACACCACCAACAATGTCGTGCTCTATTACGCGCTGTTCGACGCGCCCAATCCCGATGGCGAACTGATGGTCGATATGAGCGCACAGGTCTATTTCGTTCTGGGCGAGGCCAGGAATGTGCTGCTGGTGCCTACCGCCGCGCTCAACACGGCGCGCGGTTCTAATGGCAAGCCGCAAACGACGGTTAAAGTCGTCAACGCCTCGGGCGCAACCGAAGAGCGCGTGATCGAGACCGGCCTTCGCAACCGCGTCCAGGCGGAAGTCAAAAGCGGCCTCAAGGAAGGCGACCGGGTGGTCGTGACGTCGGGCGGCGGCACGCCACGGCCCGAGCGGGGCGGACGCGGCGGCATGAGAATGCGGATGTTCTAGCATGATCCCGAAAAGTTGCAGACTTTTCGGATAAGATCATGCGGAAAAACAAAGAGTTAGAGCGTGATGCCCGCACGGGCTTAATCGCATCACGCTCTAAGCATGACGCGCCAGATAAAGGGATGCCCATGACCACCCCGCTCATCCGCCTCGAAAATATCCGCAAAACCTATTCGAACGGCGACCTCGCCGTCGAAGTCTTGCACGGTATCTCGCTCGACATCGAGGCGGGCGAATTCGTCGCCATCATGGGTGCGTCGGGCTCCGGCAAATCGACGCTGATGAATATTCTAGGCTGCCTCGACAGCGCCACCAGCGGTCAATATCTGCTCGACGGTGAGGATATATCCGATCTCAGCGCCGACGAACTCGCTGCCCTGCGCCGCCGCACCTTCGGCTTCGTCTTCCAGAGTTACAATCTCATCGCCACCTCCACCGCGCGGGAGAATGTCGAAGTTCCGGCCATCTATGCCGGAACGCCCGCCGCCGAACGCCAGGCTCGCGCTGCGGAACTCCTGACCGCGCTTCGCCTCGGCGACCGGTTGGATCACCGCCCGAACCAGCTTTCCGGCGGCCAGCAGCAGCGCGTCTCCATTGCCCGCGCGCTGATGAATGGCGGGCGCGTCATCCTTGCCGACGAGCCGACCGGCGCGCTAGATAGCCAGAGCGGCGAGGAAGTGATGGCGCTGCTGCGCTCCATGCATGAGCAGGGCCATACCATCATCGTCATCACCCATGCGCGTGAAGTGGCGGAGCAGGCCGACCGGCTGATTGAAATCCGCGACGGCCACATCCTCTCCGACCGAACCGAGCGCCCTGTGTCTGACCGCGCGGCGCCCGAACAGTTGCGGCAAGCCTCGGGCGGCGGCACGGCGGCCATCGCCGATTTCTCCGAGGCGGTGAAGATGGCGCTGCGGGCGCTCCGGGCCAATCTTTTCCGTACCATCCTGACGCTGCTCGGAATCATCATCGGCGTCAGTTCTGTCGTCGCCATGCTCGCCATCGGCTCGGGCGCGCAGAAATCCATCCTTGATCGCATCAACGCCATGGGATCGGACCTCTTGCTGATCCGGCCAAGCATGGCGAATTTCCGCGGGTCCGGCTCCATCGTCACCCTCGTGCCGGCGGATGCGGATGCCATCAAGGAATTGCCTAATGTCGCCACCGCTGTGCCGGAAGTCGGCGGGTCGGTGACCGTGCGCTACGGCAATGTCGATTATCAGACGCAGGCGAACGGCACCACGCCCGCCTTCACCACCGCAAAGTCGTGGAAAGTGGAGCGTGGCGATTTCATCAATCAGAGCGATGTGGATAGCTATGCCCCGGTCGCCGTCCTCGGCACTACGGTGGTAAAGACGCTGTTTCCTGACGGAGCTGACCCAATCGGCAAATACATCCTTGTGCAGAAGATTCCGTTCCAGGTCATCGGCGTGATGGAATCGAAGGGCGCCGGGGCCGGCGGCAACGATCAGGACGATGTGGTGATCGTGCCGCTTTCTACCGCCAATCTGCGGCTTTTCGGCCAGAAGCACCTGCGCAGCATCACCGTGCAGGTGAAGAATGGCGATTTGATCGACGCGACTCAGGACCAGATTCAGGCACTGCTCGACACCAGGCACAAGGCCGAAGATACAATGATCACCAACATGTCGTCGATCCGCGAGGCCGTGACTCAGACCTCCAACACCATGACGCTGTTTCTCGGCTCCGTGGCCGCGATTTCGCTGCTTGTCGGCGGCATCGGCGTGATGAACATCATGCTCGTCAGCGTCACCGAGCGCACCCGCGAGATCGGCGTACGCATGGCGACCGGCGCGCGCACGCGCGACATCCTGCTGCAGTTCATCACGGAAGCGCTCACCGTCTCCGCCATCGGCGGAGCGCTCGGCGTGGCGCTGGGATTGGGGATCGGCGGCATCGCCCGCTATTTCGGCATGCCCATCGCATTCAGCCTCGGGCCCGTGGCGCTCGCCTTTGCCTGCGCTTTCGCCACGGGACTGATCTTCGGCTTTCTCCCCGCCCGCAAGGCCTCCCGCCTCCAGCCAGCGGTCGCGCTATCGTCGGAGTGATAAAGCACGATCCCGAAAAGTTGCAGACTTTTCGGATAAATTGCATGCGGCAAACAAAGAGTTAGAGAGTGATGCCCGGATGGGCCAATCGCATCACGCGCTAACATTACTTGAAACGGACCGGCACGGTGAACTGCATCCGCGACTTAGCCAGCGCCGGTGGCGGGGCGGGAACAGGTGACGCGCGGCGCACCATTTCTTCCGCCAGGCTGGTGAGCGCCGGATCGCCGGATGCCGCGCGCACAGAAAGCACATTGCCCGTAGGATCGATGCTGAAGGTCACGCGGGCCGTGCCCGTGGTCCCCGGCGAGCGGCGCTGCAGATAACGCTTCTGGCGTTCGAGATGCGCCTGCAGTTTGGCTTGCCACCGGTTGGAGCTTACGCCCGGATTGCCTGACGTGTCGCTGTTGCGGTTGGCGGCCACCGTGCGCCCTTCCGCCGCGTCCACCTGCGGCGCAGCCGCCACTTGCTTCTTCGGCTTCGGCTTTTCGACCTTCTTCGGCTCGACCTTTTTAAGCGTTTCCGGCTTCGGTTTCGGCTTCTCGGCAACCTTCGGCTTTTCGACTGGCTTCGGCGCGACGACTTCCGGCTTCTCCGCCTCGACCAAATCGGGCACCGGCTCTTCTTCGGGCTGTTCGACTTCCTCGACCGGCTCCGGTTCCGCCTGGGCAACTTCTTCCGGCAGTGTTTCCGGCTGCACTTCCTCTACCGGCTCGGCAGCCTCGGTCTGTTCCGGCTCAACCGGCTCTTCCGTCGCCTCCTCCGCCTCGGCGACGGGCGCGAGCGCGGCCTCTTCCACCATGGGGGCCATCGGCTCCGGCGCGAGTTCCATCATGATCGCCGGAGGAGCCGATCCCTCGGTCTCCGGCGGCGCGGGTTGAAGCTCGCTCAGTGCATAGGCTCCGGCGGCATGCGCCATCAACATGACAAGCCCTGCCCCACCCCACAGCGCGACGTCGCGCCAGCCGGTGCGCTGCGGATCGTCGGAATGCGGCGGAACCGGGGGATGGCCTTCCGGCAGGTCGGGATGGGAGGAACGGGTCATTGTGCAGGCGCTCCTGCCGGCGCACTTGGCACCGTTTCAAGCCCCACCAGCGCGATCTTGAGATAGCCCGCCTGGCGAAGCGTGTTCATCACATTCATCAAATCGCCATAGCCGACCGCCTTGTCGGCGCGCAGGAAAATGCGCGTGTCCTTGTTTGTCTGCGACAGGCGGTCGAGCGTCGCGCCCAGCGTCTCGCGCGTCGCCGGATCGTTGCCGACATTGAGCGACAGATCCTGCTTCAGCGTTACATAGAGCGGCTTGTCCGGCCTAGGCTGCGGCGTCGCGGCGGATGCCGGCAGGTCGACATTGATATCGACGGTCGCAAGCGGCGCCGCGACCATGAAGATGATCAGCAGCACCAGCATGACGTCGATAAAGGGCGTCACATTGATCTCATGGTTTTCCTCGAGCTCTTCGCCGCCGCCTTCGCGTATTCTTGCAGCCATGGTTCTTACTCCGCCGCCGCTCTCGCCTCATGCGCCGGCACCGCATGGATGCCCGCCGCGCGGAAGTCGATATCGCGGCTCACCAGACGCTCGATGCCCGCCGAGGCATCCGCCAGAAGCTGCCGGTAGCCGGTGATCGACCGGGCGAAGACGTTGTAGATCACGACAGCCGGAATAGCCGCGACAAGGCCGATGGCGGTGGCAAGCAGCGCCTCCGCAATACCGGGTGCGACAACGGCGAGGTTGGTCGTTTGCGCCTCGGAGATGCCGATGAAGGAGTTCATGATGCCCCAGACCGTGCCGAACAGGCCGACGAAGGGGGCCGTGGAGCCAATGGTCGCGAGCACACCCGTGCCCTTCGACATGCGCCGCCCGGCGGCCGCCTCGATGCGCGACAGGCGCGAGGCGACACGCTCCTTGAGGCCTTCACCATGGCCTTTGATCGCGCCGGCGGACAGCCGCACTTCCTCTTCCGCCGCCCGCACCATCAGCGCGCCCGTGCCCTTTTTGGCGTGCAGCGCGCGGAAGGCGTCTTGCAAGCTGCGCGCCTCGGTAATCTCTTTCAGCGCCCGCTTGGCCATCATCCGCGCGCCCGCAAGCTCAAGCGACTTGGCGAGCCAGACTGTCCATGTAATGAGCGAGGCGAAGGCGAGACCGGACATCACGGCTTTAACCACCCAGTCGGCGGCCATGAACATGCCCCAGGGCGAAAGATCGTGCGGAAGTTCCACCTTCGCCGCCTCATCGCCCGCGGCAGCCACCGGCTGTCCCGCTTCCGGCGCGGGCTGGGGAGCCTGCTCACCCTGCGGGGCCGGAGCCGCCGCTGGCTGGGCTGCCACCGGCGCAGATGGCGCGGCAGGCGCGGTTGCGGCAGGCTGGGGAGCCGCCGGCTCCACCTGTGCCTGAACCGATGGCGGAAGGAGGATGACCGCGAGGCAACCGAATGCCACCGCCCTGAATTTTGCCTTGAACACGTCCTGCGCCCTCTTTAGAGCATGACCCCACAATTTGCAGACTTCCTGGATAGGATCACGCGGCTAAAAACCTAAGTCCGGATTTCCAGAAACTCTTAACCACTCATAACATGATAGTGCAAGTCATGTTTTGCGTTTCGTCATGCCATATGCGTTTTTCACAGGCCGGCTTCCTGGCATGATCCCGCGCCGGGCGCTTGCGGCCTTCCGCTTTCCCCTATATCGACGCCCAAAAACGACCGTTGCGCTTCGCTTTTGCGGCAACACCCCTGCCCCGCCCCGACTATCGTTGCGCGGATCACAGCTCAAGTACCCGGAGGACCCATGGCCGACCATTCTTACATCCTGACTCTCGTTTGCGAGGATCAGCCGGGGATCGTCGCGGCGGTCACGACGGAGCTGGCGGGCATCGGCGCGAACATCGCGGAATCGAACCAGTTCTGGGACCGCCAGACCAACCGCTTCTTCATGCGCATCGCCTTCACCGCCCCTGCCAGCATTTCGAAGGACGATATCGAGCGCGGCATCAAGCCCGCCGTCGAGCGCTTCTCGATGAAAACAGCGATTGTCGATCAGGCCCGGCGCCCGAAGATCATCGTCATGGTGTCGAAATTCGACCATGCCATGCTGCATCTCCTCTATCAGATCCGCGTCGGCTGGCTCGATGCCGAGGTCGCGGCCATCGTCTCCAACCATGAGGATTCCCGCCGCACCGCGGAGCTGGAGGGCATTCCCTATCATTATTGGCCGGTGAACCGGGAAAACAAGACCGAGCAGGAGGAGAAGCTGCTGGCGCTCGTCAAGGAAACGGGAGCCGACCTGGTTATTCTCGCCCGCTACATGCAGGTGCTTTCAGACAATCTGTCGAAGCGGCTTTACGGCAAGGTGATCAACATCCACCATTCCTTCCTGCCGTCCTTCAAGGGGGCAAAGCCCTACCACCAGGCGCATGAGCGCGGCGTGAAGCTCATCGGCGCCACCGCGCATTACGTGACGCCCGATCTCGACGAGGGGCCGATCATCGAGCAGGAGACCGAGCGCGTCACCCATGCAATGACGCCGGATGATTTCGTCGCCACCGGCCGCGACATCGAAGCCCGCGTCCTCGCCCGCGCCGTCAAGCTGCATCTGGAAAGCCGGGTGATGCTGAACGGGCACAAGACGGTAGTGTTTGGGTAGGCGATTCCTACCCTTCCACCAGCACCGCCCGCAAATCGTTGACATTCGTTCCCGTCGGACCGGTCGCGAACAGGTCGCCTACCGCCTCAAACGCGCCCCACGCATCGTTGTCCGCCAGCAGCGCCGCGCCGTCACGGCCCAGGCCCAGCAGCCGCGCGACGGTCGTGCCATCGGCAAAGGCCCCTGCATTATCCTCCGAGCCATCGATACCATCGGTATCGGCGGCAAGCGCGGTGATGCCGTCGAGGCCGTCGATGTCGAGCGCGAAGGACAGGAGAAACTCCGTATTGCGCCCGCCCTTACCCTTGCCGCGCAAGGTTACCGTCGTCTCGCCGCCGGAGAGCAGCACCACGGGCTTGCGGAACGGCCTGTCCTTCAGCAGCACCTCCCGCGCCAGCGCCGCATGGACATGCGCGACCTCGCGCGCCTCGCCCTGAATGGCGTCGGAGAGGATCACCGCCTCGACGCCCTGCCGCCGCGCTTCTTCCGCCGCAGCCTCCAAGGATAGGGCGGCGGAGGCGATCACCCGCACTTCATGGCCGGAAAAACGCGGATCGTCCGGCTTCGGCGCATCCGCCGCCGCGCTTTCAAGATGGCGCAGCGCCGCTTCCGGCAGCGGCAGGCGGTAGCGCTCGACGATGCCAAGCGCATCCGCGCGGGACGTCCTGTCCGGCACGGTCGGCCCTGATGCGACGAAGGCCGGGTCGTCGCCGGGAATATCGGAGACGATGAGCGACACGACCTTGGCCGGATTGGCCGCGGCGGCGAGCCGTCCGCCCTTGATGGTGGAAAGATGCTTGCGTACGGCGTTCATCGCCGCGATCGGCGCGCCGGAGGCGAGCAGCGCCCTGTTGACCGCGATTTCATCCTCCAATGTCATGCCGTCGGGCGGCGAAGGCAGCAGCGCCGAGCCGCCGCCCGAGATGAGCGCCACCACCAGATCGTTCCCGGTGAGGCCCGATACCGCCTCGAACAACCGCTTGCTGGCCGCAAGCCCCGCCTCATCGGGCACGGGATGCGCCGCCTCGATGATTTCGGTCTGCCGGCACTCGGCGCCGTAGCCATAGCGCGTCACCACAACGCCCTCGAGCGGACCGTTGCCCGCCCGCTCCCATGCCTTTTCGAATGCCCGCGCCATCTGCGCCGAACCCTTGCCCGCCCCGATGACGATGGTGCGCCCCTTCGGCCTTTGCGGCAGGCAGGCGGCGATGGCCTGTTCCGGATTGGCGGCGGCCACCGCTGCATGGAACAGGGATGCCAGAAAAGTCTTCGGGTCGGCAATGATCATCGCGTTCCTCCTTTTATTGCCCATCCATAGTAAATCCGCGCCCAAATGGGAACCGAACCGGCGATGGGCCGTTACTTGGACGATAGTTCGCCCTCCATCACCCAAGGAGAGAAACCATGGCTCAAGTATCGCCCACACTCCGCCAGCCCAAGGACATCCTCAAGGATAGCTCCAATGGCGGGGAGGACACGACCGATCTGCAGGCTCAGATAAGCCGTCTCAAGGAGGATATTGCTGGCCTTGCCTCGGCGATTACGGATCTGGGGTCGGAAAAGGTGCGCGAGGCCAGCCGCAGCGCCGCCAAGACCTATAATAGCGCGCGCCGCACCGGCGAAGACACCGTCAACCAGCTTCACGACCAGCTGGCCCAGTCCGCCCGCGAACGCCCCCTGACCACCATCGCCGCGGCGGCGGGCATCGGCTTTTTGCTGGCGCTGATGGCTCGCCGCTGATGTTGCACCTTCTTCTCCCCTTTTTCGGGCAGGAGCTGGGTGCGACGATACGGGGTTGGAAACATAAGAGCGCCTGGATTGCCGTGATTGCTTTTTTTACGCTGGTAGGCGTGAGTTTCCTGCTGGCGACGGCCTATCTGGCGCTCTCAATGGTGCTGGGAAGCGTCTATGCCGCGCTGATCATCGCACTTGGATGTTTCGCCATAGCCATAATCGGTGTCTTCGTCCTCAAGATGTCTGAAGCCCGGCGGCAGCGCCGGATACGCGAACGCCGCGAATCGGAGGGATCGACGATGCTGATTGCAACCGCCCTCGCCGTTCTGCCCAGCCTGACGAAGCGTCCCATCATCGCGGCTGCCCTGCCAATTATCGCGCTCGCGGCTTATGGTCTGATGTCTGACGGAGCGGCGGCGAGAAACAAGGATCGCAGCGCTTCCCCACAGAACTAGGGATTCATCCCTTCTCCGCTTCCAGCGACGGAAAGCGGATTACCGCCTTCGTGCCGCTGGGAGTATTGCTGCCGAAATGCGGCGAGTCGCCGAATTGCAGGCAGAGCTGCTCGATCACCAGCATCCCCAGGCCCTGATGATTGCTCCGGCGGCCGGGGCGTTTGCCTTTCCCGTAGCCCACGCCATCGTCGGCCACCGTAAGCGCCAGCGTTCCGTCCTCGCCTCGGCCGAAGCTGATAGACACCGTCCCCTCCCGGTTATCGGGAAAAGCGTGTTTGACGGCATTGGTGACCAGCTCGCCCAGGATGACGCCGATGGTCGTGGCATCGCGCGCATTGAGGTTGACAGGCGAGAAATCCGTCTGGAACTTGATCCGCCCGCCGGAAGTCAGAGCCAGCGTGAGGTCTTCCATGACCGATTGCAGGAACTCATCCGCGCGGACGGATTCGAGATCCTCGCCAAGTCTGAGGCGGCGGTGTGCCGTCGAGATCGTCTGTACGCGGTCGCGCGCGGCGATAAGCACCCGCCGTGTATCCTCATTGGTTGCCTGCCCCAATTGCAGGCTGAGGAGCGAAGCCACTGTCGCAAGCGAATTCCCGATGCGGTGGTTGCTGTCCTGCAGGAGCACTTCAACACGCTCGCGCTCGCGCTCGGCGACGGCGCGCGCATGTTCCAGTTCCACCGTACGCTCCCTGACGGCCTGCTCCAGAAGCACATTTTCGGAAAGCAGCGCGCTCTGCCCCTCGCTCAATTGGCGCGCATAGCGCTGCACCCGGCTGAACAGGAAATAGGCCAGCATCACCGCGCTGCCGAGCGCCGCCAGCGAAGTAACTGTCAGCCAGTCGCGGGTACGGGTCACGATTTCATTGCGCTGAATGAGCCGGCGGTCCTCCTCATCCATGAAGGTGCGGATCGCCTTGCGCAAATCGTCCATAAGCATCTTGCCCTTGTCGCTATGGACCTCTTCCAGCGCTTTCCCGAATCGTCCCTCGATTGCCAGCTCGACCGTCTGCCTCACCCAGGTCTGGATTTGCGCGGTGAGGCCGGCGATTTCCTGAACGCGCGCTTCCTGCTCCGAATTGCTGCGAGCCATCCCAGCGAGCCGCCCGATGGATTCATCGATGGAGAGCGAGGCCGCGTGATAGAGATCGAGATAGGAGCGGTCCAGCGTCAGGAGGTAACCGCGCTGGCTCGTTTCCATATTGGTGACGAGCAGGAGCGTTTTATTCGCCTGATGGAGGAGCTGATAGGTGTTGGAAACGTCGGCGATCTGATGGTTAATGCCTCGTGTGAGAAAAACTGTGGAAGCCGCCGTCAGCAGCACCAGGGCGAGTGAGATAATGACTGCAAGCTGCCGCCAATAGGCCACCCGTATCCGAGGTTTCGGCACTTGTCGCGAAGTTGTGTTCATCTGACCCGCTAAAAGGAGTTACAGCCTTTACGAGCCAGATCATACGCTTCTCTTACCGAAAAGCGAAATCCCACATTTTTGGCCGGGTTCAATCCCGAACCGAAGATTGCTGCAACAAGAGACAGCGGGCGTTCGGATGAGCTTGTTCAGTCGGAATTACCTCATGCAAAGGAACGGGTCGTTACCGGCGCGGACACCGCATCGGGGCCATAATCGGACTCCCCATTGACGCCAAGCAGTTCCTGGAGTCGCGTGCGCGCCCGGCTGACCCGGCTTTTGATGGTGCCGACGGCGCAGCCGCAAATTTCCGCCGCCTCTTCATAGGCAAAGCCCGATGCACCGATGAGAATGATCGCCTCGCGCTGGTCGGCGGGCAGCTGGTCGAGCGCCTTGCGGAAATCCTGCAGGTCGAGCGCGCCATATTGCGACGGATGCACGGCAAGCTGGCTGGTGAACGTGCCTTCGCTGTCCTGCACCTCGCGGCCGCGCTTGCGCATCTGACTGTAGAACTCGTTGCGCAGGATGGTGAAGAGCCACGCCTTGATATTGGTCCCGATCTCGAAGGACTCCTGCTTGGCCCACGCCTTCATGATGGTATCCTGGACGAGATCGTCAGCCTTGTCCTGCTGGCCGACCAGCGAGACGGCGAAGGCGCGCAGGCTGGGAAGCGCCCGCAACAGATCCTTCTTAAATGTAGTGCGGGTTTCCATGTCGATCACTCCATGACCGGGACGTTGATTTGGGCGTCCTCGGCGGGTTGGCCGGTCGATTGGCCACGCTCAGCCTGATCCAGTTTTTCGAGAAGATCGAGGAACCGCTCGGGGATGGTCTCTTCCTGGATGGAGGTGTAGAGGGCCTTCAGTTTCGAGCCGATCTCGCTATTGGGGCCCAGTTCGTCCCGCCCGTGGGCAGACTTTCCGTCCGGGGTTTCCGCACGCGGACGAAGATTGGATTTTTCGCTCATTTTGTCCCAGCCATTCTCTTTTCAAGCCCAATGACAGGCCGCATGTTTATGCCGCATTTCGATCCTATAATGCGGGTCGCTGTAAAAAGTTCCGTGTACGAGGAACTTTTTTCCCTCGGATGCGTTTATCAACGGCAGTACCGTGACTTATACGGACTTGAAGGGAGCTCAAGCATGACTTTATCGACGCGCATCGCGCCGCATCTTCCCTATCTTCGCCGCTTTTCCCGTGCCGTGACCGGCTCCCAGACCTCAGGGGATGCCTATGTGGCGGCCACATTGGAAGCGCTCATTGCCGATATTTCAATTTTTCCCGAATGTTCTTCCGACAAGATAGGTCTTTACAAGCTTTTCTCCAGCATGTTCGAAACGACAGCCATCCGGGTTCCCGAGGCGACGTCGGACTTAAGCTGGGAAGCGCGGACCGCGGCCAATCTGGGCGGCATAGCGCCCAAGGCGCGGCAGGCTTTCCTCCTCGTCTCCGTGGAGGCGTTCAGCGAGAAAGAGGCCGCCGAAATCCTCGATGTCAGCGAAGAGGAGCTGATGGCCCTTCTGTCCGAGGCGTCGCAGGAAATCTCGCGGCAGGTGGCGACGAGGATTATGATCATCGAGGACGAGCCTCTGATCGCCATGGATATCGAGCAGATGGTGCAGAGCCTCGGCCATGAGGTCGTGGGCATAGCCCGTACGCATAAAGAAGCGCTGGAGTGCTACCATTCCGCCAAGCCGCGCATGGTGCTGGCCGATATCCAGCTTGCCGATGGCAGCTCCGGGCTCGATGCTATCAATGAAATTCTCCAGACGAGCACCATTCCGGTCATCTTCATCACCGCTTTCCCCGAGCGGCTGCTGACAGGAGAACGCCCCGAGCCGACCTTCCTGGTCACCAAGCCCTTCAATCCTGAAATGGTGAAGGCGCTGATCAGCCAGGCGCTGTTCTTCGAAGAAAAATCGAAGCTGGCCGCCTGAACAATCGAGCATGACCCCGAAAAGTTGCTGACTTCCAGGTGAGATCATGCGGCAAACGAAGAGTTAGAGCGTGAGGCCCGCATAGGCTTAATCGCATCACGCTCTAAAACAATAAGGCAATAAAGCAGCACGTTTACGTCTTGTTTCCTTTTTCGGGGGAAATAGATTGTCATGCTGCCTTATTGCCCTACTGCGCTCTGAAGAGGGAACTTATCTTACCTTTTCGCGTTTCGGACCTCGGACGCGATGAAAAGGAGCGCCGGTGGGGTCACCGGGGGATTGCCATGCGATTGGAAAAAGCGCGTCACGCGAAAATTAACGACCGCACGGACGGCGTAAGCTACGCCGGAAAACTTATATGATGGCCGCCACCCTGCCCCCTGAGATCAAGTCCGAAAACAAGGATAGCGTGCGATTGCGTTCGCTGGTTCAGGCGATCCGTAACAGCGATGTTTTTGTGCTCTACCAATCCCCCGATCTGTCCTATGTCTGGGCGGAAAACCTGCCCGAGGTCTGGAGCGACCTCTGGCGCGAGGGCATCCAGGACGAGGACCTGGTTCAGGAGGCCGTCACGGCGAGGCTCGCTGCGGCCAAGCAGGCGGTGCTCGAAACCGGCGGGTTGCAGCGGGTGGAAATCTGCCTTTCCCATGGCGACGAACTTCGCTGGTTCGAACTCTCCATCGACAGCGACCGCGACGAAAACGGCGCGATCATCGGCATCGTGACGACAGGCGTGGATATCACCGAGCTCAAGCGGCGCGAGCAGGTACTGAAGACCCTGCTGCGCGAGGTCAGCCATCGCTCGAAGAACCTGCTTGCCATCATCCAGAGCATCGCCATGCAGACGGCGCGCTTTACCGAGACGATCGACGATTTCCTCTCTCGCTTCCGCGGACGTGTGCAATCGCTTTCCTATTCGCAGGATCTGGTGACCGATTCCAACTGGCGCGGCGCGCGATTTCACGAGCTGGTCCGCTCCCAGATGCAAAAATATGTCGATATTTCCGACCCGCGCTTTACTTTGTCCGGCGCCGATCCATATATCTTCCCCGGCGCGGCCCTTCACATCGGCCTTGCCCTTCATGAGCTGATCGTCAACTCCGCTGCCTATGGTGCCCTCTCGAACAGCGATGGCCGGGTCGCCGTGTCCGGCCGGTTCGAAAACGCCGGCACGGATACTATGTCGCTTTCGATCAGATGGGATGAAACGGTTCCCGGTGCGCTCAAAGGTCCGGATCCCAATGCCCGCTTCGGCAGCGCCGTTCTGGAGCGCATCGTGCCGATTTCGGTGGATGGCACCTCGACCTACCGCATCGAGCCCAATGGCGTGACCTATTCGCTCGACGTGCCCCGCGCGCACTTCGATTTCTGATCCTCTCGATTTTCCAAAAAACGACCGCACGCACAAAAAAGAATCGCCACGGGCCAGCGGTGCTGGAGCCCGGGGCGATCCGATTTCACGCCTTGGGACGAGTGCGCGTCCTGGCGTAAACGGCTGCAAGGTTAGGGGGGCGCTTGCAGCCCGATGCCTGACATCTTTCGTGAGGGGGGCGGGGTGTGTCAGGCATCGATAGCCAAAGAACGTGCAAGCCTGCGAGTGGTTCCACGGGAAAGAAGATTTTTCTCAATTTTTTGCAATCCCGTCAGCGACATCTACACACAAGGCAGGCATGGTCTCCTCTCGGGGAGCCTTCGATGAAAACGGAACTGCATACATGCATTATCCGTTAACTTCGTCAAAGGAGTTGAAGCCATGCAACATCTGGCTGCCATCATGCTCTTGGTGACGTGCTCGAACGATATGGCCGCGTGCAATGTCCAGCCCGCGCCGACTGTTTCCTACGAGACGATTGCGACATGCAAGACCGAGTTGAAGCCGGCGCTCGACAATCTCGCGGCGGAAAGCACAAAGGCCTACGGTAAATGCGTGGAGGTCGATCCTGAACTCATGGAGCAAGACGCCGCCATTTATTGGGAAATCGACAAGAACGACGAATTGCAGGTCACGATCCTGGACGAACACGAAGATCCGGCGGAGACCGCGCAAAGCGTGTCCGGATAGGCTCGCAATCCACGCCCGATTGGGCTAGAAACGGCTGCCCGCAATTGCCAGCGAAGAAGAGGCAGCCTTGAACCGCAATTCCGCTTCCCATCCCTTTCTCGATCCGCTCTGGCGCCGCGTCGTCCTCATCGGCTTCTGTGCCGCCTGGAGCATTGTGGAATGGACGAGAGGTGATTCCTTCTGGGGAACGTTGACGGCAGGCGTGACGGTTTACGGCGCGTGGGCCTATCTGTGGAAATACCAGCCTGCGGAGGCGAACAAAGAGACAGGCGAATAAGAGCCTCCTATTTGCTTTCTTTCCTCTTCCGCCCGTAAAGCTCCAGCCTGTGATGCACGATATCGTAGCCAAGCGAGCGGGCGATCTCTTCCTGCAGTTTTTCGATGCTGTCGGAATGGAATTCGATAACATCGCCGGTTTCGATGTCGATCAAATGGTCATGGTGGGAACTGGCCTGCTCGAAACGCGACGGCCCTCCGGCGAAGGCGTGGCGATGAATGGCGCCGCGCTCTTCCAGAAGCTTCATCGTGCGATAGACGGTTGAAAGCGAAATACTCTTGTCCACCGCGACAGCACGGCGAAAAATCTCCATCGCGTCGGGATGGTCGTCCGTGGCAGACAATATGTCGAGAATGACCCGCCTCGGCCGGGTGATCCGCACCCCCGCCGCACGCAATTCCTTCTCATAATCTGGCTTCTGATTCATCCTACCCATAGAGCGGATTATGCGCCAGTTGACAAGGTTTTGCAAAATTTGCGTCCGTCCTCTCTACCCGAGCGCGTGATGCGGAATGCCGGACGATAGGTAATCAGACATCGAAAGGATGATGGAGAAATAAATGGCACGCCCAAGGGGAATCGAACCCCTGTTTCCGCCGTGAGAGGGCGGCGTCCTGGACCGCTAGACGATGGGCGCGCAGCAGCGCCGATATAGCCAAGCGCGAATGAAAGCGCAACGGCTAATCGGCAAAATAATTTCACTCTATGGGACCGAGGCGCATCCGGGCGACGATCCGGGATTTCTTGTAGTCGTAAACGACGATCTCCGTGCCGCCATCGGGCAGCAGCGTTTCGAGCGAAACGAGATCGCCGGAAATGCTTTGCGACAGGAGGCGGGTGCCCGGAGCGAGCGGCACCTGGCTTTCAATGACGGCGGGCGGCGTCTCCGGCACGGGAGCAGCCTGCTGACCGGGGATGTCGGTTCGCACTTCAGGGGTTTCCGGCTCGCTGGGCTGGTTGATCTTGTAGACAACCGCCGCCAGCACGGCCATAAGGCCGACAAGCATGATGCCGATCGAAACCGCCAGCAGCCGCATCATCTTGCGGCGAACTTTTTCCATGGCGGGGTCGAGCGGCGCCTCCGCCGGATACCCCGCCGGATAGGCCTGGCCCTGATGACTGTGATAGGCCTGGCTCTGATGGTCCGGATAGGTCTGGTGATCAGGATAATCCTGATGATATCGATCCTGCATCGAATTATGGTCTCCGGTTCACGCATGAACCCCGAAGTGAGGCATCATGTGGACAAATATGCGGCAGGCCGCGTGATAACGAAGGGAAGTGACGATTGAAAGAGCTAATTGCCGATGCCGATGCCGCGGGAAAGCGCCTCGACCAGTGGCTGGCGGGTGAGCTTGGCCCGGATTTGTCGCGCAGCCGCATCCAGTCGCTAATTTCAGACGGTCAGGTGACGGTGGACGGCAAGCCGGTGCTCGAGCCGAAGGCCAAGCTGCGTGAAGGCATGGTAATCCGCCTTCAAATGCCCGAGCCCGAGCCCGCCGAGCCCGAGGGCGAGGATATCCCGCTCGATATCCTCTACGAGGACGACGACGTCATCGTCATCAACAAGCCGGCTGGGCTCGTGGTCCATCCCGGCAACGGCAATTGGACCGGTACGCTCGTGAACGCGCTGATCCACCATTGCGGCGACACGCTTTCCGGCATTGGCGGCGTCAAGCGGCCCGGCATCGTCCACCGCCTCGACAAGGAGACGACCGGTGTCATGGTTGTCGCCAAGAACGACCGCGCTCATCGTCACCTCTCCGCCCAATTCGCCGACCACGGCCGCACGGGGGAACTCGAACGCGCTTACCTCGCCCTGGTCTGGGGCGCCACCGGCCGCACCCATGGCACGGTGGATGCCCATCTCGGCCGCTCGCATAAAGACCGCACGCGGCAAGCGGTGGTGAGCGAGGCCCGCGACGATGCCCGCCATGCCGTCACGCATTATTCGGTGGTGGAGAAGTTCGGTGCCAGGGAAGACGCAACCGCGCTCGCCTCGCTCATCGAATGCCGCCTTGAAACCGGGCGCACCCACCAGATTCGCGTCCACATGGCCCATATCGGCCATCCCCTGGTGGGCGATATGGAATATGGCAGCGCCTTCAAGACCAAAGCCAACAAGCTGGTGGAGCCGCTGAAACAGATCGTGACGGAATTCCCCCGCCAGGCGCTCCACGCTGAGCTTCTATCCTTCGTCCACCCGGCACGTGAAGAACTCATGACCTTCGAAGCGCCCTTGCCCGAGGATATGGCGGCGTTGGTTGAAGCCTTTCGCATTCACGCAGGATGATGTATAAGGCTTCATCTTCATGTTGCTTGTTCGGATTTGAATTTCTTTTTCGCGAAAAAAGTGAAACTTCTGACGTGATATTTCCGTTCACTTAAGTGTGACGGATTGTTTCCCATCTTAAGGCATCGTGTTTTCGCCAAAATGGTGATTATATAGGTGTCCTTATGCCCCGAGTTGCGAAGGGCAAGCGGGGCGTACCGGGTCTGCCCATGGTGGGGGGCCCGCAGTTCCAAAGAGGAGGGTGCTATATGGCCCAGACCAGTCTTCCAAGCCTTGTTTCCGGCGATGGTGGTCTTACGCGCTATCTGGAGGAAATCAGGCGTTTTCCCATGCTTGAGCCGCAGGAAGAATACATGCTGGCCAAGCGATATCTTGAACATGGCGACCCGCAGGCCGCCCACAAGCTCGTGACGAGCCATTTGCGTCTGGTGGCGAAAATCGCCATGGGCTATCGCGGCTATGGCCTGCCGATAGGCGAAGTCATTTCCGAGGGCAATGTCGGCCTGATGCAAGCGGTCAAGCGCTTCGAGCCGGAGCGCGGTTTCCGCCTCGCCACCTATGCCATGTGGTGGATTAAGGCCTCGATCCAGGAATATATCCTGCGCTCGTGGAGCCTTGTCAAAATGGGCACGACCGCCAATCAGAAGCGCCTGTTCTTCAACCTGCGCAAGGTGAAGAGCAAGATCCAAGCGCTGGATGAAGGCGATCTCAACCCCGAGCAGGTCAGCGAAATCGCCACGCGGCTCAATGTCAGCGAGGAAGAGGTGATCTCGATGAACCGCCGCCTCTCCGGCGACGCCTCCCTCAACGCGCCGATCCGCGCGACCGAAGGCGAATCGGGCGAATGGCAGGACTGGCTCGTCGATGACAGCTCCAGCCAGGAGCAGATTCTGATCGAGCAGGACGAGCTGGAAAACCGCCGCTCCATGCTGTCGGGCGCCATGGCCTCGCTCAACGACCGAGAACGCCGCATCTTCGAAGCGCGCCGCCTCACCGACGAACCGGTGACGCTGGAAGATCTCTCCGCCGAGTTCGGCATCAGCCGCGAGCGCGTGCGCCAGATCGAAGTCCGCGCCTTCGAAAAGGTGCAGGATTCGGTCAAAGCCGCCGCGATCAGCCAGCAGAAGGCGCTGGCGCAAGCCGGGGCGTGATCGTTTCGATTGATTTTTCAAAGCTCCGCCGTTTCGGCGGGGCTTTTTTACGTTTAGCGCCCAGCGAGCAAGCCGCCTCGATGGCGGCGCAGCGCGCAACTCCTACCCCCCCACGCCCCAAGCCCTCAGCACATCATTGAAGACCTTCTCACCCGGCACGCCCTTCTCCACCGTGATCAGCGCGCGGCGCCCGGTGCGGTAGGTGATCGGAATATCGATCCACTGCTGGCGGCGCATAAGCGTCATGTTGGTGTCGATCGCCGTGCGCGCGTCATTCAGCGCCACGATGAAGAGATTGTCGGCGATCTTGTTCGGAATGGCGATCAGCGGGCTGCCCGCCGATTGCTCCGTGTCCTTGAAAGTCACGCGCTGCACATTGTCGATCGCCCCGCCCGGGAAATTCTGCGGCACGGAGAAGATCATCTCGATCAGATGGCTCGCGGGCAATGATTTGTCGGTATTGCGCCGGATAGTCATGCGCAATTTGATGTTGTTCTCCGGGATGGTCACATCAGCGCGAATCGCCGGTTCCGCCGGCTCGCCATCACCGGGCGAATCCTGCACCTCCGACCAGACGACCGATCCCTTCTTTGCCGAGCCTGCCTCCTGGCCGCTACGCTCCTCATAGAAGAAGGCCTGCTGCCCGACGGGAATGGCCGCCTGGGGTGTCTGACCAGTGGCAGGCTGCGGCGCCGCTTGGCTGGTCGCCTCGGCGACGGAGGTGCCCTCGCCCACGCCGGGCTTGTCACCGGCGGGACCTGGGTCCATCTCCGTTCCGTCAGGCATGAGTCGCTGTGTCAGCTTCGCCGGTGCCTGCGGCTGGTTATTGCTGGGGCCGGCATTGCTCGGCGCGGGGGCAGGCTTCTGAGCCGGGGGCGTCGTGGCGGCAGGCTGAACCGCAGCGTCCTTCTCGCCCTCGAACTGAGCCATCAGATTGGCCAGATAGGTCTGTAGCTGATCCTGATTGCTCCAGGCCGCATAGCCCGCGCCGCCGAGGAGCAGCAGCGCGATGAGGCCGTATACGAGCCCCCTGCCGCTGCGGCGGCGTTCGCCGCCATAGGCCGGATCGCGCGCAAAGCTCTCTTCCTCCTCGCGATCATTCTGCCATTCGTCCCGCTCGTTCTCTTCGAGTTCCGGCTCCGCTCTACGGGAGGGCTTCTTGCGCCCACCGGGCGCACGGGACTGTGTGAAGTCCGGCGCCGGCTCAGCCGCAGCAGCGGAGCGCGAGGCCGGGCGGGCGCCTTTTAGAAAATCATCGAGCGGATCGGGACCCGGCTCCGGCTCCCTGGCGAGTGCGCGTCGCGGCGCACGCGGTTCCGGATCCGGCATGGCCGGCTCGACGCGAGGTTCCACGCGGGCGGGCTTCGGCGCTGGCGCGACCGGTCTCGGCGCGGCTTTGGGCGGCACAGCGGGTGCGGGCGGCGCGACGGGCCGCGGCGCCGGTTTCGGCTGGGGCGTTCGGGCAGGCTGCGGCTGGCTTGCAGCGGATGCTCTCGGCGATGGCCCATATTCCGCCTCGATTTGCGCGATGGCGTCTTCCAGCGCCTTGCGTTGCTTGGCGGCGACGGCAGCCGGCGCATTGGCGGCGGCGAGCTTCTGCTCGATCGTCGCGCGGGCCTTGTCGTAGACGCGCTGCCGCAACTCGGGCGTCGGGTCCGCCTGCGCGTCGATCGTCTTCTTCAGTACCGCTGCAAAGTCCGCCATGCCGTGCTGCTCACATTTTGTGAGGTTTTACTACCATCACTCTAATAGTCACAATAAACCATCAAAAGCAAAATCGCGTCGAGATTATGCTTTTGATGGGAATAACTTTGGGACACTCAATCCTGGAAGGGATCCGTCACCAATATGGTATCCTCTCGCTCGGGACTCGTCGAGAGCATCGCGACGGGCGCGCCGATCAGTTCCTCGATATAGCGAACATATTTGACCGCCTGCGCCGGAAGCTCGTTCCACGACCGCGCACCCGCCGTCGTCTCCGACCAGCCGGGCAGCGTCTCATAGATCGGCTTGACGCGCGCCTGCGTGCCCATCGATGCAGGCAGATAATCGATCCGCTTGCCGTCAAGCTCATAGGCGACGCAGATCTTGATCTCTTCCAGCCCGTCAAGCACGTCGAGCTTGGTGAGCGCGATGCCGTTGATGCCGGACGTGCGCACGGTCTGGCGCACGATGACCGCGTCGAACCAGCCGCAGCGGCGCTTGCGTCCCGTCACCACGCCGAACTCATGGCCGCGCGTGCCGAGGAAATTGCCGATCTCGTCATGAAGCTCGGTCGGGAAAGGCCCCTCGCCCACCCGCGTCGTATAGGCCTTGGTGATACCGAGCACATAGCCGATCGCCGTGGGGCCGAGCCCCGAACCGGCGGCGGCCTGCCCGGCCACGGTATTCGATGATGTTACGAACGGATAGGTGCCATGATCGTTGTCGAGCAACGCGCCCTGCGCACCCTCGAAAAGGATGCGGTCGCCTGCCTTGCGGCGCTCATCGAGCACGCGCCAGACCTGATCGATATAGGGCAATATCTCCTCGGCGACAGAGGTGAGCTCGCGCATGATCGCGCCGACCTCGATTTCCTCCAGCCCCATGCCGCGCCGCAGCGCATTGTGATGCGCAAGCAGGCGCTCCACTTTCGGCTCCAGCGTATCGGGCTCGCCAAGGTCGATGACGCGGATGGCGCGACGTCCCACCTTGTCCTCGTAAGCCGGGCCAATGCCGCGCTTGGTTGTGCCGATCTTGAGGCCCGAATTCGAGCCCTCGCGGATTGCATCGAGGTCGCGATGCAGCGACAGGATCAGCGGCGCGTTCTCCGCGATACGCAACACTTCAGGAGAAATGTTAACACCCTGCCCGCGCAGCTTTTCCACCTCGGCGACGAAGTGATGCGGATCGACCACCACGCCATTGCCGATGACGCTGAGCTTGCCGCGCACGAGCCCGGATGGCAGTAAGGAGAGCTTATAGCTGACGCCGTCGATGACGAGCGTATGGCCGGCATTATGGCCGCCCTGATAGCGCACGATCACATCGGCGCGCTCCGACAGCCAGTCGACGATCTTACCCTTGCCCTCGTCGCCCCACTGCGACCCGACGACAACCACATTGGCCATAAAGAAACTCTCCGCTCCGGGCGGAAGCACGCCCGCCATAAAATGCAAACGTGGGCTTCTATAGAGCCTTAGGCTCTTATTGGGAACCATTCTTTACGCTGACAGCGTAAAAGCTATAAGGCGGAAATCACTCGCACCATATAGCGCGCATCCTCAGAATAACTAAGGAGCTTGGCCGTCAGCTCCGGCACATCCGCAATGGCAAAACCTTGTTTCTGCCAGTAGCCCGGCGACCCATTGACCGCCACGAGCGCCATGGAATTAAAACCGTCACGCTCGGCCTGCTTGGCCATCATCTCGATGACGCGGGAGGCGAAGCCGCCGGAGCGGGCTTCAGGCATGAGAGCGATGTCGTGAAGATAATAGATGTCCGCATCATCAGGCAAACGCCCAAGCAGCGTATTCAGCGCCGGTATGCGGTATTTGGTCCAGGGGTGGCTGATGCCATAGCCGGCAATTTCCCCTGCTCTTTCAAGGACGAAGCAGCCCGCGGGATAAAGCGTGAGCCGCTCGGCGAAGACTGCATTGCCCTCGAAGAAATCCGTATGAACGGCAGCCGCAATGGCGCTGACGGCGGGCATATCCTCCCCGCGCATCGCTCGCCATTGCAGCCCATCCGTCATATCAAGCCTCGCCGACATCGAACTCCAGCGGACGTGCGGAGATAATCGCCGTATTGGCGCGCAAATCCTCCAGCACATGTTCCGGAATGCGCTCATCAAGGTACAGCAGCGCGATGGCATCCCCGCCCGGATGGTTACGGCCGAGCGAGAAATTGGCGATATTGACGCCATGCTTGCCGCACACCGTGCCCAGCATGCCGATCATGCCCGGCGTATCGTTGTTGGTGGTATAGAGCATGTGCCGCCCGACTTCAGCGTCGAGATTGATGCCCTTGATCTGGATGAAGCGCGGCTTGCCGTCAGAGAAGCAGGTTCCGGCGATGGAGCGGGTGCGCTCCGTGGTCTTGACCGTCAGCTTGATATAGCCGTCGAACACGCCCGACTTGTCGCGCTTGACCTCGGAGACGATGATGCCCCGCTCCTTCACCATGATCGGCGCGGAGACCATGTTGACATCCGACATCTGAGGCCGGATCAGCCCCGCCAGCGCCGCCGAGACCAGCGCGCGGGTATTCATCGTCGCGGTGATGCCGTCGAACAGCACTTCCACTTCCTGAATCGGCTCGTCCGTCACCTGCCCCACGAATGCGCCCAGCACTTCGGCAAGCTTGACGAAGGGCTTCAGGCGCGGCGCTTCTTCCGCCGTAATCGAGGGCATGTTGATGGCGTTGGAGACAGCGCCCTTGACGAGGTAGTCTGACATCTGCTCGGCCACCTGCAGGGCGACATTTTCCTGCGCTTCCGAGGTCGAGGCGCCCAAATGCGGCGTGCAGACCACATTCGGCAGGTTGAACAATTCGTTCTCCGTCGCCGGCTCCACCTCGAACACGTCAATGCCCGCCCCGGCGACCTTGCCGGACTTCAGCCCTTCGACCAGATCCTTCTCGACGATCAGACCGCCGCGCGCGCAATTGATGATGCGCACGCCCTGCTTCATCTTGGCGATGGCTTCGGCATTGATGATGTTGCGGGTCTTGTCGGTGAGCGGCGTATGCAGCGTGATGAAATCGGCGCGGGCGAAGAGATCGTCCAGTTCCACCTTCTCCACACCCAGCTCCTGCGCACGGGCTTCCGAGAGGAACGGATCAAAGGCGATGACATGCATCTTCAGCCCGACGCCGCGCGTGGCGACGATGGAGCCGATATTGCCGCAGCCGATCACGCCCAGCGTCTTGCCGGTGATCTCGACGCCCATGAAGCGGTTCTTCTCCCACTTGCCGGCGCGGGTGGAGACATCCGCCTCCGGCAGCTGGCGGGCGACGGCGAACATCAGCGCAATGGCGTGCTCGGCTGTCGTGATCGAATTGCCGAACGGCGTGTTCATGACGATGATGCCACGGCGCGATGCGGCCGGAATATCGACATTGTCGACGCCGATACCGGCGCGGCCAATGACCTTGAGGTTTTTTGCGGCAGCGATCAGCTTTTCCGTGACCTTGGTGGCCGAGCGGATGGCAAGACCATCATACTGATCGATGACTTCGAGCAGCTTTTCCTTGTCCTTGCCGAGGTCCGGCAGGTAATCGACCTCGACGCCGCGATCCTTGAAGATCTGCACGGCGGTGGTGGAGAGTTTGTCCGATACGAGTACGCGGGGCATAGGTGATATCCTCTGAATGTCGATGCAGAAAACCCCTCATCCGACCGCTTCGCGGCCACCTTCTCCCACAAGGGGAGAAGGAAGAGCGCCCAGCCTTCTCCCCTTGTGGGAGAAGGTGGCCTCGCGAAGCGAGGTCGGATGAGGGGTATCGAGGCTAATTGAGAAAAATCAGGCCGCTTGTTTCAGCGCGGCCTTCTGATTGGCAAAGGCCCAGTCGAGCCACGCGGTCAGCGCTTCGAGATCGGAAGCCTCCACCGTCGCGCCGGCCCAGATGCGCAGGCCCGAAGGCGCGTCGCGATAGGCGCCGATGTCATAGGCGACGCCTTCCTTGTCGAGCGCCGAGACGATGCCCTTGGCGAAAGCGGCTTGCGCATCCGCATCGAGCGCGGTCACATCGGGATCGACGATGCTGAGGCAGACGGAGGTGTTGGAGCGCGTCTCCGGCTTCACCGCCAGATTGGCGATCCACGGCGTCCGCTCGACCCATGCGTTGAGCACGGCGAAATTCCTGTCCGCACGGGCGATCAGCGCGTCAAGCCCGCCGATCGACCTCGCCCAATTCAGCGCATCGAGATAGTCCTCGACGCAGAGCATGGACGGCGTGTTGATCGTCTCGCCGACGAAGATGCCTTCGATCAGCTTGCCGCCAGAGGTGAGACGGAAAATCTTCGGCAGCGGCCAAGCGGGCTTGTAGGTGAGGAGCCGCTCGACGGCGCGAGGTGACAGGATGAGGATGCCATGCGCACCCTCCCCACCCAGCACTTTCTGCCAGGAGAAGGTGACGACATCGAGCTTGTAGAAATCAAGACGCTGCGCGAAGGCGGCGGAGGTGGCATCGCAGATGGTCAGACCCTTGCGATCTGCCGGGATGAAATCGGCATTCGGCACACGCACGCCCGAGGTCGTACCATTCCAGGTGAAGACCACGTCGCGGTCGAAATCGACTTGTGCGAAATCGATGATCTCACCATAGGGCGCTTCGAAGACACGCGCATCGGCGAGCTTCAACTGCTTGACCACATCGGTGACCCAGCCCGCGCCAAAGCTTTCCCAGGCGACCATGTCCACGCCGCGCTCACCGAGCAGCGACCACAGCGCCATCTCCACAGCGCCGGTATCGGACGCTGGCACGATGCCGATGCGGTAATCGGCGGGCACCTGCAGCACTTCGCGGGTAAGGTCGATGGCGTCCTTCAGCTTGGTCTTGCCGATTTTCGCGCGGTGCGAACGGCCAAGAGGCGCGTCGGCGAGCGCCTGAAGCGACCAGCCGGGATGTTTTGCACAGGGACCGGAAGAAAAATTGGGATTGGCCGGACGCTGGTCCGGCTTCGCGAGATCAGTCATGTTGTATCCTATCCTCTCAGATAGCACGCCTTTCGGTGGGGAAAGGTGGCCCGCTGATGGAGGTATGGGAAACGTCGCTCGCGGTCAAGAAATTTGTTTGGCTGCGACAGCTTTGCACAGGTGAAACGTGGATTGATTTCCACCAATGGTTAAAGTTTAATTCGATTTATCGCAGACAGAAGCAGCAGCATGCGGTGACGTGAACCAGGGCATGCAATCCGGCGAATAGGCGTCCGGACTGAGGCAGGACACAGCCTTGCCTGCGATAGGAGTCGATATCATGTGGTACTGGTTCACGCCAACGCCGCTTTATATCACCCTTACAATACGAAAGACCCGCACGACCTGGCAAGTCACCGTGCGGGTCCAATTCGTCGCGTAAGTGGCAAACGGTTGGCAGGGCTTCGGCCCTGTCAGCCTACTCCAAATATATACTTCATTCCCTTGGAATTTTCAAGCCAACGCCAGAGTGACCCTCCGCGTCTTCAATTCTTATAAACCAGCGCCGGCTCGCCATAGGCCGGCAGCGGCTCGGGCTGGTAGGCTGCTTCCGGGCCGCCGAATTCGTAGCGCAGGCCGACACGGACCTGATGCACGTCGAAGCCCTTGTCGTAACCCTGCACGCCGGTCGCGCCCGCGGCGATGTCGGACGCATCCCAGCCGAAAGCCTTGCCGCCCTTGATGTGCGAATAGCGATAGCCGAAGTCGAGCTTGGTGCTGGAGGTGATATCGACGCTCATGCCGGCCATCAGCGCCCAGGTAAAGCGCGTCGAGGAGAAGCCGCCATGGTCGGCCCAGTAGCTGTCACCGCAGACATTGACATCATGACACCAGGACCGGTTCTTCATCGTGCCGTATTTCAGACGCGTGACGCCAAGACCGCCGCCGATATAGGGCGTGACCTTGCCCCAGGTAATAAGGTCGATATAGGCATTCGCCATCATCTCCCAGGCGCTGACTTTCGAGGTATCATCGAAGGTGACCGCGCCGCCGAACGCCTCGCTCGAGCCGAACACATCCCGCTTCCAATAGCCGAGCGTCGCGTCAGCGCGCAGATATTGGTTGAAGCGATAGCCGACACCGACGCTGAAATCCGTGTTGCCGCGCAGTTCTATCTCGTCATAGTCGAACTCGGTTTTGGTATGGCTGGCCTCGTCCCAGACGCCGTACCGCCCGTCACCCTTGGCGTCGAAACTATGTCCCACATCGCCCCGCAGATACCAGCCGGACACGGCCGCGACCGGCTCCGCGGTAACCGGGGTCTCCACCGGCACCGGTCCCAGGTCCGCGGCAAATGCCGGCGCGGCCAGAAGCGGGCTGGATAATGCTGCTATGAAAATGCGCTTGATGCGTTTCATCTCGAATCCCCACGCGGCAGACAGCTTCTGCCTTTACGTTTCTCGATCATTAACCAAAAATCTTAAGCTGCCGTTAAGCGTGGCTACGCGCGAAAAAGCCCGGCTGAGCCGGGCTTCTGCAAGAAACGATGAGCCAAAGCTCACTTGTAAATGGGCAGCGGCTCTGGCGCATATCCAGCCGACGGAGCGCCGAACTGGTAACGCAAGCCGACGCGGACGTCATGAATGTTCAAGCCGTCATCATGCCCATCGCCGATCCATTGACCGCCGTCGAACATCTTGCCGCCATTGACATGACGGTAGCGGTAACCGGCATCGAGCTTCAGATTCTGCGTGAGGTCGAACGCGACACCCGCCATAAGCGCATAGGTGAAGCGCCAGTTTGCTGCGCCTTCCTGCGTGGTGCCATTCTTGTGATCCACCAGATCATCCCATTTCACACGTGTGCCGCCGATACCAGCGCCGACATAGGGCGTGAAGCCGTTGAAATTCCCTAGATCCACATAAGCATTGGCGAGAATGGAGAGCGCGCTCAGCTTCGAGCGGTCATCAGAACATCCGGCCGGAGAGCACGAACCGCCTTCGAATTTCGACCGGAACATATAATCAGCGGTCAAATCCGTGCGGAAATAATCCGTTACCTGATAGCCGATACCGCCGCCGGCAAGGAACGAGCCCTTGAGGTCACCGTCGAGCGATTTCTCGACGAACGCACCGCACGTGCCGCAACCATTGTTGGGAACGTCATAGGTCGTCTCGCGGAACTTGGACCAGGAGTAGCCGATATCGCCGCGCAGATACCATCCCCCGACCGCGGGTGGCACGACCTCCGGAATAGCAGGCGCTTCCGGCATGGGCGGCGCCAGATCGGCCGCAAGCGCGGAATGAGAGAACCCGGCGGCGGCGAGCATGACCGCACCGGCAATGATGTTTTTGAATTGATGCTGCATGGTGGCTTTTCCCATCCCGAACGTGCCGGCGCTTCGATTCTCGCGCCGAATTCCCACTGACTTCGATCGCGAAAAATAGATGGGAAAGGTTAAACCGTGCTTAACCCTGTTTATTAAGGGAATAGGGGAATAGGGGAATAGGGGAATAGGGGAATAGGGTATCGCGCAACACGGTTATGGCAATAGCCACATACTCCCTTATTCCCTTACTCCCCTACTCCCTTAAGCGGCAGTGCGTATCCCCGAGATCACATTGACGATGTCGTTCACCACCGTCTCGACCAGGGTCCGGTCATCGCCTTCCGCCATGACGCGGATAAGGGGCTCGGTGCCGGAAGGACGGATGACTAGGCGGCCTCCATTGCCCAGGCGGTCGCGTGCATCCTCGATAGCGCTCTTGACGGTGGTGTCCTCCAGCGGCTTGCCGCCCTTGGTGCGCACATTCTTCAAAAGCTGCGGCACCGGGTCGAACTTGCGGCAGACCTCGCTCAATGGCCGGCCCTGCTCCTGCATAACGGCGAGGATCTGCAGGGCCGAAACGAGCCCGTCGCCGGTGGTCGAGAAATCGGAAAGCACGATATGGCCGGACTGCTCGCCGCCGACATTGAAGCCATGCTCGCGCATGTGCTCGACCACATAGCGGTCGCCCACCTTGGTGCGCGCCAGCGACAGGCCCATAGCCGCAAGGAAGCGCTCAAGGCCGAGATTGGACATGACGGTGGCGACGATGCCATTGCCCGTCAACCGGTTCGTTTTCGCCCAGGATTCGGCAATGACGGCCATCAGCTGGTCGCCATCGATGACATTGCCGCCCTCGTCCACCATCAGCACGCGGTCGGCGTCGCCGTCGAGCGCGATGCCTAGATCGGCCCGCACTTCATGCACCTTCTTGATCAGGCCGATAGGATGCGTCGAGCCGCAATCCTCGTTGATGTTGACGCCGTTCGGCTCGTTGTTGATCGTCACGACTTCTGCGCCAAGCTCCCAAAGCGCCGAAGGGGCGACCTTGTAAGCCGCGCCATTGGCGCAATCGACGACGATGCGCAGGCCCGCCAGCGAAAGATTGCGCGGCAGCGTGCGCTTGGCAAACTCGGTGTAGCGATAAATATCGCCCTCGACGCGCTTCGCCCGCCCGATATCGCCATTGCCGGCGAGCTTGGCGTACATGTCCTCCTCGATGAGCTTTTCGATCTGCAATTCCAGCTCGTCGGAAAGCTTGAAGCCGTCAGGCCCGAACAGCTTGATGCCGTTATCATAGTAAGGATTGTGCGAGGCGGAGATCATCACGCCGATATCGGCACGAAGCGAGCGGCAGAGCATCGCCACCGCCGGCGTGGGAATGGGGCCGAGCAAGAACACGTCCATGCCGGTTGCCGTAAAGCCCGCAACCAGCGCATTCTCCAGCATATAGCCGGAACGACGGGTATCCTTGCCGATCACCACACGCTTGCCCTGGCCCGTCTCACGAAAGAGGAGACCGACGGCCATGCCGACCTTCATGGCAATGTCAGGCGTCATGGGAAAGCTGTTGGCTCTTCCGCGAATACCATCCGTTCCGAAATATTTCCGACTCATAACCACGCCTTATCTAAGCGAACCCCAAACCTCTATGCTTTATCGCAAAAACAGCGGGGTCCTGCAATTCCGCTCACACGGGTAGCACCATAATAACTTGGAGGGGTGAAAAAGAGGCAAACAAAGGCGGCGGAGCGATTTCCCACTCACTTTGCATTTATAAATGAAACAGCCGGGCAATACCCGGCTGTTCTAAACAGTATCGAAATGTCCGCGTCAGGATTGCGGCTGCGGCTCCATGCCGGTGTCCGGCTCGTTGCCCGATGTCTTGCGCTTGCGCGTCGTGCCACCGGCCTTCGGCACGCTAGACCCGCGCGATGGCGGGGTATCGTCACCGAGGTCGCGGGCCGGCTTCTGCCCGGCGCACAGCGCCTTCAGTTCCTCGCCCGTCAGCGTCTCATATTCTAGCAGACCTTCGGCAATGGCGATCCAGTCCTTCTTCTTCTTGGTCAGGATCGTGCGCGCTTCGTTATAGGCATTGTCGATGAGCTGACGCACTTCCGCGTCGATCAGCTGCGCCGTTTCCTCCGACACGTTCTGCTGGCGGGCAACGGAGTGGCCGAGGAAGACTTCTTCCTGGTTCTCGCCGTAGGCCACCTGGCCCAGCTTGTCGGAGAAGCCCCAGCGCGTCACCATGGCGCGGGCAAGCTTGGTCGCCTGCTCGATGTCGGAGGAAGCGCCGGAGGTGATGTTCTCCTTGCCGAACTTCAATTCCTCGGCAACGCGCCCGCCCATCATGATCGCGAGCCGGGACACCATCCACTTATAGCTCATCGAATATTTGTCGCCTTCCGGCAATTGCATCACCATGCCGAGCGCGCGCCCGCGCGGAATAATGGTTGCCTTATGCACGGGATCGGCGACCGGCACGTTCATGGCAACGACCGCATGGCCGGCCTCGTGATAGGCGGTCAGTTCCTTCTCGGCCTGCGTCATGGCGCTGGAGCGGCGCTCCGCGCCCATCATCACCTTGTCCTTGGCATCCTCGAATTCGAGCATGGTGACGAGGCGCTTGTTGCGCCGCGCCGCCATCAGCGCCGCCTCATTGACGAGGTTCATAAGGTCCGCACCCGAGAAGCCCGGCGTACCGCGCGCCAGCACCTTCAGGTCCACATTGGGCGCCAGCGGCACATTGCGGACGTGAACCTTCAAGATCTTCTCGCGGCCAGCCACATCCGGGTTCGGCACGACAACCTGACGGTCGAAACGGCCCGGACGCAGCAGTGCTGGGTCGAGCACATCAGGACGGTTGGTCGCGGCGATAAGGATGATGCCTTCATTGGCCTCGAAGCCGTCCATCTCGACCAGAAGCTGGTTCAGCGTCTGCTCGCGCTCGTCATTGCCGCCGCCGAGACCGGCGCCGCGGTGACGGCCCACCGCATCGATTTCGTCGATGAAGATGATGCAGGGCGCGTTCTTCTTGGCCTGCTCGAACATGTCGCGGACACGGCTCGCGCCGACGCCGACGAACATTTCGACGAAGTCGGAACCCGAAATGGTGAAGAACGGCACATTCGCTTCGCCGGCGATGGCGCGCGCCAGCAGTGTCTTACCCGTTCCCGGAGGGCCGACGAGCAGCACGCCGCGCGGAATGCGCCCGCCGAGGCGCTGGAACTTCTGCGGATCGCGCAGGAATTCGACGATCTCTTCGAGGTCTTCCTTGGCCTCATCCACGCCCGCCACGTCCTGAAAGGTGACGCGGCCATGCGCTTCGGTCAGAAGCTTGGCCTTAGACTTGCCGAAACCCATCGCCCCGCGCGAGCCGCCCTGCATCTGGCGCATGAAGAAAATCCACACGCCGAGGATCAGGATCATCGGCAGCCAGGAAAGCAGGATACCGACGAGAGAGCTGGAGCCATCCGTCTCGGGCCGGGCCGTGATTGCGACGCCCTTGGCTTCCAGACGAGAGACAAGCTCATTATCGCCCGGAGAGTAGGTCTGGAAGGACGACCCGCTGTCCGAATAGGTCCCCGTGATCCGCTCGCCGGTGATCGTGACCGATTTGACCCGTCCGCCCGAGACATCGCTGATGAACTGCGAATAGGGAATCTCGCGCGATGCCGTACGCTGCGCCGGGCTCTGGAACAGGTTGAAAAGCGCAATCAGGAGAAGGGCAATAATCGCCCACAGGGCGAAGTTGCGATAGTTGGGATTCATAACGGGTCCAATCGGTCAACACTTCCGCCCCAAAACCCGGGAACGGCGATTTTGAACTAACATAGGTTCGAAGCGAGGCCTTGCCAAGGCAAGCATGAAGCGTAGCATCAAATCTTATAGCACTGGTTTACAAACGCGTTGCGTAGCCGAGCATTTTCCAGCCGGGCGAACCTTGGCACCGCACAAATGCAGCTAAAATAATGGCGGTGCGGGATAACAAGCCAAGCCGAACAGACGCCGGACCGCATTGGCGAGCATGATATCGTGACCCGGCAAGACCTCGTCATACAGGGCGATGCGACGCTTTAACTCAACCCCCTCGGGCAGGAACCGTCCTCTCGTCAGGGCGGGAACATCCGTGAGAGCGCCATCGATCGTGACAGCCGGCCCCGCCAGCACCGCAGCGCGGCGGAAATGTGCGCGCTCAATCCCCTTCTCGCGGCTGAAACTTTCAAATTCCGAAGCAGAAGGCGGCGCGATTCGCAGGGCTTCGCCACCCAGCAGATGATTGGCAACCGCAAACCGCCCGTCCCAGATGCCGCTCTCTCCCGGCATCAGCTGCAATTCCGGCAGGCCGCGCGCCTCCCGCCAGATGAGATGCCGCCGCGCGCCGCGCTGAACGATGGCACGGCTGAGCGCCAGTCTGGCCGACCCCTCCCCCTTGAGATGCAGGAGAAGACGCTCCCGCTCCCCCGTACCGGGTAGGAAACTGCGCCCGCCCATGACCGCCGCGAGAACGCCCAGCGCCAGCGCAGCGACATCTTGTCTCGCCTCCCTCAAGCCTCCCGCATCGATGCTTGCCACCTCGCCCGGCTCGATGGAGACGCTCGTGGAGAGAAAATCCGCAACCGCCTCGCTTTGGGTCTGGCGGGTTGCCGCCATCGAAGCGATCTTGTTCAGAAGCGCCTCAATATTTCCGTCATACCAAGCGCCCTCGCCCTTCGAGGCTCGCTGCGCGAGCACCTCAGGATGAGGGCTACTGGAACGCCGCACTTCTTCACCCCCCTCACCCTCAAGCCGCGCACCGTCCTCCTCAATATAGCCGCCAGAGCGCCGAGGCCCTTCACCCTCATCCTGAGGTGCTCGCGCAGCGAGCCTCGAAGGGCGAGGGTGAAGGGAGGGATTGGCCCCTATAGCGGCGCGAACCCTCGGGCGCTCGAATGCCGGATTTTCATTCGTTGGATCGTCGAACCACCCAATCTTCCGCTCGGTCAGAAACGTCCGCAACGCCTGCCTTTTCACATCCAACAGTGGCCGCACCAGCCAGAACTGCCCACCAAGCAAGGTAACATCGGCCATCCCTGCCAGCCCGCGCCCTTCCCCGCGCGCTTCGCGCATGAGGAATGTTTCGATCTGGTCGTCCTGCGTGTGGCCGGTGAGGATGATCCGCGCTCCCGCCTCCCCCGCCGCTTCGGTCAGAAGCTGGTAGCGCGCCGCGCGGGCCGCAGCGGGAATGCCGGTGCGGGGCTTCTCGCCTTCCCAGCGCATAATCCGATGCTCGATGCCATGCTCCCGGCATAGCCGCGCGACTGCCCTCGCCTCGTCAGCCGATTCGGGCCTGAGGCCGTGATCGACGGTCACCGCGATCAGCCTTGGCGCATCCGCGCGCGTCGAAAAATAATCCCTGAGAAGAAAGAGAAGCGCGAGCGAGTCCCCGCCGCCCGAAACCGCCGCCACGACCGCCTCATTACCGCCGAAATCGAACGGCGAGAAGATCGTGGCTGGATCGAGATCAGCAGCGGTTCTTGGCACGCTCTTCCGTCACACGTTTCAACACGGCCTGCGATGCGCCCGGATAGCGCACGGGCACTTCGGCGAAGGTGGCGCAGGCGACCTCATGGTCTTTCATCTTCGACAGCGTCATGCCGAGCTTCAATAGGTTTTCCGCGCCGCGCTTCGAATCCGGATAATCGCGCTGCGTATCGATGAAGACGGTCGCCGCTTCCGGATAGCGCTCCTGCCCGTAGAGCGATTCGCCCAGCCAGAACCGCGCGTCTGATGTCATCGGGTCGGCGGGATAGCGCTTGATATGCTCGCGAAATCCCTTTTCCGCCGCACGGTAATCGCCGGACAGGATGTTCTGGTAGGCGAATTTGTAAAGCTCGTTGGGATTGTCCGTTTCCGGCAGCGCGGCGATGGTGTTGCCGCCCGCCGGCACCGAAGGCGCCGGGCCGCTGCCCTGGGTGGCGGCCTCATCCATCGTCTCGCCGATTACATTGCCATTGGCGTCGAAGCGGATCGAACCCAGGGAGCGGGGCGGAATGCCCGTACCGTTCGATGTGCCTTGCGGATCAATGGCGATGGAATCGGCGCTCGCGGACGAGCCCGAAGCCGATGGGGAAGCGGGAGCAGCGGGCGAGGCATCTCCCGATGCCTCGCCGTTCGCCGCGCGGGAAGCGGACGCGACCGCCCTGTCCTGGCGGCCGCCCGCATCCGAGCGCTTGTTCTTCTCGAGTTCCTGAAAGCGGAACTCATTGTCTTCCTGCACCTTGCGCATCTGCTCCTGCATCTGGAGGATCTGGAAGTTCAGTTCCTCGATCTTGCCGGTCAGGTTGCGCACCTGCTCCTCGAGCTGGCTCACGCGCGGGTCGGCCACCTGCGCGAACACCTGCCCGGCAAGCAGCGGCAGAAGCGCCAGGCCCAGTATCAGTTTCTTCAGCGATCCATTCATTCCACTTTGCCCCTTCGGTACCCCTATCCCTAAGCATGATCTCCGAACTGCCGGACAGAACCATGCAGCCAAAAGAAAAATACAGCCTCGTCGGCCCGGCTCTTTATCGGTCCCTACCCTACTGGAGGCAAGCAAGTTCGTCCAAAATTTGTTTAAAACGAAAAAGCGGCCGGATGGCCGCCTTTCCTTTATTCGCTGTGATGTTTTTGCAAGCCCGCTTACGCGGAAGCGCAATCAGCTACCGGCGCCGTTGAGCACCGTGACGGCGCGGCGGTTCTGCGACCAGCACGAGTCGGCGTCGCAGACAGCGACCGGACGTTCATTGCCGTAGGAGATCGTGCGCATCCGGCTGGCAGGAATGCCGCGCGAGGCGAGGAAGTCGCGGGTAGCGGCGGCGCGGCGCTGGCCGAGCGCGAGGTTGTATTCACGCGTGCCGCGCTCGTCCGCATGGCCTTCGATGGTGATCGAATATTGCGGATAGCGCTGCAGCCACTGCGCCTGCTTGGCGAGCGTCTGCTGCGCGTCGGCACGGATCACCGAAGAGTCGAGGTCGAAGAAGATACGGTCGCCGACATTGACCGTGAAATCCTGCGATGAGCCGGGGACTGCTCCATTTGCCCCTGCGCCTGCGCCTAATCCGAGATCGCCGGCATTATTGGGCAAGTTCTTCTTGGAGGCGCATCCGGCAACGGCAAGCGACATGAAAAGGGCGACAGCGATCGGGCTGCGTGCAATTGACTGGATACGGCGCATGGGCCGGGGCTCCTTAGGTAAATTTGAACTGTTGCAGTGAACAACGAGTAACCATATCGAGGTTAAGGCGCGCTCAAGAATTATGGTTAATATTTTCTTGCGCGTTGCCCCGTCCCCGAGGGCTGTTAGCTCGCACATTTAAGTGACAATGCGGCGGAATGACGGCTGAAATGGCCATCGTCCCGCCAGATTGTCGCATCCCTTCGTCTTTCCGCGGGTTCAATCCAGCAAAGGCGACCAGGCCGGGTCGGAAGCAAAGTTCGGCGTCTGGATTTGCCGCTCGTTGCGCCCGGTGACGTCGATGGTGAAAAGCTTGGGGCCCCCGGCGCCCGCCGCCTTGCGGAAGAACATCAGCACACGGCCGTTCGGCGCCCAGGTCGGCCCCTCATTGTGGAAGCCGGTGGTGAGCACGCGCTCACCCGAACCATCGGTCTTCATCACGCCGATGGAAAACTGACCGCCGGACTGCTTGGTGAAGGCAATGAGGTCACCGCGCGGCGACCAGACCGGCGTGGAATAGCTGCCATCGCCGAACGAGATGCGGCGCGGATTGGAGCCATCCGCCCCCATCACATAGATCTGCGGACGTCCGCCGCGGTCCGACGTGAAGACGATCTGCGATCCATCGGGCGAATAGGAGGCGCCGGTGTCGATGGCCGAGCTGCTCGTGAGCCGGGTCGTCGTACGGCTGCGCAAATCCATGGTGTAAATGTTGGCGCTGCCGTCATCCTGCAGCAGGCTCATGATCACCTTCTGCCCGTCGGGCGAGAAGCGCGGTGCGATGGTCATGCCCGGGAAATTGCCGACAATCTCGCGCTGCCCGGTATCGAGCTGCAGCAGATAAACGCGCGGCCTGCCGCCCGCAAACGACATATAGGTGATCTCCTGCCGGTTGGGCGAGAAGCGCGGGGTCAGCACCAGGTCGCGTCCATCGGAGAGATAGATCGTGTTCGCGCCGTCCTGGTCCATGATGGCGAGGCGCTTGACGCGCTGCTGCGCCGAGCCCGACTCATCGATGAACACGATGCGCGTGTCGAAATAGCCCTTCTCGCCGGTCAGCCGCTCATAGATGGCATCGGCGATGATATGGGCGATGCGCCGCCAGTTCTCGGGCGAGGTGTAGAATTGCTGCCCGGCGAGCTGCTGGCCGGCAAAGGTGTCCCACAGGCGGAACTCCGCCTTGAGCCGCCCATCCGCTTCCTTGGTGACGCGGCCCGTGACCAGCGCCTGCGCATTGATCACCTTCCAGTCCTCGAAGCGCGGTGCGGCGTCGGGATTGGAAATCTTCTCGATGAACGCGCCCTTGTTGATCGGCGCAAACAGGCCGGACCGCTCCAGATCCGCCGCGATGATGGAGGAGACTTTCGCCCCCATCTGGTCAGCCGATAGGAAATCGGTAATCGCGATCGGTAGCGGCTCGACATTGCCCTTGTTGATGTCGATCTCCACGACGGCTTCGGCAGGTCCGACACCCACCGTATTGGCCGCCACGAACATGGCGAGGGCTGAGAAAAACGTCCGGATCACTCTCTTCATAATTTCGGGGACCTCATTTGTCCGCGCCATTCGATTGGCAAACAGGTTCAAGCATCAAAACATTTCACTGGGGTCAAAGTTCGCTATAACTTCTGACCAGGCATCATATTTGTCGCGTGGCAGATTATAGGGCGCGCAGCGCATGACGGCACGTCGCGCGCTTTCAGCCGCCGCGCGGCTGACCGAGGAGTCGCCGCCGCCGCTGGAGGTGACCTCCGGCGCGCCTTCGATCTCACCCGTCTCGGTGAGCCTCATCTTCACCGTCACGCGCAAGCCTTGCGCATCCGCCACGCCGGCGGGCACGTTCCAGCATTTCGAAATCTGGCCGCGCAGCGCATCCATTTCGCTCTGGCTCAGCTTCGAGCCGCCGGTGTTCTTCTGGCCGCCGAGCGAAGCCTGCTCCGTCGAGCGCTTCGCGCCGCCGCCCGAAGCCTTCTCCCGGTTGAGAAGCGCCCTCACCTCGTCGGCGATGGCATTCTTGTCTTCCGACGTGTTCGTGGCCGCAGATGCGGTCTTCTGCGTATCCTCGGTCTGCTTGCGGTCCGGCGTCTTGGCCGTCTGTGCCTGCGGCGGCTTCGGCTTGGCGTCGGGCGCAGGCACCTTGTCGGGAAGCTTCATCGCTTCCGCGTCGGGGCTTTCGGATTGCTTCTCAATGGCCTCGGCCACCGCGTCCGGCTTCACTTCCTGCTTGGGCTCAGGCTTCGGCTGCACCTCGGTTGCGGGAACCGGCGTCGGCTTGGGCGCGGGCTTCGGCTCGGGCTTTTCCTCCGGCACGGGATCAGGCTTCTCGACCGGCTTTGGCTGCGGCTTCGCCTCCTGCGCCGTTTCCACCGGCTTCGGCTTCGCGTCCGGCGTCGGCGGCGTTTTCATATCGATATCGTTGTCGCCAACATTTTCGGCATTTTCCACCGGCGGCTTCGGCTTGGTGCTGGGCTTGGGCGCGGACTTTTCCTTCATCGGCGCCTTCTTGTCACCCTGCTGGATCTGCGTGATGGATTCGATCGGCACGATATCCACCGGCAACGCCTCAGTATCCGAAATCTCGAAAGGCTTCGGCGACGAAAAGGTAAACAACCCCCATCCGATGATGACGGCGTGCAGGATCGCGGAGGATGTGAGGCCAGCCTTCATGATGGCGTCAGCTATTCTGCTCCTGGAGTGTCACAAGGCCGATATTCTTGAACCCGGCCGCCGAAATCCGCGCCATCACCTTCATGACGGTGCCATAATCCGCCGACTTGTCGCCGCGCACGAAGATGCGCTCGTCATAGCCGGTCTTGGAAATGGCTTCGAGCTTCGGCACCACTTCGTCGAGGCCGATCTCGGTTTCTTGAATATAAATCTGGCCCTTGTCGTTGACCGAAACGGTGATCGGCTGGGTCTGCGCGTTCATCTCCTTGGCCTGGGTCTCAGGCAGGTCGATGGGCACGCCCACCGTCAGCATCGGCGCGGCGACCATGAAGATGATGAGCAGCACCAGCATCACGTCCACGAAGGGCGTGACGTTGATTTCGCTCATCAAGGCCTTCTTGCGCCCACGACGGCCACGACGGCCGCCCGACTGTCCCTGATTTCCCACCGACATGCCCATGGCTTGTCTTTCCCTCTATTTTACGCTCGGAGCATGATCCCGAAGTTGCGAACGTTCCGGACGGATCATGCGGCGACCCTACCCACGCGGCGCGAGCTTCTCATCGATTTGCCGCGAGAGTATGGCGGAAAACTCATCGGCGAAGCCTTCCATGCGCGCGCTGATCTTGCCCGCGTCGGCTGAAAGCTTGTTGTAAGCGATAACGGCCGGGATAGCGGCGAGGAGGCCGATTGCCGTTGCCAGAAGCGCCTCGGCAATACCCGGCGCCACCACCGCCAGATTGGTCGATTTCGACGAGGCGATGGCCTGGAACGAGGTCATGATACCCACGACCGTACCGAAAAGGCCGATGAACGGAGCAGCGGAACCGATGGTCGCGAGGAAGCCGAGACGGGCTTCGAGCTTGTCGTTTTCCCGCGCCAGCGCGACGTCCATGGCCTTGTCGATGCGCATTTGCAGCGCGATGGGCGAGCGAGCGCCCTTCTCGAAAGACTTCTTCCACTCGCGCATCGCCGCCATGAAGATGGCGCTCATACCCGTAGTGCGGCGGTCGTTCAGATTGCGGTAGAGCTCTTCCAGCGATTGGCCGGACCAGAACACCTGCTCAAAACGGTCGATGGCACGGCGTGCCCGGCCATAGCCCAGCGTCTTGTCGACGATGATCGCCCAGGTCCAGACCGACGCGCCGAGAAGTCCGAGCATGACGAGCTTGACCACCCAGTTCGCCTGCATGAACAGGCCCCAGAGGGTAACATCGGCTGCAGGTGCCGCAAGCGCTACGTTTTCCATAAGTCCACCATCCTCGAATCCAAACGCCCGGCACGGGACCGGGCGGCAAGGGTCGCATTCGTCGTCGCAATCGCCGCATTTGTAAAGAGGTTAAAGGTCCCTTAATGCGGCTTCTTGCGGCTAAATTTGGTGAAAGGAAGGCGCGGCAAGCAGAACGCTCCCGCCCCTCTTTCATTCACGCGCATTCATGGAATGTTATGGTTAAGGATGGGTTAGGATTTCGGCGCCCGGCTGGAGAATATCTTTCCATTCTTTTGGAAAGCGGCGCGGCCGCCCCTCATTGTTTATGAGCGCCGCCTCAACCTTCGCCGAAATCAGCAGGATGTTGTCGCGCAAAATCCGCTGCCGCATGTAGATGCGCGCACCCGAGATACTTTCAATGGCGGTCTCGATCATCAATATATCGTCGATGCGCGCCGGGGCGCAAAAGTCGAGCTCCATCCGCCGCACGATCCAGAGAAGTTCCTCGCCATGCAAGCCCTCGGCAAGCGCGGAATGGTGGATGCCGATGAGGCGCAGATAATCGGTGCGCCCGCGTTCCAAGAACTCGACATAACGTCCATGATAGACCACGCCGGAGAAATCCGTATCAGCATGATAGACCCGTGCGAGAAGCCGATGAACGCCCTCCGTCACAATGCCGGAAAGCGACGTTTCATCCACGCTTCTTGCCTTGTCCACCGTAAACTGGTTTGCTCTGTCCATCCCCGCTTGATCCTTTGAACACCCTTGTTGACGACGGGATGGCACTCTTGCCCCGCATATTCAAGCCGATCCTTTCCGGTAAAACGCTCCTCCCCCTGCTGCTGGGGCTGATGCTCGCCTTGTCGCTTTCCTGGCCCGCGGGGGCGGCCGCCTTCAAAATGAAGCGCGGCGTCAATATGGAAATCTGGACCACCTGGCCGGACGAAAGCCGCTGGAGCGATGAGAGCGTTCTTCTGCCCTACCCGGAATGGCGCAAGAGCATGAGCGAACAGGATCTGGTCGCGATAAGAAAGGCCGGGTTCGATTTCGTCAGGGTCACCGTCGATCCAGCGCCGCTGCTTTCCGAAAAGACCGCCGCCTTTCGCGGCAAGCTTTACGACAGCATTCTGGAATCCGTTCGCCTCGTGAATAAGGCCGGACTGAAGGCGGTGGTGGATCTTCATCTTTTTCCCACCGAGCGCAGCGTCAGCATGACCAATGTCGTGTCCGATCCCGCCCTCTTCGAACGCTATCTGCAGACGGTGCGGACCATGGGCCATCTGCTTTCGAAGCAAGCGCCTGACCAGGTCGCCTTCGAACTGATGAATGAGCCGGTCATCGATTGCGAGGCGGCTTCCTCCCCTCGCTGGCCGAAAATGCTGAAGCAGCTTTTTGCCGCCGCGCGTTCACCCGCTCCCAAGCTCACGCTGGTGCTCTCGGGCGCATGCTGGGGCAATGCGGATGCGCTGGCGCGGATCGATCCCAGAGAGATTGCCGACGACAACATTATCTGGAGCTTCCACACTTACGAGCCGTTTCTACTCACCCATCAGGGCGCGCTTTGGGCCGGCGATTTCGTGCGCTATGTCACCGGCATCGCCTATCCGCCCTACAGCGTATCGCCCGCCGAACAAGAGAAAGTGCTGGAGGAAATACGCCAGCGCATCAAGGACGATGCACCGCTCTGGCGCCGCGCCGGAATGCTCGCCTATCTTGACGAGCAATATGCCGAGATCGACACGCCGGAGAAGCTTGCCAAAGTCATCGAAGCGCCTTTCAAGACCGTCGATGCCTGGGCAAAAAAATATAATGTCCCGAAGGCGAATATTTTCCTCGGCGAGTTCGGCATGATCCGGCAGGAATACCAGAACCCCTACCGCATGCCCACCGCATGGCGCGCTGCATATCTCCACGACATCACCGCCCTGTCCGAGCGTTATGGCTACGCCTGGGCCGTCTGGTGCCTGGGCGGCGCCACTTTCGGCATCACCACCGACGATACGGGTTACAAACTTGACCCAGAACTTCTGGAGGCCATGGGTCTTAAACCAACGAAATAAAAGGCCGTTATTCCCCGCCTTGTATTTTATTAAGACGACTTATTACTTAATCTATATTCTAGTTATTCCCATGAATATTTATAATTATCATCATCTTAACCAAGATGATTAATCTATATGATAAGTATATTGATATTATACTTTAAGTAATCTGCATGTGCTTCTAATCGTCGTCCTCAAACAACCCGATCTGACTCTGGGCAATATCCGACGGCGCGGTCAATCCGAGATGCCGCCAGGCATTGACGGTGAGAACCCGTCCGCGCGGTGTGCGCTGGATGAAGCCCTGCTGGATCAGATAAGGCTCGATAATATCCTCGATGGCATCGCGCGGCTCGGAAAGGCCCGCCGCGATGGTCTCGATGCCGACTGGACCGCCGCCGAAATTTCGCGCGATCATGTCGAGATAGCGCCGGTCGAGCTGGTCGAGGCCGAGGCTGTCCACTTCAAGCCGAAGCAGTGCCTCGTCGGCTATTCTTCTGTCCACAGTGTCCGCCCGTGCCACCAGCGCGAAGTCGCGCACCCGCCGGAGCAGCCGTCCCGCAATGCGCGGGGTACCGCGAGCGCGCCGCGCAATCTCCACCGCGCCATCGTCCGAGATGGGAAGACCCATGATCCGCGCGCCCCGCCGCACGATATGCTCCAGCTCTTCGACGGTGTAAAAATTGAGCCGCACGGGAATGCCGAAGCGGTCGCGCAGCGGCGTGGTAAGCAAGCCCAGCCGCGTTGTCGCCGCGACAAGGGTGAACTTCGCAAGATCGATCTTCACCGAACGCGCCGCGGGCCCCTCGCCGATAATGAGATCGAGCTGGAAATCCTCCATTGCCGGGTAGAGGATTTCCTCTACCGCCGGATTGAGCCGGTGGATTTCGTCGATGAACAAAACATCGCGGTCTTCGAGATTGGTGAGCAGTGCTGCGAGGTCGCCCGCCTTGGCGATAACGGGGCCGGAGGTGGAGCGGAAATTGACGCCCAGTTCCTTCGCCATGATCTGCGCCAGCGTCGTCTTGCCCAGCCCTGGCGGCCCGACGAAAAGCACATGATCCAAGGCTTCCCCGCGTGTCCTCGCCGCCTCGATGAACACCTTCAAATTGGCGCGCGCCGCCGCCTGCCCGACGAAATCGTCGAGCGTCTGCGGCCGCAGCGTATTGTCGATATCCTCACCCCGCTTGTCAGGCGAAATCAGGCGGCGGGCATCGCTCATGCCGCATTCCTTTGTCTGTTACTCAACTCATGCCCCTACTCGCTTAACTACCGCGACAATTCCTTCAAGCCCAGCCGGATGAGCTTCGCCGAATCCGCGTCTTCGCCCGCCTGCTTCAGCGCGGCGGCAACGGCATTGGCGGCCTGGTCGCGCGAATAGCCGAGATTGCTCAATGCCGAAACCGCATCGGCGACGGGCGCGGAGGCCACCCCCTCGCCCAGTTCCTGCTTCAGCCCGATAGTGCCAGAAGCCTCGCCTGCAAAGGCAGGCGCCTTGTTCTTCAATTCGGTGACGATGCGCTCCGCCACCTTCTTGCCGACGCCGGGTGCGCGGCTCACCATGGCGATGTCGCGCAGCGCAATGGCATTGGCAAGTTCCGAAGGCGTCAGCGTGCTCAGCACTGCAAGGGCCACCTTGGCTCCGACCCCCTGAACATTCTGCAAAAGGCGGAACCATTCGCGCTCCAGCGGCGAGGCGAAGCCGTAAAGCCGGATCATGTCCTCGCGCACATAGGTCTCGATGAACAGCACCGCCGCTTCGCCCGGCGCCGGCAGATTGCCCAGCGTGCGCGCCGAGCAATAGGCGACATAGCCGACGCCATGCACGTCGATGATTGCGTGATCTTCCTCGATCTCCTCGACCATTCCCTTGAGCTTGCCGATCATGCGATTGCCGCGAGCCTCCCGCTGACACTTTGCCGGTTGTGAGCATGGCATATGGCGATGGCCAACGCATCCGCCGCATCGCTTGAATCGAAATCCGCCTTCGGCATCAGCACTTTCACCATCATGTGGATTTGCTGCTTCTCGCCATGCCCGACGCCGATGACTGCCTTCTTCACCGCATTGGGCGCATATTCCGCCACGCGCAATCCCGCTTGCGCCGGAGCCAGCATCGCGATACCGCGCGCCTGCCCCAGCTTCAGCGTCGCCGACGCATCCTTGTTGACGAATGTATGCTCCACCGCCGCCTCATGGGGCATATATTGGTGCAGCACCGCCGCAAGCCCTTCATGCAACTGGCAGAGCCGCGAGGCCAGATCCATTTTCTCGTCGGATTTGACTGTGCCGGCCGCGACAAAGCGCAGAGAATTGCCCAGCGTCTCCACCACCCCCCAGCCCGTGCGCCTCAGGCCCGGGTCAATGCCGATAATTCGAATCGCTTCTTTCATGTGCCGACCTTACCGTTTGCAAGGCGCACTTGACAGCAGAAATGTGAACAAAAGAGAAACACCGCTCACAGCGAGCGGGTAGAAATTTCGCTTTCGCTGCAACCATCTCTATTTGCTTTGATGAAGCTTTGGATATGATCATTTCGCCGGACACCAATCCGGCAGATGAAAGGAGGTGAGGCGCGTGAAAATCAGGAAGGTTAAGTGGAAGGTTAGTTTTCTCGGAGTCGCATTCGAAATGGAACTGACCTTCGCATCCTAACTTAAAGGGATCGGGCCTCGGCCCGGTCCTCCTGATCAAGAAGCGCCTCACCTCCTTTTCAGAATATTACCACGATACCTCGCAAATTCAAGGCAGCACCATATCGATCGCAGAAGGAATACGGGGAGCAGAAATCCTTCTGCTCCCCGTAATGATCCCTCTTATCCTGGAATCTTACCGACCGCCGAACGCCGTCTGCAACAGCACCAGCTGGTCCGACACCGGATTGTTGTTGGCGGCGAAAACCGGCGCGCCGTAGATCTCATCATCCATGCGCCGCACCCGCTCCTGCAGGCGCAGGGAGCGCTCGACGATGTCGATGAAATCAGCCGGCATCTGCGCCCAGCCCGGCAAGGCTTCAGCCGCTGAGGAAGTATCGAGGCGAACCTTGGATTTTTCCATCGCCACCTGCTCGCGGGTCAGTTCGCCATTGCGCGCGGCGCGCTGCAAAAGAAGCCAGGATGCGATCTGCATGAGGCGCGTCGTCAGCCGCATCGACTCGGCGGCGTAGAATGTCGCGGCCGAACGTGGCAGTGCCTTCGATTCGTCACGGCCCGGGCCGTCGAGATAAGCGGCCGCTTCCTCGACCAGGCTCATCCCTTCCCTGTAAAGCGGCTTGAACGAATCGGAGAAGACGACGCGTTCGGCCAGCCTTATCGTGTTGTTCCGGTACTCGTGTTCGATCATGTCAGTCTTCGCAACCCCACGCTGCCGCCGTCCCGGCAGCCATCCATAAATCTGAGTCGGCCTCATAAAAGTCCATCGCGGGGTTCGATCACGAACCGGCGAGAGACGAAACAGGCCTTGTCATGAATTCCACCGCAAACTGCATCGCAATACACCGTGGCGCAAGATTATGTTTAAGAAAGGGTTAACGCAACCGCCAATCCCATAAAGTTGTGAACAAAAAAAGAGCCGCGGAAGGCGGCTCTCAGGAGTTTAACAGGGAGGCGTCAAACAGAGTGGCGAAACCACTCGGTAAGTATCCAGGAAAACTGGATATCAACCATTTAACACGCTTAGCGTTAATGGATGGTTAATGCGTCGGGCATGAGTCCGAAAACGTCCCTTTTCAGGCACGGGCCGGTGAATATCTCAGGCCGGCTGAAGCACAGGCTTTGCAATGGCGCCTGCTGAATGCATGGCCGCCGCCGGCTGCACCGGCGCTGCTTTCGCCGCAGCCTTGCCGCCCCAGCCGATACGCGGCAGCCATTCGAGATAATAAGCCAGCGCGAACTGCACCACGATACCAGTGGCGATCAGCAGCGTGTCATAGGGAAGACCGCCCGGGTTGACGAGCTTCATCACCTGCGCCGCCATGGCAAGCAGCGTGCCCGCGATAAACACCGGCAAAGAATGCTTGCCGAGAATGGCGAGCGGGTGATCGGGCGCCGTGCGGGCCAGGTTCGAAATCGCCGGGATCGCCACGATGAGATAGCTTGCCGCCAGCACATGCAGCAGGCGCGGCGTCGAAAGGAACGTCTTGTCGAAGCCCGTGAGGACGGCGGGAAGTCCCATGGAGACATCGATTCCCCACAAGGGCAGCCGCACCCAGGCGAGCGCCAGCAGAAGATAGGCGAGCGACGCGCCTATGAGCCACGGATTGGCCGGAATGCGCCCTCCATTGCGGATATGCAACGTACCGGCGATGCCGATCACGAACAGGAACTGCCAGGACAGCGGATTGAGGAACCAGACACCGGCCGTCGGATAATTGGGAGGCGCAATGTGATAGAGGCCGGAAAGCAGCCACAGCATACCCGACACGCCCACCATCAGCCCGAGGCTGACGCGCGCCAGCATGAGGAACACCGGCGCCATAAGCAGCAGCACAGCATACATGGACAGGATGTTGTTGTAGCCCAGTTGATGGCCCAGCGTGACAATGCCGAACAGCGCCTCCACCGGATGCTCGACCACCGGCTTGATATTGATCTGCGAAAGAAACTCCGGCCGCTTAAGGAAGATGGCCGTGCCGCAGAAGATGGCGAGCGTCGCCATGGTGGTCATGATGTGCGTGGTGTAGAGCACCCCCGCCCGCCGCCACATCTTGAGCCCGGTCAGCAAACGGCTGCCAGGCTGGAACTTCGCCCCGTAGGCGAGCCCGACCGCGATCCCCGAGATAAGAACGAAGGCTTCGGCGGCATCCGAGAAACCCAGATTACGATGCGTCAGATGCTCGTAGATCGTACCGGGCACATGGTTGACGAAGATCGTCAGCAGCGCCAGCGCCCTGAATACGTCGATGCGGGTATCCCGCTTGAATTGAGCCTGCATTCTTATCTCTGCATATTTAAGAAGAACTTGGGGACACCAAGTTCAGGTGGAGCGAAACCGACACACCGGGGATCGGAACCTACATAATCCGTACAAGGGACCAAACGAAGCCGACAAGCACATGTTCCCCCGAAAAAGGACCGAATTCGGCACGATATGGGATCAACTTTCTTGTCCCTTTAAAACATAGCGGCAACACCGTCATAAACGAGCTTCACGCCGGTCAGGAAAACCATCGTATAGATAAAGGGATAGAAAACCTCCGGCTTCATGCGTCGCACGATCCATGCTCCGGCGAAGGGCGCGGCGAAAGCGAGCGGCGCGAGGACGGCGGAAGCCGAAAGATTGGTCGCGTCGAACTGGCCAAGCGCGAAATAGGGAATGACCTTCACCGCGTTCATGATGGCGAAGAAGATGACGCTGGTGCCGTTGTAAACCTTCGGGTCCTGTCTCAGCGGCAGCGCATAGATCTGGTAGGGCGGCCCACCGGCATGGGCGACGAAGCTCGTGAACCCAGCCACCGCCGACCAGAAGGTCGCCGCAATGAAATTCTGCGGTCTCGCCTGCGCCCTCCCCGCAGCCCCTGCAAGAACATAGCGCAGCACGAACAGCACCGCGACCGCGCCGACGATGAGCTTGACCATGTCGCTCGTCACCACCGCCGCCATCAGCCAGCCAATGGCGATGCCGATGATCCCGCCTGGCAGCATATATTTCAGCGTTTTCACGTCGCGATAGCCGCGCCAGCTCCACAGGCTCGCGACATCCATCACCAGCAGAATCGGCAGCATGATCGCCGCTGCCTGCACCGGGGGCATGATGAGCGTCATCAGCGGCACGCCGAGTTGCCCCATGGCGCCGCCGAGCCCGCCTTTGGAAAGGCCGACAAGGATGACCGCCGGGATGGCCGTTGCGTAGAACCAGGGATTGACGAGAAGTTCGGGCATGAAGAAGCCTTGCGGGGAATTTTCGTTTCATACCGCCCTTGAGCGCCAATGGCGAGATGAAACTTGCCCTCCACGTCCATCGAGGGGGCTGTTCAATCGGCAAGCCATGATCTATGCCCGAATTCGATCATTATCTTTCGTTTTAAGCTTTATCCCATGACCGCGCAGAACCAAGCCAACCGCTGCCGTATCGTTCTCATCGCCCCGCCGCTGGCCGATAGCGATGCACTCGCCAGCCTCCTGCGCAAGGCGCTATCGGGCGGCGACGCGGCGAGCGTCATTCTCGATTCCACCGGCCTCGACGAGGCCGCCTATCAGGCAGCGGCGCAGAAGGCCGTTCCCGTCATCCAGCAGGCAGGCGCGGCGGCGCTTATCCTCAACGACACCCGTATCGCCGGTCGCGTCGGCGCTGATGGCGTGCATATCGAGGGCAGCATTGCCGATCTGGCCGAAGCCATCGAACGCCACGCGCCGAAGCTGATCGTCGGCATGGGCAATCTGCGCGACCGGCATGGCGCGCTGGAGGTGGGAGAGCTGCAGCCGGACTATGTCCTCTTCGGCAAGGTTGGCGCAGACAAGAAACCTGAGCCGCATTCGCGCAATATCGGGCTTGCAGAATGGTGGGCCGCGATGGTGGAAATCCCCTGCATCGTGCAGGCCGGAAACACGCTGGCAAGCATCGAAGCCGCAGCGGCCACGGGGGCGGAATTTGTCGCTCTTGGCGCTGCCATATTTGCGAGCGATGATCCGGCTGCGGCTATGCGTGAAGCCAACCGATTGCTTGACGAAACCGCGCCGCGTTTCGAGAATTGAACGATGAAGCGACTGCCGATCATAGCGCTTGCGATATCCGCCGCCCTGCCCGGCACGGTGGCCGAGGCGGCACAGACTGCTGACAAGGATGACAAGCCGGTGATGCTGCAGCAACCGGCCTCGACCGATTCCCTGCCGACTTTCGACCCCAACCGTTTCGGCGAGAAACCGGCGGACGAGGCGTTCGGCGCATTCCAGCGCGGTCTTTATCTGACGGCGCTGAATCTTGCCCTGCCCCGCGCGGAAAAGGGCGACCCGGCGGCGCAGGTATTGGCTGCGGAGATTTATTCGCGCGGGCTTGGCGTCCCGGTCAATCCGCTCGAGGCGGCGCGCTGGTATGAAAAGGCTGCAGCGCAGGGCGTCACCGAGGCGCAGTTCCGCTATGGCGCGATGCTGCTTTCCGGCAAGGATATTCCCCGCGACAAGGTCAAGGCGGAAAAGCTGATGCTGGCGGCAGCGGAAGCGGGCAACCCGATGGCGCAGTTCAATTACGGCCAGTTGATGATGGCCAATCATCCCGGCGAAACCGGGCTCGACAAGGCGTTTCCCTGGTTCAGACGAGCCGCGGAAGCACGGCTTGCCGATGGCGAATATGCCGTCAGCCAGATCTACGCCAACGGCACGCTGAAAATTCCGCGCGACGACAAGAAGGCGCGGGAATATCTCGAACGGGCGGCCCGGCAGAACTACGACACGGCGCAGCTCGATCTCGCCAGCTGGTATATTGAAGGACGCGGCGGCCCGCGCAATTACGAAGCCGGCTTCCGCTGGATGCATCGCGCCGCAGTCACCGGCAATGTCGCGGCCCAGGCCCGCCTCGCCCGCCTCTATCGCGACGGCATCGGCACCGAAGGCAACTCCATCGAGGCCGCCGCCTGGTATATCGTCGCTCGGCGCGCCGGGCTCTCGGCCCATGATCTCGATTCCTTCATGGACGGCCTCGATGACAACCAGATCAAGGAAGCAATCGCCCGCGCCGGCAGGCTTCGGTGAGATAGACCATCACCTTTTACCGCCGCGTCTTGCGTAAATCGCCGTTTTATGGTCTTGGAAGCCCGATTGCCGCGGCTTGCGCCATCACTGGCTCAAGCGCGCCCCTTATTCAAACGATCCGGAACAACCCATGAAGATCAACGGAAACGAAATCCGCCCCGGCAACGTCATCGAGCACAATGGCGGCCTGTGGGTCGCGGTGAAGACCAACGCGGTGAAGCCCGGCAAGGGCGGCGCCTACAATCAGGTCGAACTGAAGAACCTCATCGACGGCACCAAGCTCAACGAGCGCTTCCGCTCCGCCGAGACCGTCGAGCGCATCCGCCTGGAGCAGAAGGATTTCTCCTTCCTCTACGAGCAGGGCGACGCGCTGATTTTCATGGACACGGAAACCTATGAGCAGCTCGAGCTGCAGAAGGATTTCGTCGGCGACCGCGCCGCCTTCCTGCAGGACGGTATGATGGTCACCGTCGAGCTTCACGAGGAACGTCCCATCGGCATCCGCCTGCCGGACCAGGTGACGCTTGCGATCACCGAAGCCGACCCGGTCGTGAAGGGCCAGACGGCTGCCTCGTCCTATAAGCCGGCAGTCCTCGAAAACGGCATCCGCATCCTCGTCCCGCCCTTCATCGAATCGGGCGAGCGCGTGATCGTCGATACGAACGAGCTGACCTACGTCCGCCGGGCGGATTAAAAACAGCCATCGAAACCCTCGGCRGGACAGTACCCCCCTCTGTCCTGCCGGACATCTCCCCCTCAAGGGGGGAGATTACGCTCTCATATACGTGCAGCACCAATCGCCAATGTTGCCAAGTGAGAGCTGCGAGCCGTGTCAGCCAATCTCCCCCCTTGAGGGGGAGATGTCCGGCAGGACAGAGGGGGGTGTCTAGAACCGACACAGCAATTAAAAGGAAATATCCCAAATGGCGCGTTCGGCGATCCTCAATGTCATGGTCCAGGCCGCGATGAAGGCCGGGCGTTCCCTGGCGCGCGATTTCGGCGAGGTGCAGAACCTGCAGGTGTCGCTCAAGGGGCCGGGCGACTATGTCAGCCAGGCGGACAAGCGCGCCGAGGATATCGTCTATAGCGAACTGAAGCGGGCGCGGCCCGACTACAGCTTCCTGATGGAGGAATCCGGCGAGATCGAAGGCCGCGACAGCCAGCACCGCTGGCTGGTCGATCCGCTCGACGGCACCACCAATTTCCTCCATGGCATCCCCATTTTCGCGGTTTCGATCGCGCTGGAGCGCCAGGGCCAGATCGTCGCGGGCGTCATCTACAATCCCGCCATGGACGAGCTTTACACCGCCGAGCGCGGCGGCGGCGCGTTCCTCAACGACCGCCGCCTGCGCGTCGCCGCCCGTTCCAAGCTGCAGGATGCTGTCATCGGCACCGGCGTGCCGCATCTGGGCCGCGGCCACCATGGCAATTATCTCTTGGAACTGCGCAACGTCATGGGCGAAACGGCGGGCATCCGCCGCCTGGGCGCCGCCGCACTCGATCTCGCCTACGTCGCCGCCGGACGTCTCGACGGCTTCTGGGAAGACGCGCTGTCGCCTTGGGACATCGGCGCAGGCATCCTCATGATACGCGAGGCGGGCGGCTTCCTCTCCGACAAGCACGGCGGCCAGAACATGTTCGAGACGAAATCGCTCGTCGCCGGCAACGAGGCCATCCACGCCGCCCTGCTGCAAGTGCTGAAAAAGCCTGTCTAATCCGCGTGACGGCTGCCATAATTTCGGTTAGGCTCCGCACCGTCAAAACCGGGTAATCGGGGTGTGGAATGGCGAAGGCAAAAGCATCGAGGGCGGATTTGGACATCGGATCGGAATTCGATCCCTACCGGCTGTCGAGTCCGCGCATAGTCGTCCTGTCGATGGTGATCTTCCTCATCATCGTCGCCTTCCTCGCCGCGGTCCTGACACGCCAGATCCAGACCTTCTTCTTCACCAATCCGGGGCTGAACGGCCTCATCCTCGGCGTTCTCCTCGTCGGCATCATTCTCGCTTTCGGGCAAGTGGTGCGCCTTTTCCCGGAAATCCGCTGGGTCAACTCGTTCCGTGGCGGCTTCGAGGAGCGCGGCAGCCGCGAGCCGGTGCTGCTTGCGCCGATGCGGGCGCTGATCGGTCGCCGCCAGTCGATGGCACTCTCAACGACGTCGATGCGCTCGATCCTCGATTCCATCGCCACACGCCTCGATGAAAGCCGCGATATCTCGCGATATCTGATCGGGCTCCTGGTGTTCCTCGGCCTGCTCGGCACCTTCTGGGGCCTGCTCGAAACCATCGGCTCGATCAGCCAGACCATCCAGGCGCTCGACCCCAAGGGCGGCGATGCCAGCGACATGCTGGATGCGCTCAAGACCGGCCTGCAAAGCCCGCTGCGCGGCATGGGCACCGCCTTTTCCTCCTCGCTCTTCGGTCTCTCCGGCTCGCTCATCCTCGGCTTCCTCGATCTTCAGGCCGGTCGCGCCCAGAACCGCTTTTATACGGAACTGGAAAACTGGCTTTCCTCCGTCACCGACCTCGGCTCCGACCTAATCGCCCAGGAAGGTGCGTCCGGAACGACCGAGGAACTGCGCGCCCTCGCCGAGCGCCTGCAATCGATGCAGACATCGGGCGCGCCGGGCCAGCGCACCACCGCCGCGCTCGCCAATCTGGCCGAAGGCATTCAGGGGCTCGTCAAGAACATGCGCAATGAGCAGCAGATGATGCGTGACTGGGTGGAGGCTCAGGCCGAGGAGCAGAAGGCGATGCGCGCCACGCTCGAAAAGCTTAGCGCCACCATCGCCCAGCGTGAGGGGAAGTGACATGGCCCTCGCCCGGGGACGCCGCCAGCAGCGCCATGTCGATTACTGGCCGGGCTTCGTCGATGCCCTGTCGACGCTGCTTCTCGCCATCATGTTCCTGCTCTCGGTTTTCGTGCTGGCGCAGTTCCTGCTCTCCCGGGAGGTGACGGACAAGGACGAGGTGCTGAACCGCCTCAACAGCCAAATCAACGAGCTGACGCAGCTTCTCTCGCTGGAGCGCAGCAGCAAGCAGGATCTGGAGGACAACATCGCGGATTTGCAGGCCTCGCTCAGCGCCGCCGAAAGCGAGCGCTCCCGTCTGCAATCGCTTCTGAGCGCCGGGGCCGGCGCTGGCGCGGCGGCGGAAGCGCGCATCGGCGAGCTCTCGACCAACCTCGCCGCTGAGAAGGAAGTAAGCGCCCGCGCGCTGTCGCAAGTGGAATTGCTCAACCAGCAGATCGGCGCGCTGCGCCGCCAGATCGCCGCACTCGAGGAAGCGCTCAATGCCTCCGAGGCGCGCGACAAGGAGTCGAACGCCAAGATCGCCGATCTCGGCAAGCGGCTCAACGTCGCCCTCGCCCAGCGCGTCCAGGAATTGAACCGCTATCGCTCCGATTTCTTCGGGCGCCTGCGCGAAATCCTCTCCGACCGCGAGAACATCCGCATCGTCGGCGACCGCTTCGTCTTCCAGTCGGAGGTGCTCTTCCCCAGCGGCTCGGCCGATATCAGCCCCGCCGGGCAGGAGGAAATGAAGAAGCTCGCGGCAGCGCTGATCGAGCTCAACAAGGAAATCCCTGACGATATCAACTGGGTGCTACGCGTCGACGGCCACACGGACAATGTGCCCCTCACCGGCGCCGGCCGCTTCCGCGACAATTGGGAACTCTCCTCCGCCCGCGCCACGGCGGTGGTCAAGTTCCTCATCGCCAACGGCGTCCCCGCCAACCGCCTCGTCGCAGCGGGTTTCGGCGAATACCAGCCGCTCGACCCCGCCGACACGCCGGAAGCCAGAAGCCGCAACCGCCGCATCGAGCTGAAGCTGACGGAGCGGTGAGTATCGATAGGATAACGAAATATCGGCAACGGAAGAGGGGAGCGACATGGAGCGCCAGCGTTTCCGTCGTAGGAATTAAGAGTGACCGCCTTTGGGAGAGGGCGAAGGGAGGGGGAGAAAAATGGCAGCCGATGCGGACGTCATCGTCGTGGGCGCGGGATTGGCCGGGCTTGTTGCCGCGGCGGAGCTGGCGGATGCCGGCAAGCGGGTGATCATTGTCGAGCAGGAAGGCGATAACGCCATCGGCGGGCAGGCCTTCTGGTCTCTGGGCGGTCTCTTCATGATCGACACGCCCGAGCAGCGGCGCATGGGCATCAAGGACAGTTTCGAGCTTGCCCGGCAGGACTGGTTCGGCTCCGCCGGTTTCGACCGGCCCGAAGACCACTGGCCGAAACAATGGGCCGAAGCCTATCTGCAATTCGCCGCCGGCGAAAAGCGCGCCTGGCTCCATTCGCTGGGGCTGCGCTGGTTTCCTGTGGTCGGCTGGGCTGAACGCGGCGGCAGCCTTGCCACCGGCCATGGCAATTCCGTGCCGCGCTTCCATATCACCTGGGGCACAGGCCCCGGCGTGGTCGAGCCGTTCGAGCGGCGGGTGCGCGAGGCGGTAGACAAGGGCCGCATCGTCATCAAATACCGCCACCGCGTAAGCCGCATCCTCAAGACGAACGGCGCCGTCACCGGCGTATCAGGCGAAATCCTCGCGCCCTCGGCGACGAAACGCGGTGAGAAATCGAACCGCGACATCGCAGGCACGTTCGAATTCTCCGCAGGCGCTGTTATCGTCGCCTCCGGCGGTATCGGCGGCAATTTCGATCTGGTGCGCAAGAACTGGCCGCGCGAGCGTCTGGGCGAGCCGCCCGCGCATATGGTCTCCGGCGTCCCCGATCATGTTGATGGCCGCATGATCGGCATTGCCGTGGAGGCAGGCGGCGCGACCATCAACACCGACCGCATGTGGCATTATACGGAAGGGTTGAAGAACTGGTCGCCCATCTGGCCCAATCATGGCATCCGCATCTTGCCCGGTCCGTCTTCGCTCTGGTTCGACGCAAAAGGCAACCGCCTCCCCTCCCCCTGCCTGCCGGGCTTCGATACGCTCGCCACGCTCAGGCACATCCTTTACACCGGTCATGATTATTCCTGGTTCGTGCTGACCCAAAAGATCATCGAAAAGGAATTCGCGCTGTCAGGCTCCGAGCAGAACCCGGACCTGACAGGCAAGGACTGGAAACTTCTCCTCAAAAGCCGCCTCGGCAAGGGCGCGCCGCCGCCGGTGGAAGCGTTCAAGAGCCGAGGCGAGGATTTCATCGTCGCACGAAACCTTCCCGACCTGGTCGAGGGCATGAACCGGCTCATAGGCGAAAAGCGCATCGATCTCGAGCACCTGCGCATCCAGATCGAGGCGCGCGACCGCGAGATCGCCAACAAATATTCCAAAGACGCACAGGTCACCGCTATCAGAGGCGCACGCAATTATCTCGGCGACCGGCTGGTGCGCACGGCAAAGCCGCACCGCATCCTCGATCCCGAAGCCGGCCCCCTCATCGCCGTCCGCCTCCATATCCTGACCCGCAAGACACTGGGCGGCCTCAACACCAATCTGCAGTCCCAAGTGTTGGATGGTTCCGGTGTGCCCGTCCCTGGCCTCTACGCTGCGGGAGAAGCGGCGGGATTTGGGGGCGGCGGGTATCACGGCTACAACGCGCTGGAAGGCACGTTTCTGGGCGGGTGCCTATTTTCGGGGAGAGCAGCGGGCCGGGCGGCGGCGAAGGTTTGACGACGGTTCAGGATAGGCGGAAAAATTGTATCGCTCGCCATCGCGATAGATGCAACGCAGGGCTTAATCTGCTCGTGGTCGCCAAGGGGCTGGTTTCTATGCTTTCACCTGTACCAATGGTTTGGCGCTGAATCCGCTACTTTTGGCAAGTCATTTGTATCCAGGCGCGGCACAAGCAAGGGATCATTTTTCTTGCTGTTCGCCACATTCACCTCAGTTGTAAACGCGAGCTTGCATCCTTTTTCACTGAGAGCCTTCGCTACAAAGTCACTTGAGGATCCATACGGATAGCACGCAGTCCAGTTTTCATTATATGCGCCGATCGATTTGAGAAAATCTATGGATTGATCGATCTCGCGCTCAAGCGCAGAAGGCTCCAGCGCATTCCACCAATAATGATTGTAGCCGTGGCTGCCGACATGCATTCCGTCCGAAACCATATGCGTCAGTTGATCTTTCGTCATATAAATTTCGCTGCAAAAAGCCTCCTGGGACATGCCGATATATTTATCGAAAAGGGCCGAACATATCCGCCCTCGCAAATCTTCCGGGAGAGCCACCTGTAAAAATCTCTTGACGAAAATGACTTCCTTCGGATCAAACCTATTGGCTACCGCAAGTTCAGAATAATATTCCTCGAATGGCTTCAGCTGATATTCCGCGCTGTGCAGTTCGAAAAGCGAGCGGACATCGTCAATAAGCCTTTCTATGTCAGCGCACGACGCAAGAATGAAGTGAATCTTATTTACATCCAGGACATCGTTTTCCTGTATGGCTTTACCAGGAGCGTAGAATAGCCCCTGCATGCCATTCTTCTTAAGGACCGGGTAAGCGTATTTGAAGTGATCGGAATAGGCGTCGTCAAACGTCATGAGAATGGCGTTAGGCGGCAGATCGACGCCATCATGGAAGCTGGCAATAACCTCGTCCACGCTCACCGGGTTATAGTTTTTCCTTATGAAGGCAACCTGTTCCTTGAAATCATCGAGCTCAAGACCCTTGATCGCTGGAAACCGGGATTTAGCGATGGGCCTTACATAATGATACATTACGACGGTGAGATTGCTCATGGCTTCATTCCGTAAATCGTCGGACGGTCAAAATCAGCGTCCTGCTTCGTGATATGAAGCCTTGAGGTGTCAAGGAAATCAGCCAATCCTTCTTTGGCCCAAAGTATAAGCGATGTTGTCGCTGGATCCCTTATCTCCACGGGATGGAAAAGATGGGGGAACTTGAAAAAATCATGATCCAAAGTCGAAAAAAGTCCCATTGCGCCAAGAACCGCATTCAACCGTGCGTTCGTTGAGAAGAAGTCGATGGCGCTCGCTCCCTGCTCTCCAGCGTAGTGAATGGCGGCGCTCACCGCCGATGGATAGCTGGCTGCGTCTCCGAAAATATCGACGCAGTGCGCCATAACAAATCCGTCCACATCTTTGTCAATGCGAACGCAGACATGGCACGAGCCATTCACTATAAAATGGGAATATTTGAAATACGGATGATTATCATACCGCCATTTTATGTCTTCGTGTTTCCTTGAAAAGGAATTATGCTCCTTGGAAAAATTATCATAGATCTTGTCGACATCCCCGGGATCAAAATCGCGGGATAAAGCAAAATCTGCGAGCAAAATCTGCGCCTTTGCATATTTATAAGCTAAAGGATCTGCCTTTATCGCGTCCTTTATTGTGTCCCAATGAATAACATGAACATGCCTGGGTATCGCCTTGATATACCTGAAACCGCTCCTCAGGTACACGGGAAGGGCGGCATGGGAAATGCCCATCCCGATCATGACGTCGAAACGGTTTTTTAAATAGCCGATCATTGCGGGCCCGGAACCTTTGTTCCTGTGCTCTTCGGCGACCACCCACGTCGTTAGTTCTGCTCCATCCAGCTTTTTACCGCCAGCATAGAAATCACGCGCATTCAGCCCCATGACGCCTACGATCTGGTCATCCAGGACGGCGACGCAGCATTCGTCGATGCCGGTGTTGACGGGCGTATCTATGAACTGCCAGCGATAGAATGCGCTATCTCCGAGCGCTATTTTTCTTTTCCAGTGTTCGTTATAAAATCTGCAAACATCATCAACTTCAAAACCGAAGTCGCTTGGTTTACCAATTTTTATAGGCATACCCTACCTCGAGGATTACAGGTGCCGATGATTCGTTGGCTCCAAACTCATAATGTAATCGTGACAAGCGAACCATCGTTATTGCGCCGCCCCGTTAACGCGACAGCGCCCCCTCCGCCCTATTGAGCAGAGGGAGCTTTTTGTGATTTTCCGAAACGGAATGCGCGCCAGCCAGCCCGCCCTAAACGCTGCTTAATCCATCTGGATCTTCGCGTTCTCCACCACCGGCTTCCACTTCGCCAGCTCCGCCGTCACATGCTTGCCGAGCTCCTCCGGCGTCGAGCCGACGATGGTGGCGCTGAAATCCTTCATCCGCGCGACAACGGCCGGATCTTTCAGCGCCTTGTTGGCGGCTTCGTTCAGTTTGGCGACAACCTCCGGCGGCGTACCGGCTGGCGCAAAGAGCGCATTCCAAGTGTAGGTCTCATAGTTGGGAATACCGGATTCGGCGACCGTCGGCACGTCCGGGAAGGAAGCGGCGCGTTCCTTCGTGGTGATCGCCAGCGCCCGCAGCGTGCCGGCCTTGATGTGTCCTGATGAGGACGGCAGATTGTCGAACATGATGGGCACCTGATTACCGATCACGTCGTTGAGCGCCGGGCCCGCCCCTTTATAGGGCACATGCTGCATGTTCACGCCAGCCATACTCTTGAACAATTCGCCGGAGAGGTGCAGCGGCGTGCCGTTGCCTGACGAGGCATAGGCATAGCCCTCGGGGTCGGCCTTCAGCAGCGCCAGCAGTTCCTTGACATCCTTCGCCGGCAGCTTCGGGTTTACGACAAGCACATTCGGCACGAGGACCAGCAGCGAGACCGGCGCGAAATCCTTCTCCGCGTCATAGGGCTTGGTCTTGAAGATGAGCGGGTTCAGCGCGTGGGTGGCCACCGTCCCCATCAGGATCGTATAGCCATCCGGTTCTGCCCGCGCCACGCGGTCCGCGCCGAGGCTGCCGCCCGCGCCGCCGACATTCTCGACCACCACCTGCTGGCCGAGCCCTTCCGCCATCTTCTCCGCGACGATACGCGCAACCACATCCGTCGAGCCGCCCGCCGAAAACGGCACGACGAGCGTAACGGGCCTTGACGGAAACTGCTGGGCGCCAGCCGGCGCGCCGAGCGCCAAGGAAGCCAGCACGCTTGCGCCGAGCGCAACAAGCGCGCGGCGGGTCATCTTCGAAAATGCCATGGTCTTCTCCTCCCAAGAATAAGGCAACATTCTCAGGATAGACCGGTGGGATCAGGACGCAAGGCGGATAATGTTATCCGGCGACGCTCCGCCGCGCGGCGGGACGGGCGACGGCGACGGGCTAGCCTACCAACCGTGCAGCCTTATCGAGATCTTTCTCCCGCCCGAACAGGCGAAAGATAGCGACCTGTTCCTCGGACGATGGGATATAGACACCATGGACCTTTTCCCGAGTGACAAGCCGCAGGGATTTCCACGCCTCGCCGTGCTTGACTTCGAGATTACCCATCAGTTCGATGCGCAGACAGCCCGGTAAATAGATGCTGGTAAAAGGATCGGAGCGGAACTGCGGATGGGTCTTCGGAACGGCAGGCTCCACTTTCCAATAACGAAGAAACCCCATGGCCGTTTCGCGAGAGGCGAATATATCGACGTCGTCGGGTGCAACGTCCGTATAGCCTGAAAGATGCATCGCGGTGCTACCGATGATCCACCAGTCCTCCGCACCATCAGGAGCCGCTTCAGCGATAGCTGCTAGCGTCCGTTCCAGCGGTGCCGCACCCGTCATTTCATCCCTCCTTTGAACGCATCCGCCCCCGCTTCGAACTGTAACCGCGCCAGACGGGCGTAAATTCCATCTTGCCCGACGAGGCTGGCATGCGTGCCTTCCTCGACGATCCGCCCCTCGTCGAGCACGAGAATGCGGTCGGCCTTGAGCACGGTGGCGAGCCGGTGCGCGATGATGAGGGTCGTGCGCCCCTCCATTAGATGCTCCAGCGCCTTTTGCACCAGCATCTCACTGGAGGCATCGAGCGCGGAAGTCGCCTCGTCGAGCAGCAGCACCGGCGCATCGCGCAATATGGCGCGGGCAATGGCGATGCGCTGGCGCTGGCCGCCTGACAGCGTCACGCCGCGCTCGCCGACTTGCGTGTCGTAGCCATTCTCCAGCGCCAGAATGAAATCATGCGCGAGAGCCGCCTTCGCCGCCGCCTCGATTTGCCTCTCATCGGCACCAGGCCTGCCGAAGGCGATATTGTCACGGATCGACGCGGCGAAGATCGCGACATCCTGCGGCACCACGGCGATGCGCTCGCGCAAATCGATGGGGTCCGCATCGCGCAGATCCACGCCATCAATCGTTATCTTGCCCGATTGCGGATCGTAGAAGCGCAGGATCAGCGAAAACAGCGTGCTCTTGCCCGCGCCGGACGGACCGACGATGGCGATGGTTTCGCCGGGCTTCACGGCAAAGCTGACATCGTTGAGGGATGGCGCATCGGGCCGTCCCGGATAGCTGAAGCGCACATGATCGAAGGCGAGCGCGCCCTGCGCCGGCTTGGGCAGCGCCACCGGATCGGCGGGCGCGGCAATCGCCGGCTTTTCGGCGAGAAGCTCCGTCAGCCGCTCCGTCGCTCCCGCCGCCTGCGCCAGGTCGCCCCATACTTCCGACAATGCGCCAAGAGCGCTCGCCGCCAGCACCGCATAAAGCAGGAATTGCCCGAGCGTCCCCGGCGTCATCGCGCCCGAGAGCACGTCGCGCGAGCCGAACCACAGTACTGCCACGACGCTGGAAAACACCATGAAGATGGCGACCGCCGTGAGAAACGACCGCGCCAGGATCGACGCGCGCGCTGCGACGAAGGCATTGTCCACCGCATCGGAAAATTGCCGCGTCACCAGCGCCTCGTTGGTAAAGGCCTGCAGCGTGCGCACGGCGGAAATCTGCTCGCCTGCATAGGCCGTGGCCCGCGCCAGCATGTCCTGCGCCGCGCGGGACCGCCGCCGCACCGAACGCCCAAAGGCGATGAGCGGCAGCACGATGAACGGAATGGCGGCGATGACGAGCGCCGAAAGCTTCGGGCTGGTGACGACCATCATCGCCACCGCGCCGAGCCCGAGGATCAGATTGCGCAGCGCCATCGACGCCGTCGCGCCCACGGCGGACTTGATCTGCGTCGTGTCGGCCGCCAGCCGCGAGACGATCTCGCCCGACAGGGTGCGATCGAAGAAATCGGGCGATAATGTCGCCACATGGGAAAACACGTCACGGCGCAGCGCCGCCACCACCCGCTCGCCAAGCGTGATGACGAAATAATAGCGCGCGGCGGAAGCAACCGCCAGAACCGCCGCCAGCGCCACCAGCATGCCGAAGTAATTGTTGATGAAATGGCTATTGGCGGCGGTGAAGCCGTGGTCCACCATGCGCCGCACCGCGAGGGGCAGCACGAGGGTCGCCGCAGCGGCAACCACAAGCGCCACGAGCGCGCCCGCGACCGTCGCCTTGTAGCGGGCGAGATAGGGCGCGAGCCGTTTGAGCGGCGCCACCTTCCGCCGGTCTCGTCCGGCTGGCTTGCCCTCGGTCCGCTCCGGCTTTTGGGAAAATGTCTCGGCCATTGTTTCCTGATGTTTGGGATTGTTATTGCCGCCCGGCTGATGTATAGGCTCGCCAACGCTTTTGGAAGCCGTGGGCTCATGGTCTGCGGCTTCAAGTTTGCCAGTGGGCGGAAGTGCCGCAGTTTCGATCCGTTCGGGACGTGGTTAACGCCACAATTCTTCAGGAATGTGACCGATGAAAGCCAATATCCATCCCGATTACCACACCATCAAGGTCGTGATGACCGACGGCACCGAATATTTCACCCGCTCGACCTGGGGCAAGGAAGGCGACACGATGAATCTCGACATCGATCCGACCACCCATCCGGCCTGGACGGGCGGCTCGCAGACCCTCGTCGACCGCGGCGGCCGCGTCTCCAAGTTCAAGAACCGCTTCGGCAATCTCGGCATCTAAGCATGATCCCGAAAAGTTGCAGACTTTTCGGATAAGATCATGCGGTGTAACGAGACCGGATAGCCAGCAAGACTATCGAAAACCCCGCTCCGGCGGGGTTTTTTGTTGCTATAATGGGAAGATGAAACAGTCCGGTTCAGCCATATTCATCACCGGCAGCTCGCATGCCGGCAAAACGACGCTGGCGGCCCGGCTTGGCGATAGGCTGGGCTGGACGCTCATCTCCACGGACAAACTCGCCCGCCACCCCGGTCGCCCATGGCCCGATATTCCTCCCGCCATTGCCGAATATTATTCGAGCCTGTCGCTTGAAACCATTTACTGGTTCCTGCGGGTGCATCACGAAAATATGTGGCCTTTGATCAGGCAGACGATCGAAGCCGAGTGTCCTGCTGGGAAGCCTTTCATCATGGAAGGCTCCGCCTTGCGGCCGGAATACATTGCCACGCTGGATGGGATCGCAGTGTGCTTGTGGGCTGATACAGATTTCCTGCGCGACCGGATTCGCCGCGAAGCCGGATATGTGGACGCCGATGCGTACCAACGGGTACGGATCGGCAAATTCATCGAGCGATCCCTCCGCGATAATAGCGAAATGCGGGCAGCGGCGGAGAAACACGGCATGACGATTGTAGATGTTGCCGATGCCGGTGCTGTGGAAAGGCTGTTCGATATGCTGGTGAAGAAGGCGACGGCTTAGGCAGTGGGATAGACCGGAGAGGCTGGCGACGCTCAAATTGAAAACGAACTGTTCGGCCCAATAAAAAAACTCCCGGGCTTCCACCCGGGAGTTTTCATACATCCCTGTATGTTTAAAAATCAAGCGCTCAGCTTTTCCATCACTTCGTCGCTGACTTCGAAATTCGTGTAGACGTTCTGCACGTCGTCATCGTCTTCAAGCACATTTAGCAGCTTCAGCAGCGAGCGGGCTTTTTCCTCGTCGAGTTCGGTATTGGTCTGCGGCTTCCAGATCGTCTTGATCGATTCCGCCTCGCCGAGCGATGCTTCGAGCGATTTCGACACCTCGCCGACATTCTCGAAGGCGCAAATGATGACGTGGCCGTTTTCGTCCGATTGCGCGTCGTCGGCGCCGGCCTCGATGGCCGCTTCCATGACCTTGTCGGCATCGCCCACTTCCGGCTTGTAGACGATCTCGCCCACGCGGTCGAACATGAAGGAGACCGAGCCGGTTTCACCCAGCGACCCGCCGGCCTTGGTGAAGGCGGCGCGGACATTGGAGGCGGTGCGGTTGCGGTTATCGGTCAGCGCTTCGACGATGACCGACACGCCGCCGGGGCCGCGGCCCTCATAGCGCACCTCTTCATAGTTCTCGCCCTCATTGCCCGAGGCCTTCTTGATGGCGCGCTCGATATTGTCCTTCGGCATCGATTCCGCCTTGGCGTTCTGGATCGCCAGACGCAGGCGCGGATTCATCGCCGGATCGGGCAGGCCCTGCTTGGCGGCTACCGTGATTTCGCGCGAGAGCTTGGAAAAGATTTTCGACCGCACGGCATCCTGCCGGCCCTTGCGGTGCATGATGTTCTTAAACTGTGAATGGCCAGCCATGGCACCCCTGTCAATTTCGAGCATTTTGCAGCCGGACGAACCTCCAGCCTGGCATAATGCGGCTAAAGCAAAGAATCCCGGCCTTATAGAAAAAATGCCCGCGCGCGTCCAGAAAAAGCGAAATCACCAAACCATGTCACCTCGACAGGCACATGGCCGTAAATTATCGATAATTCATGGCCAAGGAAAAAGACGACACCATAGCAATCAGGATCAGCCGCGTTCTGGCGGACCGGATCATAGCCGGAGCGATCGACCCCGGTACGAAACTGCGGCAGGACCACATAGCGGAAGAGTTCGGCACCAGCCATGTGCCGGTTCGCGAGGCCTTGCGCCGCCTTGAGGCGCAGGGTCTTGCCGTCAGCGAGCCGCGCCGTGGCGTGCGTGTCGCCTCGTTCGACATCCGTGAGATAAGGGAAGTCGCGGACATGCGCGCCGCGCTGGAAGTGCTGGCGCTGCGCAATGCCGCACCGCATCTCACCAGGGCCATTCTCGACGAAGCCGAGGAAGCAACCAAGGCCGGCGATAAATCCCGCGATGTCCGCTCATGGGAGGCAGCCAACCGCCGTTTTCACCGCCTGATCATTTCTCCGTGCGCAATGCCGCGGCTCCTCGCCGCCATCGACGATCTGCACGCCGCGAGCGCCCGCTTCCTGTTCAGCACCTGGCGCTCGGAATGGGAAGCGACGACAGATTACGACCATCGCGCCATCCTGGCGGCGCTGCGCCAGGGCGACATCGACGCCGCCGCCACAATCCTTGCCCGCCATGTGAAACGGATCGGCCAGAAACCGGTCAAGACCGCTTCCGGCCATACGCGCGAAAGCTTCGCCATCATCGGCTGACCTATTCTCCGTTCAAATCCCCCTGAAAGCGCCGCTCAAAAACCGGTGCTTGATTTTTGTCGCACGCTGTGGACTCATTAATAGATCGAATCTCGATTTTATCTATAATTTTGGAAAAGGAGCCGACCATGCATGAAATGACATCCTCGACCCCCGCCGCATCCTTCAGCCCCTTGCGGCTAGACAGCCGTTCCACGGCCACGAAGATCATCGCCGTACTCGCCGGTACGCTCGTTCTTGGCCTGACCTCGCAGATCGAGGTGCCGATGATTCCCGTCCCGATCACGCTGCAAACGCTCATCGTGCCGCTGATCGGCGCACTCTATGGCTGGCGGCTGGGCACGCTCACCGTCCTCGCCTGGCTCATGGAAGCCGCCATGGGCCTTCCGGTTCTCGCCGGCGGCGCTGGCGGACTCGCCTATTTCATCGGCGACCCGACGTCTGGCTACCTCGCCTCGTTTCCGATCATCGCGGCTATCACCGGCTGGTTTGCGGAATGCGGCTGGAACGGGCGCAACGTGCTTCTCGCCTTCGCCTCTTTCCTCATTGCCAACGCACTCTGCCTTATCATCGGCGCGGCATGGCTCGCGACGCTTATCGGTTTTGATCAGGCCATTGCCTTCGGCGTCACGCCCTTCCTCGTCGGCGCGCTCATCAAGTCTGCGCTCGGCGCGGCAATCCTGAAGGCCGCTACTCGGTGACCATACGCCTTCGCGCGCATCATCTTCTCTGCATGCTGACTTATGTCGGCAAGGGCTACAGCCCCGCTTTCATCGCCAATTACGATGAAATAGCGGGGCGACTGGCTGAAGGAGAGGATATTCTTTTGGTGGCGGGGCCGGATGATATCTGCGCCCCGCTGCTCGGCACGGACGATTGCCACTGCTTCAACGAAAGCGTCACGGAGCGTGATGCCAAGGCACTCGACGCGGTGTCCGCGCTATTGCGCCAGCCACTCGCGCCCGGCGACCATATCAAGCTCGACGCCCCCATGCTCGCCACGATGCGCAACGCTTTCGCCACCGGGCAGACCCGCGAGGCCTGCCGGGATTGCGAATGGTTCGAGCTTTGCTCAAGCGTGGCGGAAAGCGGCTATGCCGGGGTGCGGATTGCGCCCGCATGATCCCGAGAAGCTGCAGACTTCTCGGGTAAGATCATGCGGCCATAAATGTATCACTTCCCCGCCTTGCGCTTGCGCCGCGCCAGCATGTTGAGGCCCTCGACCAGCGCCGAGAAACCCATCGCCGCGTAGATATAGCCCTTCGGCACGTGGAAGCCGAAACCATCCGCGATCAGCGTCATGCCGATCATCAGGAGGAAGCCCAGCGCCAGCATGACGATGGTCGGGTTGTCGTTGAGGAAGCGCGACAGCGGGTCGGCGGCAAGCAGCATGACGGTCACGGCGGCGATCACTGCGATTACCATGATGGCGACCTCATCGGTCATGCCGACGGCCGTGATGATCGAATCGACGGAGAAGACGAGGTCGAGCAGCAGGATCTGGCTTATTGCCGCGCCCATTGTGAGCTTCACCGCGCCGCCGACCATGGTCTCCTTATGGTCTTCCGGATCGACCGAATGATGGATTTCCTTTGTCGCCTTCCAGACCAGGAACAGGCCGCCCGCGATCAGGATCAGGTCGCGCCAGGAGAAGCCATGGCCGAACAATTCAAAAACCGGCTGGGTCAGCCGCACGATGATGGAGATGGTAAAGAGCAGCGCCAGCCGCAGGATGAGCGCCGCGCCGATGCCGAGCCGCCGCGCGCGGGCCTGCTGCTCGGGCGGCAGCTTGTTGGTGAGGATCGAGATGAAGATGAGGTTGTCGATGCCAAGCACGACTTCCATGACGACAAGCGTGGCGAGCGCTGCCCACCCCGCCGGCTCGGAAAGAAACGACAAATGCCCGGCAATCATATCCATGCTCGTCCCCACGAAAACGCTTCAGTTCGCGGTTAAGTAGGGAGCATATGGTCTGCCGTCAATCGCGCGGCTACCAGAAATCCGGCATAGATTCCTGCAAGCGCGGGCCGATGCGCAAGGGCGCGATCTTTTCGGCAAGCCCGGTGCGGTCGGATATCTCTACGCAAACGCCGGAAATGGTGGCCGGGCCGCTCGCCGCCTCGAAACGGCCCTTCGGCACCTTGGAGAGGAAGCGATTGAGCGGCTCCTCCTTGTCCATGCCGAGCGAGGAATCGTAATCTCCGCACATGCCCGCATCCGACATATAGGCCGTGCCGCCATTCAGGATTTGCCAGTCGGCGGTCGGCACATGGGTATGCGTGCCGACGACAAGGCTCGCGCGGCCATCGAGGAAATGCCCGAAGCACTGCTTCTCGCTCGTCGCCTCGGCGTGGAAATCGAAAATAACCGCATCGGCCTGCTCGCCCAGCGGGCAGGCGGAAAGGATGTCCTCCGCCGCTTGGAACGGATCGTCGAGATCAGGGTGCATGAATACCCGGCCCATGATGTTGGAGACGAGCACCCGAGCGCCGTTGCGGGCGAGATAGACGCCCGAGCCCTTGCCGGCGGTGCCCTTGGGGAAATTGGCGGGACGCAGAAACCGTTCCTCGCGCCCGGCGAATTCAAGCGCCTCGCGCTGGTCCCAGACATGGTTTCCCGTGGTCACCACATCCGCGCCTGCTTCCAGCGTATGGCGGAAAATCTCCTCGGTGATGCCGAACCCGCCCGCGGCGTTTTCGCCATTGACCACCACGAAATCGAGCTTCAGGTCGTTGATCAGCCCCGGCAGCTTTTCATATACCGCCGTGCGCCCCGACCGGCCCACCATATCGCCAAGAAAAAGAAATCTCATCGCCTGCCTTTATCAGGCGGAGCCGACCGCGCGCAAGCCGCTCTCGGTGAGGATCTGTGAAAGCCTGATATCATGCGGCTCCTGCGGCACATGCGCGACCTCCTGGGCATCGAAGGCAAGACCGATCAGAACAGGAACAATGTTCCGTTTCGCCATCCACCCAATTGCCCGGTCATAATGCCCCGCGCCATAACCGATGCGCCCGCCATGGGCGTCGAAAGCGGCGAGCGGTACGAGCATGATGTCAGGATCAAGCAGCGCCGCCTCCGGCCCCGGCCCTTTGGTGCCGAAGCCGGTGTCGATGAGAGCCGTGTCCGGCGCGTATGCGCGAAAAACGATGGTTTCCCGATCGAGCACGACAGGAAGGCAAAGCCGCGCGCCGCGCTCATGGAGTATCGAAAGCAGCGGTCGCGGATCGATCTCGGAGCGGATCGGCCAGAAGCCGGAGATGACGGTTCCGGGCGAGATCGGAATCGCCGCGCCATGCTCCGCCGCCAAGCGCGACGCTTCCGCGCGATAACCGGCATCGAGCGCATCGCGGCGGCCAAGCGCAGCACGCCGGAGTTGGGCTTTTTGTTCCTTGTTTTCCACGCTATCCCCTCGCCGTCATTCTCGGGCTTCCGAGAATCTACCATAAGAAGACGAAAAGGCGACTACCGTCCCGCTCGAACGACGCGTTACAGATTCTCGGGACAAACCCGAGAATGACGGTTGATGAGGAGAAGTGGCGACCACGACAACCGATGGAGAGATTGATCCCGGGTACCTACAAAGTAGGTGGGCGCCGTGTGGAAAAGCCCACGGGCCTTTCCAGGGACAGCTCCCTTTGAGATCAATAAGGCCCCGGGGATAAGTTACTCCTGTCGCGAAGCGCAGTACGCCGGTGCCCAATATAGGATGGCCTGTTCCGGCAGGCTAGGGCATTTCGCCATTAGATGAAAAAGATGCGCTTGTTTTTATCGCAGCGACCGCGAGACCGCTTGCATACCTAGAACTGAATGGTATATATACCTCGAATAAAAAGGTATCGAGGTGAATGTTTCATGCCCAATACACGAACGAACCCGAATTTTATGAATGGCGTTCCGGAACTCCTGCTCCTCAAGCTTCTCGCGGAGCAGGAGATGTATGGCTATGAGGTGGTCCAGGCTATTCGCCACCGCACCGCAGACATCGTCACGCTCGGTGAGGGGGTGATCTATCCCGTACTTCATAGTCTGGAGCGCGAGGGGGCCCTCAGTTCCCGCCGCCAGACCGTGAATGGCCGCAGCCGGATTTATTATTCGATCACGCCTTTAGGCCAACGGCGGCTGTCCGATCTCACGGGAAGCTGGATCAGGCTTGTCGCAGCCATTCAGGATGTCGTCAGAGGAGAAAAACATGTCCCTGCTGTTTGACCCGCTTCGCGAGCAGCTGCTGCGCGCCGGTATCGCTCCGCGTTATATCAATCGATATGTGATGGAGCTGAAGGAGCATTTCGAGGATATCACGACCGCTCTCGTGGCAGAAGGGTTCGATAAGCAGGAAGCGGAGGTCTGGGCCTATGCGCGGCTCGGAAACCAGGAAGACCTGGTTCAGGCGATGATCGGCCGCAGCGAACTGCGATCCTGGAGCGCCCGCGCTCCTTGGATGACCGTCGTGCTCGCGCCCTTGAGCCTTGCCGTCGGCCTCGCCGCATGCATCTTGTTGTTGATCGCCGCCCAGATTTATGGAGTGGAACCCGGCAGTCATTCCGTCCCCACCTGGTTTGCAGGCCTGACCGATGCGGTCAAAATTCTATCCAATCTGATCCTGCCGATCCTATGCGGTTGGGGCATAGCCGCCATCGCCATGCGGCAGCGCCTGCAATCGATCTGGCCGGCGATTGCACTGGTTCTTGTGGCGCTGCTCGGCAGTGCGCTTCAATTGGATGTCACGCTGCCGTCGGCTTCCGGCAGCGCGGGTAGTATTCAGGCGGGCTTCAGCGGTCTCCCGGATTCTCGCCTCGCTCTCAATCTGCTGCTGGTCCTGTCGCCTTATCTCGCCTGGCGAAATTGGGTGATGCCAACCTATCGATGATCCCTGAAAAATGACGGCGGCGGTGTCATTCGCGGATGCTGCCGCGGGACTCCTACCTTTGGTCCGCCGCGACTTTCGAGTTGAGCTATAGCCTGTGAAGGAATTATCCGCATGAAGACAAGCCTCAACGCTCCGGCGCGGCTGGCCCTTTGGGCGGTTGGCGCTGCCGCATTGCTGCTGATTGCGCCTGCTCAGGCCATGCCGGTCAGCGAGTTCGTCGCCCGCTCGAAAGCCGTCGAGAAATTTGGGATTTTTGCGCAGCTTGCTCCTGATACGCAGCGTCTTGCCGGCGCGCTTCGTGAAGCTCTGAAGAACTATCGCGCCGATGTGGAGCGGTCGGCGGCCGAGGGCAAACCGATCAGTTGTCCTCCGCCCGACGGTCAAGCCAAAATCGAGGCCAAGCCGCTGCTCGATTATCTCAGCAGGCTCTCACCCGCCCAACAGAAAATGGAACTTAAGGATGCGGTCTATGCCTATCTCGCAAAGACCTATCCCTGCCCATGACCAGTCAAAGGGGTTGAACCATGGCACATATGGACCGGCCTACGATAAAGAAGACCGGTACGGCGCTGTTCACACGAAGCAACGTGCTCAGAGGTCTTACCTGCGTTGTCGTCGCGACAGTGGCCGCGCTTACCGCGCACATATTCGTGCAAGGATGGGCGCAGAATATCATCGGTCCAATAATGCAGGGTCTCGTTCCTCCGAAGGACGGTTATCCCAGCGTCGTGGTCGTGGCGGCCTACGTCACGGCGCTGATACCGACGGGAACCGTGGCCTTCGTCTACTACTGGACCGCGGACCGGTTGCCGATCGTGAGCCGCCCGCTCAGGACACTCGTCATCGCCGCGATTCTGCTCGCGCTTAAGGGCGATCTCATCCGCCAGCCGCTCATGAACGCGATCACTTATATGTATGTCTTTGCCAAGCCGGGCGCGCCTGTGCCAGTCGAGGCAGGGCTTCTCCTGCAAGCCGATAAATGGGCGGCCAATCTCGTGCTGGCGTTCTGTCTCGTCTATTTCTGCCCCATCCGGAAGGATCTCGTGCGTCGGCAATAGGGCCGAAACCGGTGCATGTCACAGAACTCCATGCCTCGAGCCACCCACAACAACGGTGCGAAAATCGATCCCGGCTAACCCACGCCTCCCGGCTTCGGCGCGAGCTTCGCCGCCAGCGCCTCGATGCGCTGGGCCATGCCGTCGAGCACGCCCGCCAGCACGGCGTCATTGTTGTCGGCACGGTTCAGCGCTTCGTCGCGGGAGCGGCGCAGCGTTTCGGCTTCGCTCTCCAGCCCCTTCAGGCGCTTCTGCAATTCGACCAGCTCATCCATCACCATGATGCCGGCCATCACGGTCACGCGCTGGTCGCCGATTTCGCCGAAGGAGGATTTGAGATGCGTGACATAACGATCAAAACGCTCGGCAAGGCCGGTCAGGTGCGCCTCCTGCCCTTCGTCGCAGGCCATGCGGTAGGCCTTGCCATCGATCGTCACCGTGACCGTCGCCATCCAATCCCCTTTAACCTTTCCACCTTGCAAGCCCGCGCGAAATCAATTCCCGCTTCCCAAAGCCTGCCTATCGATCCAGCACGGCGCGGATCGTCTCCATCGCCGTGACAAGACGCCGCGACACCTCCCGGTTCGCCGCTTCCAGCCGCTCGGCGCGCGCCTCCGAAATGTCGAGCTCCTGCGCAAGACGGCTGCGGTCGGTGTTCATGCGCTGCACTTCCTCCTCCGCCTCCGCATAATCGCCCTCTTTCTCGAGCCGGAGATCGACGGCTTCCTCCAGCGCGCCCAGCGCCCTATCCAGCCTGTCCATGACTTGCCTGAGGGTCGTTTCCGCTGCCATGCCTGCTTTTATCCCCTAACCCTTTATCTCAATTTTCAGCGCAAACCTATTGCTTGAAAACGGCTCTTTACAAATATTAGTGCGTGCTTTGATTACGCGCAACAAATCATGCCGCCATGAAAAAGTCATACACTGCTTATGGCTTCATTATGACTTTTTGCTGGCAACGTACAGGCCCGCCCGGGCGCGGCGCAAAGCCACCGGCAAAAGGGAACCTTGAGGGCATGGTTTTGTTGACTCCACCTCCCTACCTGCTATGTGTCGCGTGCTTTCCCAAATTGCCGAAACCGGCACCCCCAGCCTTATCCAAACGAGGCCAGACCCATGACGAATTCCGAAAAACAAAACCAGATGGCAAACGCAATCCGCTTCCTTTCGATGGATGCGGTGGAGAAGGCCAATTCCGGCCATCCCGGCCTGCCGATGGGCGCGGCCGATATCGCCACGGTGCTCTACACCCGGTTTCTGAAGTTCGATGCCAAGGACCCGCATTGGCCCGACCGCGACCGTTTCGTGCTTTCGGCCGGTCATGGCTCGATGCTGCTCTATTCGCTCCTTTACCTCACCGGCTATGAGGACATGAGCATCGATGACATCAAGAATTTCCGCCAGCTGGGATCGAAGACCGCCGGCCATCCCGAATATGGCCATGCCAGCGGCATCGAGACGACCACCGGCCCGCTCGGACAGGGGCTTGCCAATGCGGTCGGCATGGCGCTGGGCGAGCGCATCCTCAATGCGCATTTCGGCGACGATCTCGTCGATCACTACACCTATGTGCTCGCCGGCGACGGCTGCCTCATGGAAGGCATCAGCCAGGAAGCCCTCTCGCTTGCCGGGCATCTGAAGCTCAACAAGCTCATCGTCTTCTGGGACGACAACAACATCACCATCGACGGCCCCGTCTCGCAGGCGGACAACACCGACCAGTGCGCGCGCTTCGCCGCCTCGGGCTGGAACACGCTGCGCGTCGACGGCCATGACCAGGAAGCCATTGCCCAGGCCATCGAAACGGCCCGCGCCTCCGACAAGCCGACGCTGATCGCCTGCAAGACGACCATTGGCTTCGGCGCGCCCAACAAGGCCGGCACCAACAAAGTGCATGGCTCGCCGCTCGGCGCGGAAGAAATCGCCGCCACGCGCAAGGCGCTCGGCTGGCCCTCGGAAGCCTTCACCGTTCCGTCAGATATTCTCGAAGCCTGGCGCGCCGCCGGCAGCGCCGGCGCGACGCAGCGCCAGGCATGGGAGAAGCGTCTGGCTGCCGCCGATGCCGAGGCCCGCGCAGAATTCGAGCGCCGCATGCGCGGCGACCTGCCTGAAGGATTCGAGCAGGCGATTGCCGAATACAAGAAGAAGCTCTCCGCCGAAAAGCCCAAGGTCGCGACCCGCAAGGCCTCGGAAATGGCGCTTGAGGTCATCAATGCCGTCGTCCCTGAGACCATCGGCGGCTCTGCCGACCTGACCGGCTCCAACAACACCAAGACCAGCCAGACCAAGTCGATCGTGCCGGGCGATTATAGCGGCCGCTATGTCCATTACGGCATTCGCGAGCATGGCATGGCCGCGGCCATGAACGGCCTGACGCTGCATGGCGGCATCATCCCCTATGGCGGCACGTTCCTGACGTTCTCGGATTATTGCCGCCCGGCCATGCGCCTCTCCTCGCTGATGGGCATTCGCGTCGTCTATGTCATGACGCATGATTCCATCGGCCTTGGCGAAGACGGCCCGACCCACCAGCCGGTGGAGCAGTTGGCCGCGCTGCGCGCCATCCCCAACCATATGGTGTTCCGTCCCGCCGACGTGGTGGAAACCGCCGAATGCTGGGAAATCGCGCTGAAATCGACGAAGACCCCTTCGACACTCGCCCTCACCCGCCAGAATCTGCCGACCGTCCGCACAGAGCATACGGAGGAGAACCTCTCCGCCCGTGGCGCCTACGAACTCGCCCCGGCGAGCGGTGAGGCCAAGGTGACGATCTTCGCTACCGGCTCGGAAGTGGAAATTGCGCTGGGTGCCCGCACGGCGCTTGAAGGCAAGGGCATTCCGACGCGCGTCGTCTCGGTCCCCTGCTTCGAACTTTTCGACCGGCAGCCGGAGGCGTATCAGCAGGCGACCATCGGCAATGCCCCGGTCAAGATTGCCGTCGAGGCGGCGATTTCGCTCGGCTGGGAACGCTTCATCGGCGAAAACGGCGTCTTCATCGGCATGAAGGGCTTTGGCGCCAGCGGCCCCATCGAGGACCTCTACAAGCATTTCGGCATCACGGCGGAACACGTCGTGGCAGCCGCCGAAGCGAAGCTGAAGGCGTGAGCCTCTAGCTCAAATCAAGCATCTACGCTCAAGTAGGAGAGAATGGAAATGGCAGTTCGCGTCGCAATCAACGGGTTTGGCCGCATCGGGCGCAATATCCTTCGAGCCATCGTGGAATCCGGCCGCACCGACATCGAGGTGGTGGCGATCAACGATCTTGGCCCCGTAGAGACCAACGCGCATCTGCTGCGCTATGATTCGGTCCATGGCCGCTTCCCGGCCAAGGTCACGGTCGAGGGCGATTCTATCGTTATCGAGGGCTACAAGCCGATCAAGGTGACGGCGATCAAGAACCCGGCTGAACTGCCGCATAAAGATCTGGGCGTCGATATCGCGCTGGAATGCACCGGCATCTTCACCTCGCGTGAAAAAGCCGCGGCGCATCTGGAAGCCGGCGCCAAGCGCGTCATCGTTTCCGCCCCGGCCGAGGGCGCCGACCTGACGGTTGTCTACGGCGTCAATGACGACAAGCTGACCAAGGATCATCTGGTCATCTCCAACGCCTCCTGCACGACCAACTGCCTCGTGCCGGTCGTCAAGGTGCTGGACGACGCTGTCGGCATCGACCATGGCTTCATGACCACGATCCACTCCTACACCAACGACCAGCCCTCACTCGACCAGATGCACAAGGATCTCTACCGCGCCCGCGCCGCGGCGCTGTCGATGATCCCGACGTCCACCGGCGCTGCCAAGGCCGTCGGCCTCGTGCTGCCGCATCTCAAGGGCAAGCTCGACGGCACCTCGGTGCGCGTGCCGACCCCGAACGTCTCGGTCGTGGACTTCAAATTCGTCGCCAAGCGCAACACGAGCGTTCAGGAAATCAACGACGCCATCAAGGCCGCCGCCACCAACGGCCCGCTCAAGGGCGTTCTGGCCTATACCGAGGAGCCGCTGGTTTCGCGCGATTTCAACCACGATCCGCACTCCTCGATCTTCGCGATCGACCAGACCAAGGTCATGGAAGGCAATTTCGTGCGTATCCTCACCTGGTACGACAATGAGTGGGGCTTCTCCAACCGCATGGCCGACACGGCAGTGGCGCTTTCCAAGGTGATCTAAGCCATGTTCAGAGCCCTCCCCCCGAAGACGGTGCGCTGGCGTTCCACCGAGGGGGAGGGCCTTGAACACCTCGTACTGACGCCGCTCGATGGCGGCATCCACGCCGACAGCGTGGTGATCGGCGAGCGGGGCGGCCTCCCCTACGGCATCCGCTACCGCATCTATTGCGATCCCAACTGGACTGTCCGCGCCTTCACCATCGAGTCGATGACCGGCCAGCATCTGGCCCTGATGTCCGATGGCGAGGGCCATTGGCGCACCCCGGCAGGCGAGGCACAGCCGCAATTCGACGGCTGCATCGATATTGACCTCTCGGGCACGCCCTTCACCAACACATTGCCGATAAGACGCCTGAGCCTCACCCCGCAGGCGGGCACGGCAAAACTCACCATGCTCTACGTGCCGTTCGACAGTTTCGAACCATTCCGCGACGGGCAGCATTACACTTGTCTGGAACAGGAGCGGCTCTACCGCTACGAAACCGAGGACCGCAGCTTCACCGCCGATCTGCCCGTCGATGAGGATGGCCTCGTTTTGGATTATCCCGGCCTGTTTGAGAGGCTGAAAGCGTAAACATACGCCAACAAAACCGGAGAAAACCGATGACCTTCCGTACCCTTGATGATGCCGATCTCGCCTCCAGGCGCGTTCTTCTCCGCGTCGATCTCAACGTTCCCGTGGCCGATGGCATGGTGACGGACGCAACCCGCATTGAGCGCGTTGCCGGCACCATCATCGAGCTGGCCAATAAAGGCGCCAAGGTCATCCTGCTTGCCCATTTCGGCCGCCCCAAGGGAGAGCCTTCGGCGGAATTTTCGCTGCGGCAGGTGGTGAAGGCGCTGGAAGGAAAGCTTCATAAGCCCGTTCACTTCGCCGAAGATTGCATCGGCGAGAAGGCCGCCACTGCCGTCAGCGCCATGAAGGACGGCGATATCCTGCTCCTCGAAAACACCCGCTTCCACAAGGGCGAGGAGAAGAACGACCCCGAATTCGTCAAGGCGCTCGCCGCCAATGGCGATATCTATGTCAACGACGCCTTCTCGGCCGCCCACCGCGCCCATGCCTCGACGGAAGGCCTCGCCCATGTGCTGCCCGCCTATGCCGGCCGTACCATGCAGGCGGAGTTGGAAGCGCTGGAGAAGGGCCTCGGCAACCCCGCCCGCCCCGTCGTGGCAATTGTCGGCGGCGCGAAGGTGTCTTCCAAGATCGATCTCCTCAACAATCTCGTCGAAAAGGTCGATGCCCTCGTCATCGGCGGCGGCATGGCCAACACCTTCCTCGCCGCGCAAGGCATCGGCGTCGGCAAATCGCTCTGCGAACACGATCTCGCCGACACCGCCCGCCAGATCATGGCCAAGGCGGAAGCCGCCAAATGCGCGATCATCCTGCCCATCGACGCCATCGTCGCCTGGCACTTTCAGGCGGACGCGCCGAGCCATGCCTTCGGCATCGACGCGATTCCCGCCGATGGCATGATCCTCGACGTCGGTTCCCAATCCATCGAGCGCATCCAGGGCGCCATTGACGATGCGGCAACGCTGGTCTGGAACGGCCCGCTCGGCGCCTTCGAGCTGCGCCCCTTCGACAAGGCCACCGTCGCCGCCGCCCGCCACGTCGCAGCCCGCACGAAGGAAGGCAAGCTCGTCTCCGTCGCCGGCGGCGGCGACACAGTCGCGGCCCTGAACCATGCAGGCGTGGCGGATGATTTCAGCTATGTTTCAACCGCCGGCGGCGCCTTCCTCGAATGGATGGAAGGCAAGCCATTGCCGGGCGTGGATGTGCTGAAGAAGCAAGGATGATTGAGTCGGCCAATAGCGAAGGGTAGCGTTTCCCAAGAGAAACCGTGAACTTCTTTTGTCGATACAGCAACGTCACCCTCGAGGCATGGATCCCAGTGACAAGCACTGGGATGACGGGGTGGTGACGTTGCTCCACGACGAATACCGTTCTTGCCAAGCGGAGAGGCATAAGGTTGGCTGCCAACAGCCATGCAGTCGTCATCCCAGTGCTTGTCACTGGGATCCATGCCTCTCCTTCTCCATTACAGCAACGGTCCCAAATGAAGCTCAGCCGGTGACCCCGTTTTAATATTCCCCCACCTTAACCCTCCGTCGAAAAAAGTGATCAGCCTAAATCGTTTGAAATAAATTCAATCGTTTCAATAACTTGCCCTCACGTTTCGCTTGCCCCACTCTTTTGTTATGGCCATTTTCAGCCTAACCTAACGAGTGGAGCTCCGATCTATGACCGAACGTCTTCAGGATATCGCTATCGCCATGGTCGCCGACGGCAAGGGCATTCTTGCCGCCGACGAAAGCTCGGCCACCATCAAGAAGCGGTTCGATTCGATAGGCCTCGCCTCCACGGAAGAGAGCCGCCGTGACTATCGCGAAATGCTGTTCCGTTCCCAGGATGCGATGAAGAATTACATCTCCGGCGTGATTCTCTATGACGAGACGATCCGCCAGAACGCGGCGGACGGCACGCCGCTTGCGGAAATCATCAAGCAGGCAGGCAGCATCCCCGGCATCAAGGTGGACGCGGGCGCAAAGCCGCTGGCGGGCTTCCCCGGCGAAACCATCACCGAAGGTCTCGATGGCTTGCGCGAGCGCCTCGCCGAATATTATGCGCTTGGCGCGCGCTTCGCCAAATGGCGCAGCGTGATCTCCATCGCAGACGGCCTGCCGACTTGGGGCGCTGTCAAGCAGAACGCGCAGGCCCTCGCCCGCTATGCCGCGCTTTGCCAGGAAGCCGGCATCGTACCGATGGTGGAGCCCGAAGTGCTGATGGACGGCAAGCCGGGCGACCATTCCATCGACCGCTGCTACGAAGTCACTGAATGGGTGCTGAAGACGGTTTTCACCGAGCTTTACGATGCCCGCGTCGTGCTCGAAGGCATGATCCTGAAGCCGAACATGGTCATCGACGGCAAGAATGCCCGCAAGGCTTCTGTTGAGGAAGTGGCCGAAAAGACCGTGCGCTGCTTCAAATCCACCGTCCCCGCCGCCGTGCCGGGCATCGCCTTCCTCTCCGGCGGCCAGACCGACGAGGAAGCGACCGCCCACCTCTCCGCTATGAATGCCGCCTTCGACATGCCCTGGAAGCTCACCTTCTCCTATGGCCGCGCCTTGCAGGCGGCGGCTTTGAAGGCCTGGGGCGGCAAGCCGGAAAACGTCGCCGCCGGCCAGCGCGCCTTCGCCCACCGCGCCCGCATGAACGCCCTCGCCGCCACCGGCGGGTGGCAGCCGGACCTCGAAAAGGCGGCATGAACCTCTCCGCGGCGTCATTCTCGGGCTTGTCCCGAGAATCGACAACGCTGCGTTCAAGCGGGACGGTCATTGCCTTTCCTTCTTCTTATGGCAGATCCTCGGGACAAGCCCGAGAATGACGAAGTTGCGCGGAAGCCCGGATCAGCCGATCCGGGCTTTTTCGTTTGAAGCGCCAAGCTCCTGACAGATAGCTGTCAGGAGGGGTATGCGATGATGCTTCCATGAAAGATTGGAAGGAGAAGAGACATGGGCATCGTCATACCCCCCATCATGAGTGCAATCCTGCACGTCCAGCGAAAGATTAGGGAGCGGCGTGACCGCGCGCGCACCCGCCGCCTGATCAACAATCTGCCGGGCTATGTCCAGAAGGACATCGGCTGGGCTGGCAGTTGCGAGGAATGGCAGCCCGCCAACTGGCAGCTGTCCCAGCGCAGGAAAAAGCGGTAAAATAGGCTGGGAAACCAACAGGAAAGCGCGGAAATGACAGAAACCAAGACGATTGGCCTCGTTTTCATCGAAGGTTACGCTGATTGGGAATTTGGCTTTCTCTCCGGTTCTGCCGTGGAGATGTTCGCCGCGCGCATCATTGCGCTTTCGCCCGAAGCGATGGCGGTCACGTCGATCGGCGGGCTGAGGCTGACGGCGGAACGGGGCGTTTCGGCCAATGAGAATACGGACCTCGACGCCGTCGCTGTCATCGGCTCCGAGGGCTGGTTCGGCGACACCCCTCCTGACATTGCGCCCTTGCTCCTGTCGGTCCACGCGCGCGGCGGGATTATCGGCGGCATCTGTGCCGGCACCCTCCCCCTCGCCCGCGCCGGCCTGTTTTCCCCGAGGCCCCACACCAGCAATGGCGAGAACTGGATCGAAGGCAAGATCGGGACTTACCACGGCGCGGAGCATTATCGTGACGTGCCGCACGCCGTGAGCCATGACCGCGTTGTCACCGCTCCCGGCACAGCGCCGGGGACCTTCGCCACGGCCTTCCTCGAAGCGCTCTATCCTGATGAGACCGCCAAGCTCCAGGACCTCGCCGGGATGCTGTCCCGCGAATATGGGCGGGTGTAAGCCATGCGGCGCGCCGACCGTCTGTTTCAGATCGTGCAGCGTCTGCGTGGCGGCAGGCTGGTGACCGCGCGGCAACTGGCCGAGCGGCTGGAAGTCTCCGAGCGCACCATCTATCGCGACATTGCCGACCTGCAATCGACCGGGGTTCCCATCGATGGCGAGGCGGGCGTCGGCTATATCCTGCGCGAAGGCTTCGACCTGCCGCCGCTGATGTTCACGCGTGACGAGATCGTCGCCCTTGTGGTGGGCGCGCGGCTGGTCCGCGCCTGGGGTGGCGCATCCATGGCGCGTGGCGCAGAAGAGGCTCTTATCAAGATCGAATCGGTTTTGCCGAAGGAAGACCGCTCGCGCATCGCCAACACGCAGGTCCACGCCCCCGCCGCTTACCTAAGCGAACACGAGCGCCGCATCATCGACATCGTCGAGCGCGCCGTCGATGGCGGCAATGTTCTGACGATCCAGTACCGCGACCTCGAAGGACGCGAGAGCGGCCGTGACATCCGCCCGCTCGGGCTTTGGTTCTGGGGAAAGGTCTGGACGGTCATCGGCTGGTGCGAATTGCGCACCGCGTTTCGCACCTTCCGCACCGACCGCATTTCGCTCGCCGCCGACTCCGGCCGCCGCTTCCGCCCCGAGCGCGGAAAGACGCTGGCCGATTTCTACCGGCAGATGGAAATGCGGGAGTTCAATGTGTATCGGGATCAGTATTGATCCCCACCCTCCCCCTTGCGGGGGTGAGGAGCGGTCGGCCGAAGGCCGAGGGAAAGCCAACGATTTGGCTTTTCCAGCGACGAACGGCCCGAAGGGTCGGGTGGGGGTGGTGACGTTTGGCGCCACGATCTTCGAAGCAAGCGCAGGCGTCACCACCCCTTCCGCCCGCTAATGCGGGCACCTTCCCCGCAAGGGGGAAGGTGGGAGCCGAGCCACTACTCCTCGTCCTCATCCTCGCTGCGCGAGCCCTTGAGCGAGGACAGCTTCGCAAACACCTTGTCGGCGTCGAGCTCCTCTTCCTCGCGCGGCGAGAATTCATCGCGATAGTCGAAATTCTCCGTCGCGGAAGCGGGCAGCAGCGTGTCGCCGGTATCGACCACCGCCGGGCGGTTCTTCGAGGCGCGTTCGACTTCGAGGTCGAGGTCGATCTGCGAGCACAGGCCAAGCGTCACCGGGTCCATCGGCTGCAGGCTGGCGGAGTTCCAGTGGGTGCGGTTGCGGATCTGCTCGATGGTCGATTTCGTCGTGCCGATGAGGCGCGAAATCTGCGCATCCTTCAGTTCCGGATGGTTGCGCACCAGCCAGAGAATGGCGTTCGGGCGGTCCTGGCGCTTCGACAGCGGCGTATAGCGCGGGCCCTTGCGCTTGGCTTCCGGAACGCGCACCTTCGGCTCGGAGAGCTTCAGCTTGTGATTGGGGTCTTTCTCGGCGCGCGCGATTTCCTCGCGCGTCAGCTGACCGGTGATGACGGGGTCGAGGCCCTTGATTCCCTGCGCGGCCTCGCCATCGGCAATCGCCTTGACTTCGAGCGGATGCAGCTTGCAGAAATTGGCGATCTGGTCGAAGGACAGCGCGGTATTATCGACAAGCCAGACGGCCGTCGCCTTCGGCATAAGAAGCTGGGTGGCCATTAGATATAGTCCTCTCGTTCGTCCGCTCCGGGGGCGCGGGCCGTGGGGTAAACCACAAATTTCCGGGAAATCATTGCTTATATAGCGACGTTTTGCGCATGGGGCAAGAATGTAGCCCGAACGAATGCGGTGGACGGCCCGCCGCTTTCATCAAACTGTCACGAAACCGTCATCCCACTGAAATGAAGCTGCATGAGGAGTGGGCCGAAATCAGAGGGAGCCTCACTCATGCAACGCCGTTCCATCCATCTTGCCATTTTGACCGCGCTTGGCGCTTCCGCCGCCTTCCCGGCGCTGGCTGAGCCGGTCTTCAACCGCATCGCCACTTTCCCGGTCGCGAAGAACCTGCCCGCCGATGCCGACAAGAAGGCGACCACCTCGTCCGAGATCATCGCCGCGACGCCGGATGGCAAGACGCTGGTCTATTCCGACAGCCCCTATGGCGCAGTCGGCTTTGTCGACATCACCGACCCGGCAACGCCCAAGGCGGGCGGCCTCGTCAAGATGGAAGGCGAGCCGACGTCCGTGACCGTGGTTGGGAGCAAGGTGCTTGCTGCCGTCAACACTTCGGAAAGCAAGACGAAGCCCTCAGGACGTCTCGATGTCATCGACATCGCCAGCCGCAAGGTCGAGGCGAGCTGCGATCTCGGTGGTCAGCCCGATTCGGTCGCCGTGTCGCCGGACAATGCCTTCCTCGCCATCGCCATCGAAAATGAGCGCGACGAGGATCTGAACGATGGCGAACTGCCGCAGCTTCCGGGCGGTGATCTGAAGATCGTGCCGCTCAAGGACGGCGCGCCCGATTGTGCTGGCATGAAGACCGTCGCGCTCACCGGCCTCTCCGAAATCGCCCCTGAGGACCCGGAGCCGGAATTCGTCTCCTTCAACAGCAAGAATGAAGTTGCCGTCACCTTGCAGGAAAACAACCACATCGCCATCGTCGATGCGGCGAGCGGCAAGGTGGTTTCGCATTTCTCCGCCGGCAGCGTCGATCTCGACGGTATCGACGTAAAGTCCGATGGCGCACTCACCTTCGACAAGAGCCAGAAGGGCGCGCTGCGCGAGCCGGACGCCGTGAAGTGGCTCGACGACAACCGTCTCGTTACCGCCAATGAAGGCGATTACAAGGGCGGCTCGCGCGGCTTCACCATCTTCAGCCGCGACGGCAAGGTGCTCTTTGAATCGGGCGCATCGCTGGAGCGCAAGATCGCGGCGATAGGTCATTATCCCGAGAAGCGCTCTTCCAAGAAGGGCATCGAGCCGGAAGGCATCGAAATCGCCACCTTCGGCGGGACGAAATATATCTTCGTCGCCTCCGAGCGAGCCTCCATCGTCGGCGTATACAAGGATACCGGCGGCGAGCCGGAATTCATCCAGTTGCTGCCCTCGGGCGTCGGCCCTGAAGGCCTCACCGCCATTCCTGAGCGCAACCTGCTTGTCACCGCCAATGAGAACGACCTCGTGGAAGACGGCGGCGCCCGCTCGCATGTGATGGTCTACAAGTTGGAAGAGGGCAAGCCCGCCTATCCGACCATCATCTCGGCAAACAAGGAAGACGGTTCGCCGCTCGGCTGGGGTGCGCTTTCCGGCCTCGTCGCGGATGAGAAAGAAGCCGGCAAGCTCTACGCCGTCTCCGACTCCTTCTATTCGTCGTCGCCCACCATCTTCACCATCGACGCGACCAAGCAGCCGGCCGAAATCACCAAGGCGCTGACCGTCACCCGCGGCGGCCATCCGGCGCAGAAGCTCGATCTTGAAGGCATCACCACCGATGGCGATGGCGGCTTCTGGCTCGCCAATGAAGGCGACGCCAAGAAGCTCGTCCCCCATGCGATCTTCCAGGTAAACGGCAAGGGTGAAATCAAGCAAGAGATCTCCCTCCCCGAGGAAATCTTCGCCGGCCAAACCCGCTTCGGCCTCGAAGGCATCACCCGCACCGGCGAAGGCGACGACACGACGCTGTGGATGGCCGTGCAGCGCGAATGGGCCGACGATCCCAAGGGCACCGTCAAGCTCCTCGCCTACAAGCCGAAGGCCAAGGAATGGGCCGCGGTGCGCTACCCGCTCGACAAGACAGAGTCCGGCTGGGTCGGCCTCTCCGAAATCACCGCCCATGACGGCCAGCTCTACATCGTCGAGCGCGACAACCTCATCGGCGACAAGGCCGCGCTGAAGAAGCTCTACCGCGTCTCGCTTGACAGCCTGAAGCCCGCCAAGCTCGGCGGCGAGCTGCCGGTGGTCGAGAAGACCCTGGTGCACGACTTCCTGCCGGACCTGAAAAAGGCAAACGGCTACGTCATGGACAAACTCGAAGGCTTCGCCATCGACAAGGACGGCAACGGCTATGCCGTGACCGACAATGATGGCGTGGACGATTCGGCCGGCGAAACGCTGTTCTGGACCATCGGCAAGGTCCAGAAATAACACTCCGCTCCTCCCAAGCGGAAAGGCCGCGCTCAGATGAGCGCGGCCTTTGCTTATATGCTTTTTAGCTGAAACGTCGGCGGGACAGCGCCCCCCTCTGTCCTGCCGGACATCTCCCCCGCAAGGGGGAGATTACGCTGTCGTTTCCGTTTTCGCCAATCGCATACCCTGCAAGATAAGCGCTGTGGCCCATGAAGGCCAATCTCCCCCCTTGCGGGGGAGATGCCCGGCAGGGCAGAGGGGGGCGCCTAGAACCGGCGTATCCGGCTTTCCTCACGCCACATCCAGCACGATCTTCCCGATATGCCGCCCGTCCTCCATGCGCTCATGCGCGCGCCAGGCGTCCCGCAGCGGGAAGATCATGTCCATGACAGGCGCGACGCGGCGTTCCTCAAGCAGCGGCCAGACTTTCGCCTCCAGTTCCCGCGCGATGCCCGCCTTGAATTCGACCGACCGAGGGCGCAGCGTCGAGCCGGTATGGGTCAGGCGCTTCGTCATCAATTTCGACAGATCGACCATCGCCTTCGCCCCATGGAGAAAGGCGATCTGCACGATGCGCCCGTCGACCGCCGCCGCCTCGTAATTGCGGGTGACGTAATCGCCGCCGACCATGTCGAGAATGACATCGGCGCCCTTGCCGTTCGTCGCCTCCCCGACGATCTCTACGAAATCCTCCTCGCGATAATTGATCGCCCGGTCCGCGCCGATCTTGAGGCACGCCTCGCATTTGTCCGCCGATCCCGCCGTCGCGATGACATAGGCGCCGAAGGCGCTGGCAAGCTGGATCGCCGCCGTGCCGATGCCCGACGAGCCGCCATGCACCAGCAAGGTCTCACCCGGTTTGAGGCCGCCGCGCTCGAAGACATTGTGCCAGACGGTAAAGAAGGTTTCCGGGATGGCCGCCGATTCTACATAGCCGAAGCCCGACGGCAGCGGCAGGGAGTTGCTTTCATCCACCACCGCGAATTCCGCATAGCCGCCGCCGGGCAGCAGCGCCAGCACTTGGTCTCCCGCCTTGAAGCGCTTGACCTCCTCGCCCGTCTCGGCCACCTCGCCCGCGATTTCCAGCCCCGGAATATCGGACGCGCCCGGCGGCGGCGCATAATGGCCCTGCCGCTGCAATATGTCCGGACGGTTGACGCCCGCCGCCCGCACCCGCACCAGAATCTCGCGCGGCCCCGGCTTCGGCACCGCGCGCTTGACCGGTTTCAGCACATGCGCACCTCCCGGCTCGGCAATTCCGATTGCCGTCATCTGGGAAGCTGGTTTGAGAGCCATGGGTCGCTCCTTTTCGAATGATTTGCATTTAAACCCGCTTGAAATGTATTGTTTAAGCCATGTTTGGCAATGGGCCGGGGCGGGGAAAGCGAGAGGAGATCGATATGGCGCTTTTCGACGACGAACTGCCGGTGAGGAAGACCAATCACGAGATCGGGCAGGATCTCTCCCTGTTGTCGGTGGCGGAACTGGAAGAACGCATCGCCGCCCTGCGCGTCGAGATCGAGCGTCTGGAAGCCGACCGCGACAGGAAGGATGCAAGCAAGGCGGCAGCGGAGGCGCTGTTTCGGTAAGGTTACTCCCTCCCCCTTGCGGGGAGGGTGGCCCGTAGGGCCGGGTGGGGTGGTGATGCGCGCGCCACGTTCTTCAACAAAGCGCATACGTCACCCCCCCATCCGCCCGCTAACGCGGGCACCTTCCCCGCAAGGGGGAAGGAGGGTGCGAGCCGATGCCCCGCGCAACCATTTTCATCTTCCGCCATTATTCGGCCATGGGGGCTCTTTTCCCTCAATAAAATAGGATTCGGGGGAGCATTTTGTTCAAGTCATTCATTCAGGTTTTCGCGCTGCTCTGCGGCACGGCGTTTCTTTTGGCCGGATCCGGGCTTCACGGCCTTTTGCTTCCCTTGCGCGGCGGGGCTGAAGGCTTTGCCATCAGTTCCCTGGGTCTTCTCGGTACCGCCTGGGCAGGCGGATTCATCACCGGTTGCCTGCTGGCGCCAAGGCTGGTGCGCCGGGTGGGCCATGTCCGCGCCTTCGGCTTCTTCGCCTCCTCCGCCGCGATCATCGCGCTCCTGACCGGGCTTTTCGTCGATTCCGTCATCTGGATCGCGCTGCGGGCCTTCACCGGCTTCGCCATGGCGGGCGCATTCATGGTCATCGAAAGCTGGCTCAACGAGCGCGCCACCAACGAAACCCGCGGGCGCATCTTCGGCCTTTACATGATGGTCAACTACGGCGCCGTCATGAGTGGCCAGATGATGGTCGCCGGCGGCAATGTGCGGGGCGACAGCCTTTTCATGGTATCGGGGATCCTGTTCTGCCTCGCGCTGATCCCCACCGCCATCTCCACCGCCACCAGCCCCAAGCCGCTGAGCAGCGTGGAACTGGACTTGAAGGCCCTCTACCGCAACTCGCCCGTCGCGTCCGTCGGCTGCATTCTCATCGGCATCGCCAATGGCGCCTGGGGCACGCTCGGTGCGGTCTATGGCGCCGATTCCGGCATCGACACCACCATGATCGCCCTCATGGTGAGCTTCACCATTCTCGCCGGCGCGCTCTCGCAAATCCCCGTGGGACGCCTTTCCGACATGACCGACCGCCGCTTCGTGCTGGCGGGCGTGGCGGGCGCGTCCTCGCTCATTGGCCTCACCATCTTCCTGATCGCGCCCACCGACGCCGTCACCATCCTTGTCCTCACCGCAATTTACGGCGGGCTCGCCTACGCGCTCTATCCCGTCGCCGTGGCCCACGCCAACGACTTCGCGGCATCGGAGAATTACGTGAAGATCTCAGGCGGCCTGCTGCTGCTCTACGGCTTCGGCACCATGATCGGGCCGCTCGTCGCCGCCTTCGCAATGGAATATCTCTGGCCCGCGGCGCTCTTCGCCGTCACTGCGCTGGCGCATATGTCCATCACCGGCTACGCCATCATCCGCTCGCGCCAGCGCCCTGCCCCCTCCCGCGAGGAGAAGGAAAATTTCCAAAGCCTCCCCGAGCGCGCCGCGACGCCGGAGGGATTAAAGCTTATTCCGCGTGCGGAGGAGCAGGGATGAGATAGACCCCTCTTGCCATAATTTGAGAGACTGGCGGGACAGCACCCCCCTCTGCCCTGCCGGGCATCTCCCCCTCAAGGGGGGAGATTACGCCTTTATCAATGCCCGGCGCCAATCACAAACGTCGCAGAATGAAGGCGGAGGGTAGCGTCAGCTAATCTCCCCCCTTGAGGGGGAGATGTCCGGCAGGACAGAGGGGGGTGCCTTGCAAGCCGCTAATCGGTGTTCCAGCTCAGTGGCGCGTCACCTGCACCCTGAGCTTTTCAATCTGGTCCTTGAGCATCAGTTTCTTGCGCTTGAGATCCGCGATGTGGAGATTATCCATCGCCGGGCAGGCCATCGCCTCGGCGATCTCCCTGTCCAGGGCGCCATGCTTCTTCTCCAGCGTAGCAAGATGGGTCTCAATGGCCATGATTGGATCTCCTTTGGGTTGGTTGTCGTCAACAGGACTCACGGAACCGGCCGGATAGCGAGGCCGGGTCATGAAGCAGCCTTTGGAAGCCGCCGCACCAATATATGCTCAGAAGCTAATCAGGCGATTTTCCGCCGTTTCCGAACGTCTCCCGTCAACTAAGCGGGAGCCGGGAACCGCCTCTGCCTGAAGTCTTCGTGACAGAGCGATGACAGTCTGCCACGACTTTGCGAGGAAGTCGATTTCGGAATAGTAGCATTTTCTATTCTGGCGAAATGTGATATGGGCTGCGCCGGGGCTAGATATCCTGAAAATAGATAATCAGAACGGGACAAACCGGATGTCCGATCAGGAACAGGCAGATATCAGACTGGCCGTGGCACGTCTGAAGCAGGAACATGCGGACTTCGATGCCGCCATCAATGCTATGATCGAAGTGGGCTGCGATCAGTTGCGCATCCAGCGCATGAAAAAGAAGAAGCTGGCCATCAAGGACAAGCTTCAGGAACTGGAAGACCAGATCATTCCCGACATCATCGCCTAGCGTCCGGTTCATCCCAGACCTTGCCTTGCGGGACGGGGGCTTTTCGGTTAAGTGCCTTTCATCCAACGATAAAAGGAAAGCGGCGATGGCTGAGACACGGGCCGATGTGGCGATCATCATGGGCAGCCAGTCCGATTGGCCGACAATGCGCCACGCCGCCGAGACGCTCGCCGCGCTTGAGATACCTTACGACGCCCGCATCGTTTCCGCCCATCGCACTCCGGACCGCCTCGTCGCCTTCGCCAAGGGCGCAAAGGCCGAGGGCTTCAAGGTGATCATTGCCGGAGCCGGCGGCGCGGCGCATCTGCCGGGCATGGCCGCTTCGATGACGCCCCTGCCCGTTTTCGGCGTCCCAGTGGAATCGAAGGCGCTTTCTGGTCAGGATTCGCTTCTTTCCATCGTTCAGATGCCCGCGGGCATCCCGGTCGGCACCCTTGCTATCGGCCGTTCCGGCGCTGTCAACGCCGCGCTTCTTGCCGCCGCTGTGCTGGCGCTTTCCGATGAAGCGCTTGCGAGACGGCTGGAGATTTGGCGGGAGGTTCAGAGCGCAGGCGTTGCCGAACGCCCCAAGGACGAGGCATGACGATGCTGAAGCCGGGATCGACGATCGGCATCATCGGCGGCGGGCAGCTCGGCCGCATGCTGGCGCAGGCGGCGGCGCGCCTCGGCTTCCGCACCATGATTCTGGAGCCGCAAGCGGACTGCCCTGCCGCGCAGGCCGCGAACCGGCAAATCGTCGCGGCTTATGATGATAAGGCAGCGCTGGCGGAACTGGCGCAAGCCTGTGACGTCGTTACCTATGAGTTTGAGAACGTCCCGGTCGGGGCGGCGCAGAAGCTGGCGGAAGAGAGATTGGTCTTCCCTCCTCCCATCGCGCTCGAGGTTTCGCAGGACCGTTTCCGCGAAAAAGCCTTCCTCAACGATTGCGGCATCGAAACCGCCCCCTGGCATCTCGTTGGCGATCCGCAAAGCCTTGCCGCCGGCCTCGCGGCCATTGGCGGTCCCGCCATTTTGAAAACGCGGCGCCTCGGCTATGACGGCAAGGGACAGGTGCGGCTCAAGGGCGATGGCAGCGACGATCTCGACGCCGCGCTCGATGCCATCGGCCATGCGCCCGCGATTCTCGAAGGCTTCGTGCCGTTCGAGCGCGAGGTCTCGGTCATCGCCGCCCGCGACCGTGCCGGCAATGCCCGCGCCTATGACATCGCCGAGAACGTTCATTCCAACGGCATTCTAGCGACCTCCACCGTGCCATCGGCCATCGCGCCCGCCACAGCTGATATGGCGCGCGAGGCGGCGGAAAAGCTCATGCATGCGCTCGATTATGTCGGCGTCATGGGCCTTGAGTTCTTCGTGCGCGAGGACGGCACGCTGCTTGCCAACGAATTTGCGCCGCGCGTCCACAATTCCGGCCATTGGACGGAAGCCGCCTGCGCCATTTCGCAGTTCGAGCAGCATATCCGCGCCATCGCCGGTCTGCCGCTGGGCGACACCACCAGGCATAGCGATTGCGTGATGGAGAATCTCATCGGCGACGATGTGGCGCGTGTGCCTGAGCTCCTTGCCGAGCCGCAGGCGGTGCTGCATCTCTATGGCAAGGCAGAGGCGCGTCCGGGCCGCAAGATGGGACACGTCACCCGCATAAAACCCAAAAAATAGAGTCAGTTGGCGGCGATCTTTTACGTCGCCGGGAGTTGACAACCGCCGCAATCCTTGGCTATTTCGCGCCAACCTTTCTTGGGCGTGCCTCGCGCGCCTTCATTGATGCCCGGCGACGGGCCAACCAGACCGGTGACTGACATGAAGATCAAGAACTCGCTCAAAGCGCTCAAGGGCCGTCATCGCGACAACCGCATGGTTCGCCGCAAAGGCCGCATCTATATCATTAACAAGACCGCCCCACGCTACAAGGCGCGTCAGGGCTGATCACGCGATGGTGAGGCTATTCCGCTTCACGGAAGGCCTTATCCTGAAATTCGCATTTGACGTTTCGCTGCGTATGAGTACCTTCATGCGCATGCGGAACGTTTTTGCCATTCTGACTCTCGCCTTGTTCCCCGCCGCCTCCGTCCCGGCGGCAAATGCGGCGACGCCCCAGGAACCCGCTGCCGCCGCCCCGGAAAACCCCGCAGGGGCGACCGAAGCGCAGAAGCGCAGCGCCCGGCTCGACCGGCTGTTTGGCGAATTGCGTAAAGAGCGGGACGAAGCCAAGGCCAAGCGCATCGCCAGCGAGATTTACGGCCTGTGGAACCAGTCCGGCAGCGCCACCATCGATCTGATGATGGGCTGGGCGAGCGACGCCATCGCCGAAAAGAAATATCCGGTCGCGATCGATTTCCTGAACGAGATCGTCACGCTCAAGCCCGACTATGCCGAGGGCTGGAACCGCCGCGCCACGCTTTTCTTCCTGATGAACGATTATACCAGCGCCATGCGCGACATCGACCGCGCGCTGCGGCTGGAGCCGCGCCATTTCGCGGCGCTGACCGGCATGGGCTCGATCCTGAGGGAAACAGGCCGCAAGGAACTCGCCCTGCGCGCCTACGAACGCGCCCTGGCCGTCTACCCCATGCTGCGCGACGCGCAGAAGGAAGCCGGCGAGATCACGGACGAGCTGACGGATACGCGGACTTGAGGGAACCCCCTCATCCGGCCACGCTTCGCGTGGCCACTTTCTCCCACAAGGGAGAAGGCTGGAGCATTGCATTACCGCTCCCGCCAATCGCAACCGTTTGTGATTGGCATTAAGCGTTATGCCAAGCACCCTCCCTTCTTCCCTTGTGGGAGAAGGCGGATGAGGGGTGGCGCGCAAGCCGCCTCGATGGCGGCGCAGCGCGCAGGACTGCTCAAATCCCCGTCAGCCCATCCGCACCGATATACGCAATGCGCAGCATATTGGTCGAACCGGGCGTGCGCAGCGGCACGCCTGCGGTGATAATCACGCGGTCGCCCGGCTTGGCGAAGCCTTCGCGGAAGGCGATGTTGCAGGCGCGGTCGACCATGTCGTCGAGATCGCGCGCGTCCTCGGTGACCACGCAATGCAGTCCCCAGACGAGGGAAAGCCGGCGCGCCGTCTCCACGATGGGCGAGAGCGCGATGATCGGCGTCTGCGGACGCTCACGCGCGGCGCGCAGGCCCGTCGTTCCCGACGCCGTATAGGTGATGATGGCCGACAGCTTGAGTGTCTCGGCGATCTGCCTTGCGGCGAGCGAAATCGCATCCGCGCCCGTCGCCTCCGGCTCGGAGCGCTGCGCATGGATGATGCCCGGATAGGTCGGATCGCGTTCCACCTTCTCGGCAATCCGCGCCATGGTGGCGACCGCCTCGACCGGATATTGCCCGGCCGCCGATTCGGCGGAGAGCATGATCGCGTCCGCACCCTCGAACACGGCGGTGGCGACGTCCGAAACCTCCGCGCGGGTCGGCACCGGCGCCGTGATCATCGATTCCAGCATCTGGGTGGCGACGACGACCGGCTTGCCGGCGCGGCGCGCGGCGCGGGTGATCTGCTTCTGGATACCGGGCACCGCTTCGAGCGGCATTTCCACGCCCAGATCGCCGCGCGCCACCATCAGCGCGTCCGAAAGCTCGATGATCTCATCGAGGCGGGCGACCGCCTGCGGCTTCTCGATCTTGGAGAGAAGCCCGACGCGCCCGCGCGCGATCTTGCGCACCTCCGCCAGATCCTCGGGCCGCTGGATGAAGGAGAGCGCCACCCAGTCGATCTCTTCCTGCAATACCGCTTCGAGGTCCTTGCGGTCCTTTTCGGTGAGCGCGCTCACGCCCAGCGTCGTGTCGGGCAGGCTCACGCCCTTGCGGTCGGAAATGACGGTGCCGGAAACCACGCGGCAGCGGATCGACTTGCCATCCGCCTCCTCAGCGACGAGCGCCAGGCGGCCGTCATCGATCAAGAGCCGATGCCCCGGCTCGACCGACTGCAGGATCTCGGGATGCGGCAGGAAAACACGGGTGTTGTCGCCAGGCACATCCTGATCGTCGAGCGTGAAGCTCTGGCCAGGCGTCAGGCTGACCTTGCCATCCCTGAACTTGCCGACGCGCAGCTTCGGTCCCTGCAGATCGGCGAGGATGCCGATGGGCCGGCCCATTTCCCGCTCGACATTGCGAATGCGCTGCACGAGGGCGCGCATCAGATCGTGGTCGGCATGGCTCATATTGATGCGGAAAACATCAGCCCCGGCCTCGTAAAGCTTCCGGATCACCGCTTCCTCCGATGAGGCCGGTCCAAGCGTTGCGAGAATTTTGACCTTGCGGCTGCGTCTCATGGATTATTCGTTCCTGTCACTGTCGGATTTTCGGGAGGGGTCTCATCGGTCAGCTGGACCATCCAGCTCGACTGCTCTCCCGTGTCGTATTCCTGAAAGCCGGCGCGCTGGAAGCCCCGTGCGAAGCAATCGTTGACGCCGGTGATCTTGAATTCCCTCTCCGCGACGCACATGTTGACCGGGCCGTCCCAACGGCCTCCCCCTTCGGCATCCTCGGCATAGAGATAGTAATAGCGCTGCGAAAGCGGCCCTTCGATCAGCGTCTTGCAGGTCGAGCCGTTGATGTGCCACCAGCCTTCGGTGATCCATCCGGTCTTGGCGCGATAGCCGATCGCCACGCCGACGAGATTCTGTGTCGTGTTGCAAACGCGAAAATCGGCATGAGCCGCCGTGCCCATCAGCATCATGCCAAGGACGAGAGCGCCGGAAAAAACGGTGAGGTGTTGAGCGCGCATTCGCGAGCCTGTCACGCTTGAATATCCCATTTCGGTTGCCCTCTTTTCGGCAGTTTCGCTTATGATGTCAACGCGTTTGGAAGGTGAGGAACCGGGAAAACTTCGGACGCCCGCGGTGGGGCAAAAGAATGGCGGGACTGGCCGTCACGGACAATCCAGCTGGGGACCGATAAGGCGGCTCACCGATTATAAACCATATCGCTGACAAGATAGGCTGCGAATGACGCGCATCGTGGTCTTGACCCGCCGCGCTGCGTCGGGCATCGACGTGTTCAAATCCCCCAACCGATCTGGAGAACGAATCCGTGGACGATATCACAAGTGACACCGCACAGACGGTAGCCGTCGGGCAATTGCGCGCTTTCATCGAGCGCATCGAGCGGCTTGAGGAAGAAAAGAAGACGATCTCCGACGATATCAAGGACGTCTACGCCGAGCTGAAGGGCTCTGGCTTCGATGCCAAGGCGGTCCGCACCGTCATCCGCCTGCGCAAGAAGGAAGAGCATGAGCGCCAGGAAGAAGAAGCGATGATTCAACTCTACAAGGACGCGCTTGGGATGAGCTGAGGGCTCGCTGCCAGCCCGGAGCGATTCCTGTTTCGCTGAATATTTGCGCTGTTGCGGCAGTGAAACCGTCGAGGCATGGATTCCTGTGACAAGAACAGGAATGACGATAAATTTACTGTTGCGGCCAACCTTATACGTTTCCGGCATGACTCGCCTTTGCTTGAAACGGTTCTCATAGAAGAAAATACGTCTCCGTCATTCCTGTGCTTGTCACAGGAATCCATGCCTCGACGGTGACGCAGCCACACCGATAAAAAGCTGGCATTTTCTCACAAAACGAAACGCCGTAGCTGAAATCGACAACGCAAAAATGGCCGCACCGTTTCCGATGCGGCCATTTCCGTTTGATGACCCAGTTGCTAGGGAACACCGTCCCCCACAAATCTTACGCTGCTTCGGCCTCGTCTTCCTCGATCTCGGCTTCCGCGTCGGCCTTGGCGCCGCGCTTCGGTCCCTTTGCGAGGTTGACTTCGATCAGGCGGACGGCTTCGGTTTCCGACATCTTGTTGACGGCGGCGATTTCACGCGCCATGCGATCGAGCGCGGCTTCGTAAAGCTGGCGCTCCGAATAGGACTGTTCCGGCTGGTTTTCGGCGCGGTAGAGATCGCGCACCACCTCGGAAATCGCGATCAGGTCTCCCGAATTGATCTTTGCATCATATTCCTGCGCGCGGCGCGACCACATGGTGCGCTTCACGCGCGCCCGGCCCTGCACCACTTTCAGCGCGCGGTCGACATAATCAGTCTCCGACAGCTTGCGCATGCCGATGGTCGACGCCTTGGCGACCGGCACCTTGAGGCGCATTTTGTCTTTCTGGAAATCGATCACGAAAAGTTCAAGCTTGTGGCCCGCCACTTCCTGCTCTTCGATAGCCACGATCTGGCCCACGCCGTGGGCGGGGTAAACGATGAATTCGCTCGTCTTGAAACCCTGCCGCGTCGCGGGCTTTTTCTGCTGGGATGTCATACGCTTCATACTCCCTGTTGTGCCCGGCGGCCCCCGCCGGTTAACACATGGTAAGCCGGCTCCCCTCGTGCAAGGGAAGGTCCGGTCTGCCGACCTTTGTTCTGGATAGGCGAAAATCAAGGAAACGCGAAAAATCTCGCCCGGAAACGGGGCCTGATGTGGGCCTTTGGCCGCACAATTCCACCGGCACCCGCTAAAGACCGGAAAAAGAAAAACAGCCTTTCGGTGATTAACGCATATGCGCCACGAGTTGACGTCCAGCCATCGACATTTATGAAGGAACTCTTAACACAAAAAGCTGAAAGAATCAACAATTTGCCGCATGTGCTAAAAATAAGTCAGCGAAGACGGTCTTGAGGAGACCGTCTCGCCGCAAATTCTAGTCACCCTCCCCCGGCTCGGGAGAGAAAAATTTCTCGAATTTGCCTTCCACCCCGTCCATTTCCTTGGCTTCGGGCATTTCCGGCTTCTTCGCGGTGAGGTTCGGCCATTTAACGGCATATTCGGCGTTAAGTTCCAGCCATTTGTCGAGGCCCGGCTCCGTATCCGGCTTGATTGCCTCGGCGGGGCATTCTGGCTCGCACACGCCGCAATCGATGCACTCGTCAGGATTGATGACGAGCATGTTCTCGCCTTCGTAGAAACAATCGACCGGACAGACCTCGACGCAATCCGTGTATTTGCAGCGGATGCAGTTGTCGGTCACGACATAGGTCATATCAGGGACTCCTGAGACGGCTTTACGCATGATCCCGAAAGTTGCTTCACTTTGGATAAGATCATGCGATCAAATGAAATATGGCTGTGAGCTAACGCTTTTGTCGCCGCCTTGCAAGAGGAGGCACCAACCCACGCGGCACTACACCGCAGAACGCGAAATCATATCTGCTTGGGTGTGGAAAGGGGGAATATTTTACCGGAGTGCCAGGCATATGAGGGTTGGAAACGTCGCGCTCTACGTCGCCCCCCTCTGTCCTGCCGGACATCTCCCCCGCAAGGGGGGAGATCAGTCTTCATCGATGGCGGCGTTTAATTCTGCGACGTTGACGATTTGGCGAAAGCGGACGTGCCAGCCAATCTCCCCCCTTGCGGGGGAGATGTCCGGCAGGACAGAGGGGGGCGTGCCGGACACAACCTTCACGCTCTCACTCCAACTCCAAAGCGCCTACTCCATCTCCCCCCGCAGCCGATCGATCTCCCGCCGCTCCCGCTTGGTCGGACGCCCGCTGCCCGGCTCGCGAACCGGCGGAAGTTCCACCGCCGGGTCCTCACGCGGAGCAGGCTGCGGCGATATGTCCTCGTAGAGAAGCCGGGCTTCCTCTGCCGGGCCGCGCCGGTGGCCGGTGTCGAGCACCTTATAGACAAGAATGCGCCGGTCGAGCGTGACGGTCAGCACATCGCCGACCTTCACCAGATGCGACGCCTGATCGATCTTGTCGCGGTTGACCCGCACCCGGCCGCCCGCTGCGAGCTTCGCTGCAAGCGAGCGTGATTTGACGACGCGCGCGAAGAACAGCCATTTGTCAATGCGCTGCTTTTCGCCCACTGCCGTCATGATTTTATTTCTTCAGCTGCTCCCGGAGCGCCGCGAGCTTGGCGAAGGGTGAATCCGGATCGATCTTCACCGGGCGCTCCTGCCGTTGTTCGTGACGCTTGCCGCCGTCGCGGTTCTGATGATGCGGCTTGCCGCCATGGCCGCTCTTGCGCTGGTCGCGGCTGTCAGGCCGTTCTTCACCGCCCGGTGCCTTGTGGAAGCGCTTGCCATCCTTACCGCCCTGCTGCGGGCCTTTCTTGGCCCGGAAGTCGCGGCGCGGCTCGCCCTCGGCTTTCTCGCCGCCTCCGGCAGAACGGTTCTGATGGCCGCGCTGCCGGTTGCCCGCATGCTCTGGGCGACGCCCTTCGAAGCGGCCCTGCCGCCACAGGAGTACCGGCTTCGCTTCCTCCGCCACCGCTTCGGATGCGGCGGCAGACGTCGCTTCGATAGTTTCCGTGACAGGGGCAGGCGCCTCGGCCTTTTCCTCAGCCACAACGGGCCAATCACCCACCGGTTCCGCAGGCGGAACGGCGGGCTTGCCCGCGGCAGCGCCTGCCGCCTTGGCGGCTTCCGCTGCGGCCACGGCATCGAGCTCCGCCAGCTTGGCTGCGACCTGCGCCGCTTCCATCGGCTCGTTGCGATAGCCGAGGCCTTTCAGGATTTCTTCGATGTCGTCGGCGGTCGCGCCGAGAATGGACATCATCGGCGGCGTGACGATGAAACGGCTGCCGTCATAGGCCCCATCCGGACGCGGCCCCGAACCCGGCCGCCAGGCAAGCGCCGGACGGATGAGATCGGCGAGGCGCTCCAGAATATCGATGCGCACCGCGCGGCGGCCAAGCATGCGGAAACCTGCGAGCCGGTAGAAGGAAGGATCGAAAGAGGGATCGACCACGACGGAGGTACGGCCCGCCGCCAGCGCATGGACGACATCGCCATAGCCGGGACGCTCGCGCGCGTCTTCCTTCAGCGCCCAGAGAAGCGTGATCAGCCCTGCCGGGGCGGGCTTCAGCAGCGCCGGCACGAACACATGATAGGCGCCGAAGCGCACGCCAAGGCGACGCAGCGCAGCGCGTGAATCCTGATCGAGCCCGCGCACCTCTTCCGCCACATCGCGGCGCTGCAAGGTGCCGAAATTCTCGACAATGCGGAAGGCGAGCCCGCGCGTCATGCCGGTCAGCGCGTCGGCATTGGCAAGATCGAACAGCGGCTTCAACACCGTTTCCAGATGATGCGCCACGAAGCGGTCCACCCGCGCGGCGACCTTTTCGCGCGCCGGGCCCGTCAATTGCTCGTCCGCCAGCAGCACCGCGCGCGGCTTGAGCGGATCGTCGCCCGCGACAAGCATCGCCACGGTCGCGCCGATCCAGCGCAGCGCGCCATCGGAGCCAAGCGCGAAATCGCCATTGGCCGATGCGGCAAAGCGCTCGGCCCGGCGTTCGAACTCGGCGGCGAGCGCCTTTTGCGCGGCTTCCTTCAGCGCCTTGGCGTCGGCCCCCTCGGCCTTCGTGTCGGCGGTAAAACGGAACCCTTCCAATTGCCCGACATGGTGGCCTTCCACAAGGACATCACCGGACGGGCTGATTTCGGCTTCAAGCATGGCATTCTCTCTCAGGCGCTTCATAAGCACGCTTGTCCTGCGGTCTACAAAGCGTTTCGTCAACCGTTCATGTAGCGCATCGGACAGTCTGTCCTCTATTTCGCGCGTCTTTTCCTGCCAATGTGTCGGATCGGCAAGCCATCCGGGCCTGTGCGACACGAAAGTCCAGGTGCGAATCTGCGCGATGCGATGTGACAGCGTGTCGATCTCGCCATCGGTCCGGTCGGCCAGCCGCACCTGCTCGCTCATGTAGTTTTCGTCCACATGGCCGCGCCGAACGAGATCCTGATAAATCGAAGCGATGATGTCGGCATGTTGCGCGGGGGCAATCTTGCGATAGTCGGGCAAAGCGCAGGCATCCCATAGCTTCTCCACCCGCTCGGGCCTGTCCGCCAGCCGCGCGATGTCATTGTCGCGCGACAGATAATCGAGCGCCTGCGCATCCACGGCGGGCAGAGCGCGTACCAGCCCTTCCACCGGCGCCGGCACATCGATGGAGCGGCGCAGCGCCTCGATGGAGGAAAAATCGAACCGCGCCGTGCGCCATTGCAGCACCTTCACCGGATCGAAGGCATGGCCCTCGATCTTTTCGATGAGTTCGTTTTCGAACGGGTCCACCTGGCCGGTCACGCCGAATGTGCCGTCGCGCACATGCCGCCCGGCCCGGCCCGCAATCTGGCCAAGCTCGGCGGCGGTCAAATCACGGAACTGGTAGCCGTCGAACTTGCGGTTCTGGGCGAAGGCGACGTGATCCACATCGAGATTGAGGCCCATGCCGATGGCGTCGGTCGCGACCAGAAAATCCACATCGCCCGACTGGTAGAGCGCAACTTGCGCATTGCGGGTGCGCGGAGATAGCGCGCCCATCACCACTGCCGCCCCGCCGCGCTGGCGGCGGATGAGCTCAGCGATGGCATAGACCTCGTCCGCCGCGAAGGCGACGATGGCCGTGCGGCGCGGCAGGCGAGTGATCTTCTTCGAGCCGGCGTAAGCAAGGTGCGACAAGCGCGGGCGCGTGACGACGGAAATGCCGCGCAGCAGCTTTTCCAGAATGCCGCGCATGGTGGCCGCGCCGAGCAGCAGCGTCTCCTGCCGCCCCCGCAAATGCAGGATACGGTCGGTGAAGATATGGCCGCGTTCGAGATCGCTCGCGAGCTGTACCTCGTCGATGGCGACGAAGGCGGCATCGGTCGTGCGCGGCATCGCCTCGACGGTGCAGACCGAATAGCGCGCCCCCGGCGGCACGATCTTCTCCTCGCCCGTCACCAGTGAGACATTGGCCGCCCCTGCCCGCTCGACGATGCGGCCATAGACCTCCCGCGCGAGCAGCCGCAGCGGCAGGCCGATAATACCGCTTTCATGCGCCAGCATCCGCTCGATGGCCAGATGCGTCTTGCCCGTATTGGTCGGCCCCAGCACGGCGGTAACGTCGCGGCCGGAGAGGATGAGAGGCAATTCGTTTGCGGGATGATGGTTCATGACTCGAACGACCAAAATTCTACTCGTGCCCTCTGCGTAGCACTATCGGCGGCGCGCCGAAACCCATGATTGCGCGCTCACATCGCCTGTCGTTAAGAAACGGAACGTGAACGGAACGAATCGGCGACGAATCATTGACTTGCATCGATTCCCGCTTTGTTCACGGCGATATGTGGTGGAAGTCGAGCCTTGCATCACCAGATGCTGAATCGCGGGACGGCAGGAGAGGTCATGGGCGGGTATGGCCATTAACCTTTGACGTTTGCCTGTTGGTACAAAATTTTCCGCTGTTTCAAATTTTAGTAAAATCGCAATAATCCCTTATGGAAGATTAAAGCCACGAGCGATGAGGATGAGCTGTCCCGTTAACCCCTCGACCAAACGCCGAACGAATCGGCGACGAATCGGCTTTTCATCCATTTTCTTGGTTTGTTCTCACTACATATAGTGCGCCGATGGCGGGGTATTGGTATAAAACAGCGACGATTTCGCGCTGGCGGTCATTTCCAGCGAGCCGGGCGTTAACCACTTGTGCCGTTTTGGGGCAGATAGCGCCGACGCCCTCCCTCCCCCTTGCGGGGAGGGGAAGGCGCCGGCGCCCTCAAACCATATACTGCCCGCCATTGGCCGCGATGGTCGACCCCGTAATAAACCCCGCCTCATCCGACGCCAGAAACACCGCGATCCGTGCGATTTCCTCCGGCTCGCCGAGCCGCCCCACCGGAATATGCGGCAGGATGCGCTCGTTGAGCACCGTCTCGTCGATGGCGCGGACCATCTCCGTGCCGATATAGCCGGGCGCGATAGCATTGACGGTGATGCCCACCCGCGCGCCTTCCTGCGCCAGCGCCTTGGTGAGGCCGATATCGCCAGCCTTGGCGGCGGAGTAATTCGCCTGCCCCGCCTGGCCCTTCTGGCCGTTGACCGAGGAAATGTTGATAATACGGCCAAATTTACGCTCCCGCATGCCCGGCCAGACCCGATGCGCCATGTTGAAGACGCCGTTGAGATTGGTGTCGATTACCTCTTTCCACTGCTCCACCGTCATCTTGTGGAACATCGCGTCGCGGGTAATCCCGGCATTGTTGACAAGCACTTCGATAGGTCCGATCTCTGCCTCCACCCGCGCGATGCCGCCCACGCAAGCTTGATAGTCCGAAACATCCCAGCGGTAGATCGGAATCCCGTTTTCCTTGCTGAAGCGCTCCGCCATATCGTCATCGCTGAAGTAATTGACCGCGACCCGGTAATCGGCCTTGCGTAACGCGATTGCGATGGCCGCGCCGATCCCGCGCGAACCGCCTGTGATAAGTGCGACTCGTTGCATTTTTCTTCCATTTTGGCCGTCTATGCTACCGGCATTCTGGCAACAATGAGTCTTTAAAATGGCGCTTCAGAGACGCTCGACGCATAGCGCGATGCCCATGCCGCCCCCGATGCAGAGCGTCGCGAGACCCTTCTTCGCCTGCCGACGCCTGAGTTCATAAAGCAGCGTGGTCAGAACCCGAGCCCCCGACGCGCCGATGGGATGGCCGATGGCGATGGCCCCGCCGTTCACATTAACTATGTCTGGATCAAGTCCGAGCTCGCGCACCACCGCGCAGGATTGCGCCGCGAAAGCCTCATTGGCTTCGACGAGATCGAGATCTCCGACGCCCCAGCCCGCCTTTTCGAGCGCCTTCTTGGTCGTCGGAATCGGCCCCGTCCCCATGATCGCCGGATCGACCCCAGCCGTCGCCCACGAGACGATGCGCGCCAGCGGCTCGATCCCGCGCCGTTCCGCTTCGGCCTCGGTAAGGAGAACAACCGCCGCCGCCCCGTCATTGATTCCGGACGCATTGCCCGCCGTCACCGAGCCCTGCCCGTCGAAGGCCGGCTTCAGCTTGGCGAGCGTATCGAGCGTCATCCCATGACGGATATGCTCGTCCTCGGACACCACCGTCTCGCCCTTGCGCGTCTTCACCGTGAAGGGCACGATCTCGTCGCGGAACCGCCCCTCCTTCTGCGCCGCTTCCGCCTTATGCTGCGAGGCGAGGGCGAATTCATCCTGCTCCTCCCGGCTGAGCTGCCACTGCCGGGCGATGTTTTCCGCAGTGATTCCCATATGATAGCCATGGAAGGCGTCGGTGAGGCCGTCTTTCAGCATGGTGTCGACCAGCTTGAAATCGCCCATCTTCACCCCGCCGCGCAAATGTGCTGCATGCGGCGCCATCGACATGGATTCCTGCCCGCCCGCGACGACGATCCGCGCATCGCCCAGCGCAATCTGCTGCATGCCCGCCGCGACCGCGCGCAGGCCCGAACCGCAAAGCTGGTTGAGCACGAGGGCGGTGGCTTCCTTGGGCAATCCCGCCGCCATTGCCGCCTGCCGCGCCGGATTCTGCCCCTCGCCCGCCGTCAGCACCTGGCCGAGAACCACCTCATCCACCTCATCAGCCTCGATGCCCGCGCGCGCCAGCGCCTCCCGGATCGCCGCGGCGCCCAGCTCATGCGCGAAGATATTGGCGAAAGCGCCGTTGAACGAGCCGACGGGCGTGCGCACCGCGCTGGCGATGACGACATGGCCGTTTCCGGTCTTATGCATGAAATTCCTCCTGTTTTGGGACCCAAGATGAAACGGGAAAGGGCGGCTTGGCAAGGGCGGCGCACAATAGAATGGCGCTCATCGGTCTCGCATCGCACAAACGCTTTGATCTATGCGGATTTTAGCCCTATTCTTCGTTCCGGGGAGAATTTCAGCTTCATGGGGTGCGGGGGAGGTTGAGTGTGACAAAGACAGGCCAAAAAACTGGCCCAACCATCATCAAGAAATACGCCAATCGCCGGCTCTACAACACCGGCACGAGCACCTATGTCACGCTGGAAGATCTGGCGGCGATGGTGAAGAAGGGCGAGGAGTTCACCGTCCAGGACGCCAAGACCGGCGAAGACATCACCCATAGCGTGCTGACGCAGATCATCTTCGAACTGGAGAACGACAAGGACAGCCAGTACATGCTGCCCATCTCCTTCCTGCGGCAGCTGATCGCTTTCTATGGGGACCAGATGCAGATGGTCCTGCCGAGCTATCTGGAACAATCCATGGCTGCCTTCTCCAAAGAGCAGGAGCGGATGCGCGAGCAGATGGCGTCGACTTTCGGAAAGTCCTCGACCGATTTCATGCGCAACTTCCCCACCAAGCTGATCGAAGAGCAGGTGCGCCGGAACACCGAGATATTCGCCCAGGCGATGCGCATGTTCAGCCCCTTCCCGATGGGCGACGCGCCCAATGGCAGGGCAGAGCCGAAGAAGGACGAACCCGAGACGGCCAGGCCCTCCAGCGACGAACTGCGCGAATTGAAGGAACAGATCGCCGCCATGCAGCGCAAGATCGACGAGATCGCGAAGTAGTTTTGCGTCCTGCGACAAACAGTTTTTCCATCGGCTACCGGATTTTGCCGTGCAATCGCCGCCGCGCGCGATAAAAAGCTGAAATGGAAATGTCGGCGCTCACCGTCACCCCCCTCTGTCCTGCCGGACATCTCCCCCATAAGGGGGGAGATTGGCTGGGAGTTCTGCTTTCGCCAATCGTCAATGTTGCAGAATGATGTGCCGTCTTCGATGAAGGCCAATCTCCTCCCTTGTGGGGGAGATGCCCGGCAGGGCAGAGGGGGGTGTTCCGCGCAGACCTATAAATATCGCATCCTATAAAAAAGGAGAACACCATGCACCTCACACTCGACAAGGCCAATGAGATCATCACGGGCGCGTTTGCCAAGGCGAAGGCGTTGGGGCTGAAGCCGCTCGTCGTCGCCGTCTATGATGCCGGCGGTCATTTGAAGGCGTTTCAGCGGCAGGACGGCACCTCGATCCTGCGTTTCGAGATCGCCTCGGGCAAGGCTTTCGGCGCACTCGCCGTAGGCGCGGGCTCGCGCTGGCTGCACAACCAGGCAAAAGACCGCCCGCATTTTCTGGAAGGCCTCTCCGGTGTCTCGGGCGGCCGCATCGTGCCGGTGCCGGGCGGCGTGCTGATCAAGGACGGTTCGGGCGAGATCCTCGGCGCGGCGGGCATTTCCGGCGACACGTCGGATAATGACGAAACGGCTGCAGTCGCGGGGATCGAGGCGGCGGGGTTTGTGGCGGACGCGGGTTGAGATATCGCGCCCCTCCCTCCCCCTTTGCGGGGGTGAGGAGCGGTCGGCCGAAGGCCGAGGAAAAGCCAACGATTTGGCTTTTCCAGCGACGAACGGCCCGAAGAGTCGGGTGGGGGCGGTGACGTTTGCGCGACGTTTGTCAGCAAAAGAGCCAAGCGTCACCACCCCCATCCGCCCGCTGACGCGGGCACCTTCCCCGCAAGGGGAAGGGAGACGCGCCAAGCCGACGAACCGTCAAACAAAAAAACCGGCCCCAAGGGCCGGTCTTTTCATTCGTCACACCAGAATCGAAACTCAGTCCTTCGGCGTCAGCACCTGACGGCCGCGATACATGCCGGTCTTCAGGTCGATATGGTGCGGGCGGCGCAGTTCGCCGGAGTTCTTGTCCTCGACATAGGTCGGGGCCTTCAGCGCATCGGCCGAACGGCGCATGCCGCGCTTCGACGGAGAGGTCTTTCGTTTAGGTACAGCCATGGATTCAGCTCCACTGATCGGTCAACAAAGGTCCGGCCCGGCCCCGGCGGAGCCTGTCACATCGGACAAAATTCCGGAAAGTCCGCGTGCCTATACACGCAATATGTGGCCTTGACCAGAGTGCCGCTTATTTTTTTGCGGTAAATCCGTGCATTATTGCACACAGCCGACATAAGGCCCCGCGTCCCTTGCTCGCGCCTCGATGATACGGGCGATCCGCTGCATTCCGCGGCTGGGCTTTGCCGGGTTGCGCAGGATCGGATTGGGCAATGTCGCGGCCAGCAGCGCGGCCTGCCGCGCCGTCAGCCGCGCGGCGGAACGGCCGAAATGATGCTGCGCCGCAGCCTCCGCGCCATAGATGCCCGGCCCCCACTCGGCAATGTTGAGATAGATTTCCATCACCCGCCGTTTGGGCAGGATGGTATCGGCGGCCATCGCCAGCGGAAACTCCAGCGCCTTGCGAAGATAGGAGCGGCCATTCCAGAGAAAAAGATTCTTCACCGTCTGCATGGTGATGGTCGAGGCGCCGCGCGTCCGCTCCCCTTCCGCCGCCTGGTCCAGCACCAGATCGAGCTGGCGCCAGTCAATGCCCGCGTGACGGCAGAACTGGCCGTCCTCCGACATCATCACCGAATTGACGAGCACGGGCGATATCTCGTCGATGGGTGTCCATTGCCGCTCATAGCCGCCCAGCACGACCGCATCGCGCAGCATGAGCGTGGAGACCGGATGAACGAAGGGAATGAGATAGACGAGAAGAAGCAGGAGCGGAGCGAAGAAGACAACGAGCAAAAGCCTCCCGAACCCACGCAGCAGCCGCGTGTGAATCGGATCGGCCAAATATCCTCTGCCCCCCCTCTCCCTGATCACCACTTTCGCCACGCGCCTTGCCCATCTGCAACCCTCTCCCGCATAGAACATTCCAATCGAAGATTGAACCCGTCGCCGGCGAAAAGCCCTGATTATTGGGAGTATAACGTCCTTATGCCGAATTCGATCACGTCTGATTGATAAGTTTTCCCGTCACGCGACAGTTCGATGAAAAAAATCGGGCCCCGCAACGGACCGGTTGACCGGCGCGCGGCTTTCGTCCATGCCGGACGGATGGCTACTGATATCCTTCGCCCCGATTTCGCAACCGCTTTGGCCTCGCGCGCCCGTCTGGTGGAAGCCGCGCTTGAGACGCTGCTAGACGCCCACGCGCGCAATGGCGAGATCGCCAGGCCTGACCGGCTCATGGCCGCGATGCGCCATGGCGTCCTCAATGGCGGCAAGCGCCTCCGTCCCTTCCTGCTGATGGAAAGCGCCGCCCTCTTCGCCGCCGACAAGGAGCCGGCGCTGCGCGTCGCCGCCGCGCTTGAATGCATCCATTGCTATTCGCTCGTTCATGACGATCTGCCGGCCATGGACAATGACGATGTCAGGCGCGGCCAGCCGACCGTGCACAAGGCCTTCGACGAGGCGACAGCGATCCTCGCGGGCGACGGCCTGTTGACCTATGCCTTCGAGATCGTCGCCAGCGAAGAAACCGCCCTGCCCGCGCAGACACGGGTGACGCTCGTCGCCGCCCTTGCCCGCGCAGCGGGGCTCGGCGGCATGGCTGGTGGCCAGATGCTCGACCTCTCGGCTGAAACCCGCAAGCCCGATGAAAGCGGCATCATCACGCTGCAGGCGATGAAGACCGGTGCGCTCATCCGCTTCGCCTGCGAGGCGGGCGCCATCATCGGCAATGCCGTTCCCGAAGACCGCGAGCGCCTCGCCGAATATGGCAGCGCCATCGGCCTCGCCTTCCAGCTCGCCGACGATCTTCTCGACGTGACATCGGACGCGGCAGCGATGGGTAAGGCAACCGGCAAGGACGCCGCGGCAGGCAAGGCCACGCTCGTCTCGCTGCACGGCGTCGACTGGACGCGGAAACAATTGCGCGGCCTTGTCGAGCAGGCTGAGATGCTGCTGGAGCCGTTTGGGGCGGAGGCGGCGCTGTTGAAACAGGCGGCGCGGTTTATCGCGGATCGGGAGAGTTAACCCGTCGTGACAAAACCCCGCTCCTGAAAATACCGCTCCAGCGGCGGCACATCGGCTGACGGCTCCGCGAGCGCGACATAGGTATCGGGCCGCAGCAGATAGGCGGCATCGCGTTGCAATCCCGCCGCGCCATGCCGCTCGGTCCAGCCGAACACGCGCAGCGCTATGGCGCGCGTCTCACACCATGCCGCAAGTTCCGGCTTGGCTTCGCCATAGACATGGACCTGCCAGCCAATCGCTGCTAGCGGCTCGTAATTGTCTTTTCCATCAACCCGCACGAATGGCAAACGGTCGCCGCCGCTCACCTTTCCCGCCGTCCCGGCGCTGAGCGGGCTCTCGGGATAGCTGATCATGGTTTGCGAGACGAGGCGGAATATCATCTCGCGCGTGGGTTCGAAACCATAGGCGATCTTGGCGAATATCGGAGCAATCCGCGTCCGCACGAATTCGGCGAAGCTGCCCCTCGCGGTGACAAAGGTGAACGCCCGGTCAGTGGTTTCGACCAGCTTGCGCGCGAAAACGGCGCGCTCGGCCTCGTAACTGTCGAGGAGGCTATCGGGAGCCTCGCCCTTGATGACCGCAGCGAGTTTCCAGGCAAGATTGATCGAATCGCCGATGCCCGTATTCATCCCCTGTCCGCCCGCCGGGCTGTGCACATGAGCAGCGTCGCCCAGCAGAAAGACATTGCCATGGCGAAAGCGATCGGTGACGCGGTGGTGGACATGGTAGGTCGAGAACCAGTTGACCTTTTCCACCTCGATATCAAGCGCGCGGACCGCCCCGAGCCCGACATCCTCGAAGGTCAGGGTTCCGGCGCCTCCCACGCGCTCCGGCAGCACGGTGCCGACAAAGCGCAGCTTGCCGGGCTCGCCATAAGGCGCGACCAGAACGAAATCCGGTCCTTCGAAGCTGATATTGATCTCGCCATTGGAAAGGCTGGATTTGCCGTCGACATCCGCGACATAGAAAAGCTGCTCATAGGTGCCGCCCTCGAAACCGGCGCCGAGAACATGGCGCACGGTGGAACGCGCGCCATCGCAGCCGGCCAGATAACGGGCCCGGCACTTTGCTTCGCTGCCATCGGGCAGCCTTACCCGTGCTTCGACACCCGTTCCTTGATCGACAAAATCTAGGAGCTCCGTCTCCCGCTCAACCACAATCCCCCTCGCCGCGAGCCGCTCGACCAGAAAGCGCTCGTGTAAATCCTGCGGATAGATCAAGACATAAGGATATGGCGTGATATCCTCGCCGGCATCCATGAAGGCAATAGTCGCTCGACGCTTGCCATTGGTCCATATCTGCAAGCCTTCGGTTTTATGGCCCCCGGCAATGACACCATCGGCGAGATCAAGTTGCCGGTAGAGCTCCAGTGTTCGGGCCTGAACGACCATCGCGCGGGAGGTAGCGCCGGGCCCGCTGGATTTATCGATGATGCGCACCCGCGCGCCCTGCGCATCGAGCCACAGGGCGAGGGCAAGCCCGGTAGGACCTGCCCCGACGATCAAGACATCTGCCTGCGTCATGCCCTCTCCTTCCCACTTCTGTTGCGGAGAAATGACCCGCGTTCTCGCGAGAGGAACAGGCAATATGCTATATCGTCCTTACCCCCTCGTTACGTCGAAGCCAAACAGGCCACCCGGTCGCCTACTCGTCCTCTTCCCGCACCTTCACGATAACCACATCGTCGGCTGTCAGCAAACGGCCGTCCTGCGCCCGCACATTGAGCGGCGCGACTTCCTGCCCGGTGAACCGGTCCACCAGACGGGAATGCTCCTCCTCGGGCATAAACAGATATTTCTCGCCCCATTGCCGCAAGGCGACGATGACGGGCAGCAGATCGCGGCCCTTGAGGGTGAGCCGGTACTCCTGATGGGCGCCGCCCTTCGGATCGTCCGCCATCTCCAGAATACCTTCGCCCGTCAGCTTGCGCAGCCGGTCCGCCAGAATATTCCGAGCGATGCCGAGATTTTTCTGGAACGCGCTGAACCGCGTCACCCCGTCGAAGGCTTCACGCACGATCAAAAGCGACCACCAGTCGCCGATGACATCCAGCGACCGCGCGCTCGGGCAGTAATCCCCTTTCATGCTCTTCTTGCGGACCATCGCGGCTTCCCTCATCGCAATAATGGTTGCATTATAAAACTGTTTTCGCTACAAGCAAAATGGTTTCATTTTAAAACCAAATTGCGGGAGTCTATCATGTCCGGTCCATATCACGCGGCGGCAACGCCGGCCGCGAACCCTGTCGCACGTCCATCACTCTCCTCCGCCACGCTGTTGCTCTTCGCCGTGGCGAGCGGCCTCGCGGTCGCGAATGTCTATTTCGCTCACCCTCTCCTCGATGTCATGGCTGACGATCTCGGCCTCGAGCGCGCCACAGCGGGGCTGATCGTCGCCGCCAGCCAGGTTGGCTACGCGCTCGGGCTCATTTTCCTGGTGCCGCTTGGCGATCTCTTCGACCGCCGCAGGCTCATCATCGGCCATTTCCTGCTTTCGGGTTTCGCCCTCTCGGCCATCGGCTTTGCTGGAAATTCCACATTGCTGCTCATGTCCATGGCGGCGATGGGCCTGCTCGCGGTGGTGACGCAGGCGCTGGTCGCCTATGCCGCCAGCCTCGCCGACCCGGCGCGGCGCGGCCATGTGGTCGGCATCGTCACCAGCGGCATCGTGCTCGGCATATTGCTTGCCCGCGCCGTCGCAGGCGCGCTGACCGACATTGCCGGCTGGCGAAGCGTCTATTTGAGCTCGGCCATCCTCACGCTCCTGATCGCCTTGCTTCTCTGGCGCAACCTGCCACGCCAGAAGCGGAATCCCACCGCCCTTTCGTATCCGGCGCTGATCCTGTCGCTCGCGACGCTTTTCCGGCAGGAGCCGGTGCTGCGCATCCGCGCCATCATCGCCATGCTGATTTTCGCCAACATAACCACGCTTCTCGCCCCGCTGGTGATGCCGCTGAGCGCCCCACCCTTCGAACTGAGCCATGCTGAAATCGGTCTCTTCGGCCTTGCCGGCGCGGCAGGCGCACTCGCCGCCTCGCGGGCGGGCAGCGTAGCCGACCGCGGCCACGCCCAGCGCATGACGGGCATCGCGCTTCTGCTGATGCTTCTTGCCTGGGGACCGATCGCCTTGCTGGGACACTCGCTGCTGTGGCTGATCGCCGGGGTGCTGGTGATCGATTTCGGCTTGCAGGCGGTGCATGTCACCAATCAGGCGATGATCTACCGCGTACGCCCCGACGCGCAAAACCGCCTGACCGCAGCCTATATGGTCTTTTATTCCATCGGCAGCGCCAGCGGCTCGGCCATTTCCACCTGGGTTTACGCCCATGCGGGCTGGAACGGCGTCTGCCTGCTTGGCGCAGGGATCAGCCTTGCCACACTCTCCTTCTGGGCAGCAACCCTCAGGGCGACGCCGGAAGCCGCCACGCGCCCTTTATCAAGCCACTAATCAGTTCTGGCCGGAAGCGAGCTTCTGGCCAATACCGAAGCGGTTCTCGATATAATCCGCCACCATCTTCTGGAATTCCTGCGCGATGCCGGGGCCGCGTAACGTCGTCACCTTCTTGCCATCGACAAACACCGGAGCCGATGGCGTCTCGCCCGTGCCGGGCAGCGAAATGCCAATATCGGCATGTTTCGATTCGCCGGGTCCATTGACGATGCAGCCCATCACCGCCACCTGCAACGCCTCGACACCGGGATATTTCTCCCGCCACACCGGCATATTGGCGCGGATATCATTCTGGATCGTCTGCGCCAGTTCCTGAAATACGGTGGAGGTCGTGCGCCCGCAGCCGGGGCAGGCCGCAACGATGGGCACGAACTGGCGGAAGCCCATGGTCTGCAAGAGCTCCTGCGCCACCTGCACCTCCCGGGTGCGGTCGCCGCCCGGCTCCGGCGTCAGCGAAATGCGGATCGTGTCGCCGATGCCCTGCTGCAGGAGAATGCCCATCGCGGCGGACGAAGCGACGATGCCCTTGCTGCCCATGCCGGCCTCGGTCAAGCCCAGATGCAGCGCATGGTCGGAGCGCTTGGCAAGTTCCGTATAGACCGCGATCAGGTCCTGCACCTGGCTGACCTTGGCCGACAGAATGATCTTCGAGCGCGGCAGGCCGATTTCCTCCGCCAGTGCCGCCGAGATGAGCGCCGATTGCACGATGGCCTCGCGCATGACTTCCTGCGCCGTCAGCTTCCAGCCTTCGGTCTGGTTGCGGTCCATCAGCGTGGTCAGGAGTTCCTGATCAAGCGACCCCCAATTGACGCCGATGCGCACCGGCTTGTCATAGCGGATCGCCATCTCCACGATATCGGCGAACTGCTTGTCCTTCTTGTCCTTGAAGCCGACATTGCCGGGATTGATGCGGTATTTCGCCAGCGCCTCGGCACAGGCCGGATGATCGGCCAAGAGCTTGTGGCCGATATAGTGGAAATCGCCGACAAGCGGCACATCATGGCCCAGCCGATCCAGCCGCTCGCGGATTTTCGGCACCGCCGCCGCCGCCTCGTCGCGGTCGACGGTGATGCGCACGATCTCCGAGCCCGCGCGATGCAGCGCGGCCACCTGTGCCACCGTCGCGTCCACATCCGCCGTATCCGTATTGGTCATCGACTGCACGACGACAGGTGCGCCGCCGCCGACCATCACGCCGCCGACCATCACGCCAACCGAGGTGCGGCGGGGGAACGGGTGGGAGAAATAGCTTGGAGTTTCAGGTGCCATGGGTCGCATTCATCTATTCGGCATGTCTGAACGCCGTTCTATACTCTTTGAGCGTCCTGCGCCACCACCTCATGATGCTCGCCCGCATCCGCATAGCGCGCGAGGCGTGAGAACACCAGCACCACCGCCTGCAACAGCGGCAGCGCGGCGAACACCGCCGAAAACCCGGTATGCTCAGCGATGAAGCCGATGGTGGACGGCGCGAACAGGATGCCCGAATAGCCGAGCGTGGTGGCGATGGAAATACCGACACCCGGCGCCATGCCCGGCAGATTGCCGGCGATGGAGAAGACGATGGGCACCATGTTGGAAATGCCGATGCCGCAAAGCGCGAAGCCGATGATAACCATGGTGGGATCGGAGGCAAACGCCGCAAACAGCATTCCCGCCATGGCGATGAGCGTGCATACCCGCAGCGTCTTCACCGCGCCGAACCGGTCGCGCACCAGATCGCCCGCAAAGCGCATGATCGCCATGGTCAGCGAGAAGGCCGCGAAGCCGAGGCCAGAGACGGCCGCCGTCGCACCCAGATCCTGCGTCAGGTAAAGCGCGCTCCAGTCGAGCACCGCGCCCTCCGGAACCATGCAGAACAACGCCATCGCGCCCACCAGCCAAGGCAGAGGCTTTAGCGGTAGCCTCGCGCGCGCCGGGCCGCTCTCTTCCTTCGCCGGACGATCCATGAGCACGATGGGCCACGCGATGGCAAGCACGATGGCCGCAATGACCGTCGCCACCATGGCATGGATTGCGGTGCCGGAATGCTCGATGAGGAACCCGCCGAGCCCCGCGCCGAGAAGACCGCCAAGGCTCCAGAAGGCGTGACAGGACGACATGATGGCGCGGCGCATCTTGCGCTCCACCGCCACGGCATTGGCGTTCATCGCCACGTCCATCGCCCCGACGAACCCGCCGAAGAGAAGGATCGCAATGGCGGCGGCCCATACGCTTTGCGTGAATGTGAGCGCCAGCAACGACGGAAGCAGCAGCACCGCCGTCACCTTGGAAACCATAGCGCTCCCGAACCGCGCGATCTGCATGCCCGCGACGGGCATCATGGCGAGCGAGCCGAGGCCGAAGGCGAAAATCATCAGCCCGAGCTCAGTCTTGCTAAGCGCGAGCCGCTCAGCGAACTCAGGAATTTTCGGCGCCCAGTTTCCCATCATGAAGCCGTTCATCAGGAAGAGCAGCCATATGGCCAGCCTCTCCTTCGGCAGATAGCCCGACCGCGCCGCCTCGCCCGGGGCGGTTTCCACGCGCATTTCCATGTTTCTCTCCCAACTCAAGCCTTGCCGGCCTTGATGATATCGACGCCCAGCGCCGCAATTGTTTCGATGATGGCGCCGTCCGCATCCGCTTCGACAATGAGCCGCCCGCATTCGCTCAAATCGATCACATCATGCGGCGCGGCGGTGCCCAGCTTCTCGTTCGTCGCAGTGGTCATCACCGAGCGGCTGCGCCGGGCGATGGTCCGCTTGAATTCGGCATCCTCCAGATGGAACGCGGTGATCCCCGCTTCTGCATCGACCCCGCAAGCGCCAAGAAGGCAGAGATCGGGCCGCAGCCGTTCCGCATCAGCCAGCGCCCGGCTCCCCAGCGCCCCGCCGACGCGCCGGTCGATGGCGCCGCCGATGAGGATGACATCGACGCTTTCCATCAGCACCGAGGCGATGGGCGGCGCATTGGTCACCACCGTAACGCCGGGCACACCCAAAATTTCCCGCGCAATGGCGAGATTGGCCGAGGATGCGTCGAGGAAGACCAGCATCCCCGGCTCAATGAACTGCATAGCCGCTTGCGCCAGCGCGCGCTTACGCTCCGGCTGTTCCGCCGCCCGCTCGGTGAAAGGTGCTGTGGGCGGAATGGCGAGCGCCCCGCCATAAACCCGCCGGCAAAGCCCCGCCGCCGCCATCTCGCGCAAGTCCCGCCGGATCGTGTCTTCCGAAACGGAAAACTCCGTCGCCAGCTCACCCGCCAGCACCTTCCCCGACGCCGCCAGTTTCTCCGCGATCCGCGCCTGCCGCTCCTGTAACAGAAAATCCGATCCGCTCATGCCAGCCCTTAATCATGCATGAACATGCATGAACATGCATGAACATGCATGACGCATAGCGGCATTGGGCGTGGCTGGCAAGGGCCCATCGAAATAATTCCCGATCACCGCCATCTGTGATAGGGTTCAATCCTGACAGGCTGTTTCAGATGAGAGGCCCCATGCGCAGCACACAGCAGTTGAAAATCACCCTGCCGGACGACATGGCGCAAATGGTGAAGGACAAGGTATCCTCGGGCGAATATGCCAGCGAGAGCGAGGTTATCCTCGACGGATTGTACGCCTTGCAGGAACAGGAAAGCCCTCACGAGGGCGACCCGGCGTTTGAACACTGGCTGCGGACGGAAGGCGTTGCGGCTTATGACGAGATGAAGGCGGACCCATCAAGGGGAGTGACGGCGGAAGAAGTGTTGGCGTCGTTGGAGGCTGCGCGTCAGTCAAGAGCCTAGTCTAAAAGATTACGTTTGAAGGAATCGCCTGCACGGCATTTTTGCCGTTGTTGTTATGGATAGGGAGAGGAATGGATCCCAGTGACAAGCACTGGGATGACGGATGGGGTGGCTGTTCTCGATAATCTCCGACCGTTCCGCATGCCACGACGGTTGCCAGTTGGGCAAATACCTCTCCACCTCGTCATCCCAGTGCTTGTCACTGGGATCCATTCCTCTACGGTACAGTTACCACCAACGACGAAGATCAAGCTTCGTTGCTTCCGTCTGAAAACAAAATGCTTTAATTGACGGGAGCATGAAGCGCCCCGCGCGGCGCGGATCGGTTCGCACTCTCCTTCCCCCTTGCGGGGAAGGTGCCCGCGTTAGCGGGCGGATGGGGGTGGTGACGACTGTGCTTTTTTTGACGAACGTGGTGCAAGCGTCGCTACCCCCATCCGTCTGCTCCGCAGACACCTTCCCCGCAAGGGGGAAGGAGGGCGCGAGCCGCCTCACCCAAACACCACCAGCAAATCCTTCGCGTCGATCTGGTCGCCCGTGCGCACCAGCACCTCGGCGATCACGCCGTCCTTCTCGGCATGAATGGCCGTTTCCATCTTCATAGCCTCGATGGAGACGAGCACGTCGCCGGCCTTCACCGTCTGGCCCGCCGCCACAGCCACGGTCGAGACGATCCCCGGCATCGGCGCGCCGATCTGGGCTTCATTGCCGGGTTCGGCCTTGCGTCTGACGCCATTGCCCGCCGCGCCCTTGGCCCGGTTCGGCACCTTCACGCGGCGCGGCTGGCCGTTGAGTTCGAAGAACACGGTGACCATGCCCTTTTCATCCGTTTCGCCCATCGCCTGGTTGCGGATGACCAGCGTCTTGCCGCGTTCGAGATCGACGAACACCTCCTCCTCAGGCGCCAGCCCGTAGAAATAGACCGGCGTCGGCAGCACGCTCGTCGGGCCATAGGTTTCCTGAGCCGTCGCGTAATCGGTGAACACCTTGGGATACATGAGATAAGAGGCGAACTCGCGGTCGCTGACCTTGCGCCCGAGCTTTTCCTCGATCTCCTTGCGCTCCTTGTCCAGATCGGCCGGCGCAAGCAGCGAGCCGGGCCGCACCGTAAACGGCTTCTCGCCCTTCAGCACCTTCTTCTGCAAAGCCTCCGGCCAGCCCGAGGGCGGCTGTCCCAGATCGCCGCGCATCATCGAAACGACCGAATCCGGAAAAGCGATGTCCTTTTCCGGGTTCTCCACATCGGCAACGGTCAGATCCTGGCTCACCATCATCAGCGCCATGTCGCCCACTACCTTGGAGGACGGCGTGACCTTGACGATATCGCCGAACATGCGGTTGACGTCGGCATAGGCCTGCGCCACCTCGTGCCAGCGGGTTTCCAGCCCCAGCGACCGCGCCTGCTCCTTCAAATTGGTGAACTGGCCGCCCGGCATTTCATGGAGATAAACCTCCGAGGCCGGCCCCTTCAGATCGCTTTCGAAGGCGGCGTATTGGTTGCGCACCGCCTCCCAATAAAAGGAAATCTTGCGGATCCATTCGGGGTCGAGGCCGGGATCGCGGTCCGTGTCGCGCAGCGCCTCGACAATGGAGCCGAGGCAGGGCTGCGACGTGTTGCCGGAAAGCGCGTCCATCGCCGCATCGACCGCATCGACGCCCGCCTCCACCGCCGCCAGCACCGTCGCGGCGGAAATGCCCGATGTGTCATGGGTATGGAAATGGATCGGCAGATCGGTCGCCTCGCGCAATGCCTTAAAAAGCGTCTTCGCCGCCGCCGGTTTCAACAGCCCGGCCATATCCTTAATGGCGATGATATGCGCGCCCGCCTTCTCTACTTCCTGAGCAAGCCCGACATAATATTTCAGATCATATTTCGGCCGGGCGGCGTTGAGGATATCGCCGGTATAACAGATCGCCGCCTCGCAGAGCTTGTCCTCTTCGAGGATCGCATCCATCGAGACGCGCATATTCTCGACCCAGTTCAGGCTGTCGAACACGCGGAACAGGTCGATGCCGCCGCGCGCCGCCTCCCGCACGAAATACTTCACCACATTGTCGGGATAGCTCTTGTAGCCGACGCCGTTCGCCCCGCGCAGCAGCATCTGTAGCAGGATATTCGGCGCACCCTCGCGGATGAGCGCCAGCCGCTCCCACGGGTCTTCGGTGAGGAAGCGCATGGCCACGTCGAAGGTCGCCCCGCCCCAGCATTCGAGCGAAAAGAGATCGGGCAGCGCACGGGCATAGGTTCCGGCGATACGCGCGATGTCATAGGTGCGCATGCGCGTGGCGAGCAGCGACTGGTGCCCGTCGCGCATCGTCGTGTCGGTGATGAGCACCCGCTTCTCATTGCGCATCCATTCGGCGAAGCGCTTCGGCCCCAGCGCATCGAGCCGCTGCTTCGTGCCCTCTCGCAGCTTGCCATCGGGCACATGCGGCACCTTCGGCCAGGCGGCGTCCGCCGGCGGCCGGGCGCGGCCCTTGGTCTCGGGATGGCCGTTGACGGTGACATCGGCGAGATAGGTCAAAAGCTTAGTGGCGCGGTCCTGCCGCTTCACCTGCTCGAAGAGTTCGGGCGTGTTGTCGATGAACTTCGTCGTATATTCATTCGCGCGGAACTGCGGATGGGTGATGATCGCTTCGAGGAAAGTAAGGTTGGTTGCCACGCCGCGAATGCGGAACTCGCGCAGCGCCCGGTGCATCCGGTCGATGGTCTCATCCGGCGTCGGCGCCCATGCGGTGACCTTCTCCAGCAGCGGATCGTAGAAACGCGTTATCACCGCGCCCGAATAGGCCGTGCCGCCATCGAGCCTGATACCGAAGCCGGTCGCGCCGCGATAGGCGGTGATGCGGCCATAATCCGGGATGAAATTTTGCTCCGGGTCTTCCGTGGTGATGCGGCATTGGAGGGCATGGCCGTTCAAGCGGATGTTCGCCTGATCGGGCACGCCCGATTCCGGCGATCCGATGGCCGCGCCTTCCAGAATGCGGATTTGCGCCTTGACGATGTCGATACCCGTCACCTGCTCGGTGACGGTATGCTCGACCTGAATGCGCGGATTGACCTCGATGAAATAGAATTTGCCGGTATCGGCATCCATCAGGAATTCGACCGTCCCCGCGCCGATATAGTCCGTCGCCTGGGCGATCTTAAGCGCGTAGCCGGCAAGCTCCTTTCGCTGTTCGTCGCTGAGATAGGGTGCAGGCGCGCGCTCCACGACCTTCTGGTTGCGCCGCTGGATCGAGCAATCGCGCTCGAAGAGATGCACGGCATTCCCGTGCGTATCGCCGAGAATCTGCACCTCGACATGGCGGGCGCGTTCCACCAGCTTTTCGAGATAGACCTCGTCCTTGCCGAAGGCTGCCTTCGCCTCGCGCTTGGCCTCGGTCACCTCCTTGGCGAGATCGTCGGCGGAGCGGATGACACGCATCCCCCTGCCCCCGCCGCCCCAGGAGGCCTTGAGCATCACAGGATAGCCAATCTTCTCGGCCATTGCCTTGACCGCATCCATATCGTCAGGCAGCGGCTCAGTCGCGGGCACGACGGGAACGCCGATCTCGATGGCGAGATTGCGCGCCGCCACCTTGTTGCCCAGCCGCCGCATCGTCTCGGGGCTAGGCCCGATGAAGACGACGCCATTTTCGGCGCAAGCCTCCGCAAACTCGGGGCTTTCCGACAACAGACCGTAGCCCGGATGGATGGCATCCGCGCCGGAAAGCTTAGCCACCCGGATCACTTCGTCAATCGACAAATAGCTTTCGATCGGCCCGAGATCGCGCGGCAAATGCGGCCCTCGCCCGACCTGATAGCTTTCATCCGCCTTGAAGCGGTGCAGCGCGAGCTTGTCCTCCTCCGCCCAGATGGCGACCGTTTTCAGCCCCAGCTCATTGGCCGCGCGAAAGACGCGGATGGCGATTTCGGACCGGTTGGCGACGAGGATCTTCTTGATCGGCAAGGCAGGTCTCCCAAACTGCAAGCATGACTATAGGCTTGGCAGGCGAGACCGACTCCGGACATGTTTTATTGTTATCGGTTTCGGGCGAAACCGGTCCCCGCTAAAGCCGGCTTCATGCTTACACGTAAAATGCTGCAGCGCAAACGGAGTGTGAGGGGGCGAGCTCTTTTTCGTAAAACGCCCGCTGGGCGGTGCTCCGCGCCCTCCCTCCCCCCTGTGGGGAGGGTGGCCCGAAGGGTCGGGTGGGGGTGGTGACGTTTCGCCACTGCCTCCAGCAAAAGCGCAAACGTCACCACCCCCATCCGCCCGCTAACGCGGGCACCTTCCCCGCAAGGGGGAAGGAGGGCGCCCGCCCGTATAACAAAATGCCCGGCGCAATGGCCGGGCATCTCATTAATCCTCAGGTAGCAACTTACTGCTGCACGTAGGTATACTTCCCGTCCGCGCCCTTCTGCCACTTGTACATGACATAGCCCGGGAGCTTCGGGTCGCCCTTGGCGTCGAAGGAGATATCGCCCAGAACGGTCTTGAAGGTGCCGCTCTTCAGCGCCTTCGCCACTTCCTGCGGGTCGTTCGACTTGGCGGCCTTGGCAGCCTCGGCAATCGCCTGCACGCCGGCATAGGAGTAGAGCGTGTAGGCTTCCGGCTCGAAACCGGCGTCGCGGAACTTCTTCACCAGCTCGGCATTGGCCGGGTTGGTGCGGGGATCGGGACCGAAGGTGTTGAGCGTTCCGGCAACCGCGTCACCGGCGATCGAGGCCAGCTCGTTGGAGACGATGCCGTCACCGGAGATGAACTGCACTTTCAGACCCTGATCGGCGAGCTGGCGCATGATCAGGCCGGCTTCGGTGTGGAGGCCGCCCCAGTAGAGAACGGTCACGCCCGCCTGCTTCAGCTTGGCAATGAGGGCCGAGAAATCCTTCTCGCCGACATTCACGCCTTCATAGACCGCTTCCTTGATCCCGGCGCCATTGAGCGCCTTCTTGGTTTCGTCGGCAAGGCCCTGGCCATAGGGGGTCTTGTCATGGATGACGGCGATCTTCGCATCCTTGAAATGGTCGGCGATATATTTGCCGGCAATGGTGCCCTGCTGGTCGTCGCGGCCGCAGGTGCGGAAGGTGTTCCACAGGTCGCGGTCGGTATAGACGGGGTTGGTGGCGGCGGGAGACATTTCGAGAATGCCGTTTTCGGCATAGACTTCCGAGGCCGGGATGGAGACGCCCGAATTGAAGTGGCCGATGACGAACTTCACGCCCTCTGCAGCGAATTTGTTGGCAACCGAGATGCCCTGCTTGGGATCGGAAACATCATCGCCGATGGTGATGGCGATCTTCTCGCCATTGATGCCGCCAGCGTCGTTGATCTCCTTGATGGCCGCCTCGGCGCCCTTCTGGATCTGCGCGCCATAGACGGCGTTCGGGCCGGTGATCGGCGCGCCGATGCCGAACAGCACGTCGGCGAAGGCGCTGCCGCTGAACGCCACCATGGCCGCCAGCGCCACGCCGGAAAACAGTGATTTCTTCATGCGAATGACTCCCATTCTTTTGACACCCCATGCGACGCCCCACGCATCGCTTGGCTCACAGATTTGCCGATTTCCCGGCCCTTGTCACGCTGATTCCACTCTAACAGCGCGATTCGTTAAATGCGGTTCAGGTCCTCTTTTCCCGCCAGGACAGGGGCGAGGCCTTTTCGTAAAGCCAGCTATATTGGCGCACCATCTGATTGGTGCGGGTATAACGGTATCCGATCGTGCCGATGATCAGGAGAACGATGGTGTCGACAATATAATAGTGCAGCGACAGCATGGTCCCGTCGAACAGCGCGTGATGGATGAAGCGCACGGCAAAGCCGAGCGGGATCATATAGAGAAGGAACGCCGGATAGCTGCGCCAGGTCTGGGCGCAAGCCCGTCCCGTCATCCATGCCGCCCAGCCGCCCAGAATAACGGTGACGAACAGGAAGAGCCAGAATGACGGTTCTTCATAGAGAATGCCTTGCATATCCATCCCTCCTAATGCCTTCCGCCTTCGAGATAGGCGGCGCGCACTTCCGGATTGGCGAGAAGGTCCTTGCCCGAGCCGCTCATGGTGATGGAGCCGTTGACCATGACATAGCCCCTGGTTGCGAGCTTCAGCGCGCCGAATGCATTCTGCTCCACGAGGAAGACGGTCAGCCCCTTTGTGCGGTTCAACTCCTTGATCGCCTCGAAGATCTGCTTGACGATCAGCGGCGCAAGGCCAAGCGAAGGCTCGTCCAGCAGCAGCAGCTTCGGCCGCGCCATCAGCGCGCGGGCAATCGCCAGCATCTGCTGCTCGCCGCCCGAAAGCGTGCCGCCCCGCTGGTGGATGCGCTCCTTCAATCGCGGGAACAATTCGAAGATCATCCGCGAATCTTCATCGAAATATTTGAGATTGTCGAGGCTCGCGCCCATCTGCAGATTTTCCATGACGCTCATGCGCGGGAAAATGCGCCGCCCTTCCGGCGACTGGGCAATGCGCAACCGGGCGATCTCATGCGGCGGCATCCGGGTGATATCCTGCCCGGCGAAAATGACCCTGCCGCTGCGCGCCTGCGGGCTGCCGCAGATCGTCATCATCAGCGTCGATTTGCCGGCGCCGTTGGCCCCGATCAGCGCGACGATCTCGCCTTGGTCGACCGTGATGTCCACGCCCTTGAGCGCGCGGATATTGCCGTAATAGGTCTCGACATTCTCGACCTTGAGAAGCGTATTGTCGGTCGCCATTATTTGCTCCCCTCGGCAGGCTTGGCCTCGACGGCTTCCTCAGCCAGCTGCGCCACCGCGGCATCCACAGGATTGGCAGCGTCGGCAGCCTCCGCCCCCTCGATCACCTCCGCGATTTCCTCATCCTCGACACCGAGATAGGCGGCGATGACCCTCGGATCGTTGCGGACCTCTTCCGGCTTTCCATCGGAGATCTTCGTGCCATATTCGAGCACGATCACATGGTCGGAGATTTCCATCACCACCGACATATCGTGCTCGATGAGCAGCACCGAAGTGCCCGTCTCGCGGCGGATATCGAGAAGCAGCTTGTTCAGCTCCGCCGACTCGCGCGGATTGAGGCCCGCCGCAGGCTCGTCGAGGCAGAGCAGTTCCGGGTCCGTGCACATGGCGCGGGCGATTTCCAGCCGACGCTGGTCGCCATAGGGCAGGTCGCCCGCCGGATCGTCGGCCCGGTCGATCAGATTGATCCTTTCCAGCCAGTAGCGCGCCTTGTCCGTGGCCTCCGCCACCGCCCGCTTATAGGCCGGGAGGCCGAGAAGCCCGAGGATCGTATAGCCCGATGACTTCATCAGCGGGTTATGCTGCGCCACCAGCAGGTTTTCCAGCACCGTCAGGCCAGAGAACAGGCGGATATTCTGGAAGGTGCGCGCCACCTTCGCCTTGTCGGTGATGAGATGGCCGGGCAGCCGTTCGAGAAGGAATTTCTCGCCGTTCTTCCGCGTCATCGTCAGCATGCCGCCGGTCGGCTTGTAGAAGCCGGTGATGCAGTTGAAAACGGTGGTCTTGCCCGCGCCATTGGGGCCGATGACGGCGGTGATATCGCCGCGTTTCGCCTCGAGGCTTAGATCGTTGATGGCTACCAGCCCGCCGAACTTCATCGACAGATGTTCCACCTTGAGAATTGGGTCCATTTGAGTTTGCCCGGTCATGGATTCTGTCGCCGCCATCAGCCGTGCCCTTCCTTGGTGAAGGAGCCGGAGACCATCTTGCGCTTGTGCAGGAAGGCGCTGGGTTCGCGGTGCCCGACGAAGCCGCGCGGCTTCCACACCATGACCACCACCATGGCAAGGCCGAAGATCAGCATGCGATAGAGCTCAGGCGTGAAACTCGGCCCGAAGACAAGCTTCAGGAAGCCCATCTCGCGCAAAATTTCCGTGCCGCCGATCATGACAACCGCCGCGATGGCGATGCCGATCAGCGAACCCATGCCGCCGAGAACCACGATGGCGAGGATAACAGCGGACTCGAGGAACACGAAGGATTCCGGGGAAACGAAACCCTGACGCGCGGCGAAGAACGAACCGGCGAAGCCGCCGAACATCGCGCCCGTGGCGAACGCCGTGAGCTTGGTCGTCGTCGTGTTGATGCCGAGCGAGCGGCAAGCAATCTCATCCTCGCGCAAGGCTTCCCACGCACGGCCGATGGGCATGCGCCGGAGGCGGATCGTCACCCAAGCGGTGAGCAGCGCCAGGAACAGGATGACATAATAAAGGAAGATTTTGTAATAGGCCGCCGACATCGGCAAGCCGAACGTCGCCGCGAAGCCATCCTTGCCGGCTGTGAAGGGAATGCCGAACAGCGTCGCCTTGGCGATGCCGGAAATGCCGAACGTGCCCTTGGTCACCTCGGTCCAGTTGATAAGGACAAGGCGGATGATCTCACCGAAAGCAAGCGTCACGATGGCGAGATAATCGCCGCGCAGGCGCAGCACCGGAAAGCCGAGAATGACGCCCCAGGTCGCCGCGAGAATGCCCGCCACCGGCAGCAGCACCCAGAAGGACAGGCCGTAATAGCTCGACAGCAGCGCATAGGAATAGGCGCCCACCGCATAAAAGGCGACATAGCCGAGGTCCAGCAGGCCAGCGAGGCCGACGACGATATTGAGACCCCAGGCGAGCATCACATAGATGAGAATCTGGATGCCGAAATTATCCACCCATTTCAGCGAGCCCTGCATGCCCACCGTCGAGACGATGAGGATGGGGTAGACGATGAGAAACGCCACGGCGATCTGCGAGAAATGACGGCGGAAGAAGGAGGGCTCCGCATGCGCGTCGGTCGCGATGCTTGCCTTTTGCGCCTTGCGCGCCGCCAGCCAGGGCGCAAGAAACGCCGTGAAGAGGAAGCGGCCCACGGCGGCGATGGCCACCATCGTGGCAAGCAGCCAGGGACGCTCGGTCAGGATGAGCTCGTTGCTGATATTCGTATCGACGCGGAAGCCGATGATCAGCACGAACAGGCCGAAGGCGAGGAGGCCGGCGATAACGGCCTCCTTGATGGCTTGGCCGAACACGGATTCCGTGCGGGTGTTGGAGCGTTCGGCCATGATCACACCTTTTCCACTTCAGGACGGCCAAGAATGCCGGATGGCATGAAGATGAGCACGATGGCGAGGATGGAGAATGCCGCCACATCCTTGTAGTCGGTCGAGAAGTAGGCCGACCAGAGGGATTCGATGAGGCCGATGAGCAAGCCGCCGATGACCGCGCCGGGCAGCGAGCCGATACCGCCCAGCACCGCCGCGGTGAACGCCTTGACGCCCGGAATGAACCCGTCCGAGAAGGAGATCACGCCGTAATACATCAGATACAGCGTGCCGGCGACGGCGGCGAGCGCCGCGCCCATGACGAAGGTGAGCGAGATGGTGCGGTCGACATTGATGCCCAGCAGCGCCGCCATCTTGCGGTCCTGCTCGCAGGCGCGCTGCGCCCGCCCGAGCGAGGTGCGGTTGACGAGATACCAGAACGCCGCCAGCAGCAATGCGGTGATCACGACGATCACGATCTGCTTGAGCGAAACGCTGATGCCCGTGCCCCAGATCGTGTAGTTCTGGTTGATCATCTGCGGGATCGGCTTGTTGCGCGGGCCCTGCGTGACCTGCACGAAATTGGAAAGCGCGATGGAAACGCCGATGGCCGTGATCAGCGGCGCGAGGCGGAACGATCCGCGCAAGGGCCGGTAGGCCACGCGCTCGATCGTCCAGCTCCAGAGGCTGGTAAGGCACATCGCCACCAGCATCATCAGGAAGAGCGCCAGCACCACCGGCACGCCGCCGATAAACGTCGTCAAGATTAGGAAGACGATCAGCGCCATGAAGGCGCCGAGCATGAAGACATCGCCATGCGCGAAATTGATCATGCCGATGATGCCATACACCATCGTATAGCCGATCGCGATCAGGCCATAGATCGAACCGAGCGTCAGCCCGTTGATCAGCTGCTGCAGAAAATATTCCATCGATAAAGCCACCCTTTTCGGTTCGGGACGTTATTTCCTGCCCTTCTGGGCGGTTCCCTTGTTCCCCGATCCGTTTTACACCTAACCGCTGCCACGCGGAAAGCAACCGTTTTTATCTCAGACGAAGGGCTGATAAGGCAGCCATTCGCGTTTATAGCGATTTTGTCCAAGAAGACGGGAACTTTCCTTTTTATCCCCTAGCCTGTTGCATTTAAACGCGTTTTCCGCACCGTTTCGTGATTGACATTTTCGCTATCCGTTGCCGTCATCCTCGGGCTTGTCCCGAGGATCTGCCCACGTCGCCGCCACAAAACCGAGAATGACGAAGGCGCTATCACGCCACCACAAACCCATGCGCAAACGGATCGCGGTCGTCGATGAAGATCGTGTTGTAACCCGTCATCCGCGCCCAGCCGGCGATAGACGGCACGATGGCCGGGCGGTCCGCCACTTCGGTCGCCTTCTCCACCCGGCCATGGAACAGCGACCCGATGATGGATTCATGCACGAACTCGTCGCCCGGCTTCAACTTCCCCTTGGCGGCAAGCTGCGCCATGCGCGCGGAGGTGCCGGTGCCGCAGGGCGAGCGGTCGATGGCCTTCTCGCCATAGAACACGGCGTTGCGTGCATGCGCCTCAGGCTTGGTAGGCTTGCCCGTCCACAGGATATGCGTCAGGCGGTTGATATCGGGCAGTTCCGGATGCTGGAACTTGTATTTCTCGTTGAGGCGCTCGCGCAGCACCGGGCTCCAGCCGACGAGCTGCAGGGCGCTGTAATCCGCCATGTCGCTGTAGTTTTCCTGAGGCTCGACGATGGCATAGAAATTGCCGCCATAGGCGACATCCACCTTGATCGGCCCGAGATCGGGGCATTCGACTTCAAGCCCCTCCGCATAGAGGAAGCCCGGCACATTGGTGAGCCGCACGCGCTCGACATATTGCCCGTTCTGCTCATATTCGATGGCGACGAGCCCGGCGGGCGTGTCCAGATTGAGCCTGCCCGGGGTCTTCGGCGTCACCAGCCCCTGCTCGATCGCCATCGTCACCGTGCCGATGGTTCCATGGCCGCACATGGGCAGACAGCCTGAGGTCTCGATGAACAGCACCGCCACGTCGCAATCGGGCCGCGTCGGCGGATAGAGGATGGAGCCGGACATCATGTCATGCCCGCGCGGCTCGAACATCAGGCCCGTGCGGATCCAGTCATATTCCCGCAAGAAATGCGCCCGCTTCTCCATCATGTTCGCGCCCTGAAGGTTCGGGCCGCCGCCTGCCACCAGTCTCACCGGATTGCCGCAGGTATGCCCATCGACGCAGAAGAAGGAGTGCCTGGCCATTTTGGTTAGAACCTCAAAAACGTTGCGGATTGAAGGGTTGGAGATCGATTGCCGGGTTTTGCCCTGAAATCAAATCACGGATCAGGCGTCCGGTCGCGGCGGATTGGGTGAGCCCCAGATGACCATGGCCGAACGCATAATAGACATTGGGCGCATTCCTGGCCCGGCCGATGGCAGGGAGAGAGTCCGGCAACGACGGCCTGTAGCCCATCCATTGCCGCCCGCCCTCGGTCTTGAGACCAGGCAGGAACTGCGCCGCCTTTTTCAGCATCGCTTCGGAACGTGCATAATTGGGCGCAAGATTGAGTCCGCCCAGTTCCACCGCGCCACCCACCCGGATGCCTGTGGAAAGCGGCGTGATGACGAAACCATGGCCGCCGAAAATCAGCTGCCGCCGGAGGTCGAAACTCTCCACCGGCAGGGTGGTGTTGTAGCCGCGCTCGGTCTCGAGCGGTATGGCATCGCCGCATTGCCGGGCAAGATGATGCGACCATGCTCCCGCCGCGATGACAATCTTATCCGCAGGCAGCGCCCGGCCATCCGCCAGCCGGATCGAGGTCTTGCCGCCGGATGGCTCAAGCCCTCTCACCTCGCCTTTCATGAACCGCGCCCCGGCGCGCTCCGCATAAGCCCAGAGCGCCTGCCCCAGAAGTTTGGGATCGCTCACCGTCTTCCAGTCCGGCACGAAGCTGCCGACCACGAAGCGTGGGGAAATGCCCGGCTGATACTCCGCCAGCTCCTTGCCCCTGATATGCCAATAGGCGATGCCGGCCTTTTCCCGCGCGTCCCAGCCGGGCTGCGCCGCCTTCAGCTCCGCCTCGCTTTCATAGAGTTCGAGCGAACCGTCCTCGCGCAGCATGGAGAGCACGCCGGCGCGCTTCATCAGGCCCAGCATTTCCTTTTCGGCAAGCCGCATCATCGCCGCCTGCGCAGTCATGCACGCGGCCTGCGCCTCGTCGCCGCTGGCCCGCCAGAAACGATAAAGCCACGGCACGAGCCGCGGCAGATAGGAAGGACGGATGGTGAAGGGCCCGAGCGGATCGGCGAGCCATTTGGGAAGCTTCGCCAGCACCCCCTTGGAGGCCAGGGGCAGAATATCCGAGAAGGCCAGCGCCGCCGCATTTCCGGAACTCGTCTCCTCGCAAATGCCGGTGCGGTCGATAACGAGGACCCTGTGCCCTGCCTCGGCAAGATGGGCGGCGATACAAATGCCGATGATGCCCGCGCCGATGACGATGGTTTCCTGATCCTGCGTCCCGCTAACGGACATTGCGCCGCGTCCCCATTCTCCGTCGAATGCCGCAATGGCATTCCCTCCACACGGCTTTCGATAATTGATATATCAGTGATATATCTGTACGCTCCGCAGCGGTCAAGCATGGGAGGTTGCGTTTGGCGATATTCGAGAACCTGAACGGGGAAAGCCTTGCCGAGCAGGCCTATCGGACGCTCGAGCGGCTGATCGTAACGCTCGTGCTTGAACCGACCATGGTCGTCAACGAGCGCGCGCTGATCGAACTGACCGGCATGGGCCGGACGCCGGTTCGCGAGGCCATTCAACGGCTGGCCTGGGAAGGCTTGCTTGAGGTGCGGCCCCGTTCCGGCATCGCCATCACCCCGCTCGACCCGCAGGATTTCGGTAAGGTGCTCGATGCCCGCGAAGGCGTGGAACAGATCCTCGCCCGCGACGCGGCTCGCTTCGCCGGGTCGCGTGACCGGGAGCGGCTTGAAGCAACCGCGGATGCTATGCGAAGGGCGGCGCGGGACAACGATGTCGGCCAGTTCCTTGATGCCGACAAAGCACTGGACGCGGTGATGGGCCACGCGGCGGCCAATCCTTTCGCCGCGCGCCTCGCCGCGCCGCTCCAGACACACAGCCGGCGCTTCTGGTTCCGTCTCAAGCATGACGACGGCATCGCCGCCTCTACCGAGGCGCACATCGCCATGATCGACGCCATCCTTGCCCGCGCGCCGGAGGAAGCCATGTCCGCCGCCGCCGGGCTGATCCATCATTTGCGCACGCTGATGCAGTAGCATGACCCCGAAAAGTTCCAGACTTTTCGGATAAGGTCATGCGGAAAATAAAGAGTTAGAGCGTGATGCCCGCGCGGGCTTAAGCGCATCACGCTCTAGCACCCTGCCTCCCCTGAAACCAGGCAAGGCAGATCGCGCGGCTTATTGGTTGCCGTTCATGCCGGCGGGAGCAGAGGTAGCCGGAGAGACATCATCGGCATAGTGGGTGCCGTTGTAATTGTCATCGGAAGCGACCACGACAGGCTCCCCCTTTTGAACGGCCGGATGGTCGCCGGGACGCAGGGCGAAAGTCGAACCGTTGTCGAGCGTAATCGTCTCGGCATTCGGATCATAGGACTTCACCGTGCCCTGAGTGAACTGCTCGGCCTGCGCGCCATAGGCGCTGAGGGCGAGGATGATGGTGGCTGCGGAAAGTATCTTCATGCCCATGGGAAAGCCCTCCATAAGCGGCGGACGCGCTTCAAGCCGGCGCCCGGTCGGCTGCGCATGAACGCGGGACAAATCATGCGCTTGACTGATCCCTCGGGCGGCACCCGAAAGCTCAGACGCAGCAATATCACCCGGCTGGAAAAGCTTTTCCATGACCGGTTCAATCACTTGTCCTCAAACCTGCGCGACTACAGTGCGCTGCCATCCGTTCAAACTCACCAATCAACAAACACAAAAAGCGGCCACAGGGGCCGCTTTTCGAAAATCATATAATAGGACGATCAGGCTGGCAGGATCGCGCCTTCGAGCGTCATCAGCTGGTGCAGGAACTGCTCGGCCTTGGTGCGGTGCTCGTGCGAGGTCGCCTCGTCCAGTTCTTCCCGCGCGGCCTGGATGCGGCGCTTCAGGTCCTCGCGGTTGAGGTCGTCCACATGCACAGCGGACTCTGCCAGAACCGTGCAGCTCTCCTGCGTGACATCGGCAAAACCGCCGAACACCACATAGGAATCGTCCTTGCCGTCGGCCTGCTTGACCTTGATGACGCCCGGCTTGATGGTCGCCATCAGAGGAGCATGGCGGGCCATCACGGTCATGTAGCCCTCGCTTCCGGGAATCACGACTTCCGTGACCTTGGCGGAAAGCAGCAGACGCTCCGGCGACACCAGTTCGAATTGGAAGGCTTCAGCCATGTTCGTTTTAGTGAGTAGGGAATAGTGAGCAGTGATTAGGAACCGGGAGTTCCGCCATTCACTATCTCACTATCTCACTATCTCACTACTCCCTTTGATTTATGCCGCTTCCGCCGCCAGACGCTTCGCCTTCTCGACGGCTTCCTCGATGGAGCCTACCATATAGAAGGCCGCTTCCGGCAGATGGTCGTATTCGCCGGCGCAGAGGCCCTTGAAGCCCTTGATCGTGTCCTTCAAGTCCACCAGTTTGCCCGGCGAGCCGGTGAAGACTTCGGCGACGAAGAAAGGCTGCGACAGGAAGCGCTCGATCTTGCGGGCACGGGCCACGGTGAGCTTGTCCTCTTCGGAAAGCTCGTCCATGCCCAGGATCGCGATGATGTCCTGCAGCGACTTGTAGCGCTGGAGGATCGACTGCACCTGGCGGGCCACCGCGTAGTGCTCCTCGCCGACGATCATCGGGTCGAGCATGCGCGAGGTCGAGTCGAGCGGATCGACGGCCGGATAGATGCCCTTTTCCGCAATCGAGCGCGATAGCGTGGTCGTTGCGTCAAGGTGGGCGAACGAGGTCGCCGGCGCCGGGTCGGTCAAGTCGTCGGCGGGCACGTAGATGGCCTGCACCGAGGTGATCGAGCCCTTGGTGGTGGTGGTGATGCGCTCCTGCAAGGCGCCCATGTCAGTGGCGAGCGTCGGCTGATAGCCCACCGCCGAAGGAATGCGGCCCAGAAGCGCCGACACCTCGGAACCCGCCTGCGTGAAGCGGAAGATGTTGTCCACGAAGAACAGCACGTCCTGGCCCTGGTCGCGGAAATATTCGGCAACCGTCAGACCGGACAGCGCAACGCGGGCGCGCGCACCGGGCGGCTCGTTCATCTGGCCGTAGACGAGCGCGGCCTTGGAGCCTTCGCCGCCGCCGGGCTTGTTGACGCCCGACTCGATCATTTCGTGATAGAGGTCGTTGCCCTCGCGGGTACGCTCACCAACGCCGGCGAACACGGAGTAACCGCCATGCGCCTTCGCGACGTTGTTGATCAGCTCCATGATCAGAACGGTCTTGCCGACGCCCGCGCCGCCGAAGAGGCCGATCTTGCCGCCCTTCGCGTAGGGAGCCAGCAGATCGATGACCTTGATGCCCGTGATGAGGATCTGCGCTTCGGTCGACTGCTCGATATATTCAGGCGCATTCTGGTGGATGGCGCGCTTGGCGGGCGCATCGATCGGGCCCGCTTCGTCCACCGGCTCGCCAATGACGTTCATGATGCGGCCGAGCGTGGCTTCACCGACCGGAACCTCGATCGGAGCGCCGGTGTCGGTGACTTCCTGGCCGCGCACCAGACCTTCGGTCGAGTCCATGGCGATGGTGCGCACGGTGTTCTCGCCCAGATGCTGCGCCACTTCCAGAACCAGGCGGTTGCCGAGGTTCTCGGTTTCGAGCGCGTTCAGGATCAGCGGCAGATGATCATCGAACTGCACGTCGACGACGGCGCCGATGACCTGCTTGACGCGGCCCACACGGCCCTTGGCCTCATTGGCGGCCACGGGTGCTTTCGCTGCGGCGGCCTTGCTGGTCCTTGCTGCCGCGGCCTTGGGCGCGGCCTTTTCTGCCGGAGCCGGCGTGGCCTCGGCGGTCGTTTTCGGGGTCGCTGCTTTTGCCATCGATCCTTACCTTCCGTTAGCATGATCGGCCATGTTGGACCGGATCATGCGGCAAACCTAACTTTCGTATGATCCCGAAAAGTTGCAGACTTTTCGGATAAGATCATACGTTAACCTAGAGCGCTTCCGCGCCCGAAATGATTTCGATCAGTTCCTTGGTAATCTGCGCCTGACGCTGGCGGTTATAGGTGATCGACAGCTTGTTGATCATGTCACCGGCATTGCGCGTCGCATTATCCATGGCACTCATTTTGGCGCCCATCTCGCCGGCCACGTTTTCCAGAAGCGCCCGGAAAATCTGCACCGAGATGTTGCGCGGGATCAGCTCGCCGAGGATGACGCTTGGGTCCGGCTCATATTCGTAGAGGGCCCCCTGAGCGTCCGTCGCCGCCGCCTCGACGCCGGCGGACGCCGGGATCAACTGCTGCGCGGTCGGCACCTGGCTGATGACCGACTTGAATTCCGAATAGAACAGGGTGCAGACGTCGAACGCGCCTTCCTCGAAAAGCGCGATGACCTTGCGGCCGATCTCGTCGGCATTGGCGAAGCCGATCTGCTTGACTTCGCGCATGTCGAAATGCGCGATGAACATCGAGGCGAATTCACGCTTCAGGATGTCCGCGCCTTTCTTGCCGACAGTGATGAACTTCACCGTCTTGCCTTCTGCGAGGAGCTTGCGCGCATGGTCGCGCGCCAGACGCGCGATCTGCGAGTTGAAACCGCCGCAAAGGCCGCGTTCCGCCGTGCAGACGACGAGAAGATGCACATTGTCCGCGCCCGTGCCGACCATCAGCTTCGGCGCATCCTCGCCGCTCACATTCTGCGCGATATTGGCGAGAACCGCGCCCATGCGCTGCGAATAGGGCCGCGCGGCCTCCGCAGCTTCCTGTGCGCGGCGCAGCTTCGCCGCGGCGACCATCTGCATCGCCTTGGTGATCTTCTGCGTCGCCTTGACCGAGGCGATACGGTTTTTCAGATCCTTGAGTGAAGGCATCCGTTCGTCCTGTCAGAAGCATGATCCCGGAAAGCCCCATGACTTTCCGGAACGATCATGCGGCTAAAACCTTAGGCGAAGTTCTTGGCGTAGGCGTCGATTGCCGCCTTGAGCTTTGCCTTGATGTCGTCGGTGAGCTGCTTCTCGGTGCGGATCGAGTCCAGCACGTCCTTGTGCTCGCTGCGCAGATAGGCGAGCAGCCCGTTCTCGAACTTGCCGACCTGATTGACGGCGAGCTTGTCGAGATAGCCGTTGACGCCGGCATAGATCACCGCGACCTGTTCTTCCGTCTTCAGCGGCGAGAATTGCGGCTGCTTCAGAAGTTCCGTCAGGCGCGCGCCGCGGTTGAGAAGGCGCTGCGTCGCCGCATCGAGGTCCGAGCCGAACTGCGCGAAGGCCGCCATTTCGCGGTACTGCGCCAGCTCACCCTTGATCGAGCCCGCGACCTGCTTCATCGCCTTGATCTGGGCGGCGGAGCCGACGCGCGACACCGAGAGGCCGACGTTCACGGCAGGACGGATGCCCTGGTAGAACAGGTTCGTCTCGAGGAAGATCTGGCCGTCGGTGATCGAGATCACGTTGGTCGGAATATAGGCCGACACGTCGTTCGCCTGCGTCTCGATGACGGGCAGAGCGGTCAGCGAACCGGCGCCGTTCTCGTCATTGAGCTTCGCCGCACGCTCCAGAAGGCGCGAGTGCAGGTAGAACACGTCGCCCGGATAGGCTTCGCGGCCGGGCGGACGGCGCAGCAGCAGCGACATCTGGCGGTAGGCGACGGCCTGCTTCGAGAGGTCGTCATAGCCGATAAGGGCGTGCATGCCGTTGTCTCGGAAATATTCGCCCATGGCGCAGCCCGCGAACGGCGCGAGGAACTGCATCGGCGCAGGATCGGAAGCGGTCGCCGCGATGATGATCGAATATTCGAGCGCGCCGCGCTCTTCCAGAACCTTCACGAACTGCGCGACGGTCGAGCGCTTCTGGCCGATAGCCACATAGACGCAGTAAAGCTTGTCCTTCTCGGAACCGGCGTCGTGGATCGGCTTCTGGTTCAGGATCGTGTCGAGGATGATCGCGGTCTTGCCGGTCTGACGGTCGCCGATGATCAGCTCGCGCTGACCGCGGCCAACAGGGATGAGCGCGTCCACAGCCTTGAGGCCGGTCGACATCGGCTCATGCACCGACTTGCGCGGGATGATGCCGGGCGCCTTCACGTCCACGCGGCGGCGTTCGGTCGCCTGGATCGGGCCTTTGCCGTCGATGGGGTTGCCGAGCGCATCAACCACGCGGCCGAGCAGCCCCTTGCCGACCGGGACGTCCACGATGGAGCCCGTGCGCTTGACGGTGTCGCCTTCCTTGATGTCGCGGTCGGAGCCGAAGATAACGACGCCGACATTGTCGCTTTCAAGGTTCAGCGCCATGCCGCGAATGCCGTTCGGGAACTCGACCATTTCGCCCGCCTGGACGTTGTCGAGGCCGTAGACGCGGGCGATGCCGTCACCGACGGACAGAACCTGACCGACTTCGGAGACTTCAGCCTCCTTGCCGAAGTTCTTGATTTGCTCTTTCAGGATTGCGGAAATTTCCGCAGCGCGGATGTCCATCAGCCGACCTCTTTCAGTGCAAGCTTGAGAGAAGAAAGTTTGGTGCGAAGGGAGGTATCGATCTGGCGCGAGCCCATCTTGACGATGAGGCCGCCGAGGATCGACGGATCGACGGTGACATGGATCGTCACGTCCTTGCCGGCCACGCTCTTGAGCGTCGCCTTCAATTCATTCTGCTGCGTGGCAGTCAATTCATGGGCGGCGGTCACCTTGGCGGAAATCTCGCCGCGATGCTCTGCCGCGATCTGGCGGAACGCCTCGATCATGCCGGGCAGCACGAACAGGCGGCGATTGCTGGCGACGACGCGCAGGAAATTTCCGACGAGGCCGGTGATGCCCGCCTTGTCCGCGACGGCGGCAATCGCCTTCTCCTGCTCATCGGTCGCAAAGACCGGGCTCGTGACCAGACGCTTGAGATCGTCGCTGCCATTCAAGAGAGCCTCGAACCGGTCGAGGTCTTTTTCCACAGCGGCGACGGAATTTGCTTCCAGAGCCAGATCGAACAGCGATCCGGCGTAACGCCGCGCGACACCTGAAATGAGCGATGAACTTTCCGTCACGGACAACAGGCTCTCTTGGTTAGCGTCAAGACTTGGGGCCTGAGGGACAGGTCAACCTAAATCATTGACTTTATTGATTTTTCCCAGCGCATATTAGATGTGCTGAACATCCCCGCTGAAATTCGTTTGCCCTCTAGCATGAACGAACGGGACTCGCAACACGCGAATCCCGCTGTTTTTGGTCAGCTTTGTCGCAATTGCGGGGATTCTTGCGGCTTCAGGCGATGAATCCGAAGGCAAAAAGCAGCGGCGCGGCGGCAAGCAGAAACTCGATCAACGCCGCCAGCCAGTTGTAAATCGTGTTGCCCTTGTCCGACATCATGGAGATGAGCCGCCCGAAAAGGGTGAAGCCCCATGCGGCGCCGAGCGCCAGCCAAAGGAAGGGCTGGGCGAAAATGATGCAGGAAAGGCCTAAGCCTATGTGAAATCCCGCCATTGTCGCGCGGATCGAGGCGAAAGCCTCAGGGCGTTCGTTTGATGGCGCGAGGCGCAGCAGCTTCATCGACAGGCCGGGCGCGAGAAACAGGAACAGCCCGAACAGCACCGTAACAAGCGCCGAAGCCCACGCCATCCACTCCCCATCGCTCGCCGGCCAATAAAGGTCCATGCCATTTCCCCTTGCGTCGAAAATCGGTGCGCGCTCTATAAGGCAGGTTTGAGAAAAGTGCGACAAAAAGCGCTGGTGCCGCTTTTGTTTTGAACCGCCGGAGTGACGGAGATGTAGAGGAATGGATCCCAGTGACAAGCACTGGGATGACGAGGTGGAGAGAGCTTCGCCCTAACGAACACCGTTTGGAGGAGGAAGGCCCGGAGATTGTCCACAACGCTCACCCCATCCGTCATCCCAGTGCTTGTCACTGGGATCCATTCCTCTACGCTTGCGACAACCACAACAGAAAAAATATCTGCACAGATACTCGGACGTGAAATTTACAAAAAGCTCTGCGGGTCGATATCCACCTGCACCCTCACCGATCCCCGCTCTTTCGGCCCCGCCGCGAGCAGCGCGCGAATAAATGCCTGAATATCCGCCCGCTTCGTCCCATGGATCAGCAATCGAAACCGATGCCGCCCGCGAATCAGCGCAAGCGGCGCCTCCGCCGGCCCAAGCACGGCGATTTCCGATGATGACGGCGCGGCCCTCCGCAATGCGCGCGCATGGCTCTCCGCCTCGGCGCGCGAATTGGCCGAAACGATCAGCGCCGCCAGTCGCCCGAAGGGTGGCAAGCCCGCTCGCTCGCGCTCCTCGATCTCGCGCGCATAGAAAGCCTCTGCATCCCCCGAGACGATGGCGCGCATGACGGGGTGCTCCGGCTGATAGGTCTGAAGCAGACCGATACTCTTGCGCCCTGTCCGCCCTGCCCGTCCCGTCACCTGATTGAGCAACTGGAATGTCCGCTCCGCCGCACGCGGATCGCCATTGGCAAGGCCAAGATCGGCATCGATCACGCCCACCAGCGTCATGTCGGGAAAATTATGCCCTTTCGCCACAAGCTGCGTGCCGATGACGATATCCGCCTCGCCCTTGGCGATGGCCTCCAGTTCCAGCCGCAACCGCTTCACCCCGCCGAGAAGATCGGAAGACAACACGATGATCCGCGCATCGGGAAACGCCGCCGCCGTCTCCTCCGCAATGCGCTCCACCCCAGGCCCGCAGGCCACGAGATGGTCGAGCGTGCCGCAGGATGGGCAAGATTGCGGCACCGGCTCGTGATAACCGCATTGATGGCACATCAGCTGGCCGCGAAAGCGGTGTTCCACCAGCCAGCTCGAACAATCCGGGCATTGAAAGCGGTGACCGCAGACACGGCAGAGCGTCAAGGGCGCATAGCCCCGGCGGTTGAGGAAGAGCAGCGCCTGCTCCTTCCGCTCCAATGTCTGGGCGATGGCTCCCGTCAGCACCGGCGACAGGAACCGCCCTGGCGGCGGCGGCGAGCGGCGCATGTCGATGGTCTTCAGGTCCGGCATCGCCGCTTCGGCATAGCGGGAGGAAAGCCGGATGCGCTTATAGCGCCCCTGCTCCGCATTGACTTGGCTTTCGACCGACGGCGTCGCCGAGGCGAGCACGACCGGGAAACCTCCAATATGCCCACGCACGACAGCCATGTCGCGGGCATTATAAAAGACGCGATCCTCCTGCTTGTAGGCGGGATCGTGCTCCTCGTCGACCACGATCAGCCCCAACTCGCGGAACGGCAGGAACAGCGCCGAGCGCGCTCCGGCCACCACTTTCACCGCGCCTTCCGCCACCTGCCGCCAGACGCGCTCGCGCATCTTCGGTGGCAAGTCGGAATGCCATTCGGCGGGCTTCGCCCCGAAGCGATTGTGGAACCGGTCGAGGAATTGCTGCGTCAGCGCGATTTCAGGCAGCAGAATCAGCACCTGCCGCCCCTGCTCGATAGCTTTTGCCATAGCCTCGAAATAGACTTCCGTCTTGCCCGAACCGGTCACGCCGTCGAGCAATGAAACGGAGAAACCCTGCTTCTCGACATTCTCCACCAGCATGTCCGCCGCCGCCTGCTGATCCGGCGAAAGATCGGCGCGGGCGTAATCGATATCGGGCGCGGCCACCACCGGCGGCGGCGGAATCATCACCTCCTCGAACACGCCCTGCACCTTCAGCCCTTCGACGACCGTCGTCGAGACCCCGGCTGCGTGGGCAAGGCCGGAGCGCGTCCACGCCATGCCGTCCTCGACAAGTTCCATCACCCGCGCGCGCGCATCCGTCAGCCGGTCCGGCTTCTGCCCGGCATAGCGCAAGCCCGGAATCGGCGGCTCGGGGTCGAAGGCAGCAGGGACGCGCAAGAGCATCCGCGCCACCATGCCAGGCGGCGACAGCGTATAATCCGCCGCCCAAGCGACGAAGCGCAGCATGTCCGGCTCGACCGGCGGGCAGTCGAACACTTCTGAAATCGGCCGCAACTTCCTGGCATCCACCGCATCCGTCTCGCCCCCGGTGACGATGCCCGCCACCTCGCGCGGCCCCAGCGGCACCCGCACGATCGAGCCCGGCACGACGCTCATCCCATCAGGCACGGCATAGGAATAGGGCCGTTCTGCGGGCATAGGAACGAGCACGGGTACGATCCTGCGGGGTAGGTGCGAATCTTTCGACATGATCGCGTGACCTTGGCTTGGCTTTGGAGTAAAGAAAACCCACCTTAGAGGATAAGAAGGATGGGACTTTTAAAGGCCAAGCCCGATACCTCGCCAGCCAGTATATGGAGGATGCAGAAATGAAATTCTTTGTCGATACCGCCGATGTGAAGGAAATCCGCGAGCTGAACGATCTCGGCCTCCTCGACGGCGTAACCACCAACCCCTCCCTGGTGATGAAGTCGGGCCGCAACATTCTCGAAGTCACCAAGGAAATCTGCGATATCGTCTCCGGCCCGGTTTCGGCTGAAGTCACGGCGCTCGACTATGACGGCATGATGAAAGAAGCAGCGGTTCTCTCCAAGATCGCGGACAATATCTGTATCAAGGTGCCGCTGACGCTCGACGGCCTCAAGGCCTGCAAGGCGCTGACCTCGGAGGGCCGCAAGGTCAATGTCACGCTCTGCTTCTCTGCCACCCAGGCGCTTCTCGCCGCCAAGGCGGGCGCGACCTTCATCTCGCCCTTCATCGGCCGCCTCGACGACATGGGCATCAACGGCATGGAGCTCATCGCCGAAATCCGCACCATCTATGACAATTACGATTTCAAGACCGAGATCCTCGCGGCCTCGATCCGCACCGTGAACCATGTCAAGGACGCCGCCCTCATCGGCGCCGACGTCGCCACCGTCCCGCCTGCCGTGTTGAAGGCGCTCGCCAAGCACCCGCTGACGGACAAGGGGCTCGAGTCCTTCCTCGCCGATTGGGCGAAGACGGGGCAGAAGATCGTCTGATAGTTCGGGCGGGGGTGCCAGGCGCCCTCGCTCTTCGTGGCTCCGCTGCGCTTCGCATCTTGGGCATGGAACCACAGGGGTGAAGAGGATCACCCTTTCACCACCGTCTCCCCCTCCTCTCGCATAACCGTTACAGGCCTTGCTCCGGTCTCCGCCCGAATGGCGTCGGCAAGCGCCGTGGAATGGGTCACCACCCAGACCTGAGCGCGCTCCGCCGCCTTGCCTATCATGCGGGCAAGCGCCGGCAGCATGGATGGATGCAGACTCGCCTCCGGCTCGTTGAGCGCGATGAGCGGCGGCAGGCGGTAGGAAAGCAGCGCCCCGGCAAGCGCCAGGAACCGGATCTGCCCGTCTGAAAGTTCCTCCGGCCCAAACACACGTTGCGGAAATTCGGGCAGCATGAGCCCGAAGCTCGCCCTGCGTTCAGGCGGTGGAATGCTCAATCTCGCCCCGCCCAGAGCGTCCGCCACACATCGATTAAGATCGACCGTATCGCCTCTGATATAAGCCAGCGTCGCGAAGACGGCAGCAAGATTGCTGCCATCTTCGTCCAGTAGCGGAGACGTCACCGCAATCGAAGGCCGGCGCACGGGCGAGCCCCGATCCGTCCGAAAGCCGTGATAAAAGCGCCATCCCCGCAAATTCGCGCTGAGATCGCCGATTTCAGGATAGCGCCCCGCGTCTGCGAGCAGCGAAAGCGCCGTTTCCGACGCCAATATCGGCGACGGATGCCGGACACGCTTTCCTTCACCGTCGCGCGCAAAGACCGCCGGCCCCTTGCGGCTCATCATATCGACGGACCGGCGGCCGGTATCGAGGCTCAGATCCTCCTCTTTAATGTGCGGCTCGTATGCGAAGCCCGCCGAGGCGGGCGGCGGAAGCCCCGCCTCGATGTGATAAGCGGAGCGCGCTGCCGTCTCACCATCCTCGAAACGCGCTTCAAGGATGATCCGCGCCGGCTGACCTGCCCGCCGCGGCCCCGTCCAGAGCGCCGACTGCATGCCGCCTTCACTGGCGATCTCGCTGGCAAGCGTCCCGGTGGACGATGTCTTTATGAGTTGCAAGGCGCGATAGAGATTGGATTTTCCCGCCCCATTCTCGCCGACGAACAGGGACACCCGCCCGATCTCAAGATGAATCGAGCGAAGCGATCGGTAATTTTTTGCCGAAAAGGATGTCAGCCGCATCATGTCGCGCCCTTAATCAAGCGAATCAGGCGCGACGGCGGAACGCGCCTCGACTCATCAAGAGCGCATGGCGCTAATGCTGTCGCGCCAGATCCTGCGCCACGGCCAGCATGATCTGCTCCGCCAGTTCCTGCGCCGCGCGGTCCTGCGCGTCGCGCTCGGCGCGAAGATTCGCGAATTCCTGGCGCGGGCGGTCGAAGGAGGCGCTCACCGCCCGCCTGCCCCTAGCAATCGGCTTCCCCGCGGCGTCACGTAGCACGTAGTTCGACGATACCCGCACCGTGCCGGCGGAAGGACGCCCTGTCCTATCCGTCGAATCGCCGACATCGACGCTGACGGCAGAAGTCGTCACCGAGGTCACGCCGAGCGACAGGCGATAGGCCGGCGTCGTTGGCTCACCCGCACCGCCGCTGAAAAGAAAGATCAGCTTGTTGCGCACTTCCTGCCCGTAGCGGGTCGTCGCCGGTTCGATCTCGATCGAGGCGAGCTTGTCGCGCATACCCGGCTGAACGCTACCGCCGATGGCCGCGCCCGCGCCGCCGCCCGAATAGAGCGGCTGCACGGTGCATCCCGAAGCAGCGAGCGTGCCCGCCAAAAGCGCAAGGAGCGCGAAACGCTTCCGCGTGGCCAAAAAAGCGCGATCAGGCAACGACATTGACGATCCTCTGCGGCACCACGATGATCTTCTTCGGCGGTTGTCCCTGAAGGGCCGACTTGATGAAATCAAGCTCGAGCACCGCCTTCTCCACGGTCAGTTGATCCGCATCGCGGGCGATTGTCAAATCCCCTCTCTTCTTCCCGTTGATTTGCACAGGAAGCGTGATCTCGTTCTCCACAATCAATGCCGGATCGAAGGCCGGCCACGCCGCCGTGGCGGCGAGACCCTCGACGCCCAACTCCGCCCGGCAGGCTTCCGCCAGATGCGGCATCATCGGCGCGATCATGGCGATGAGCATATCCACCGCCTCGCGCAACGCCGCAAGCAGGACCCCATCCGCCTTGCCGTTCGCTGCTGCCTGCAGCGGCGATGCGAGCGTGTTGGTAAGCTCGTAAAGACGGGCCACCGCCCGGTTGAAGGAAAGCTTCTCGATGTCCTCGCCAACGGCCTTCAGCGTCTTGTGTGCCGCCTTGGAAATCGCGCCCGCCTTGCCTTCGGCGGCGGATTTCGGCTCCACAGCCTTCAGTACCGGCGCAGCCTCCGAGATGAGCCGCCAGATGCGCTGCACGAAGCGGTGCGCGCCCTCGACGCCCGCCTCGGTCCAGATCACATCGCGATCCGGGGGCGAATCGGAGAGCATGAACCAGCGCGCCGTATCCGCGCCATAGGAAGCGATGATATCATCGGGGTCGACGACGTTTTTCTTCGACTTCGACATCTTCTCGATGGAGCCGATTTCCACCGGCTCGCCGGTCGAAATCAGCGTGGCCTTGCGCTGGCCGTCGCTTTCCTCGATGCGGATGTCTGCGGGCGAAACCCAGCCATTCTTGTCCCGGTAGGTCTCGTGAACCACCATGCCTTGCGTGAAAAGGCCCTGGAAAGGCTCTTCGACCGCGTTGACATGCCCGGTCGCCTTCATCGCGCGGATGAAGAAGCGCGAATAGAGCAGATGCAGGATCGCATGCTCCACGCCGCCGATATACTGGTCGACAGGCAGCCATCCGGTAGGCCCGTCGACAGCGGCAAGCGTCGTCGGCTGCTTCTCGTTCCAGGGATCGGTGAAGCGCGCGAAATACCAGGACGAATCGACGAAGGTGTCCATCGTGTCGGTGTCGCGCCGCGCATCCTTGCCGCAATGGGGGCACTTCACATGCTTCCAGCTCGGGTGATGATCGAGCGGATTGCCGGGCTTGTCGAAGCTGACGTTATCGGGCAGCAGCACCGGCAGGTCGCTGTCCGGCACCGGTACTGCGCCGCAATCGTCGCAATGGATCACCGGGATCGGGCAACCCCAATAGCGCTGGCGCGAAATCAGCCAGTCGCGCAGGCGGAACTGCACCTTACGCTCGGCTTGCGGACGGCCATCGATGGTGATGTTTTCGAGGCGGTTTGCCACCTCCTGAAAAGCCTGCTCGGGCTTCATCCCGTCGAGGAAGCGTGAGTTGATCATCACCCCGTCATCGGTGAACGCCTCTTCCGTAATCTGGAACGTCGCGGCATCAGCCCCGTCAGGCATGACAACAGGCACCACCGGCAGACCATATTTATGGGCGAAATCGAAGTCGCGCGGGTCGTGCGCCGGGCAGCCGAAGATCGCGCCGGTGCCATAATCCATCAGCACGAAGTTCGCGACATAGACCGGCACCTTCCAGTTCTCGTCGAACGGGTGGATGGCACGGATGCCCGTGTCGAAACCCTTCTTCTCTGCCGTCTCCAGCGCGGCGACCGAGGTGCCGATACGTCGGCATTCCTCGGCGAAGGCCGCGAGTTCGGGATTGGCTTCCGCAGCCTTCTTCGCCAGCGGATGATCCGGCGAGATCGCCATGAAGGACGCGCCGAACAGCGTGTCCGGCCGAGTCGTATAGATTTCGAGTTCGCTCTCCCCCGCAGGCGCAGTAGCCTCGTCGAGCGCCCAGCGGACAAGCAAGCCTTCCGACCGGCCGATCCAGTTCTGCTGCATGACGCGGACCTTCTCGGGCCAGCGGTCGAGTGTCTCGAGGCCATCGAGCAGCTCCTGCCCCATCGAGGTGATCTTCAGGAACCATTGCGTCAGGTCGCGTTGCTCCACCAGCGCGCCGGAGCGCCAACCGCGCCCGTCGATGACCTGTTCGTTGGCAAGCACCGTCATGTCGACCGGGTCCCAGTTGACCTTGGCCGATTTGCGCTCCGCCAGGCCGGCCTTCCAGAAATCGAGGAACAGCTTCTGCTGATGGCGGTAATAACTGGGGTCGCAGGTCGCGATTTCACGCGTCCAGTCGAGCGAGAGGCCCATCTTGCGCAGCTGGCCCTTCATCGTCTCGATATTGGCATAGGTCCACTGGCGCGGATTGACCTTGTTGTCCCGTGCCGCGTTTTCCGCCGGCAGGCCGAACGCGTCCCAGCCCATCGGATGCAGCACATTGAAGCCCTTGGCCCGCTTGTAGCGCGCCACCACGTCGCCCATCGTATAATTGCGGACATGGCCCATATGGATGCGGCCCGACGGATAGGGGAACATCTCGAGGACGTAATATTTTTCCCGCGGGTCGTCATTCCGGGTCTCGAAGATTTTGGCGTCTTCCCAGACCTTCTGCCAATGGGTTTCCGCGGCGCGCGGATTGTAGCGTTCGGTTGCCATGACCGTATTTCTCTTGCAAAGAGGATTTTGAATCTTTGGGCGGACCTTCACCATGGAATGGCGGGGGCGTCAACCTTCGCCGCTCGTTGAGCGTCCCAAACCGTATAAATTTAAGGAAATGAACGTCATGAGCGATGCCGTCAATGCCGTCGAGCGCCTGGAAACCGTCCGTGCGAGAATCGCGGAAGCGACACGTGAGGCGAAGCGGACGGAAGGATCGGTGGCGCTCGTCGCCGTGTCCAAGACCTTCGGCGCGGACGATATCCGCCCGGTGCTGGACATCGGTCAGCGCGTTTTCGGCGAAAACCGCGTGCAGGAGGCAGAAAGCAAATGGCCGGAGCTGCGGCAGGCTTATAACGGCATCGAATTGCATCTGATCGGCCCGCTGCAGTCCAACAAGGCCGCCGAGGCGGTAGCCCTGTTCGACGTTATCGAAACCGTGGACCGTGAGAAGATCGCAGCGACGCTCGCCGCCGAGATGAAGAAACAAAACCGTTTTCCTAGGCTCTATGTACAGGTCAACACCGGGCTGGAACCGCAGAAGGCGGGCATCGCGCCGACCGAAGCCGTGGCCTTCGTCGAGCGTTGCCGCAATACCCACGGCCTCGCCATAGAGGGACTGATGTGCATTCCGCCTGCAGAGGAGAATCCGGGGCCGCACTTCGCGCTTCTGGAAAAGATCGCCCGCGCGGCCGGCGTCGAGAAGCTTTCCATGGGCATGTCCGGCGATTATGAAATCGCCATCGCCTTCGGCGCGACATCCGTCCGCGTGGGCTCCGCCATTTTCGGCAGCCGTTAGAGTCACCCTCCGTCATTCTCGGGCTTGTCCCGAGAATCTCCCAGAATGACGACAAGGGCTAAGCCCTTGGTCTTGTTGCGAAGAGGTCAGAAAACTTACATAATCAGCACTTAACGCTGGCGGGAGGAAGGCTGGCGCACACCGGAGGAGTTTCATGTCAGAAAAGATTTATCCCGTCCTGCCGGACGCGAAGGCGAATACGCTTATCGATGATGCGACCTATCAGGAATGGTATCGCGAAAGCGTCGAGAACCCGGAAGGCTTCTGGGCCAAACACGGCAAACGCATCGACTGGTCCAAGCCCTTTACCAAGGTAAAGAACACCTCCTTCACCGGCGATGTCTCGATCAAATGGTTCGAAGACGGCGAAACCAACGTCTCCTATAATTGCATCGACCGGCATCTCAAAAAGCGCGGCGATCAGGTGGCGATTATCTGGGAGGGCGATAACCCCTATTTCGACAAGAAGATCACCTATCGCGAGCTCCACGCCGAAGTCTGCCGCCTCGCCAATGTGCTGAAGAAGCACGGCGTCAGGAAGGGCGACCGCGTCACCATCTATATGCCGATGATTCCGGAAGCCGCCTATGCGATGCTCGCCTGCGCGCGCATCGGCGCGGTCCATTCGGTGGTGTTCGGCGGTTTCTCGCCCGATGCGCTGGCCGGGCGTCTCGTCGATTGCCAGTCCACCTTCATCATCACATCAGATGAGGGCGTGCGCGGCGGCAAGCCGATCCCGCTGAAAGCCAACACCGATACCGCCATCGGCATCGCGGCCAAGCAGGGGCTGGGGGTCAAAAACGTTCTCGTCGTACGCCGCACCGGCGGCAAGATCGGCTGGGAGCCGGGCCGCGACCTCTGGTACCACAAGGAAACCGAAGCGGCGGAAGCCGATTGCCCCGCCGAGCCGATGAATGCGGAAGACCCGCTCTTCATCCTCTACACCTCAGGATCGACCGGCAAGCCCAAGGGCGTACTCCACACCACGGGCGGCTATCTCGTCTATGCCTCGATGACGCATCAATATGTCTTCGATTATCACGACGGCGATATCTACTGGTGTACCGCCGATGTCGGCTGGGTGACGGGTCATTCCTATATCGTCTACGGACCGCTCGCCAACGGCGCGACGACGCTGATGTTCGAAGGCGTGCCGAACCATCCGGACTATGGCCGGTTCTGGGAGATCATCGACAAGCATAAGGTCAACATCTTCTACACCGCCCCGACCGCGATCCGCGCGCTGATGGGCGCGGGCGACGAGTTCGTCAAGCGCTCCTCGCGCAAGAGCCTCCGCCTGCTCGGCTCCGTCGGCGAGCCGATCAATCCGGAAGCCTGGGAATGGTATTACCATGTGGCGGGCGAAGCCCGCTGCCCCATCGTCGATACCTGGTGGCAGACGGAAACGGGCGGCATCCTCATTACCCCGCTGCCCGGCGCGACGAAGCTGAAGCCCGGCTCCGCCACACGGCCCTTCTTCGGCGTTCAGCCACAACTGGTCGACCAGGAGGGCAATGTGCTGGAAGGCGCTGCGGACGGCAATCTCTGCATCGTCGATAGCTGGCCCGGCCAGATGCGCACCGTCTATGGCGACCACCAGCGCTTCGTGGACACCTATTTCTCCACTTACAAGGGCAAATATTTCACCGGCGACGGGTGCCGCCGCGACGCGGACGGCTATTACTGGATCACGGGCCGCGTCGACGACGTGCTCAACGTCTCCGGCCACCGCCTGGGCACGGCGGAAGTGGAATCGGCCCTCGTCTCCCACCACCTCGTCTCCGAGGCCGCTGTCGTAGGCTATCCCCACAATCTCAAGGGACAGGGCATCTATTGCTATGTCACTCTGATGGCCGATGCCGAGGAAAGCGACGATCTGCGCAAGGAGCTCGTCGCCCATGTGCGCAAGGAAATCGGCCCTATCGCCACGCCTGACAAGATCCAGTTCGCCCCCGGCCTGCCCAAGACCCGCTCCGGCAAGATCATGCGCCGCATCCTGCGCAAGATCGCGGAGGACGATTTCGGCTCGCTGGGCGATACCTCGACGCTGGCCGATCCCGGCGTGGTGGAAGGGCTGATTGAAAACAGGCAGAACAGGCAGGGGTAAGTAAGGAAGGGCCGGGTAACTCCGGCCTTTTTCTTTTGCGAACAATTCTGGCCCGGACATTTAATTGAACCGTGTAGCGCTACATGCTACAGTTCGACATGATTATAAGCTTTCGGCATAAAGGACTTGAAGCCCTCTTCAAAAAAGGCTCGTCACGGGGTGTGCAGGCCGCGCATGTGCCGAAATTGCAACGTATTCTCGCTTTTCTAGACATCGCCACCACACCGGCAGACATGGACTATCCGGGTTACAAATTACACCTTCTCAAAGGCGATATGAAAGGCCATTGGTCTGTTTGGGTGAACGGTAATTGGCGTGTCACGTTCCGATTTATCGGAACTGATGTGGAATTGGTCGATTACAAAGATACCATTGAGGAGAATGAATATGATGAAAAACCATCCTCATCCCGGAGAAATGCTACGAGAAGACGTGCTGATCCCACTCGGGCTTGAAGTGACGGATGCAGCGCGGCGTCTCGGAATCGCCCGTACGACTCTCTCCCGCGTGATCAATGGGAAATCTGGTATCAGTTCCGATCTTGCAGTCCGCTTGGAGCGTGCAGGAGTAGGGACGGCACGCGCCTGGATGGCGCTGCAAGCCAATTACGAGTTATCCAAAGCGCTTGAGCGGGAGTTGCCGGATGTGAAGCCGTTTAAATCGGCGGCGTGAAGGCAACGCTCCGCCTTGATCATGCCGGTTCGCTAAAAATCGATCGCCCGGCCTTTGATTTCCCAATCGCCGAATCGCGCCGGGTCCTTGCCACCGCGCCCGCCGATTTCGCGCTGGGTCTGCTTTTCGGCAGCTTCCGCCGCGCGCCGCTCTTCCGCTTCTTTCAACGCGCGTTCGGCTGCGGGCGGAATATCCTTTTTCTCGCTCATCTCGTTTCCTCGATATCCTTTGCTCACACATTGAAGCTTGGCGGTTTCGATACCATCATATAGGCGAACGCTATAAAGCGGCAAATCAGGCTTTAATTCGCAACGGAGACGACGATGAACATGATGCGTACTGCCATGTTGCTGGCCTTCATGACGGCGATGTTCATGGCCCTCGGCTATCTCATCGGCGGCACGGGCGGCATGATGATCGCGCTCGTCTTCGCCGCCGGGATGAACCTGTTCAGCTACTGGAATTCCGACAAGATGGTGCTGCGCATGTATGGCGCGCATGAGGTGGATGAGCGCAATGCGCCCGAGTATTACCGCATCGTCCGGGAATTGGCTGAGCGCGCCGGCCTGCCGATGCCGCGCGTCTATATCATCGATGAGGCGCAGCCCAATGCCTTCGCCACCGGGCGCAACCCGGAAAACGCCGCCGTCGCCGCCACCACCGGCCTGCTCAACCGCCTCACCCCGCAGGAACTGGCAGGCGTGATGGCGCATGAGCTTGCCCATATCCAGAACCGCGACACGCTAACCATGACGATAACAGCGACGCTCGCCGGCGCCATTTCCATGCTCGGCAATTTCGCCTTCTTCTTCGGCGGCAATCGCGAGAACAACAATCCGCTCGGCTTCGTCGGCATGCTCGTTGCCATGATCGTCGCGCCCCTCGCGGCCATGCTGGTGCAGATGGCGATCAGCCGTACCCGCGAGTACTCCGCCGACCGGCGCGGCGCGGAAATCTGCGGCCATCCGCTCTGGCTCGCCTCGGCGCTGCGCAAGATCGCCATGGGCGCGCACGATATTCCCAACGCGGAGGCGGAGCATAACCCCGCCACCGCGCATATGTTCATCATCAACCCGCTGCATGGGCAGGGGGCGGACAATCTCTTTTCCACCCATCCCGACACTCAGAACCGCATCGCTGCCCTGCAGACGATGGCGGCGGAATTCGGCCAGTCCGGTTCGGCTTTCAGTTCCGTACCCGGCGGTACGCGCCCCTCTTCCGCCTCCCGCTCACCCCTTTGGGGCGGGGAACCGACCGCGCTTCACCCCTGGGGCAGTCCCGGCGATGACGAGGATCGGACTCCGCCGAAAGGCCCGTGGTCGTGAGCGGCGGAACGGCGCTACGCCGGAGCAAGCAAAAACAAAACCCTCGGGAAAACCTACAAAAGCCGGGCCTCGCCGCGCGCCAATGCGCCGCAAGGCTCTTGAGCGCGGTCATCGAAAAGAAGACCTCGCTCGACGGGCTCACCGATGTCAAGCACGGCCATCCGCAATATATGGCGCTCGATGACCGCGATCGGTCACTGGTCCGCGCCATCCTCGGCGCGGCGCTGCGCCATCGCGGCACCATCGACGCCCTGCTGAGCCAGTTGCTCGACCGTCCGCTGCCGGAAAACGCGGCTGCGCTGAAGGCCCTTCTGCACATCGCCGCCGCGCAGATTCTCTATCTCGATATCCCCGACCATTCCGCCGTCGATCTGGCCGTCACCGCCGCCAATGACGATCCGCGTAACCGGCGTTACACCGGTCTCGTCAATGCGCTCCTGCGCCGCCTCTCTCGTGACAAGGACAAGCTCTCCACCGGCGCGCCTAACGCGCCCGCCTGGTTTGCCGAAAGCCTCGTCAAAGCCTATGGCGGGGAAAAGGCCGCCTCCATTCTGGCCATGCATGCGCTGGAAGCGCCGCTGGACCTGACCGTCAAAAGCGACCCGCAAGGCTGGGCCGAACGCCTTGGCGGCATCGTGCTGCCGAACGGCACGGTACGGCTCGCCAAGCTGGAAGGCGCTCTCACCGAGCTTCCCGGCTTTGAAGATGGCGAATGGTGGGTGCAGGACGCCGCCGCAAGCCTCCCCGCCCGCCTCCTTGGCGATATCAAGGGCAAGCGCGTCGCCGACCTCTGCGCCGCGCCCGGCGGCAAAACCGCGCAACTGGTGCTCGCCGGCGCGGATGTTACCGCGCTCGACATTTCCGCCAACCGCCTCGCCCGCCTCAAAGGCAATCTGGAACGGCTGAAACTGCAGGCGCACACGGTCGAGGCCAATCTCCTGCAATACCAGCCGGACGAGCCATTCGATGCCGTGCTGCTCGACGCCCCCTGCTCCTCCACCGGCACGGTGCGCCGCCACCCCGACGTGCCCTGGACGAAATCGCCCGAGGACATCGCCAAGCTCACCGCGCTGCAGGCTGAGTTTCTCGCCCGCGCCGTAGACATGGTAAAGCCCGGCGGCACCATCGTTTTCTCCAACTGCTCGCTCGATCCGGCAGAGGGGGAGGCGGTGGCAAGGCATGCCCTTGAACACAAGCTGCTTGAAGCTTATCCTGTATTGGAAAATGAATTTCCGGGCCTTGAAGGCCTGGTGACGCGGGAAGGTTTTTTACGATCGACCCCGGTGGACTATCCCCATCCCAACCCGCGCTTGGCGGGGATGGATGGTTTTTTTGCGGCGCGGTTCCGCCGGATTTCTGCTTAAGTTTTGAACGAAATACTGAATTCGAATGATGAAGTATGGTTAACAAAAGCTTTACTATTAGTGAATCATAATTTGTCCAAGGACCGGACGTTCGTCATAAACCTGCGGGGGACAAGGAGATAAAACGCGTGACGGTCGCGCTCAGCGAAACGCCGCATCTCTGGGGACTGGCCGCGGCGCAGATGTGGCGGCGCATGCGCCGGCGCGTGCGCATGGGGCCGCTGTTCCGCTGGCGTTTCACCGGGTTCACGCCGGAGCGCGTGCTGATCGCCCCGCCCGACCTTCGCATCGCCGACCCGCAGATCGCGCAGGAATTCTACCACGGCCGTTTCTCCTTCGCCGGGCGCACGATCGAGACCGGCGGCCGCTCTCCCTTCGCCGCGGAGCCGCCAAGCGCGGCCTGGGAGGCGGAGCTGCATAATTTCGGCTGGCTTCGCCATCTGCGCGCGGCCAGCAACGAGCTTGCCACGGTCAATGCCCGCGCGCTTGTCGATGACTGGATCGCGCTCTATGGCCGCCGCATGGGCGGCACCGCCTGGGCGCCCGAGATCACCGCGCAGCGCATCATCGCCTGGCTGCAATATTCCAACCTCATCCTTGCCGGGTCGGAGCTTCGCGCCTACCGCAAGTTTATGCGTTCGCTGGCCTTCCAGGTCCGTTATCTACGCACCGTCGCCGCCGTTATGGACGATGGCGAGGAAAAGCTCCGCGCCCGCATTGCGCTGGCGTTCGCCTCGCTGGCGTTACCCGTTTCGCCCTCCACCGCCCGCGCCGCGCGGCGGCATCTGGAGCATGAGCTGATCCGCCAGATCCTGCCCGATGGCGGCCATATCTCGCGCAACCCCATGACGGTGCTGGAACTGTTGGCTGATCTCCTGCCGCTGCGCCAGACCTATGCCAATGGCGCGGAAGCCCCGCCTAAGGCGCTTATCGAAGCGGTGGAGCGCATGCTGCCCGCGCTGCGTTTCTTCCGTCATCATGATGGCAGCCTTGCCTTGTTCAACGGCGTCGGCCCGACCTTGCCCGAGCGCATCATCGCCGTCCTCCGCCATGACGAGACGGCGGGCTCTCCGCTCACCCACGCGCCGCATTCGGGCTATGAGCGCATGTCGATGGGCTCGACCACCATCATCGCCGACACCGGCCTGCCGCCGCCCGTTACCGCCTCGCGCGATGCGCATGCCGGCTGCCTCGCCTTCGAAATGTCGTCCGGACGGCAGCGCTATGTGGTCAATGCCGGCATCGACCGCTACGGCCCGCCGGAATTCCGCCCGCTCGGCCGTTCCACCGCCGCCCATTCCACCGCCACCGTCAACGATACCTCCTCCTGCCGGTTCAGCCTCTCGTCCAGCCTTTCCAACATGCTCGGCACACCCATCATCGCCGGGCCGACGAAAGTGCAGATCAAGCGCATCGAGGGCATGGACGAGCAGGGCTTCACCGCCCGGCACGACGGCTATGCAAGGCTTTTCGGCATCTATCACGAGCGCTCCATCGTGCTCTCGCACAATGGCAGCGTCATCGAAGGCCGCGACCGGTTTCTAGGCGCCGGCGACAAGCCGCCTCGCAACAACGGCCGGGACAACGTCACCATCCGTTTTCATATTCACCCCGCAGTGGATGTCGGCTTCGACGAGGACGGCTTGCTTATTCTCTCCGCCGACCGCGACGACACCTGGGCCTTCTCCTGCATCGAAATCGCGCCGGAGCTGGAGGATTCGATCTTCTTCGCCGGCTTCCGTGGCCCGGTGCGGACCAAGCAGATCGTGCTGGCCTTCCCCGCCTCGCAGCTTCCGGAGGTGAACTGGCGTTTTACCCGGATAGCATTGGGTAGTTATGTGTGAGCGCCGTCCTTCCCCCTTGCGGGGAAGGTGTCTGCGGAGCAGACGGATGGGGGTGGTGGCGTCCTTTGCAAGCTATGAGAACATGGCGCGCTGCCTTTACCACCCCCACCCGACCCTACGGGCCACCCTCCCCGCAAGGGGAGGGAAGGCGCTAGGATTCCCCACCAGCCTGTGCTAACCCGCGCGCTATCCTCCCATCCGACAAGAGACATGACCCATGGCCGTCACCTCGAAACATATTCCCGCCCCCGATCTTTATCCCGTGCGCCGTGCGCTTCTGTCCGTCTCCGACAAGACCGGGCTCGTCGAGTTCGCCCGTGCACTGACGGCGCATGGCATCGAGCTCATCTCCACCGGCGGCACGGCGAAGGCGATTACGGCGGCGGGCATTCCTGTGCGTGATGTCTCTGACATCACCGGCTTCCCCGAGATCATGGATGGCCGCGTCAAGACGCTTCACCCCGCCGTCCATGGCGGCCTGCTCGCGGTGCGCGACGATCCCGAGCACGCTGCGGCGATGGAAGCCCATGGCATCGGCGGCATTGATCTGGTGGTAATCAACCTCTACCCCTTCGAGGAAGTGCGCAATCAGGGCGCCGATTATTCGACCATCGTCGAGAATATCGATATTGGCGGGCCCGCGATGATCCGCGCCGCCGCCAAGAACCACGCCTATGTCGCCATCGTCACCGACCCCACCGACTATACGGACGTGCTGGCGGAGCTCGACATCAACAAGGGCGCGCTTCCCTACGCCTTCCGCCAGAAGCTGGCGGCGAATGCCTTTGCCCGCACCTCCGCCTACGATACCGCCATTGCAGGCTGGTTTGCCCAGGCGACGAATGTGGGCGCGCCCTCCTGGCGTGCCCTTGCCGGAAAGCTCCACTCGGAAATGCGCTATGGCGAAAATCCGCATCAGATGGCCGGCTTCTACCTGACGGGCGAGAAGCGCCCCGGCGTCGCCACCGCGACACAGCTTCAGGGCAAGCAGCTATCCTATAACAACATCAACGACACCGATGCCGCCTTCGAACTGGTCGCCGAGTTCGATCCGGCGCGCACCGCCGCCGTCGCCATCATCAAGCACGCCAACCCCTGCGGCGTGGCGGAAGGCGAAACGCTGAAAGACGCCTATCTGAAGGCGCTGGCCTGCGATCCGGTATCGGCCTTCGGCGGCATCGTCGCGCTGAACCGCACGCTCGACGCGGAAGCGGCGGAGGAAATCGTCAAGATCTTTACCGAGGTCATCATCGCGCCCGACGCCACGGAAGAGGCGAAGAACATCGTCGCCGCGAAGAAGAATCTGCGCCTGCTGGTCACCGGCGGCTTGCCCGACCCGCGCGAGCCCGGCCTTGCCGCCAAGACCGTGGCCGGCGGCCTGCTCGTCCAGACCCGCGACAATGGCACGGTGGATGATCTCGAGCTCAAGGTCGTGACGAAGCGCGCCCCCACGGAAAAGGAAATGGCCGATTTGAAATTCGCCTTCCGCGTCGCCAAGCATGTGAAGTCGAACGCCATCGTCTATGTCAAGGACGGCACGACGGTAGGCATTGGCGCCGGCCAGATGAGCCGGGTCGATTCCGCCCGCATCGCCGCGCGCAAGGCGCTCGACGCCGCCGAGGCAGCCGGCCATGCCGAGCCGCTGACCAAGGGCTCCGTGGTCGCTTCCGACGCCTTCTTCCCCTTCGCCGACGGGCTGCTCTCCGCCATCGAGGCGGGCGCGACGGCGGTGATCCAGCCGGGTGGCTCCATGCGGGATGAAGAGGTGATCGCCGCCGCCGACGAGCATGGCATCGCCATGGTGTTTACCGGGATGCGGCATTTCCGGCATTGACGTTTCAAGGCTCGCGCCTTCCCTCCCCCTTGCGGGGAGGGTGGCGCTAATCCCTCTCCGTCGCGGGATAAGGCGTCCCCGCCAAAATCGCCAACCCGGCCACAAAGAACGCAATCAACACCGCCATGCCGAGCCGCGGTGAGCCGCTCAACACCGTCACGCTCGCCACCAGAAACGGCGCGACGAAGCTCGTTGCCCTTCCAGCCAGTGCATAGATCCCGAAATAGCGGCCTGCCTCATCGACGCTGACGCTACGCGCCAGATAGGAGCGCGACGAGGCCTGCACTGGCCCGAAGGCAATGCCGATCAGCAGACCGAAAACCAGATAGGCCTTTTCGGCTGATGTGGCGAACAGCCCGCCGCTATCCGCATCTGAAAACCGCAACGCCCCGAACAACGTAAAATCCTTGCCCGTCGAGACAATACCGATGGTGGCGGCAAGAAGCAGGATGAGCGACAGCATCACCACCCGCTTCGAGCCGAACAGCGTATCGAGCCGGCTTGCGGCGAGGCACGCGAAAATCGCCACCACATTGAGGATGATGCCGAAAAGCCCGATCTCGGTGATCGACCAGCCGAACATCGCCGCCGCGAAGCCGCCGCCCAGTGCCAGCAGCGCATTGACGCCGTCCTGATAGATCATTCGCGCGATGAGAAAGCGGAATATATTGGCGCGCTGCCGCACTTCGCTGAGCGTCGCCCTGAGTTCGGCAAGACCGCGTGTCACCGCTTGAGCGAGCGGCAGGCCCCGCTTCACATCCGGCGTGAACAGGAACATCGGCAGGACGAAGACAAGATACCAGAGCGCCGAGAGCGGGCCGGAAGCCCGGGCGTCCTCTCCTTTCGCCGGATCGAGCCCGAACAGCGGATGCAGCCCTGCAATGGTTTTTCCCGTCTGCGGCGAGGCGGCAAGGCACGTCACCACGAAGATCAGCGCGATCATGCCGCCGAGATAGCCGAGCCCCCAGGCGACATTGGAAACGCGCCCGATTTCGTCCTTCGAGACGAGGCGCGGCAGCATGGAATCGTTGAAGACGATGGAAAACTCCGCCGCCACCGCCGCCGCCGAATAGGCAAGGAGCACGAGGATGAGGCTGGAGCCGGGTGCGGCGAACCAGAGAAGCGAGAGGCTGACGATCTGGATGACGGCGAAGAAGGCGATCCACGGCTTGCGCGCGCCGGTCTCATCGGCAATCGCGCCCAGCACCGGCGAGAGAATGGCGATGAAAAGCCCGGCAATCGCCACCGCATAGCCCCACGCCGCCTGCCCCATCGCCGGGTCGGCAACCATCCGCGAGATGACATAGGGGCCGAAGATGAAGGTCGTGACGACAGTAAAAAAGGGCTGGGCCGCCCAATCGAACAGCATCCAGCCCCAAATGCCGCGCCTGTCCGCGCGTGCGGGCAGTGTTTCAGTGATGGCCATGGCTCCCCCTCCCTCTGCCGGTTCGCGCGCCCTTCCCCCTTGCAGGGAAGGAGGGTGCCTCTCATTACCCCACCAGATCAGACATCAATCCCGCCGCGACCGCAAGCCGCGAAACGGTCAGTTCTCCCCCTTCCACCAGCGCCGTCATACGCTGGCGCGTGGTCATCACACTGGCGTTGCCGCTTTCGAGCCAGGCCGCTGCCGGGTCCTTCTCGCCGCCGAAGCGGGTGAGCGCGGTGACCGCAATGGCCCGCGTGGCTTCGGCGATGGTGTCGTTGGCTCGCGCCAGCGCCATCCCGTCATAGTAATCGGTGATGGGAATGGCCCGCGCCGCCTCTTCGATCCGCCCGATGCGGAAGGCCTCGGTGACGGTGAAATAGGCCTTCGCCGCCGCTATCAGGTCCGATTTCGCGCGGTTTGCGACGAGCGCGATGTCGGGCACGACGGAAGCGAACTGCAACTGGGCGAGCCGTGTCGCCAGCGCCGCCGGGGCCCCCATCGCTGCGAAGCCGTCCGTATCCTGTGCGATCACGCCCGTCATGAACTCAGGCATCAGCTTAGGCAGGCGCGGTTCCAGCGCGTGACGGGCCTGGCGGATTGCTTCCACGAAATCGCCGAGCGGGACATTGGCATTGTGGTTGCGCAGCACCCAGGCGGTCGTCCGGTGCAGCATGCGCGAAACCTGCGCGTAGAACTCGTTCTGCGTGGCCCCGGGCACCTGATTGTCGAGCTTGTCGATGGCGTCATAGACATCGCCAAGCTCGAAGCCGTCCCGCACCGCCACATAGGCGCGCAGGATTTCCCCCGGCGTCTTGCCGGTCATATCCTGCAGGCGGCTGATGAAGGTCGGCCCGCCGCGATTGATCGCGTCATTGCCGAGCAGCGTGGCGATGATGTCCCGTCGCAGCCGGTGGCTCGCAATCTCCGCCGCATAGGGCTTCACCATGCGCTTGGGGAAATAGCTGAAGAGCTCCGGCTCGAAATAGGGATCGTCAGGCAGATCGCTCGTCACGATCTCCTGCACCAGCACCAGCTTGGCGTAGGCGAGCAGCACCGCCAGCTCGGGCCGGGTGAGAGCCTGCCCGCGCGCCTCGCGTTCCTTCAAGGCGTGTTCGTCGGGCAGCGTCTCGATCCGCCGGTCGAGCAGTCTCTGCCGCTCCGTGTCGGTCATGAACCGGGCCTGATAGGGCAGATCGGCCAGGCCGCGCCGCTCCGCCAGGGAAAGCGCCAGCGTCTGCAGATAGTTGTTGCGCAGAACCAGCGCCGCCACCTCGTCGGTCATTGCCGCCAGCAACTTGTTGCGCGCCGGGCGCTCCAGCTTGCCCGCCCGCATCGCCGCCGCGAGCGCGATCTTGATGTTGACCTCGACGTCCGATGTGTTGACGCCGGCCGAATTGTCGATTGCATCGGTGTTGCACCGCCCGCCGAGAAGCGAGAACTCGATGCGTCCGCGCTGCGTCACCGCGAGGTTCGCGCCCTCCCCGATCACCTTGGCGCGCACATCGCTGCCGGTGATGCGGATCGCGTCATTGGCGCGGTCGCCCACCTGCGCGTCGCTCTCCGTGCTGCCGCGCACATAGGTGCCGATGCCACCGAACCAGAGCAGATCGACCGGCGCCTTCAGGATGGCACAGATCAATTCCTGCGGCGTCACATGCGTCTTGGTGATGCCGATGGCCTGCGCCGCCTGCGGCGACAGGGTGATGGTCTTCAGCGAGCGCGAATAGACGCCGCCACCCTCGGAGATTTTCGCGCGGTCGTAATCCTGCCAGCTCGAGCGCGGCAGGTTGAACAGGCGCTGGCGCTCGGCAATCGCAACCGCCGGATCGGGATTGGGATCGATGAAGATGTCACGGTGGTCGAAGGCGGCGACGAGCTTGGTCTGGCTGGAAAGCAGCATGCCGTTGCCGAAGACGTCGCCCGACATGTCGCCCACGCCCGCCACGGTGAAAGGCGTCGTCTGGATGTCGATATCCATCTCGCGGAAATGCCGTTTCACCGCCTCCCATGCGCCGCGCGCGGTGATGCCCATCTTCTTGTGATCGTAGCCCGCGGACCCGCCTGAAGCGAAAGCGTCGTCAAGCCAGAAATCATCCGCCTGGCTGATGGCATTCGCCGTGTCGGAGAAGGTCGCCGTGCCCTTGTCCGCGGCGACAACGAAATAAGGATCGTCGCCATCATGCCGCACGACGCCATGCGGGTGCGCCACACGCTCACCGACAATATTGTCCGTGATGGAAAGCAGCGTCGAAATGAAGGTGATATAGGCCTGCCGCCCTGCCTCGAAGATGGCATTGCGGTCGCCCGAAGGCAGGCGCTTGGGATAGAACCCGCCCTTGGCGCCGACAGGCACGATGACAGCATTCTTCACCTGCTGCGCTTTGACGAGGCCCAGCACCTCGGTGCGGTAATCCTGCGCCCGGTCCGACCAGCGGATGCCGCCACGCGCCACCGGGCCGAAGCGCAGGTGAACGCCTTCCACCTCAGGCCCATAGACGAAAATCTCCCGCCACGGACGCGGATCCGGCAGTCCCTCCACCTCATGCGGGTCGAGCTTGAAGGCGAGCGTCTTGCGCGGGCTGCCATCGGTTTCAGGCACAAAGGCATTGGTGCGCAGCGTCGCCTCGATGAGGTTGAGGAAACGGCGCACGATCTGGTCGTCGTCAAGGCTGGGGACGGACTGCAATTCCAGATCGATCTCATCGCGGAACTTCTTTTCCGCGCCCGTCTTCTTGTCCTCGCTCACGCGCGCCGGATTGAACCGCAGGTCGAACAGATTGAAGAGATTGCGAGCGATTGCCGGATAACGATTGAGCGCCCCGGCGATGAAGCCCTGCGAATAGGCGATGCCGGCCTGCTGCAGATAGCGGCCATAGGCGCGCAGAATGGTGATTTCCCGCACCGAGAGCCGCGCCGTCTGCACCAGCGCGTTATAGCCGTCATTGTCGGCGGCTCCGTTCCAGATGGCGCGGAACGCTTCCTCCAAAAGCGCACCGTCGTCCTTCAAATCCACCGGAACGGAGAAGGCGTTGACAAGCTGCATGTCATGCACATGCACCCTGCCGCCATCCGCGCCCGGCAGGTCAAAGGTCTGCTCGCTGATGACGCGGAAGCCCATATTTTCCAGGAGCGGCACGCGCTGCGAAAGCGCCAGCGCCGCGCCATAATGATAGATCTTCAGCGACACCGCATCGGGCCCGTCGCTGCGGTGCTTGTAGAAATCGACATAGAGCGGATTGTCGGGCGAAAGCGTCGCAATCCGTTCGGCATCGATAAGCGCTTCGTCAGCCGCGAAGCTCTCGCGGTAGGAGTCGGGAAAACCTGAGGCCAGCGCCACGATGTTGCGCCCGGCAGAAGCCATGGTTTCTGCCGCTTCCTGCACCGCGTCTTCCCAGGTGCGCACGATGGCGCGGATCTCGGCTTCCAGCGTTTCGCGCGCCACCTGAGGCACGGTGCCCTCATCGCGCCGGACGATGAAATAGATGCGCGTCAGCGTCCCCTCGGGGAAGGAAGGCTGGAATTCGACGCTCTGCCCGTCATAGACACGCATCAGATATTGGGAAATCTTCTCGCGGACGATGGAATCGTAGCGGTCGCGCGGCACATAGACCAGCACCGAGACGAACCGCCCGAACGGATCGATGCGCGGCAGAGCGCGCACGCGCGGCCGCTCGCCCAGCGCCAGAATGCGCTCGGCATTGGCCACTAGCGTATCCACATCGACCTGGAAAAGCTCGTCGCGCGGATAATCCTCGAGCACGTTGATGAGCGCCTTGCCGGAATGGTCCTGCGGGTTGAAGCCGAGCCGCTTGATAACCGCATCCACCTTTGGCCGCAGGAACGGGATTTTGGTGACCGAGCGCGTGTAGGCGGTGGAGGTGAAAAGCCCCACGAACCGCAATTCGCCCGTCACCTCTCCTTCCTTGTCGAACAGCTTGATACCGACATAATCGAGATAGACGCGCCGGTGGACACGCGAACGCGCATTGGCCTTGGTGACGATGAGCGCCTCCGGCCCTTCGAGGAAGGCAAGGATCTCGCTCGTCGCCGTCGTGCCTGTATCTCCGCGCCGCAGCACGCGCACCGCGGGATCGCTCAATATGCCGAGCTGCGGCTTGTCGGCATAAACGAGTTCCCGCGTCTTGCCCTTGCGGCGATAGTCATATTCCCGCATGCCGAGGAAGATGAAATTGTCGTCGCGCAGCCATTCGAGAAACTCGATGGCTTCAGCCACATCCTTCTTCTTTCCGGGCGGATTGGTTTTGTAGGCCTTGATCGCCTGGTCGAGCCGCGCCAGCATCGGCTTCCAGTCGCGCACCGCAGCACGCACCTGCGCGAGGACGGCTTTCAGCGCGGCGGCCAGCTCCTCACGCGCCGCCTGGTCCAGCATCGGGAGATGAATCTGCATGACGCTGACGCGGTCCGTACCCTTGGGTTCCGGGCCGGACGCCTCGCCATGAACGCTGATGCCGTTCTTGCCATGCGTCACGTCGAGCACGGGATGCAGCACCAGATAGACCATGCTCACCCGCTCGGCGATCTCGCCCAGCACCGAGTCGAGCAGGAAGGGCATGTTGTCGTTGACGAGCGTCACGATGGTGACGGGCCTTCCGGCGCGCAGCACCTTGTTGACGCCGTTGACCGAGACGATGCTGTCACCCTTGCGATAATCGCACAATTCCGCGAAGGCCAGACGCGCGGATTCCTCCAGGGCGGAGTTGTCATATTCGGCCAGATCTTCGGGCGGCGCCCATTCGTAGAACAGGGCCGAGAACGCCTTCAGCGCCTCCTTGTCGCCTCCCTTATCCGTGAGCCCACCGACGTCGCGTTGCTGCCTGGCTGACACTTCCAAACTCCCAAGGAATGAATCTCTGCGAAAGCCTATCAGATCGGCATACGCTTTCGACCCAAAACTGCCCTGAAACGGTGAACTTCCCGTGACAAAGCAACAAAATGAGCCAAAAATTGCCAGGATTGAAAGAAAAAGGCGCCTCAAGTCGCTAAATCGCGCTGATATCTCATCAACGCGGCGTTACTCTCTCACAGCTCCACCAGGTGATCCGCCAGCTCATTGAGATTATCCCCTGTCGCCGGGAAATGCCGGGCGAGCAGCTTGCCGGATTTTTCAATGGCCGCGACAAAGCCGTCCGCGACTTCGGCCCGTGAGGCGTGCTTGGTCAGGAGGGAGACGATGGCGTTCCAGTCCTTCTGCTGCACCTTGGCATTGATGCCCGCATCGGCGATCACCTCGGCATAGCGCTCGGCCAGCGAGACGAACAGAAGCACTCCGGTGCGCTGCGATGTGACATGGATATTGCGCGCCAGGAACTGCTGGACCGCGTTCAGATGGGCGCGATGATAGCGGATACGGTGCGGCACCAGCGCGAAGCGCACCGCAGGCACGAACCACAGGACGAGAATGACACAGATGAAGGCCGCGAGAATGGCAAGGCCGAACAATGGCAGCGACACCTCGTACCAATACCAGTGCGCCAGAAACGCCGCCACGATCGAGGCGATGATGACGCCGCAGGCGGCCACGAACCCGGCGGCGAAGAAATAATCGTCGCTGCGATGCGCCAGCACCGCATAGATCTCGCCGCTGGTCTTTTCTTCCGCGGCGCGAATCGCATTGGCGATGCGCGTGCGGTCGTCAGCGTCTAAAAATGGATGCACGGACATTCTTCCCCCTACCAACTCGCCGATGCGCCGCCGCCGCCGGATGAACCGCCGCCGCCCATGAAGCCGCCGCCGTCAAATCCGCCGCCGCCACCGAAGCCCCCTCCACCGAAACCGCCGCCGCCGAGTATCAGGCCGGTGCCGTAGCCCGCCAGCGCCCCACGCGCGGCGCTGCCGCCGGTGGTCATGCCCAGCCATTGATAGCGGCCCGGCCCGATCTTGCGCCCGAATATCCGCGACAGCAGCGAGAAGAAAAGGCCGCCGAAAAAGATGAAGAGCCAGAAGGCGAGGAAGATGAGCGACACCCAGTCGATTCCGCCGCCGGAGGACTGCGCCTGCGCCTCCTGCTGCGCCTGTGCCTTGATATCGGCGCCATCACCGCCCAGCACCGCCAGCATGCCTTCCACGCCCTTCGAAATACCGCCCGAATAATCGCCCTGCCGGAAGGCTGGGATGATTCCATTGCGGATGATGATGCTCGAAAGCGCGTCGGTCAGCGTGCCCTCGAGGCCATAGCCCACCTCGATACGCACCTTGCGGTCATTGGGCGCCACCACCAGCAGCGCGCCATTGTTTTCTTTCTTCTGGCCGAGAGCCCAGCTGCGAAACAGCCGGTTGGAGAAATCGTCGATATCGTCCCCATCAAGGCTTGGCACCGTCACCACCGCCACCTGATCGGAGGTTTTCGCCTCGAAATCGGCAAGCCGTTGCTCAAGCGCCGCCTTCGTCTGCGGATCGAGGATATTGGCGTCATCGACCACCCGGCCGGTGAGCGCCGGCAGCGGCGCATCCGCCGCCGCGACGACCGTCAGGGCGAGAAGCGCCAGCACCATCCCCGCCATGAGGCGAAGCAATCGTGCGGGACTTCGGAGGCCCGGCATATTATCCGTCATGATCACGGCGGCTCCGCCCGTCAATTGTTGAACTGGACTTTCGGCGCCTGCTCAGCCTGCTCGCTGATGGTGAAGGTCGGCAGGGGCTTCTTGTCGCGGAACCAGATCAGCCGCCACAGCATGGTCGGCAGGGTCTGGAGCGAGGTGTTATAGACCCGCACTGCCTCGATATAATCGCGCCGCGCCACCGCGATCCGGTTTTCGGTGCCTTCGAGCTGCGATTGCAGGGCGAGGAAGTTCTGGTTCGCCTTCAGGTCCGGATAGTTTTCCGCCACCGCCATGAGCCGTCCCAGCGCGCCCGTCAGATTGGCCTGGTTCTGCTCGAACTGCTTGAAGAGATCGGGATTGCTGAGCGCGTCGGGCGGCAATTGCACCGTTGCCTGCGTCGCCTTGGCGCGCGCCTCGACCACATCGGTTAAGGTCTTCTGCTCATGCGTGGCATAGCCCTGGACCGTCGCCACCAGATTGGGGATCAGGTCGGCGCGGCGCTGATATTGGTTGAGCACCTGGCTCCATGCGGCCTTGACCTGTTCTTCCTGGGTCGGGATGGTATTGAAACCACACGCCGACAGCAACGGCGCCAACAGCACCAAAAGAAGCACCGGCAAAAGACGGCGACCGGCAGGCCGCGAAATGGTATCGGCAATCATGCAAATCTCTCCTGATATCGGCTCTCGAATGGTGCCATCCCCAGCACGGTATACGAGAGTAATCATATCAGGGATATAAAGAAACAACAAAGAATTGCTGAAAAGAAGCGCAAATAAGCAACTAAAACGCCCTTATAGTGGAGATAGCGATGGAAGAAAGGGAGAATAAGGACGAGGCAGGCAAGGAAGCCCGCCGTATCCTGAAGCGGGTAGAGCGCGAATCGAATGCAGACCATGGCATGGTCGGCCGAGCGAAACGGCATCTTTCTGCCGCCGATGCCGACCAGGCGGACGCTATCGAGCTGTGGGGCACGCGCATAGGGCGGGCGCTGAGCCTCGTCCTGATCGCCGCGGCGATTGTCTGGCTCCTGACTTATCTTGGCAAAGCGTCTTGAGTAGAGGTCTCTCACCTGTCACCATCAAGGCTGCAATGACAGCATGAGTCGTATGTGCAATGTCTAATTCAGCTGATGCCAAAGCCGTTCTCGTCATATCGAGCCATGTGGTGCGCGGTTCGGTCGGCAATCGCGCTGCCGTTTTTGCACTGGAAACGCTGGGCCACCCGGTATGGGCGGTCCCGACGGTCGTCCTGCCATGGCATCCCGGTCACGGCCCCGCCAAGCGCATCGTGCCCTCGCAGGAGGAGTTCGACGCCCTCATCGCCGATCTCGAACGCGCGCCTTGGCTCGATGAAATAGGGGCGGTGCTGACAGGCTATCTCGGGCAAGCGTCGCAGGCCGCCAGCATTGCCAGGCTCATCGAGACCATCAAGGCGAGGAATCCACACGTTCTCTACCTTTGCGACCCGGTTATCGGAGATCAGGAAGGTCTTTACGTTCCCGAGGCGACGGCCATAGCCATTCGCGACCGCTTGCTGCCGCTCGCCGACATCGCGACGCCCAATCGCTTCGAGCTTGCTTGGCTGACGGGCGTGCCTCTGGAGGACAACAAGACCATCATGGAGGCGGCCCTCGATGCCGGTCCCGCCACCATGCTCGTCACCTCTGCGGTGCCGATGATGACGGGCAGCACCGGCAATCTCCTGCTCACCCCAACCTTGGCGATGATGGCCGAGCACCGCCATGTCGACGGCCCCTCCAATGGGCTGGGCGACCTGACCTCGGCCCTTTTTCTTGCCCGCACCATGGCGGGCCTTCCGCAGGAGAAAATCCTGCAGGCAACGACCGCCGCCGTCTTCGAGGTTCTGGCCCGCGCAGCCAAGCGCGGCGCGGATGAGTTGATGCTTGAGGCGGATGCCGCGAGCCTCTCCAACCCCATGGCCATGGTTCAGGTCCGCCGCCTCATGCATCCCACCAAGGGGTTGCGAGCGTGACGGACAATCCGGAAAAGCCGGGCGCAATCGCGTCCGCGAGACCTGCGCGCCAGCAAAGGACTGGACCGCCGCGCATACTCTATTAAAAAAGGGCCACCCCAACCCAAGGGGCCTGCTTAAAACGATTTGATCTTCCTCCCAACCAGAGCTATGGCACAGGTATGAACGATCTTACCCCAAATGATCTTCCCGCCGCCGGTAACCTCCCCGAGACACTCCTCGCCGGTTACCGCAATTTCATGTCCGGGCGTTTCGCCGACGAATCCCTGCGCTACAGGGAACTGGCCGAACGGGGCCAGACGCCGGAGACCATGGTCATCGCCTGCTGCGATTCCCGCTCCGCGCCCGAAACCATCTTCGATACCCATCCCGGCGAGATTTTCGTGCTGCGCAACGTCGCCAATCTCGTCCCCCCCTATGAGCCGGACGGTGAATATCACTCCACCTCCGCCGCGCTCGAATTCGCGGTGCAGAGCCTCGAGGTCAAGCACATCGTGGTGATGGGCCATGGCCGCTGCGGCGGCATCAAGGCCGCGCTCGATTCCGAAAGCGCGCCTCTCTCACCGGGCGATTTCATCGGCAAATGGATGAGCCTCGTCGCCCCCGCCGCCGAAACCGTCGCAGCCAACACGCTGATGACCTCCACGGAGCGGCAGACGGCGCTGGAGCGTATCTCGATCCGCTATTCCATCGCCAATCTGCGTAGCTTCCCCTATATCGCCTCCCGCGAAAAGGAAGGCCGCCTTACTCTGCACGGTGCCTGGTTCGATATTTCGACGGGTGAACTGTGGGTGATGGATCACCAGACCGGCGATTTTGTGCGTCCGTAAGCAGAATAGAGCACCCTCCTTCCCCCTTGCGGGGAAGGAGGGCGCGAGTTCTTACCCGTCGATCTTCTTCCCGATAATCGCAATTGCGCGCTGATAGACGCTGGCGTCGTTCCAGCCCTGAAGTGCGGTGAAGTTGGCCTCGCCCTGCTGGTAGCCCGCGCCGCGCTGCCAGCCATGGCCGACGAGGAAATTCGCCGTTGAGGCCAAGGCATCGGCCTTGGAGCGCGCCATGTCGATATGGCCGCTGCCGTCGCCATCGACGCCGAATTTGAGCACATTGGCGGGCAGAAACTGCGTCTGGCCGATCTCGCCATGCGCCGCGCCAACCGCCGACGGGCTGAGATCGCCCCGGTCGATGAGCTGCAGCGCGGCATAGAGCTGGTTGGTGAAATAGTCGGAGCGGCGGCAATCATAGGCAAGCGTCGCCACGGCAGAAAGCGTGTTCTGGTTGCCCATGAACGCGCCGAAGCCGGTTTCCATGCCCCAGATGGCAATCAACGGGCCGGCAGGCACGCCATAGCGCTTCTCGATGCTGGAGAAGAGGGCAGCGTTTTGCTGCTTCAGCTTCCGCCCCCGGTTGACGATGGTATCCGCGCCGCGCTTCTTCATAAACTCGTCGAGCGAAAGCTTGAAGCTCTTCTGGTTGCGGTCGGCATAGATCGTCTTGGTCGCATATTGGGTGCCGTCGAGCGCATTGAGCGCACGCGGGCTGACGCCCTGCGCCACCGCTTCCTTCTTGAATTGCTGCACCCAGGCCGGATAGCCCGCCGCGGTGTTTCCGCACTGCGCAGCCTGAGCGGCGGCAACCGGCGCCATGAAAGCGGTCAAAAGCCCAGCTAAACTCAAGCCTATGCTGCTCCTGCGGAACAAGCGTGCCATCATATTCTCCTCGATTGGTCGATTCTGTTGCGGAATTCCGGCTGAACGCGGGGAATACACGAGTAGATTGCGCAATCCAAGCCGGAACGGGCAGTGGAGGGAGCCCGAAACGGCCCCATTCTCAAGCTTTTGCCGCCGAGCGGTTTTCGCGCAACACCTCGCATGGCGCATGTTCTGTCACCAAAACAATTGACTTTCCGTTCATTTTGCTCTTAAAGCCCATGAAACTCCGCGAAGAGCCTTAGACTCGAAGCAGCCGACCAGGACCCATTTGGTGTAAACAGATCCTGGAGGTCCACACCCGACAGCGCAATGCGCCCTCGGGTGCCGTTTTGCTTTGGCTATGGATTTCGGCGCGGGATAGCTTACCTTCGGCTGAAAGGTCGCAAAGGTAAAAGGGAAAACGGATGTTTGAAACGTTACAGGAGCGCTTGGGCGCGATATTGAACGGCCTTACCGGCCGCGGCGCCCTATCCGAGCAGGACGTTTCGGCGGCACTGCGCGAAGTGCGCCGCGCGCTGATCGAGGCCGATGTCGCGCTCGATGTCGTGCGCTCCTTCACCGACCGCGTCCGCGAGAAGGCTGTCGGCGCGGAAATCCTGAAAAGCATCAAGCCCGGCCAGATGGTCGTCAAGATCGTTCATGACGAGCTGGTCGAGATGCTGGGCGCCGAAGGCGTCACGATCGACCTCAACGCCCCCGCCCCTGTTGTCATCATGATGGTCGGCCTGCAGGGCTCCGGCAAGACCACCACCACGGGCAAGATTGCGAAGCGCCTTTCCGAGCGGCAAAAGAAGAAAGTCCTTATGGCCTCGCTCGACACGCGCAGGCCCGCCGCGCAGGAGCAGCTTCGCCAGCTCGGCATCCAGACCGGCATCGACACGCTGCCCATCATTGCCAGCCAGTCGCCGGTGGAGATCGCCTCGCGCGCTGTACAGGCAGCGAAGCTGGGCGGCCATGACCTGGTGATCCTCGATACCGCCGGCCGCACCCATATCGACGAGCCCCTGATGGTCGAGATGGCCGAGATCAGAAAAAAGGCCAATCCGCACGAGATCCTGCTGGTCGCCGATAGCCTGACCGGCCAGGACGCCGTCAATCTCGCCCGCTCCTTCGATGAGCGCGTCGGCATATCAGGCATCGTTCTGACCCGCATGGACGGCGACGGGCGTGGTGGCGCGGCCCTCTCCATGCGCGCCGTCACCGGCAAGCCGATCAAGCTCATCGGCACCGGCGAAAAGATGGATGCGCTGGAGGAATTTTTCCCCCGCCGCATCGCCGACCGCATCCTCGGCATGGGCGACATCGTCTCGCTGGTCGAGAAGGCCGCCGAAACCATCGACGCCGAAAAGGCCGCGGCGATGGCAAAGAAGATGCAGTCGGGCAAGTTCGACCTGAACGACCTTGCCGACCAGCTGCGCCAGATGCAGAAGCTGGGCGGCATGGGCGGGATCATGGGCATGATGCCCGGCATGGCCAAGATGAAGGATCAGGTCGCCGCCGCAGGGCTCGATGATTCGCTGTTCAAGCGCCAGCTCGCCATCATCGGCTCGATGACCGCAGCGGAGCGCGCCAACCCGGACATTCTGAAGCACAGCCGCAAGCAGCGCATCGCCAAGGGCTCCGGCACCAGTGCCGCCGACATCAACAAGCTCCTGAAGATGCACCGCCAGATGGCCGACATGATGAAAGCCATGGGCGGCAAGGGCAAGGGCGGCATCATGAAGCAGATGATGGGCGGCCTCGCCGGCAAGATGGGCCTTGGCGGCATGGGTGGAATGCCAGACCTTTCGAATATGGACCCCAAGCAGCTTGAAGCGCTCGCCAAGCAGGCGGAAGCGGCGGGCCTCACCAAGGGCGGCGGCTTTCCGGGCCTCCCCGGCGGCGGACTGCCCGGTGGCCTCCCCGGCCTTGGCGGACCGAAGCTGCCGGGCCTCGGTGGATTGGGCGGTCTTCCCGGCCTGCCGAAGAAGAAGTGACGGCGATGAACGACAAGACAGTGCCCGCCGAACTCGCCGCCTTGCGCGCCTCGATCGACAATATCGATGCGGCGCTCATTCATATGCTTGCCGAGCGCTTTCGCTGCACGAAGGCAGTGGGCATCCTCAAGGCCGAGCATAATCTTCCCCCCGCCGATCCCGCGCGGGAGAAAGCCCAGGTCGAGCGGCTGCGCCGTCTGGCTCAAGACGCGAGCCTCGACCCCGATTTCGCCGAGAAGTTCCTGAACTTCATCATCAAGGAAGTGATCAGGCATCACGAAACGACAGCCGCCGAACATAACGGCCGCTAAACAACCTAACAGGAGAATGAAATGTCGTTGAAAATCCGTCTGGCCCGCGCGGGCTCGAAAAAGCGTCCTTACTACCACATCGTCGTTGCCGACGTGCGTGCGCCGCGCGACGGCCGCTTCATCGAAAAGATCGGCGCCTGGAATCCGACGCTGCCGAAGGACGCCGAGCGCGTCACCATCGACGCCGACCGCATGAAGCATTGGCTGGGCCATGGCGCGCAGCCGACCGACCGTGTGCTGCGCTTCCTCGATCAGGCTGGCCTCGCCAAGCGCCCGGCCCGCAACAACCCCGAGAAGGGCGTCCCCGGCAAGAAGGCGCAGGAGCGCATCGCCCTCGCCAAGCAGGCCGAGGAAGAAGCCGCCGCCAAGGCCGCTGAAGCTGCTCAAGCCGCCAGCGAATAATCCACTTCCAAATAAGTTAGGCATTGAACGGCAGCCCTCGGGCTGCCGTTTTATTTTTAGGGCCTTCATTCCCACAGCGGGAGAAACCGGGAAAGGAACCATATGGTCCCCCGCGCGTTTGGACCAAGCCTTCTGTTTCAGCACAAGCGCATCATAGTCTCAGCCAAATGCGTTCAGGAGAACGTTTCATGCAGCAGCTTGCCGAAAGCCGTTCCCCCCTCCCCCGGCCTTCCGGCCAATCCCGGATAGCCCTCGACCAATCAATGATGCGCAACGCCATGACCGCGCCCTATCTCGGGAGGGACGAGGAAAGGGAGCTCGCCGTCCGCTGGAAGGAAAGCCGCGACCAGGAGGCTATGCAGCGGATCACCTGCGCCCATATGCGGCTGGTGATCGCCATGGCAGCGCGCTTTCGCAAGTTCAACCTGCCGATGAGCGACCTGATCCAAGAAGGATATGTGGGGCTGCTCGAGGCAGCGCTCCGCTTCGATCCCGAGCGGGAGGTGCGATTCTCCACTTATGCCACGTGGTGGGTGCGCGCCGCCATGCAGGATTATATCCTGCGCAACTGGTCCATCGTGCGCGGGGGCACCAGCTCGGCGCAGAAGGCGCTCTTTTTCAATTTGCGCCGGCTGCGCGCGCGGCTCGCCCATGGCGATGAAGAACTCTCCCCTGCGGATATATATAGCCGTATTTCCGCCCGGCTCGGCGTTCCCATTGCCGATGTGGAGATGATGGATTTCCGCTTTTCCGGCCCCGACACCTCGCTCAGCACGCCGATTGCGGGCGATGAGAGCGGCAATTCGGAAGGCATGGATTTTCTCATGGACGACAACCCGCTGCCCGATGAGATCGCCGAAGAGGCGATCGATTCCGAACGCCGGTCCTCATGGCTCCGGCAGGCGCTTTCCGTGCTCAGCGAGCGCGAGCTGCATATCATCCGCACACGCCGCCTGGAGGACGAGGGCATAACGCTGGAGGCGCTGGGCGAACGGCTCGGCATTTCGAAGGAGCGCGTGCGCCAGATCGAAAGCCGCGCGCTGGAGAAGCTCAAAACCGCGCTTTTGAATAAGCACGAGCTCTCGGCCTATCAGGCCTAAAGCATGATCCCCAAAAGTTGCAGACTTTTCGGGATCATGCGGGAAAACAAAAACTTAAAGCGCGTTGCGTGAGTGCGCTCAAACGCAACGCGCTTTAAGTTCTACTCGCTGATTATCTTCACCCGGTCGCCCACCGAAACCGTTCCGCCCGGCGGGATGGCATTGAGCAGGCGGAAGAGATCGAGCTTGCGGTCGGTCCCCTGCATCTTGCCGGCCAGCGTGCCGATGGTCTCGCCCGGCTTCACCGTCACGACCCGTATGCGAAGCGGCTTCACCGCCTCTTTCTCAGCCGGCGTCAGCAACTTGAAACTGCTGGTGACGGCCTGCGACGTCGGCAGCAGCGCTGCGCTGCCCTTGGGCGCGGCGGTCAGGAAGCGATAGACCTTCCCTCCGGCGCTTATAACCACGATATCGAACTGCCAGCGGTCGGCGCTTGCGCGGGCGGTCGCCGCGGGCAGGCCGTTCAGCGTCGTCGCGCGGACGGTCGATTCGTCGAGGCCCGACACCCAGCCGCTCTTGATATAGTCGGTGAGGCTCGCTCCGGGCGCCAGTTGCGCGCCGTCGAACCGCACAGCGACCTCGCCCGGACCGGTCGCCATGACAGCATCCGCCGAATTGTCGATGGTGAAATTATCAGGCACGGTGAAGGCGACACCGAGCTTCGGATGAATGAAGGTGCGCCCGCGCACATAGCCTTCATCAGGCGTTTCGCCGTAAAGCAGCCCGTCTATGCCGTTGAGAAAGGCATCGCGGTCGGTCGTGCCGACCCCCGGTGCGCCGATCTGGCGGGCATGCCTCATGGCCAACTCGACGCGTTGCGGCGTCGCCGGGTGCGAGGCCAGGAAGTCGAGGCTGGCATCGGTCGCGCCGGAAACGGAGCGGAAGCTTTGATAGGCCTCCATGGATTGCAGGAAACGGGCGGCGGCAAAGGGATCATAACCCGCCTCACCGATGGATCTGATGCCAACGGCATCCGCCTGCAGTTCCTGATTGCGCGAGAATTGCGCCAGTCGCAGCTTGCCGCGCAGCAGCGCCTCGCGCCCCGCCATATCGTCATGTAGCACTTCGGACACGACGCGCCCGGCAATGGCGGCCTCCGCCTCCTTCTGCTGGCGCTGGACGCCATGATTGGAGGTGACATGCGCCATCTCATGCGCGATGACGGCGGCAACCTCCGCCGAATCATTGGCAAGCCCCAAAAGCCCGCGCGTAACATAGACCCACCCGCCCGGCAGGGCGAAGGCGTTGATATTGGGCGAGTTCAGGATCGTGATGCGGTACGCCTGGTTCGGATTGTCCGAAACCGTCGATAGATTGCCGACGATCTTGGCGACCATGCGCTCGAGCTTCGGATCGTTATACTGGCCGCCATAGGTGGCGAGGATGCGCGGATGCTGCTCAGCGCCGATCTTGACCAGCCGGTCGTTGCGCGTGACGGTGTCGACCGTGATCGGATTGGCGGAGGGCCCCAGCGCGGCGTCCTCCTTGCTGAGATCGAGCGCTTGGCAGCCGGATAAGAAGGCAAGCATATAGATGCCGGGAACAAGGGTTCCCGGCGGCAACAATCGTCTCGTCTGGCGCATTGGCGCGCATGGTTCCGACTGCGAATTCAGTCTCTTGCCCTCGTCCGTGATCTGCCGTTCCGCGCCACGCATTCCTTACTAAGCAGGTGCGAAAAACACTTCGCACTTTTCCGCACCTGCTTAGCAGAGAGCGCGCGGCGCATGAAGAGCGCATCTCCTGTCGTCGCCGCTTCTTGCCGCCGATTGGGGGCAAAATATGTCAATTCCGCCGCATATGCGTCCAAATGGACACGGAGTAAGTATTATCGCGACTCCGTCCCCATATAGCGCTTCAGCGCCGCCGGACCACTGTCCGAGAGTAGCTTGCGGGCCGTGCCGCTGGCGGTCACCGTGCCGTTTTCGAGGAAAAACAAGAGGCTTTCGAGGTGCAGCGCGTCTTCCGGATGATGCGTGACCATCAGGATCGTCATCGCCGTTTCCTTATGCACGTCCTGCACCAGATCGAGCATTTGCAGCCGCAGCGCCGGGCCGAGCGAGGCGAAGGCTTCATCCAGCAGCAGAACCGGGCGATTGCGCACCAGCGCGCGGGCAATCGCCACACGCTGCCTCTCGCCGCCGGAAAGCGCCTGCGGCTTGCGCTTCTCCTTGCCCGCAAGGCCGACGCGGGCGATGGCGCTCACCACGTCGGCACGATCCGCATCGGTCAGTTTCAGTTTTGGCGAACGGCCGAGCGCGACATTGGCCTCGACATCGAGATGCGCGAAGAGATTATTCTCCTGAAACACCATCGAGACAGGGCGTTCGGCAGGCGGGGTGCCGATGACATCGATGCCGCCGACAAGGATCTGCCCCGATTCCGGCGTCTCGAAACCGGCGATCAGATTCAGCAGCGTCGATTTGCCGGAACCGCTGGGACCGATGATGGCGGCGATCTTCGCGGGCGGGACGGTCACGTCGAAATGCATGCGCATCTCGCCATAGCTGAAGCGAACATCTTTCAGCGCGACGTCCGCGCCCTTTTTCCTGGCCGTCATGGCGTCTCTTCTTTTCGCGCCGATCCACGATCGGCCAGCATCATCAGCCCGAGGCTCAAGACACCCAGAATCAGCGCCAGCCCCGCCGCATCCACTGTGCGGTAGCTGCCCATGCGCTGCAACAGGAGATAGGGCAAGGTCTCGACCGCATCGCTGCCGAAAAGGGCAATGGTGCCGAGATCGCCAAGCGAGAGCGCCATGGCAAACGCGAAGGCCACGCCCAACGGGCGGCGCAGCACCGGCCAGTCGATCAGCTTGAGCCGCGCCCAGCCGGCGATGCCAAGCTGCGCACAAAGCCGGTCGTGCCGCGTGCTCATCGTGTCCCAGACCGGCCGCAGGATCCGCACGGCAAAGGGTGTTGCCATCGCGGCGTTGACCGTGATCACCATGGGAGCGGCAAAGTCGAACGGATCGGCGAAATGGCGCAGCAGGATGAACCAGCCCGCGCCGATGACGATGGGCGGGACGACGAGAATGAGGCTCGCGCCGGTGTCGAGCGCTCGTTCGAACAGGGACCGTGCACCGCCATTGGCCACTGCCTTGCGCGCGACGACAAGGGCGAAGGAGACGAGCACAGACAGGAGCGCGGCAGCGGCGCCGAGGGTGAAGCTGGTGAAAATCGCCCGCCATACGACCCATTCGGTCAGGAGCCTTCCGAAATCCGCGGAAAGACCCGAAACAATCATCCCTGCAATAGGCACGGCGACGAACAGGAAGGCGAGCAGCATCACGGCCATATCGGCCACCTTCTCGCCCCGCGTCAGCTTCTCGTAGCGCCTGATCGTGATAGCGAGCGAAAAGCCTTCCTCCGTCGGCCTGCCGGTTAGGCGGAAGAGCGAGAGGATGGCGAGGGTAAGGGTGAGCTGGGTAAGCGTCAGGGCGACCGCCTGGCCGATGTCGAAATCGAAATGGAGCGCCTGATAGATTGCCACCTCCAGCGTCGTCGCGCGCGGGCCGCCGCCCAGCGTCAGCACGATGGTGAAGGAGGTGACGCAGAGCATGAAGATGAGTCCCATGATTCCAGGCAGATTGCGGATCATGGCCGGCCATTCGATCAGGCGAAACCGCGCCCAATTGCCCATGCCGAGCTGCGCCGACAGCTTCCAGTAATCGGGGGGAATGGAATCGAGCCCGGTGAGAAGCAAGCGTACGGCAAGCGGTAGATTGAAGAAGACATGGGCAAGGAGAATACCGGTGAGGCCGTAAATATCGGGGGTGAAATCGAGGCCGAGAGAATGCGCCGCTTCGGCGATCAGCCCCGCCCGCCCGTAAATGCTGGTGATGGCGAGCACCGCAACGAGCGCCGGCAGCGCCAGCGGTAGCGCGAAAAGCCTCAGCATGAAGGCCCGTCCGGGAAAGTACCGGTGCGCATGAAGCGCACGCGCCACCGGGATAGCCAGAGCGACAGACAGAACCATCGAAAGCAGCGCCTGCCACAGCGTGAACCGCGCGACACGCCAAAGGTAAGGATTAAAGGCAGCAAGGGTGTTGCCCGTCTCGCGCGATGCTTCGAGGCCGAGCGAGACCAGCGCCCCTACGGCCAAAAGCGTGAGAAAGGCGAGCGCGAGAAAGCCGGCGAGGGGTTTGGCCGCTAACCGCATGGATTTGGGGCTGGAACACCCCCCTCTGCCCTGCCGGATCGGCTCGCGCCCTCCTTCCCCCTTGCGGGGAAGGTGCCCGCGTAGCGGGCGGGTGGGGGTGGTGACGCGTGCGCTTTTGCTGACGAACGTCGCGCACGCGTCACCACCCCCACCCGACCCTTCGGGCCACCCTCCCCGCAAGGGGGAGGGAGGCGCGAGCCGGTATCCGACAGCGAAACCATTGCCATCATCAGCGACTCATCGCCGCGAGCCATTCCTCGATCCACGCCTTGCGGTTCTTCGCCACCTCGTCCGATGGCAGTTCCAGCGTTTTCACGGGCTTCACCAGCGTATCGAACACCGGATCGAGCGGCTTAGACATTTTCCCGGCAGGGAACATCCAGTTGGTTTCAGGGATCACATCCTGGAAACCCGGCCCCGTCATGAAAGCCAGGAACTTCGCCGCAAGCGGGTTCTCCGCGCCTTTCTTCGTCTGCGCGGCAAGCTCAACCTGGAGATAGTGCCCTTCGGAGAAGGAGGCGGCCTTGTAGCGCTGCTCCTTGTCAACGATGATATGATAGGCGGGTGAGGTCGTGTAGGAGAGCACCATCGGCGCTTCGCCCTTGGTGAACAGGCCATAGGCCTCCGACCAGCCGGGCGTAACCGTCAGCACGCGCCCCCGGAGCTTCGCCCACGCATCTGCGGCTTTGTCGCCATAGATAGCCTTGACCCAGAGGAGCAGGCCGAGCCCGGGCGTGGAGGTACGCGGGTCCTCGATCACGATCTTCTGTTTGGGATCGCCCTCGACCAGTTCCTTCATGCTTTTCGGCGGGTTGGGCAGGGACTTGCTGTCATAGACCACGGCGAAATAGCCATAATCATAGGGCACGAACATATCGTCCTTGTATCCATCAGGCACATGGATATCGGAGGTATCGATGCCATGCGGCGCGAAAAGGCCGCTCTGTCGCGCCTCGGTCGTCAGATTGTTGTCGAGGCCCAGCACGATGTCCGCCTTCGAATCCGCGCCTTCAAGCTTCAGGCGGTTGAGCAGTGCCACGCCATCGGCGGCGGACACCCATTCGACCGTGCAGTCGCACTCTTTCTCAAAATTCGCCTTCACCTTCGGCCCCGGACCCCAATCGGCGACGAAGCTGTCATAGGTATAGATGATGAGCGTGTCCTTCGCCGCAGCCGGCACAGCGAGGCCGAGCATCAGGGCGGCGGTGAGGGCGAGAGCGTGCAGAGTCTTCATCGGCCTTTCCTTCTCTTCGTGGCTAGGATCGAGCGCCGTGGAAAGGCAGCGTCTAATCCCTCCGCCGGTTTTAACCGGATCAGGTTCCGCGGGTTGACCTTTAAAAAGGTCTCTCAGCCGGTTCCCCGGCACCCCGTTAGAGCGGAATCAACAATAATTGAGGCAAGTTACGACCGCAAGCGATCAGGGGCTTTCCTGCCGGTTCAGCCACATGATATGAGCCGCTTCATGAGCAAATTCCTCATTCTTCTTGGCGGCCACCTCACCGTCACGGACCGGCTGAAGCGCCAGATCGAAGGCGCGCGGATTCTGGCAGCCGATAGCGGCATCCGCCACGCAGGCGCTCTTGGCGTCGAGCCGGAGCTCTGGCTGGGCGATTTCGATTCGACGTCCCAGGCCCTTGCCCGGCGCTACAAGCAGGTGCCGCGCCGCACCTTTCCCGCCGCCAAGGACATGACCGATGGCGAGCTGGCGCTGGAGCAGGCCTTCGCGCTCGGCGCCACGAGCATCATCCTCGCGGGCGCGTTCGGGGGCGAGCGCACCGACCACACCATGCTCCACCTCACCATGGCTGCGGGACTGGCGGCGCAGGGCCGCAACATCTTCCTCTCCAGCGGCACGGAGGAAGCCTGGCCGATTCTCCCCGGCACTCATGCGCCCGATCTGCCCGACGGTACGCTCTTCAGTCTCATCGGCTTTACCGAGCTGGAAGGCCTGACGATCACGAGTGCCGAGTGGCCGTTAAATAAAGTGAAGGTTCCCTTCGGCTCATCACTGACGGTTTCGAATATTGTGCGCGGAACTCTAGGGCTTCAACTGCGTTCCGGATGCGGTGTCCTGATCGCCACTCTGGAGGAGAAGCTGGTCTAGCGAGACGGCCTATTGTCAATTCAACGAGATGATGCCACTTTGTTTCGCCGCATTGGGGACGCAACGTTGGCCGCATTTGATTCTTGAACGGGAGATATCTCCATGAAAAAACTGTCAATGATCGCAGTCAGTGTACTGCTTGCCCTTTCGACCGCTGCCTGCACCACTGCAGATCAGCGCACTGCCGGATACGGCGTGGGTGGCGCGGCTCTCGGCGCGCTCGCCGGTGGCGCCATCGGCGGCAACACCCGCGGTGCTCTCGCCGGTGCCGCGATCGGCGGCCTCGCCGGTACGCTGATCGGCGCTTCTCAGTCCCGCCAGGGCTACTGCCGCTATCGCGACCCGTATGGCCGCGTCTACGAACAGCCCTGCCAGCAGTAAAACTGCCAGTATGGATTTCGGACAGGCCGGGGCAACCCGGCCTGTTTGTTTTTCGGGCCGCTTTCATTGACACCAGCGCCATTCTCGCGGACAAGCTGCGCGATATCTAACAGCATCCGCAGAAAACCATGGCCCCTCCGCTTCTTCGTCTCGACCAGATCAAGCTGACCTTCGGCGGCACGCCGCTTCTGGAGGACGCCGCGCTTTCAGTGAGCGAAGGCGAGCGCATCGCGCTTGTCGGGCGCAATGGCTCGGGCAAATCGACCCTGCTGAAGATCGCCGCGGGGCTTGTTGAGCCGACATCAGGCGAATTGTTCCGCCATCCCGGTGCGACCATCCGCTTTCTGCCGCAGGCGCCCGACATGGAGGGCTTCGCCAATGTGCAAGCCTATGTGGAAGCGGGGCTTGGACCGACCGACGATCCCTACCGCGTCACTTATCTCCTCGAGCATCTGGGCCTGACCGGCAATGAGAAGCCGGGCCATCTCTCGGGCGGAGAAGCGAGGCGCGCGGCGCTGGCGCGGGTGATCGCGCCGCAACCCGACATCCTGCTTCTCGACGAACCGACCAACCATCTCGACTTGACCACCATCGAATGGCTGGAAGACGAACTGCGCCAGATCCGCTCCAGCCTCGTCATCATCTCGCATGACCGCCGCTTTCTGGAAAATGTCAGCCGCTCGACGATCTGGCTCGACCGGGGCGTGACGCGGCGGATCGAGCAGGGCTTCGGCCATTTCGAAGAATGGCGCGACAAGATATTGGAGGAGGAAGAGCGCGACCTCCACAAGCTCGGCCGCCAGATCCAGCGCGAGGAGCACTGGCTGCGCTATGGCGTGACTGCGCGGCGCAAGCGCAACATGCGCCGGCTCGGCGAATTGCAGGCGATGCGGCACGAATTCCGCACCCATCGCCGGGCGCAAGGATCAGCCGTTTTGCAGGCGAGCGACAGCAAGGAATCCGGCAAGCTCATCATCGAGGCGAAGGGTTTGAGCAAAACCTATGACGACCGCGCGTTGGTGAAGGGTTTCTCCACCCGCATCATGCGCGGCGACCGGGTCGGCCTTGTCGGCCCCAATGGCGCGGGCAAGACGACGCTGCTCTCCATGCTGACCGGGCAGCTCCAGCCGGACGAAGGAAGCATCCGCCTCGGCGTCAATCTCGAAATGGCGGTGCTCGACCAGAAGCGCGACAGCCTCGACCTCAATGAGACGCTGGCGCATTATCTGACCGACGGACGCGGCGAAAATGTCGTCGTGAATGGCGAGCAGCGCCACGTTGTCTCCTACATGAAGGACTTCCTGTTCCAGCCGGAACAGGCGCGCACGCCGATTCGCGAATTGTCGGGTGGCGAGCGGGCACGGCTGATGCTCGCCCGCGTGCTAGCGCGCCCGGCCAACCTGCTGATCCTCGACGAGCCGACCAATGATCTCGACATGGAGACGCTCGATCTCCTGCAGGAACTGGTGACGGGCTTTGCCGGGACAGTGATTCTGGTCAGCCACGACCGCGATTTCCTCGACCGCACGGTCACTTCGGTGATCGCACCGGAAGGCGACGGGCGCTGGCTCGAATATGCCGGCGGCTATGCCGATATGATGGCGCAACGGCGCGAAATGGCGCTGGCGAAGCGGGAGGTGAAGGCGGCTCAACCGCGCGGAACTTCACCCGACGCCGCGTCCCCCGCGCCGAAGCGCGAGGACAAGCGCAAGCTCTCCTACAAGCAGAAATTCGCGCTGGAAACGCTGCCGGCCAAGCTGGAAGCGATTGGTGCGGAGATCGCGGAACTGGAAAAGAAGCTTGCCGACCCGCAGCTTTATGCCAAGAACCCCGATCTTTTCGCCAAGACCGCTGCGGAGCTGGAAAAGAAGCGCGAAGCGCAATCCGCCATGGAAGAAGAATGGCTAGAACTGGAAATGCTGCGCGAGGAAATCGGGGAGTAAGCCTCCCCGTTCCTTCTTTAGGATAATGGAGGGATCAAACGATCCCCCCGCTGCCGCCCTTCACCGCCGGGCGCTCCTTGCCGACCTTCTGCCGATACCCGCTCGCCCGATAAGCAGTGACCGGATCAATCGCCCCACCCGCGCGACGCCGCGCTTCGGCGAGGATTGGCTCTACATCGGTGCGATAGGCCCGCTTCAGCGTCTCGGACGCCATCAGCGCATCATTCTCGTCCTGATAGCTCCCCAAAGCCTCACGATCCACCAATAGCGCCTGCGCATAGGCGCGACGGATTTCGTTGGCGCTGGAGATGAGGCTCTCGATTGGATCGGTGACATTGTGCGACTGGTCGATCATATGCGCAGGGTGAAAATCCTTCACGCCGCGATGTTCCGCATCGACCAGTTCGTTGAAGACGAGGAACAGCCGGTAGGGCTCGATGGCGCCGGCATCGAGATCATCGTCGCCATATTTGGAGTCGTTGAAGTGGAAACCGCCGAGCTTGCCGAACTGGATGAGGCGCGCAACGATCATCTCGATATTGGTGTTGGGCGCGTGATGGCCGAGATCGACCAGGCAGAACGCCTTTTCGCCCAGCGTCGAGGCGATGAGATAGTTCGTCCCCCAATCCTGCACGACCGTCGAATAGAAGGCCGGCTCGTACATCTTATGCTCGGAGAAGATGCGCCAATCGTCGGGCAGTTGTTTGTAAATCTGGCCCATCGAATCGAGATATCGTTCGAAGCTTCTGGTAAAATTGGATTGCCCCGGAAAATTCGAGCCATCGCCGATCCACACCGTCAGCGCCCTGGAGCCGATGGCCTCGCCAATTTCGATGCACTCGATATTATGCTCGATCGCCTGCGCCCGGACGGCAAAGTCCACATGGCTGAGCGAGCCATATTTATAGGAATGCGTCTGGTCCGGCGCATCGGAAAAAGTGTTGGAATTCATCGCGTCGAAGCGCAGCCCCAGCGCATCCGCTTTGGCCTTCAGCTCCTTCGGATCAGCCTTATCCCACGGGATATGCAGCGAGACGGTGGGCGTCGCCCGCGTCAACTCATGGATGACGGCGCAATCGTCCAGCTTGTCGAAAATATTGCGCGGCTCGCCGATACCGGGGAAGCGGGCGAAGCGCGTTCCGCCCGTCCCGACGCCCCAGGAGGGGACCGCGACGAAGAATTCTGCCACCTTTGCTGTGATGGCTTCGATATCGATGCCGCGACGGGCTAGATGTTCGCCCAGCGCTGCGTAATCGCTCTTCAGCGCATTTTCACGCGCGGCGTTTTCAGCGGCGATAAGATCGCCGGAAATTCTCTGTTCTGACATCGGTTCCTCCCTCCAGATGGCCCCTTACCGCGTAAAACTCTGCGCATTCCCCGCATCGACATTGATGATATTCCCCGTCGACTTAGCCGAAGCATCCGACGCGAGAAAATAGATCGCCTCGGCGATATCCTCCGGAAACACATTCAGCTTCAGCAGCGAGCGATTACGGTAATGCTCCTCCAGATCGCTCACCTCGATCTTCGACGAGGCTGCGCGCTGCTCGCGCCATTCGCCGTTCCAGATCTTCGAGCCGCGCAGTACCGCATCCGGGTTGACCGTGTTGACCCGGATGCCCGCATCCGCCCCTTCCAGCGCCAGGCAGCGCGCGAGATGAATCTCCGCCGCCTTGGCCGTGCAATAGGCCGACGCGCCGGGCGAGGCGGCGAGCCCGTTCTTGGAGGCGACGAACACCACATTGCCGCCGAGCTTCTGGCGGCGGAACAGGCGGAACGCCTCGCGCGAGACGAGGAAATATCCAGTCGCGAGAATGTCGATATTGCGGTTCCACATCGAAAGCTCCGTCGCTTCCACCGGCGCGGAAGAGGCGATACCCGCATTGGACACGAGAATATCGAGCCCGCCGAATTCCACCGCCGCCTCCGCGAAGGCGGCGATGACGCCTGCCTCGTCTGTGACATTCAGCACCACGCTGCGGATCACATCGCCGCCGAAGCGCTTGGCCAAATCCTCATGCGTGGTTTTGAGCGACTCCGCGTCGATATCGGCAAGCACAATGCACGCCCCCTCGCCCGCCAGCCGCTCTGCCGTGGCGCGACCGATACCGCCCGCACCGCCGGTGACCAGCGCCACACGGCCCGCAAGGCTCTTCGGCTTCGGCATACGCTGCAGCTTCGCTTCCTCCAGCAGCCAGTATTCGATGTCGAAAGCCTCCTGCTCCGGCAGGCCCTGATATTCGGAAACGGACGACGCGCCTCGCATCACATTGATGGCGTTGACATAGAACTCACCCGCAATCCGCGCCGTCGCCTTGTCACGCGCAAACGACAGCATGCCGACGCCGGGCACGAGAAAGATCACCGGGTTGGGATCGCGCATGGCCGGCGAATTGTCGTGCTTGCATGTCTCGTAATAGCGCGTGTAGTCGGCGCGGTAATCTTCCAGCGCCTTTTCCAGCCCCGCCAGCACGGCATCGACATCGGGCTTCGCCGGATCGAAATCGATGACCAGCGGGCGGATCTTGGTGCGCAGGAAATGGTCCGGGCAGCTGGTGCCTAGCGCGGCCAGCGGACGCAAATCCCTGGAACTGACGAATTCGAGCACGGCGTCCTGATCGTCAAAATGGCCGAGCTTGCGTTCCGCCTTGCCGATGAGCCCACGGATGACGGGCATCAGGCGGGCGGCGATGGCGCGGCGCTCAGCCGGTTCGAGGCTTTGGGCAACCGCCCCGCCGAACGCCGCCTTGCCTTCGGTCTTTTCCGCCAGCCAGCGGATTGCCCTGTTGATCACATCGAGCGTGAGTTCATAGCAGGCCTTGGCGTCGTCTGCCCAGGTGAAGAGCCCGTGGCTTTCCAGCACCACACCCTTGGCCTGCGGGTTCGCCTTGACGAAGGCTTCCAGATCGAGCCCCAACTGAAAACCCGGCCGTCGCCACGGCAGCCAGCCGATCTCGTCGCCGAAGATTTCCTTAGTCAATTCCTTCGAATTCTTCGAAGCCGCGATAGCAATGATCGCGTCCGGATGCATGTGATCCACATGCTTGTACGGCACAAAACCATGCAGCGGCGTATCGATGGAGGCCGCGCGCGGGTTCAGGTTGAACGTGCAGTGCGGCAAGAAGCCGACCATGCGGTCCTCATCCTCGACACCCTTGTAGATACCCTTCAGCGCATCGAGCTTTTCCTGATAGAGCGTCGCGAACCCGTCGAGCTTGATTGTGCCGACATCGCCCCCCGAGCCCTTGACCCAGAGCACCTGAACCGGCTGACCGGTCAGCGGATCGGTTTCCGTCACCTTGGCCGAGGTGTTGCCGCCGCCATAATTGGTGATGCGCTTGTCAGCCCCCAGCAGATTGGAGCGATAGAGCAGCTTGCCCGGCTCATCCAGCCCCGCCGCCTTTGCGTCATCCCAACGGTTTTCCAGAAGCCGAACCGCCATGTCTATCTCCTCCCGGTGGTATTTTGGTGAGAGGAGATATGCGTAAGCGCTCATTCACTGTCAATCGAAATCGATCATAAACACTCATGCTGCAGCGCACATATGAAAATTCATGATTGAAGATGATTGACAAAAACCGATCATTTGCAGAATAGATAGACAGAGGGAGGAACCATGCACGAGCGCGAACGCCACCGCATCATCCTGAGCGCTGTTCAGGAAAAGCCGGTCGTCACCATTCAGGATATCGTCGAGCTGACCGAGGCATCGGAAGCGACGATCCGGCGCGACATCGCCAGCCTGCATGTGCAAGGGCGCCTTCGCCGGGTGCGCGGCGGCGCGGAAGCGGTGCATCCGCCGCAGCTTGCCAGCCTCGCGGGCCGTCCATTCCGCGTCTCGGAATCCGAGAATATCGACAAGAAGCGGGCCATCGCGCGCGAGGCCGTGGCGCTGTGCGAGGAAGGCGATGCCGTCATCATCAATGGCGGCACGACCACCTTCCAGATGGTGCATTATCTCGCCGCGCGCCGCCTGCAGGTGCTGACCAATTCCTTCGCCATCGCCGAGCATCTGGTAAAACATTCCAAGAGCACGGTCATCGTCCCCGGCGGCGCGATCTATCGCGAGCAGAGCCTGATCCTCTCCCCCTTCGACAATGACGTGACGCGCAATTTCTATGCGCGCCGCATGTTCATGGGGTCGCAAGGCATCGGGCCGCTGGGGGTGATGGAATCCGACGCGCTGATTATCCAGAGCGAGCAGAAGCTGATCAATCAGGCGGACGAACTGGTGCTGATGGTGGATTCGACCAAGTTCAATCGCCGCTCGAGCCTGATCCTCTGCCCGCTGACGCGCGTGACGACCGTCATCACCGACGACGGTGTAACGGAGGCCGCGCGGCGCATGGTGGAGGATGCGGGCATTGAACTGATCGTGGCGCAAACCGCCGCCGGAAAACAGGAGGATTCCTCGTCGGTTGCATAGAGCATGATCCCGAAAAGTTGCAGACTTTTCGGACAAGATCATGCGGCTAAACTAGGTGGCCGAGGAGGCGGGAATAACCAAGGGAGGACTACGCATGAAATTATTGAAGAAATTGGCGCTTGGCTTGGGCCTCGCCGTATCCGTATTCGCCGCACAAGCCCATGCCGAGCCGGTCAAGATCGCGCTCGTCGTCAAATCGCTGGGCAACGGCTTCTTCGAGGCGGCCAACAAGGGCGCGCAGGAAGCGGCAAAGGAACTGGGCGATGTCGAGGTGATTTATACCGGCCCGACCACCACGACGGCCGAGGGTCAGATCGAGGTCATCAACTCGCTGATCGCGCAGGGCGTCGACGCCATCGCCATTTCCGCCAACGATCCCGACGCAGTAGTGCCTGCTTTGAAGAAAGCAGCGCAGCGCGGCATCAAGGTCATCTCGTGGGATTCGGGCGTCGCGCCCGCGGGCCGCATCATGCACCTGAACCCGTCGTCTAACGAACTCATCGGCAATATGTGCCTGAAGCTCGCCGCCAATCATCTGGGGGGCGGCAAAGGCGATTTCGCCATCCTTTCGGCCACCACCACCTCGACCAACCAGAATATCTGGATTGACGAGATGAAGAAGCAGCTTTCGAAATATCCGGGCCTCAACCTCGTCACGACCGTCTATGGTGACGATCTGGCCGACAAGAGCTACCGCGAGGCGCAGGGGCTCCTGACCTCGCAGCCGAACGTCAAGGTCATCGTCGCGCCGACGACGGTGGGCGTGCTCGCCGCCTCGCAGGCGGTGAAGGATGCCGGCAAGATCGGTCAGGTCTATGTCACCGGCCTCGGCCTTCCCTCGGAAATGGCCGGCGCGATCAAGTCCGGCGCGACGAAGGAATTCGCAATCTGGAATCCGATCGATCTCGGCTATTCCGCCACGCAGATTGCCTATCACCTTGTAAAGGGCGATGCGGACGGCAAGCCCGGCACGGAAGTCGATGCCGGCCGCATGGGCAAGATCAAGATCGGCGAGAATGGTGAAGCCGCGATGGCCGATCCGTTCGTCTACGACGCCAAGAATATCGGCGAGTTCTCGAAGGTGTTTTGATTGATAGGCTTGGCACCCTCCCTCCCCCTTGCGGGGAGGGTGGCCCGTAGGGTCGGGTGGGGGTGGTAAAGGCAGCGCGGTGTAGTTGCTCGTTGAGGCACGTCACCACCCCACCGCCCGCTAACGCGGGCACCTTCCCCGCAAGGGGGAAGGAGGGGCGCGAGCCGATCCTCGCCGAGGCAGAAGGCACACCGCTACCAACGTTCAGCGTAAAAACAATAAGTTTGGGCCCAGTATGAACCCAGCCGTCCAGCCCCCGCTTCGAGATACGGCAACACCCCTTCTCGAAATGCGCGGCATCTCGAAATCCTTCCCCGGCGTGCGGGCACTCGACCAAGTCAACATCGCGCTCTACCCCGGCACGGTGACCGCGCTGATCGGCGAGAACGGCGCGGGCAAGTCGACGCTCGTCAAAATCCTCACCGGCATCTACGAGCCGGATGAGGGCGAAATCCTCGTCAATGGCAAGCCGGTAACCTTCGCCACCGCCCAAGCCGCGACCGACCATGGCGTCACCGCCATCCATCAGGAAACCGTGCTGTTCGATGAACTCTCGGTCGCTGAAAACATCTATCTCGGCCACGCGCCGAAAACGCGCCTCGGCCTTGTCGATTGGAAAGCCCTCAACGCCCGCTCCCTCGCGCTGCTGCACTCGCTGGAGACGACCGTCGATGTGCGCGCCAGACTGAAAGAGCTTTCCATCGCGCAGCGCCATCTCGTCGCCATCGCCCGCGCGCTTTCGGTGGATAGCAACATCGTCATCATGGACGAGCCCACCGCCGCCCTGTCGCGGAAGGAAGTGGACGACCTTTTCAAGATCATCGAGCGCCTGAAAAATCAGAACAAGGCGATTCTTTTCATCAGTCACAAATTCGATGAGGTGTACGAGATCGCGCAGAACTACGCCGTCTTCCGAGACGGCCGCGCCGTCGGCCATGGTGCGCTCAAGGACACCAGCCAGAACGAAATCGTCCGCCTCATGGTCGGGCGCTCGGTCGAGCAGGCTTTCCCCAAGATAGACGTGACGCCGGGCGAAACCGTCCTCAAAGTCGAGAACTATTCGCACCCGACCGAATTCCGCGATATTTCCTTCGAACTGAAGCGCGGCGAAATCCTAGGCCTCTACGGTCTTGTCGGTGCAGGCCGTTCCGAGTTCTGCCAGTCGCTATTTGGCGTGACGCGCCCGTCAAGCGGCACCCTCACACTCGAAGGCAAACACATCACCATCCGCTCGCCGCGCGATGCCATAAACCACGGCATCGTCTATGTCCCGGAAGAGCGCGGACGCCACGGCGCCGTGCTGCAAATGCCGATCTTCCAGAACATCTCGCTCCCCTCGCTCGCCCGCACCTCCCGCGCGGGGTTCCTGCAGTCGGCAGAAGAATTCGCATTGGCCCGCCGCTATGCGGAACGGCTCGACCTGCGCGCCGCCGCCCTCTCCGTTCCCGTAGGTACGCTCTCCGGCGGAAACCAGCAGAAAGTCGTCATCGGCAAATGGCTCGCCACCAGACCCAAGGTTATCATTCTGGACGAGCCGACCAAGGGCATCGACATCGGCTCCAAGGCCGCCGTCCACGCCTTCATCAGCGAACTCGCGGCGGAAGGGCTCAGCATCATCATGGTTTCATCCGAACTGCCGGAGATTCTGGGTATGTCCGACCGCGTCCTCGTCATGCGCGAGGGTCTGGCGGCGGGTCTCTTCGACAGACAATCCGCCGATGCGGAAACCCTGGTGCGCGCCGCGACAGGAAACGCCTGACATGAACCGCATCCTCAAAAACCGCGAAATCCTGCTTTTTGCCATCATCACCATCCTCGTGGCGGCATTCTCTGCCCGCGCGCCCGGCTTCGCCTCGCCGGGCAATCTCGCCAACATCTTTAACGACACCTCAATCCTCATCATCCTGGCGCTGGGTCAGATGGCGGTGATCCTCACCAAATCCATCGACCTCTCCGTCGCCGCCAACCTCGCCTTCACCGGTATGGCGGTAGCGATGCTCAACGCCGCTCATCCCGATTTGCCGCTGGCGGCACTCGTCATCATCGCCGTGGGCATCGGTGCGTTTCTCGGTTCGCTCAACGGCCTGCTCGTCTGGAAGCTCGGCATTCCGCCCATCGTCGTAACGCTGGGTACGCTCACCATCTATCGCGGCATGGCCTTTGTCCTCTCGGGCGGCGGCTGGGTCAATGCCCACCAGATGACGCCGGAATTCCTCAACACCCCGCGCCATGTCCTTCTCGGCCTGCCCATCCTCGGCTGGATCGCCGTCGCCATCGTCATATTTATATACATAATGATGACGCGCAGCTTCTTCGGCCGCGCGCTCTATGCCTCGGGCGGCAACCCCACCGCCGCTGTCTATGCCGGCATCGATGTCGGGCGCACGCGCTTCTTCGCCTTCGTGCTCTCAGGCGCGCTCGCCGGGCTTTGTGGCTATCTCTGGGTCTCGCGCTATGCCGTCGCCTATGTCGATATCGCTGCCGGCTTCGAGCTCGACAGCATCGCCGCCTGCGTCATCGGCGGCATCTCGACCCTTGGCGGCATCGGCACGGTCGCGGGCACCGTGCTCGGCGCGCTGTTTCTCGGCGTCATCAAGAATGCCCTCCCCGTCATCGATATTTCGCCCTTCTGGCAGATGGCGATCTCGGGCGCGGTCATCATCCTCGCCGTCATCTTCAACGCGCGGGCGGAGAAACGCGGTGGCCGCATCATCCTGCGCGACAAGGCAGCCAAGACCTTCGAGGAAGCCAACGCATGAGCACCCTCCCGGAAAAACGTCATATCCCAGATAGGCTCGGCACCTCCCTCACCCGCCTGCTCTCCAGTTGGGAGGTGCTGCTCCTCGGCGTGGCAATCGCGATTTTCATCGCCAATTCCTTCGCCTCGCCTTACTTCCTCAACGCCTGGAACCTCTCGGACGCCACCTTCAATTTCACCGAAAAGGCGCTCATCGCCTTCGCCATGGCGCTCTTGATCATCTCGGGCGAGATCGACCTATCGGTCGCCGCCATCATCGCGCTCGCCTCCACGGCGATGGGCGCGGCAGCGCAGATCGGCATCGGCACACCGGGGCTGGTTGCCATCGGTATCGGCGTCGGTCTCCTCTGCGGCGCCTTCAACGGCTTTCTGGTGGCGGGGCTCGGGCTGCCTTCCATCGTCGTCACAATAGGCACGATGAGCCTCTTCCGCGGCATCTCCTATATCGTGCTGGGCGATCAGGCCTATGGCAACTATCCGGAAAGCTTCGCTTATTTCGGGCAGGGCTATGTCTTCTGGGTCATTTCCTTCGAATTCATGCTCTTCGCCCTTTGCGCCATCTTCTTCGCCGTCCTCCTCCACGCCACCAGCTTCGGCCGCCGCGTCTACGCCATCGGCAACAATGCCTTTGCCGCGCGCTTCTCCGGCATTCCGGTGGAGCGGATCAAGTTCATTCTGTTCCTCCTGACCGGCCTGATGAGCGGCATCGCCGCCGTATGCCTGACCTCGCGCCTCGGCTCCACCCGCCCCTCCATCGCGCAAGGCTGGGAGCTTGAAGTCGTCACCATGGTGGTGCTGGGCGGCGTCTCGATCCTCGGCGGCTCGGGCACCATCGGCGGGGTGGTCATCGCCGCCTTCGTCATGGGGCTCGTCACCTTCGGGCTGGGGCTGCTGAACGTGCCGGGCATCGTCATGTCGATCTTCATCGGCCTGCTTCTGATCGTCACGATCTCGCTGCCGATCCTCTTCCAGCGCCTCAAGGGTAAGAAAACCACATGAGCGAAAAATACGCCTTCAAGATGCGGCTCAATCCTGGCATGGAAGCGGAATATAAGCGCCGCCACGATGAGATATGGCCCGAGTTGGTGAACCTCCTGCACGAGGCCGGTATCTCCGATTACTCCATCCATCTCGACCCTGAGACCAATACGCTTTTCGGCGTGCTGACGCGCCCGGCGGATCATCACATGGCCGATCTTCCAAACCACCCTGTGATGAAGAAATGGTGGGCGCACATGGCGGACATCATGGTGACGAATCCGGACAATTCACCGGCTCAGTCCGATCTCGTGACGCTGTTTCACCTGCCATGAACATCGCCGTCCTCGATATCGGCAAGACCAATGCCAAGGCCGTCATCGTTGATACTGCGACGGCCACGGAAATAGCCGCCCGTACCACGCCCAACCGTGTGCTGTCAGGCCCGCCCTATCCGCATTACGACATCGAAGCGCTGTGGGCATTCTTCCTCGAATCCCTCACCGCCTTCGCCCAAACGCCTGGCTTCGACGCGGTCTCGATCACCACCCACGGCGCATCCGCTGCGCTCCTTGGCGAAGAGAACCTCGCCATGCCGGTGCTCGACTACGAGCACACCTACCCCGACCACATCCGCGAAAGCTACGCGGCGCTCCGCCCGGATTTCAGTGAAACCTCGTCACCGCTTCTTTCCGGCGGGCTCAATCTCGGCGCGCAGCTTCATTACCAGAAGACCGCATTCCCCGATCTTTTCGCGAAGGTGCGGACCATCCTCACCTACCCCCAATACTGGGCGTGGCGGCTGACCGGCATTGCTGCCTGCGAAGCCACATCCCTCGGCTGCCATACCGACCTCTGGAATCCGCCAAACGCAACCTTCTCTTCTCTGGTCGATGAGCTGGAAATCCGGCCGCTTCTCGCCCCGGTCCGCTCCGCCTTCGACGCGCTCGGCCCCCTCTTGCCCGAAATCGCCCGCGAAATCGGGCTGAGCCATCCCGTCCCCGTCCATTGCGGCATCCATGATTCCAACGCCTCGCTGCTGCCGCATCTGATCCGGCGGGAGCCACCCTTCGCCGTCGTTTCGACCGGCACTTGGGTGGTCATCTTCGGCGTCGGCTGCCATGCGGGCGATCTCGACCCGCAGCGCGACACGCTCGTCAATGTCGATGCCTATGGTCGCCCCGTCCCCTCCGCCCGCTTTATGGGCGGAAGGGAGTTCGAACTGCTGATGAAGGGCAGCCCTTCCACCCTCGATGAGGCCATCGCCGCATTGCCGGAAGTGCACTCGCACCACACCATGGTGCTCCCCAGCGTCGTGCAAGGCTCCGGCCCATTCCCGACGCGCGAAATGGAATGGCTCAACGCCGAAAACCTCACCCCAGCCGCGCGCTACGCCGCCGCCTCGCTCTATGCCGCGCTGATGACCGATGTGAGCCTCGGCCTCGTCAGTGCCGATGGCCCTGTTATCATCGAAGGCCCCTTTGCAAAAAACAAAATCTACACCGCCGCCCTCGCCCATTTGACCGGGCGCGAAGTGCTGGCACTCCCCGGCTCCACCGGCACCAGCCTCGGCGCTGCCATGCTCGCAGGGATGCGGCCTGGCGCGAGTGCGCCCGAGCCCAATGATCTGACGATGCTCAAAACGTTCACCGCTTATGCGGAGAAATGGCAAGGGCTCGTTATCCCATGTCAGTTGAGCGCTCTCGCTCATTGCTGACGAAACAGGCTTGTACCGCCCCCATCATTTCACCTGTTTCACTGCCTCGTAAACGGCCCGCTCCAATTGCGGATCTGAGCCACCGGCGTAAGGTAGCGGACGTTCAACCACGATATCCGGCTCGACACCCTTTCCCTCCAAAGCCTCGCCGTCCACACGAATACCCGCTACAGCGACATATAAACCGCCGCCATCTGGAAGCGGGAAGAGCGAGCCGGCGGCTACGGCACCTGCCGTCCGACTGCCCACGAGCAGCGCCAGCTTTTGCTTTTTGGCGGCATAAGCCATGATCTCGGCGGCACTGCGCGTGTGGCCATCGATAATGATCACCAACGGTTTGCCGTAAGGCATGACTGGATAATCAGTCCACCCCTCCTTTTGCCGTCCCTTGAAGCTCACAGCAATTCGAGGTCCAAAATATGTTTGTAAGATATCCATCCCCCCACCGCCGATCCGTCCACGCGCATCGAGAATAACTGCATCGGCACTGGCGAAGGGCCCGCTCAATGCCGCCCGCAATGCCGTTGCGGGACCGCCGGTTCCGTCACGTGTCAACATGGCCCAGCCGCGCAAATAGCCGATCTTTACACCGTCACGCTCAATCAACCGCACACTGTTTTCCGTTGCATGGCTCAGCACCCGCAAGGCATCGTCGCTGATAAGTTTCATTGTCCGGCTTTGAATGGGGCCATCCTGCGTCCGCCGGAATTGCACGGTCGTCGTTTCTGGGTCCGTCATCGTTTTTCGATCCGGCCAGCGTGCGGCGAAAACCGCAAGGCCGGGCTGCACCAACTCGTCGCCTTCTTTCAGGCCAGCCTTTTCCGCCGGACTGCCATCAAGGATATTTTCGATGAAAAGACGCCCATCGATCAACTTGGCGAAAATACCCGCTCCACGCAATTGCGGCGGCCCGAGATGCTCCGCAAGAACCGTCTTGAAACGATCCAGCGAGCCGTAAACCGAATAGACGATAGCGAGGCTCGGATCGGTTGGTCCATAATAGGCGGTATGGGATATCTTCAGTTGCGCCGGTAAATTCGCAGCAATCTTCCAGAATTGCTCATCGCTTTTGGCCGCTTGCGCCTGACGGCGGCTTTCGTCGCAAGCCGCTGACCAATCGACACCCGTCATACCGGGGTCGAAGAAATTCTCGCGCAAGGTGGTGCATATCGCATTGATCGTCCCCACACGCGTCGCGACCATGTTTGCGGATTCGCTGGAGAAGGCTGGCGTACTCGCAATTAATGCGATCGCCGCCGTGAATTCACGGCAAGAAGAGCGCATGACATAACCTTTAAATCACCAATAAATTATCAGGCTGCTCTAAAGGAGAGGCCATTTTATGGCGCACTTGCAAAGGAATTACTTGATCCGGTCCAGCGCCGCGCGCTGTTCATGCATCGTGAGGAAAATGCGGTAATCGCGGTCGAGCGCCGTGCGCGTTTCCGGCGAGGGCTTGCATTCCAGCCCGCCCTTCTGCATTCCCGTGCAGGCGGCTGCCAGATCCGGATAAAGCCCGGCGGCGGTGGCGGCCACCATGGCGGTGCCGAGCAGCATGGCGTCCTCCGCCTGCGGCACGATCACCGTGCAGCCCGTCGCGTCGGCATAAAGCTCCATCAATAGCGGGTTCTTGATGTGGCCGCCGGTCACATGCAGCGTGTCGATAGTGTAGCCCCTGGCGTTGAGCGCCTCCAATATGTGTCGCACGCCCAGCGCAATGCCGACGGCAGTGCGCCAGTAAAGACGGCAGAGGTTATCGAAAGAGGCGTCCAGCGTCAGCCCGCTGATGACGCCAACGGCGTGCGGATCGGCCAGCGGCGAGCGGTTGCCGTGGAAATCCGGCAGCACATGCAGGCGCCGGGCAAAATCCGCGCCCTCCTCGGCGCGCAATTGCTGCACCCGCTCGACGATGCGCTGGTGCATGGCCGCGTTCGGCTCGCCGCCCGCGCCGTGCCAGCGGATGATATGGTCGAGCAGCGCACCGGTGGCCGATTGCCCGCCTTCGTTGAGCCAGCAGCCATCGAGCACCGCGCCGTAATAAGGCCCCCAAACGCCGGGTGTCGGGCGCGGCGTTTGCGAAAGCGCCATCACGCAGCTCGATGTCCCCGCGATAAGCGCCAGATGCCGGTCGATTTCTTCTGGTTTTCCCGCATAGCCGCCGAGAACGCCAAGCGCACCCGCATGGGCGTCGATCAGCCCCACGCCAACGCGGCAGGCCGTGGTCAGCCCCAGCTCCGCCGCGGCAGCTTCGGTAAGAGGGCCGAGATTATCGCCGATGGGGCTTGCCTTGTCAGGCAGCGCTCCCTTCTCCCGCATGTCGGCAATGCCGACTGTCTCGAAGAAGTCCGTCTGCCAGCCAGGCTCCTCATGCGCTAGATAGGCCCATTTGCAGGTGAGCGTGCATTGCGAACGCTCCAGCGAACCGGACGCCCGCCAGGTGAGATAATCGGCAAGATCAAGGAAATATCCCGCCTGCTCCCACGTCGCGGGCATATTCCGCTTCAGCCACATCAGCTTCGGCGTTTCCATCTCGGGCGACATGACGCCGCCGATATATTCGAGCACGCGATGGCTCGTCGCCGTACATTCATCCGCCTCGGCCAGCGCCCGGTGGTCGAGCCAGACGATGGTGTCCCAGCGGTTCTCGCCGGAGGGCGAGACGGTGAGTTGATCGCCCTCGCGGTCACGCACCACCAGTGAACAAGTGGCGTCGAAGCTGATGCCCGCCACATCTTCGGCTGCAACGCCCCCCTTGGCCAGCGCCGCCCGCACCGCATGGCACACCGCCTTCCAGATATCGTTGGAATCATGCTCGGCGAAATCCGGCTTCGGCCGGTTCATCAGGATCGGGTGTTCGGCGCGAGCCAAAAGATCGCCGTGACGCGAGAACACACCCGCCCGCGCGCTTCCCGTGCCGACATCGACCGCAACAATCTTATCCATCACCAGCCTCCCACCGATTCCGCCGGAACATAGCGCATCGATGGGAGAGTTGGGAATTGTTTAGGCGCGCTTTGTTGGGAAGGTTCACATCACCAGCAGGTATACCCCCCATCCGCCAGCACGATAGACCCTGTCAGCAGACTTGCCGCATCGGAGGCAAGGAAATGCACCACCGAGGCGATCTCGTCCGGCTGGCCGACCCGCCCCATAGGAGTCATTTCCAGCCACACCTTGTACATGTCGGGATTTTCATTAATTCCAAAGGAAGTAAGCGGGGTTTCGATATAGGTCGGCGCAACGGCATTGACGCGCACGCCGCGTGCGCCCCATTCGGCGGCGAGCGATTTGGTCAGATGGTGCACCGCCGCCTTGGAGGCATTGTAGAACGCCTGCGGCTGCGGCTTGTTGACGATGAAGCCGGACATGGAGCCGATATTGACGATGGCGCCCTTGCCCTGATCCAGCATTTGCCTACCGAAAGCGCGGCAGCACCAGAACAGCCCGTCGACATTGACATCCATGTGGAAGCGCCAGTGCTCGTCGGTGGTATCCTCAGCGCGCACATCGCTGACCGCGACACCGGCATTGTTGACTAGGATATCGACGCGGCCATGCTGCTTAACCACTTCGCTGGCAACCGCGTCCACATCCTTGGATTTGGTCACATCGAGGGTCACCCCATGCGCTTTCAGGCCCAATCTCGTCAGTTCCGCAACACTCGCCTCCACCCGCTCGGGCTTGAGTTCCGCGACGATGACGGTCGCGCCCGCTTCGCCCAGCGCCCGCGCGCAAGCCGCGCCGATGCCCTGCCCGCCTCCGGTCACCACAGCCACACGTCCATCGAGTTTCAGTTTGTCCATATACATTGGGTCTGCCTTTTCAGTTCGTCATTACGCCGGCCTTGGGACACCGGCATGCGTTTCATGCAATCCGGACGGAAGCTGTTTCCCGGATCGCTCACAGCGCCTCGCCATTTTCTCCGAAGCGGTGCAGCTTGCTGGCCTCGGGGGTGAGAAACACCTGCTCGCCATGCCCGACCGAAAATTCGCCGGGCGCGCGGGCCGTCATCAGGCCCATTCCATCCGCATCGACATGGATGAATGTGTCGGAGCCCAGATGCTCGACCACCGTCACTTTTCCCGGCCATGCCCCTTCCGTCTTCGAGACTTGGATGTGCTCGGGCCTCACGCCGATGGTCGTGGCATTTTCCTTCGCCGCCGCCGCTCCGCCGACGAGATTCATCTTCGGCGAGCCGATGAAACCGGCAACGAAGAGGTTCTTCGGATTGCGGTAGAGTTCGAGCGGCGAGCCCACCTGCTCGATGCGCCCCGCATTCAGCACCACGATCTTGTCCGCCATGGTCATGGCTTCCACCTGGTCATGGGTGACATAGATCATCGTGGTCTTCAGCTGATGATGCAGCTCGCTGATCTCCAGCCGCATATTGACCCGCAGTGCCGCATCGAGATTCGACAGCGGCTCGTCGAAAAGAAACGCTTGGGGCTGGCGCACGATGGCCCGGCCGATGGCGACGCGCTGGCGCTGCCCGCCGGAGAGTTGGCGCGGCTTGCGGTCGAGATAGTCGGTGAGGTTCAAAACCTTCGCGGCGGCGCGCACCTTGGTGTCGATAGTGGACTTCTCCTCGCCCGCCATTTTCAGCGGAAAGGCGATATTGCCGTAGACGCTCATATGCGGGTAAAGCGCATAGGACTGGAACACCATGGAGAGCCCGCGCTTGGCCGGCGCCTCGCGCGTCACGTCCGCCCCGTCGATGCGGATCGTGCCATCGGTCACATCTTCCAGCCCGGCGATGATGCGCAGCAGCGTCGATTTTCCGCAGCCCGAAGGCCCGACAAAGACCACGAATTCCCCATCGGCGATGTCGAGATCGATCTGCGGAATGACCTTGGTGGTTCCGAAGGATTTCGAGACCTTTTCGAGTGTTATGCTTCCCATGAAACCCTCCTTTTTTCAGAAGCATGATCTTGTCCGAAAAGTCTGCAACTTTTCGGGATCATGCTTTATTTCACCGCCCCGAACGTCAGCCCGCGCACCAGCTGCCGCTGTGAGAACCAGCCGAGCACGAGGATCGGCACGATGGCGAGCGTCGATGCCGCGGAAAGTTTGGCCCAGAACAGCCCCTCCGGGCTTGAATAGGAGGCGATGAAGGCGGTGAGCGGCGCGGCATTGGCGGCAGACAGATTCAGCGTCCAGAACGCCTCGTTCCATGCGAGGATGATGTTGAGAAGCAGCGTCGAGGCGATGCCCGGCACGGCCATCGGCGTCAGCACATAGACGATTTCCTTCATGAGCGAGGCGCCATCCATGCGCGCGGCTTCGAGGATCTCGCCCGGGATTTCCTTGAAATAGGTGTAGAGCATCCAGACGATGATCGGCAGGTTGATCATGGTCAGCACGATGACGAGCCCGAGCCGCGTGTCTAACAGCCCCCAATCGCGGAAGACTAGATAGATCGGCACCAGCACACCCACCGGCGGCAGCATCTTGGTGGAAAGCATCCACATCAGGATGTCCTTGGTGCGCTTCGTCGGCGAAAACGCCATCGCCCAGGCGGCGGGAATGGCGATGGCAAGGCCGATCAGCGTCGAGCCGAAGGACACGATCACCGAATTCATCACATGCTTGAAATAGTCGGAGCGGCTCTGCACCGCGTGATAGCTCTCGAGCGTCCAGTCGAAGAACAGGAAATGCGGCGGCGAGGCGATGGCTTCGCCCTCTGACTTGAAACTGGTCAGCACCGTCCAGAGGATCGGGAAGAAGATGACAAAGCCGACGATCCAGCCGATGACGGTGAAGATCGCCTTTCTGCGGGGTGAAATCGCGCGGGCCATTGGGAATCACGCCTCCAGATTCTTGCCGATGAGGCGGATGAGGAAGATGGCGACGATATTGGCGAGCACCACCGCGACAATGCCGCCCGCCGACGCGCCGCCCACATCGAACTGGAGGAGCGCCTGCGCATAGACGAGATAGGTGATGTTGGTGCTCTCATTGCCCGGCCCGCCATTGGTGGTGACCAGAATTTCGGCGAAGACGCTGAGCAAGAAGATCGTCTCGATCAGCACCACCACGGTCATGGCGCGCGAGAGATGCGGCAGCACGATATAGATGAAACGCGAGATGGAACCTGCCCCATCCATCTCGGCGGCTTCCTTCTGCTCCTCGTCGAGCGATTGCAGCGCGGTGAGCAAAATGAGCGTGGCGAAGGGCAGCCATTGCCAGGCGACGATCATGGTCACCGAGAACAGCGGCAGATTGTTGAGCCAGTCGATGGGCTGCAGGCCGAAGAGCCGTGCGATCCAGGCGAAGATGCCATAGACCGGATGCATCAGCATGTTCTTCCACACCAGTGCCGAAACTGTCGGCATCACGAAAAACGGCGCGATGACCAGCAGCCTGACGATGCCCTGCCCGAAAAACGGCTGATCAAGCAGCAGCGCCAGCAGCGTGCCGCCGACGATGGTGATGAGAAGCACCCCGCCCACCAGTAGCAGCGTGTTGAGCAGCGCGGTGCCGAAGGCCGGATCGGTGAGGAAATAGCTGTAATTCAGCGTCCCCGCCCATTCCTCCATCCCCGGCATCAGAAGATTGTACCGCAGGAACGAGAAATAGACCGTCATTGCCAGCGGCACGATCATCCACAGAAAGAGCAGGATGACTGCCGGGCTCATCATCAGACGGGCGGCGGACCGCGTTTGCAGCGTTGCCATGGGTGGTTCCCATTTCTCGGTTATAGATGTCTTGCAATTCGGGAGGACGCCAGCGGGACAGCGCCTTCCCTGCCTGCTTGCTTGGCATTCCTCCCTCCCCTCCGTCATCCTCGGGCTTGACCCGAGGATCCACGGCTAGGGAGCACTGACCTTTCCGCATGCCTCGGCGCATTCCAGCGAGCGGAAAGGTCATTTTAGTGTTGATATCAGCCTGAAGGGCCATGATCCCGAAGCGGGCGATAGTACCGTCTCCGCCCCCTTTGCCGTGGATCCTCGGGTCAAGCCCGAGGATGACGTAGGAGAGGTGGAGAAGATGCGCTAAATCCTGCACCACCCCCACCCGGCCCTTCGGGCCACCCTCCCCGCAAGGGGGAGGGAAAGAGCGGCGGCGCTACTTGATATACCCGCCCTTCGTCATCTCGCGCTCGCTCAGCTGCTGGGCGTTCTTCAGCGCCTGATCCACCGAAAACTGCCCCGCCAGCGCCGCTGAGAACTGCTGCCCGACCGCCGTGCCGAGGCCCTGGAATTCAGGAATCGCGACGAACTGCACGCCGACATAAGGCACCGGCTTCACCGTCGGCTTGGTCGGGTCGGCGGCGTTGATCGAGTCGAGCGTCATCTTGGCGAAGGGCGCGACCTTCAGATACTCGGCGTTTTCATAAAGCGAGGTGCGCGTGCCGGGCGGTACGTTGAGCCAGCCATCCTTGGACGCGACGAGATTGAGATAATCCTTCGATGTCGCCCAGTTGATGAATTTCTCCGCCGCTTCCGCCTTCTGCGAACCCGCCGGAATGGCCAGCGTCCACGCCCAGAGCCAGTTGCCGCGCTTGCCCAATCCCTTGTCTGGCGCCAGCGCGAAGGCCACCTTGTCGGCCACCTGGCTTTCCTTGGGATCGCTCACGAAGGACGCAGCCACCGTCGCATCGATCCACATGGCGCATTTGCCGGTCTGGAACAGCGCCAGATTCTCGTTGAAGCCGTTGGAGGAAGCTCCCGGAGGGCCGGCATCCTTCATCAGGTTCACGTAATAATCCAGCGTCGCCTTCCATTCCGGCTGGTCGAATTGCGGCTTCCAGTTTTCGTCGAACCAGCGCGCGCCGAAGGAATTGGACATGGCGGTCAGCAGCGCCATGTTTTCGCCCCAGCCCGCCTTGCCGCGCAGGCAGATGCCGTATTGCTCTTTGCTCTTGTCGGTCAGCTTGCGCGCGGCCTCGCCGACGAAATCCCAGGTCGGCGCGTCGGGCATTTTCAGCCCCGCCGCGTCGAACAGATCCTTGCGATACATGACGAACGAGCTCTCCCCATAGAACGGCGCGGCATAAAGCTTGCCATCCTGCGTGAGACCGCTGCGGATCGGCGGCAGCAGATCGTCGACGGCATAATTCTTGTCCGCCGCCAGCTTGTCGAGCGGCAACAGCCAGCCCTGCTTGGCCCAGATCGGAACCTCATAGGTGCCGATGGTCATGATGTCATACTGGCCGCCCTTGGTGGCGATGTCGGTGGTGACGCGCTGGCGAAGGACGTTCTCCTCAAGCACCACCCATTGCAGGTCGATATCCGGGTTCTTGGACTTGAAGTCGTCGGCAAGCTTCTGCATGCGCACCATATCGCCATTATTGACGGTGGCGATGGTCAGCGTCTCCGCTCGCGCGAAGCCGGCCATCGCGACCAGCGAGCAGGCGCCGAGCATGAGTGATTTCAGTCTCATCTGTTCCTCCCAGACATTAGAGCACCAAAACGGGCATTTGCTATTTCGTTGAGCAATTACTCAACATACGGCGCGCCGTGTCAAGAGCCATTCGTCGCCGCGATGCAGCAATCAGCCATCCGGCTTCGTCATCCTCGGGCAAGTTTTTGACCGAAGTAGACATTTACTGGAGGTGCAAATTTGAAGCCTCATTTATGGATGCCAACGCTCTCCTACGGCCGCCCGCTCATCCTGGCGGCGAGCGTCCCATTTGTAGCCTTTGGCAATCGAGACGAGCAGTGCTGCAACACGCGGATGGGAGTTCCCATATCGCGCAGCAAGTTCGCGATATCGCCCAGCTAGTTTACGTTCCTGTTCGCCACCATCATATGGCCCGCGAGTCGTAACACCGCGCGCATTCTGGACGCCTAGATCAAACTTTTCACGAAGCCCGCCGTTTTCAGCACGATCCAAGAAATCCAGTATCGTCAGCGGCAGCCATTCCTCCCAAGGACGGCGGCGCGCAAAGCGTGCTAACAGCGCGCCGAAATGTGTTTCGGCCACGTTTTTGCGATCTGCTTCAATTGCTTGCCGCATGGCCTCTTCAGCCCACGCTATGAAATCCTTCTCGACAATATTCCCGTCGTTGTCCAATCCTGGCAGCCTATTCCATCCCTCCAGCGCATGATATGCAAGTTCCGACAGGAACTTCTGGCGCTCTGGCAGCATTTCCTGCTGCCCTGGATCGTCTTTTCCGTCACTACGATGGTAGCGCCAACAAAGTAGCTGGACAAACGTAGATGGGTCGCGGGCCAGTTCCCTATGCACCGCGAGCGTTCTTTCATGGTGGCGGTGCCCATAGCTGCAAAGAAGCGGAACGAAGGGAAGTTCCAGCATTGCAATGCGTTCATCGGAGAAGTTGTCAGCTTCATCCAGGCGCTTGAAAACTTCGTCTAAGCGATACGCATCTGGCAGCACTCCATCAGGCTCTTGGCCGTATGCAATGGCTTGGAGAATCTGCTCCCATTGCTCGGGAGATAGCCTATTGGGCCACAGGCCGATGGCAGCAAACGCGGAACGTGGACGCTGCGCATCAAGCAGCTTTGCTATGGCATATTCGATTTCTTGCGATGGCGTGTCGTCCCATATTCTGATCGACACGGTGCTCCAATAGGTGGCAGCGGCGTCATTTCCTATTTCTTCAGCAGCTGTCCAGCCTGAGACGCTGCCAGGAAGATGCTCAGCGAGCCGATGCTGAACGGCGATATTCTCCAAAATGCCACTCTCACGAAGAATATGAAGGACGGCCCGGAGGTCGTTCCGCCCGGCGGTCCAAAGTACCTGTCGAAGGAAAGTATTGGCCGCTTCGCTTGGTTGATGTTCAAGAGCACGAGCAATCCATTTGGCCGCAATTTCAGGAGAAGCGTCTGGCGGTACCAACACCTGGGCAACGAGATCGGGCTGCTTGACGCTAAGGCCAAACTCGAAGACTTGATCCTCGCCCAATTCCTCTTGAATTTCCGCGATGGCCTCTACGCGCTTCTGTCGCACGCGAGCGTCGCGCTCCTGCCACGATAGATGGCCTTCTCTCTCTTCTTCAACAAGGAATCGCCATTCGACATATGCGCTTTCGAACAGCCAGCGATGACGGGCAGTCGCAGTTACCGGCTCCAGTGCAGTTTCTATCCTACGAAGGGAAACGACCAACTCGTCTTCGTCTTCACCATCTTGGTAGGCACGCATCATTTGCCGACGACGGAAGTCATGGCAGAGTTCCGCCTTTTCTTCGTCATCAGCATCTACCGCCCACTGCTCAATCTCCCCAACCAAGCGGCTCAAATCGTGCGGGTGCAAGCGAGGCGCAATTTGCAGCAGTTTTTCCAACTCGGCCTTGTTGAAGGGGGCCAAATCTAACAAAAGGCAGCTGGCTTCAATCGCGGCATCTCGTACGTCAATGTTCGTCGGGACAGGCACTTCCTGCTCCAGCGCGCGCCACTGAGGCCTTGCGGGCTTTATGGCGAACCCCGGACCTCCATCCGGAAGCAGTGAGATGCAGACATCCATTGACGCGCTACGGAATTGTCCAGACAGGTTCCGCAACACGCGCATTCGCTCTGGAACATCTAATGAAGTTGCCGGAAGCCAGACGCGGAACAGTGAGCGCGCGGTGGATATCGGGGAATTCGACCAATTATCCTTTATCTCAAACCGCTGAAGGTCAAACACAATACCGGCAGCGCGCGAGAAATAAATGGGATGCCAAGCTAGCAGTTCAAGAGCCCAAAGCAGATCGGTGCGAAGGCACTCCCCTCTGCTTGGTCCTCCTGTGGTTCCCATGATTGCGTTGATAGTCGGCTCAGGCCGTCGAAGTTCTTCTTCCAAGCAATCAAGAAATGTATTTGGCGACGCCTCCGCAAGCGCTCGCAAATGATCGCGAATTGAAAGCCAGCGCTCCTCACCGGCATTTTGCATAAGGGAACGCACGACCTGACTGGCGCGGTACGCTAAGTCTATTTGCAGCCTATTTCCGCAGACCTCTGCTCCATGGATCGCAAAAATACACAGAGTATCGCCAAGCCCGGATAGAAGCGCTCCGGAATAGCTGCGTCCTTTACCCAGGACATTTGCCATCCACCATTGGTCCTGGGGTAAATCCAAGGCCGGGTCCCGTTCGCCGAGCAGTTCGGGCACGAGCTGAAAGAAGCGATCCAAATCGGTAAGCTCGATATAGGGCCCTATCGCGAAGAGAGCATCAAGCTGAGAAACAACAACATTGACGTTGCCATATTTCGCGATCGGCGCGTCGTCGAGCGTTAACAAAGTATCTCGAACGTGTTCTGTTTCGCCATCGGCAAACTCACCGAGAAGCTGGAGGACTATGCCGTCATGGAAGTGCTCCCTTTCAACCCAGGATCCTGTCAGAGCGAAAGGGAGAAGCTGTTTGGCTGATGCCCGATCGCGGGCCCACACCGGGCGCCGTACTTCGGGATCAGGGGAGCGTTGGCGCCGCAGCACAGGAACGGAATGGCCCGTCTTCCGGGCAAGGCTCTCTGCCTCATCCTCCGCCAATCCCATAGCCTCAAGCTCAGAACGAAAAGTTTGGGACGGCACATGAGAAAGCTGCACGGACTCCTGAACGTCCACGCGGCCTCTGGAGTACGCCCTGACAATTGTGATATTGCGCCTGTCCCCGAAATCGGCTTCCTGCCCTTCCGGAATATCTGCTATTGCGATCAAACGGGAAGCACCGGCTGTCGGGATTCTTATTCCGCCGGAGGTCACGACCAATGTGCGGTCAAGCAGATCAAGCGCATCTGCCTCGATTAGAGCCGCGACAACAAATGCGATCGCCTCACTTCGATCGTCAGCCTGGACGGCTACGACGGGGGCGCCGTCTCTGAGCTTTTTTAGGAGTGTGTTGGCTTCGTTATGCCTCCGAGTGGCGACTAGTCGCCTAGATATCGGTGGCACGGAGGCCGTTGACCATTTTTGCCACCACTCTTGAGGCGTTAACAAGCCTAAGCTGGCTACCCCAAGGAGCTCACCCAGCCAGCGAGATGTTGCAGGTGCTTCTTCGAGCCAAGTTTCGAGATCGATAGCGTCGTAGGCATAGACTGCCGACCAAGAACCTTCTCGGCGGCGTTTCTCTAGCCATTCATCCTTCGTGTGCCAGCGTCTGGGGGTAACAAAAACAAAGCTACTATCCGCCAGCTCATCCTGAGGGGTTTCCGCAGTTCGTTTCTCATAATCACCGTCTGCCTTACCCCGCGGCTCTTGGTTGCATCCCATCTCCCAAACGCTTCGTCCCTGCGGGACCCAAGCCGTCGCATATTCAGCTTCGCACCGACCATCAAGACCGGGTAGATCAATGGCTTCGTTGCCCGGAAAGCGCAGCGATGACAGAGATGGTGTAGTCTCGCGTATCAGTCGACGGACAAGGAGCGGCAAGCTCCTTCTACACTCGTGACGATCTGCCCATTGACGAATGATCGTTTCATCGACCGACATAAAATCCTCGGTTCAAACTTTCTTTCAGCATAGATATCGCGTTCCTATCGTACTTTGAATAACCGCCGAAACGTTCACCTCTCTTCGTTGCTTCAATCCGGTACCAACCAGGCACCGCCGCCGTTGCAGCGTGGCGGCTGGTCCCGAGGAGCTGCTATAGTAATTGCCGTTATCGCTGAACGCCCCGCTGTAGATTCTCGGGACAAGCCCGAGAATGACGTCAGGGTTATTCCGCGTCTTTCAACAATGCCGCCGCCGTCGCCTCATCCGTGATCAGCCCATTCACCAGCCGCCCTTTCACCGCCGCCGCTATCGCCGGCTGTTTCCTGCGGCCCTTGGCGAGCGCGATGACCAGCGCATCGCCACCGCCCGGAATCGGTGCGCTGGCGACGTGCTCATTGGTCAGCCCCTCCAGCAACCGGCCGTCGCTGTCGAAGGTCCAGCCCAGAATTTCCCCGACGGCCCCAGCCTTCCGCAACGCCTTCAGCTCTGTCTCGGTCACAAACCCGTCGACATAGAGCGGCGCGTCGTCGCCTAGATCGCCGATGCCGAGAAAAGTTACATCCGCCTTCGCCGCGAGTTCGAGCACCGGGCGGATCATGGCTTGGGCATGCAGCAATTCGCGCTCCTCTGGCGAAGCGGCGATGACCGGCAGCGGCAGGGGAAAGCTGCGCGCATGGATCGCATCCGCGATGTTGAAGATGACATTGTAGAATGCCGCCGATCCATCCGGCGCGATGCTGCCAGCGAGCGAAACGATCTTGTGCTGCGGACATTCCATCGGTGACAATTGCTCGATGGCCGCCTTCAGCGTGCGCCCGGTGCCGATGGCCATGACGATGGGTTGCGGCGATTTCAGCCAGCGCGCCATCTCCTCCGCCCCCGCCTCCGCCACGCCCAGCGTGGTGGAGGAGGACGCCGGATCGGTCGGCACCACCTCGGCGAAACGCAGGCCGAACTGTTTCTTGAGGCGGGCGGCAAGGTCGAGGCAATTGGCGATGGGGTGTTCCAGCCGAACCTTCACCAGCCCCTCGGAAACCGCGAGCGAAACCATACGCTGCGCCGACTGGCGCGAGACGCCGAGCTTGGCGGCGATCTCGTCCTGCGTGTTGCCTGCAATGTAATAAAGCCACCCGGCCCGCGCCGCGTCGTCGAGCTTCGTATTGTTGTTGTCGCGTCTTGAGCTCACCGGTTACCCCGTCAGTTTGCGTAGTACAAAATGGAACAGGCTAATGACGGGTGCAACTCCCTTGGATTGGAACTGAACCGTAGAGCGCCACACTCAGCACCCAAAATCTTGACTTCCGCGCCCATCTTTTGTTTCCTCCTCGCCATGACGTTCCACCCCCAGATGAAGAGCAAGGTCGAAGGCGTTTCCATTGTGGAGACCTTGCGCTGGCGCGCGTGGAATGGTGTCCTTGCCGATGTCTGGTCGGTGATGTGCGCCGAGGGTGCGAGCGGGGAATATGTCTCCCGCGCGCCACGCCTGTTCGTGGTGCTGGACAATCAGGGCGTCGGCCGCTTCGCGCTGCGCCAGAGCGAGCGGCAGCAGCCCGTGCCGAAAAGCGCCGCGCCTTACCGGATGAGCTATATCCCCGCGGGAATGCCGATCTGGAGCGAGGCGGAAAACACCGGCTTCCTGCGTCATCTCGACCTGCATTTCGACATCGAGACGCTGGGCCGCCGCTTTGCCGGCGTGCTCGATATGGAAAAGCTTGAAGTCCCGCGCCTGATGTTTTCCGACGAGCGCATCGCCGCCCTGGCCAGCCTCATCGCCGCCGAATGCCTGAACGACGACCCGTTGCACGATCTCTACGGTGACGGGCTGGTGACGGCGCTGTTCGCCGATCTGTTCAAAATCGGACAGGTGCAGCCGAGGAAGCGCAGCCAGCTTTCGCCGAGGCAGCTGCGCCGCGTGGTCGATTTCATCGAGGAGAACTGCCTGCGCTCCATCCGGCTGAAGGAATTGGCCGATCTCGCCGGTCTTTCGGAAACCCATTTCAGCCATGCCTTCAAGGCTTCCACGGGCGTGCCGCCGCATCAATGGCAGATGCAGGCGCGCATCCGCAAGGCGTGCGAGCTGATGAACCGCACGGCTCTATCGCTCACCGCAATCGCCTCGGCCACCGGCTTTTCCGACCAAGCCCATTTCACCCGCGTGTTCAAGCGTTGCCTGGGCGTCACACCGGCTGTCTGGCTGCAATCCCATAAAGGATAAGCCCAAAACCGTTCAACAAGCCGCAAAAAGCGACAATCCACGCAAAGATTCTTGAGGTAAAGGCTCATCTTATTTTCGACAGGGTTGACGGGTTTCCCAAGGGCGTCTCGCCATCAGGGAAATCCGGGGTAGCAGGGGTTCATAGTCATGGTCACATCGCGCCGGAAGGCCACGCTCCGCATTCTTTTGAGTGGCGCAGCCGCGCTTCCCGTTTTCCTCTCATCGGCTCAGGCACAGGAAAACCGCGGAACCATCGAACTCAAACAGATCACCGTCGAAACCGGCAAAGCCAAGCTGGGAAGCGCCACCGGCCCGGTCAACGGCTTTGTCCCTGAGGACACCGCCACCGGCTCCAAGACCGACACGCCCATCGAGCAAATTCCGCAATCCGTCTCCGTCGTTGGGCGCGAGGAGATGGACGACACCGGAGCGCAGAAGCCGGACGAGGCGCTGCGCTACACCGCCGGTGTCTTCGCCCAGCCCTTCGGCCCGGATTTCGACACCAACTGGCTCTATATCCGCGGCTTCGATGCCACCCAGACCGGTACTTATCTCGATGGGCTGCAGAATTTCGGCTATGGCTTCGGCGCGTTCCTCACCGACAGCTTCGGCCTCGAGCGCATCGAAGTGCTAAAAGGCCCTGCCTCAGCGCTCTATGGCGGCAGCAATCCCGGCGGCATCGTCAACTATGTCAGCAAGCGCCCGACCGGCGAGCGCATCCGCTATCTCGAGGCGGGCATCAACTCCTTCGGCAATGGCTATACGGGCTTCGACATCGGCGACAAGGCGTCTGATGTGGTCAACTACCGTGTCAACGGCGTCATCGGCGGCGGCGATGGCTATACCGATTTCGAAGAGAATTTCCGCGGCGTCATCTCGCCTAGCATCTCCTGGAGCCCGGACGAGGCGACAAAGCTGACCGTGCTCGCCAACTACACCCATCTCGACGGCACCCACAATGGCGGCGCCTTCCTGCCCTATTTCGGCACGGTGGTAGACGCGCCCTTCGGCAAGATTTCCCGCAAGGCGAACTTCACCGAGCCGTCAATCGATAGCTACGACCGTGAGCAGGCTTCCATCGGCTACGAGCTGGAGCATACGTTCGACAATGATTGGACCGTGCGCCAGAACCTGCGCTACGGGTTTGCGCATGTGAAGGAGCATAGCCTTTATGCGTTCGGCTATGAGCCCTTCTCGCCGCAACCCATAGACGGCAATTACAACCTTTCCCGCATCAATTTCCGCCATGACACGACGGTCAACACCTTCCTCGTCGACAACCAACTAGAAGGCAAAGTGACGACCGGCGCTATCGAGCACACGCTGCTTTTCGGCGTTGAATATAAATATTTCAACATTGACCACATGCAGCAGACGGGTGGTGCCACCCCGATCAACGCCGTCGATCCGATCTATGGCCTGCCGCAGGGGCCAATGTGGGATCCCTATATCGACCAGGATATGAAGCGTAATCAGATCGGCATCTATGCGCAGGACCGGCTCCGCTTTGGCGACGGCTGGATCATGACGCTCAACGGCCGTTATGACTATGTGTCGGACAAGTCCGAAGGGCTCCCCGCATTCCGCGATCACGAAGGCAGGGCGAGCGGCCGCTTCGGCCTCGGCTATGAGTTCGACAATGGCCTGACGCCCTATGCCAGCGTCGCCAGCTTCTTTACACCCATTCTCGACACGGTCGGCTCCGCCACGCTCGGCACCGTCGAGCAGGCAAAGGCCGAAACCGGGCAGCAATATGAAGTGGGCGTCAAATACCGTCCGCAAGCCTTCGACGGGCTTATCACCGCTTCGTTCTTTGACCTGACCAAGCAGAATGTGATCACCACCAACCCTGCCGACCCAGTGGGCACGAAGCTGCAGATCGGCGAAGTCAATTCGCGCGGCTTCGAGATCGAGGCGCAGGCGAACATCACCGATGCATGGCGTGTGACGGCGGCCTTCACCACCTACCAGCTGGAAGTGACTAAGGACGGCAATGCCGCGATCATCGGCAACCGGCCCGTCCTGCTGCCGGAAACGCAGGCCTCCGTGTTCGCCCAATACACCTTCCTCGACGGCCCGGTTGAAGGGCTGCAGCTCGGCGCGGGGGTCCGCTATGTCGGCTCCTCCTATGCCGATGCGGAGAACAAATACAAAGTGCCGAACGTGGCGCTGGTCGACCTGAAGCTCGGCTATGCGAAGGACAATTGGGGCGTCGACCTCAATGTCACCAACCTTTTCGACAAGGACTATGTCGCAGGCTGCCAAGGCATCAACAATTGCGGCTATGGCGAAGGCCGCAAGGCGCTGCTCAAGGCGCATGTGAAGTGGTGAGGATGGCTGCCTGAGTATAAATGGAAGTGTTGGATGACGCCCCCCTCTGGCCCGCTTGGCGCCCTCCTTCCCCCTTGCGGGGAAGGTGCCCGCGTAGCGAGCGGATGGGGGTGGTGACGCCTGCGCCACGTTCTTCAGCACAAGCGCAAGCGTCCCCACCCCCACCCGGCCCTTCGGGCCGCCCTCCCCGCAAGGGGGAGGGAGGGAGCCAAGTCATCACCCGGCGCGCCATGCTCGCCCTCGCGGCGGGCATACTCGCGTCTCCCAGCACGCTTCGCGCCGGCCCTCTCCCCCGCATCGCGGCCATCGACTGGGCGATGTTCGAGACGGCGCTTGCCATCGGCGCGGTGCCCGTCGCGGCGACCGAACTCATCCAGTTCCGCGAAATCGCCATCGAGCCGGAAGTGCCGCCTGATGTCGTGGATATAGGCCTGCGCGGCGCGCCCAATATGGAACTGCTGCGCATCATCGCGCCGGACCTGATCCTGAGCTCCAATTTCTACGAATACCGCCGTCCCGCCTTCGGGCGCATCGCGCCCGTCTTTTCCCAGACGATCTATGAGGCCGGCGTTCCGCCCTTTGAGCCGGCGCGGAACGCCATGCTGGCGCTCGGCCGGAAGCTCGGGCTGGAAGACACCGCGCATAATTACATCGCCGCGACAGAAGCCGACATCGCCACTTTACGCGAGCGCATCAAAACACGCAGCCGTCCGGTTTTCCTCATCAGCATCGGTGACAGCAGGCATTTCCGCGCATTCGGCGGCGACAGCATGTTCGGCGACGTGCTCGCCCGCCTGGGGCTTGCCAATGCCTGGAAAGGCGCGACCAGCTATTCCGCCACCGCCCCGGTCGGCATCGAGACGCTGGCGGATGTGCCGGAAGCCGACATCGTGGTGATCGGCCCTGTCCCGCCCGAAGCGCGGGTGATCCTGCCTGCCAGCCCGATCTGGAACGCGCTTCCGGCTGTCAGCGAAGGCCGCGTGGCGATGCTCGCCCCCATCGACCATTTCGGCGCCCTCCCCGCCGCCCGCCGCTTCGTTCGGCTGCTGGGGGCGGCTGGTTCGTTCCCTGCAAATGCCAATGGTTAGACCTATCTGCTCTGTGAAGAAATCAGTGATGCCGTGGTTCTACCGCCCCATCCTCCTTTGGTCGCTCCTCGCGCTTGTCGCCGCCGCACTCTGCGCGATCATCATCGCTCAGCACCTGACGCCCGGCGCGGCAACCCCAGATCTCCAACGCATCATCCTCTTCCATGCCACCCTCCCCCGCGCAGCGATGGCCATTCTCTGCGGCGCGGCACTCGGCCTTTCCGGCCTCCTTCTCCAGCGGGTGCTACGCAATCCGCTGGCGGAGCCTTCGACGCTCGGCATATCGGCGGGAGCGCAGTTGGCCATGGCGGCGGCCGCCATTTATGCCCCCGCATTGCTGGAAGCCGGGCGCGAAGGTGTGGCGCTGGCGGGTGGGCTGGCAGCGGTCGCCTTCGTGCTGGCGCTCAACTGGCGGCGCGATCTGGAGCCGGTTTCGGTCGTGCTGGCCGGCATGATGATATCTCTGACGGCCACCGCCGCCAGTGCCGCGCTCATTCTCGCCAATGGCGAATATATGTTCTCGCTCTTCATCTGGGGCGGCGGAACGCTCAGCCAGCAGGGCTGGGAACCCACGATGGCCATTGCGCTGCGGCTGGCGCTGGTGGCGGGCGGTGCGCTGCTGCTCCTTCGCCCGCTCACCATTCTCGGCCTCGACGAACGCAACGCCCGCAGCCTCGGCGTCGCGCTTTACGCCACCCGCCTGATGGTGATCGCGCTGGCCGTCTGGCTGGCGGCGAGCGTGACGGCGGAAGTCGGCATCATCGGCTTCGTTGGACTAGCCGCACCAGCCCTTGCGACTTTAAGCGGCGCGCGCACCCCGCGTCAGAAGCTCATCGCCGCGCCACTCATCGGGGCAATCCTGCTTCTCCTTGCCGATGGGCTGGTGCAGCTTTTTGCCGGTTCCGGCGGCGAGCGCATTCCCACCGGCGCGGCGACAGCGCTGCTCGGCGGCCCGCTGCTTCTCTGGCTGCTGCCGCGCCTGCGGATGCTGGAATGGCCCTCGCTGAGCGCCAAGCCGCCCGCCACCCGCCGCGCATCTCGCCCGCTCCTTCTGCTCACCCTCCTCGTCATCCTCACGCTCGCCATCGGGGCGCTCGCCCTCGTTCTCGGACGCGGGCCGCATGGCTGGAACCTCGCCCATGGCGCTCTTCTCCATGACCTCGCCGCCTTCCGCGCGCCCCGCATCGCCATCGCCGCCGCTTCTGGCGCGATGCTTGCCGCGGCAGGCACGATCATGCAGCGGCTGACCGGCAATCCGCTCGCGAGTCCGGAGATACTCGGCATCGGCACCGGCGCGGGCGTTGGCCTCGCTGCTGTCCTCTATTTCAGCGCCATGCCCGGCCAGGGCCTGCAACTCATTGGCGCAAGCGCCGGGGCGCTCGTCACCCTCCTTGTCATGCTGTCGCTCGCCGCGCGCGGCGGCTTCGGGCCGGAGCGCTTGCTGCTCGCCGGCATCGGCATGGGGGCGCTGTGCAGCGCGGTGCTGACAGCCATCATCGCCACGGGCAACCGGCAGGCCTTCCGGCTATTGGAATGGCTGAGCGGCACCATCAGCGAAGTCTCGGCCGGAGAGGCCCGCATCGCCTGCCTCGCCGCCATCCTCCTCATCGCGCCGCTGTTCCTCACCCCGCGCTGGCTCGATATTCTCCCCCTGGGCAAGACCGCCGCCCGCTCGCTCGGTCTGCCCTTGGCGGGAAGCCGCCTCCTGCTCATCCTCCTCTGCGCCGGGCTTACGGCTTCCGCCTCGCTGCTCGTCGGGCCGCTGAGCTTCATCGGCCTCATCGCCCCGCATCTGGCGCGGCTCATCGGCCTCCACCGCCCACTGCCCGCGCTGCTGGGAGCCGTTTTCATCGGCAGCGGTCTCATGATCCTCTCCGACTGGCTATCGCGCATGGTGGCGTTTCCCTACCAGCTTCCGCTCGGCCTGTTCGCGTCACTCATTGGGGGTGCATATTTAATCTTTATGCTTGGCCGGGGCGAAAGCCGCGAAACCACCTGAAATTCTGCGTGTTTATTCCTATATGTCGCCAAAACAAGCGGGTATGGAGAATGGGCATGAACATCGGAGAAGCCGCCAGCGCATCGGGCGTCTCGGCCAAGATGATCCGCCACTACGAAGCGATCGGACTGATCAAACCGGCGGAGCGCACCGCCTCGGGCTATCGAGTCTATTCGGCCAATGAGACCGAAACCCTGCGTTTCATCCGCCGCAGCCGCGATCTGGGCTTCTCCATAGAGCATATCCGCACGCTGCTGGCGCTCTGGCAGGACCGCGAGCGCGCCTCGGCGGATGTGAAGCGCATCGCGCTCCAGCATGTGGCGGAGCTGGAGGCAAAACAGCGGGAGTTGCGCGAAATGGCCGATACCCTACGCCATCTGGCCGACCATTGCCATGGCGATGCCAGGCCCGATTGCCCGATCATCCAGGATCTGGCCCATGCGGAAGCGCCGCCGGCGATGCATCGCCGGTCCGGCGCGCTCAAGGGTGCGCTCGCGGGTTGAACGCGGGGCGTATTCACCGGAAATTTATCCGATTGCACCCTGACGGCGATCTGCTCTACCACTAATCTCGTTTGGTCAAACGGAGGAATGATCAGTGCCTGTTCGTACGGTTGTGTGGGGTGAGAACATCCACGAGAATACTAATGCTCTCGTCCGCGAGATTTATCCTGATGGCATGCACGCGACGATCGCCGCCGCGCTCAACCGCGACCCTGATATCCATGCCACCACCGCCACGCTGCAGGAGCCAGAGCATGGCCTTCCCGAAGACCAGCTGGCCGAAACAGACGTGCTTGTCTGGTGGGGCCATCAGGCGCATGGCGAGGTCTCGGACGCAGTCGTGGAGCGCGTCGCACAGCGCGTCTGGGAGGGCATGGGGCTGATCGTGCTCCATTCCGGCCATTTCTCCAAGATCTTCAAGCGGCTGATGGGGACACCCTGTGCGCTCAAATGGCGAGAGGCGGGCGAGCGCGAGCGCGTATGGGTGATCAACCCGCGCCATCCCATCGCCGCGGGCCTTGGCGAAAACTTCGTCCTCGAGAATGAGGAGATGTATGGCGAGCAGTTCTCCGTGCCTGAACCGCTGGAGACCGTGTTCATCTCCTGGTTCCAGGGCGGCGAAGTGTTCCGGTCCGGCATGACCTGGCGGCGCGGCGCGGGCAATATCTTTTACTTCCGCCCCGGCCACGAGACATACCCGACCTATCACGACGCCAATGTGCAGAAGGTGCTGATCAACGCGGTGAAATGGGCGCACAATTCCGAAGACGCGCAGAAGAACATCGCCGACGCACCGAATGTCCCGGTCGAAAAAGCGCCCGAACCCATCGTCGAGCGCGGACCCAAACTGCATCAGCCCGGCGAAGCCGGTTACAGATAAAGCATGATCCAGACTGAAGGTCGGCTTTAGCAAGAAATGCGAAGCGATTTTCGGATAAGATCGCGCTCAACTGAGGTAGCACATGAGATTGATCGTTGTTGGCACAGGTTCGATGGCGGTGAACCAGGCGAGCCATTTCAAGGCGATTGACGGCGTAAACATCGTTGCCGCCGTCGATCCCGATCCGGGCCGCCTGACCGAATTCGCTGACCAGTTCGGCATTGAAAAGCGCTTCCTCTCGCTGGAGGAAGCCATCGCCTGGGGCGAATTCGACGCCGCCACCAATGTCACGCCCGACCGGATGCATCACGCGACCTCGCTCGCGCTGATCGCCGCGGGCAAGCATATCCTTTGCGAAAAGCCGCTTGCGGAAAATTATGCCGACGCTCTTGAAATGACCGAGGCGGCGGAACGCGCGGGCGTTATCAACATGGTCAACCTCACCTACCGCAACGTGCCACAGCTGCAATATGCCCGGGGCATGGTGCTGGCGGGCGAGCTCGGCACGATCAGGCATGTCGAGGCGTCCTATCTGCAAAGCTGGCTCGTCTCCCGGGCATGGGGCGACTGGAAGACCGAGTCGCGCTGGCTCTGGCGGCTTTCGACGGGACACGGCTCGAACGGCGTTCTCGGCGATGTCGGCATCCATATCCTCGACTTCGCCTCCTATGGCGCGGCCACGGATATCGACCATGTCTTCTCGCGCATGAAGGCCTTCGACAAGGCCCCCGAAGGGCGGATCGGCGAATATGTGCTTGACGCCAATGACAGTTTCACCATGTCGGTGGGCTTTTCGAATGGCGCGCTCGGCGTCATCCATGCCAGCCGCTGGGCGACGGGACACCTGAACGAGCTGAAACTGCGCATCTATGGCGAGCGCGGCAGCCTCGAAGTCATCCACCGCCCGGACGAGTCCGAGCTGCGCGGCTGCCTGGGCGATGACATCGAAACCGCGACCTGGCGGGTGATCGACGTTCCCCCTGTGCAGACCAATTACGAACGCTTCGCCGAAGCGGTCAGGACGGGCCGGCAGGGCGACCCAAACTTCCGCCACGCCGCCGATCTGCAGAAGATCATCGACCGGGCCATGGATTCGGAAAAGGAGCGCCGCGAGTTCACCCTGCTTCCGCCGGTGGAGATGGTGCCCGTGCCGGAAATGCAGGCCGTCGAGCTCGCAGTCGCACCCGTCAGCGCCAGCGCCGAACGGCCCCGCAAACCCCGCCGCAGACGCTGGGGCACACGGGCGGTATAGGAATAAGACAGGAATGTCCGCCTCCTCGCGCCAATCATTCCGTCATCCTCGCCACGAGGGCGAGGATGACTGCCAAATTAACCCCGCCACTGATATTGCTCAATCGACTCCGGCTTCATCTCAATGGAGAACCCCGGACGCGAGGGCGGCATATAGGCCGCGTCGCGGATCACGCAGGGGTCAACGAAATGCTCGTGCAGATGGTCGACATATTCAATGACGCGGCCGTCCTTGGTACCGGACACCGCGATGTAATCGATCATCGAGAGATGCTGCACATATTCGCATAACCCCACCCCGCCTGCATGCGGCCAGACCGGCAGGCCGTATTTGGCAGCGATGAGCAACACGGCCAGCACCTCGTTCAAACCGCCCATGCGGCATGAATCGATCTGCACGATGTCGATGGCGCCCTCGGCGATGAACTGCTTGAACATGATGCGGTTCTGGCACATCTCGCCGGTCGCCACCTTCACCGGGCCGATGGCTTCGCGAATCTTGCGGTGGCCTGCCACATCGTCGGGGCTGGTCGGCTCCTCGATGAAGTAGGGATTGCAGAAGGAGAGTTTCTTCACCCAGTCGATGGCCTGATCCACTTCCCACACCTGATTGGCGTCGATCATGAGATAGCGGTCCGGGCCGATGGCCTCGCGGGCGATGGTAAGCCGGCGGATATCGTCCTCCAGATCGCGCCCGACCTTCATCTTGATATGGTTGAACCCGGCATCGATGGCTTCCCGACAGAGCCGCTTCAGCTTCTCGTCGGAATAGCCGAGCCAGCCCGCCGATGTGGTATAGCAGGCATAACCCTCGCGCTCGAGCGTGGCGATGCGGTCAGCTTTCCCCGCTTCCGCTTTCTTGAGGATCGCGAGCGCCTCCTCGGGTGCCAGCACATCGGTCAGATAACGGAAATCGACGATGCGGACGATCTCTTCCGGCGTCATCTCACCGACGAGTCGCCAGACCGGCTTGCCCGCCTGCTTGGCGAGGAGGTCCCAGACTGCGTTGACCACCGCGCCCGTCGCCAGATGCATCGCGCCCTTGTCCGGGCCGATCCAGCGCAGCTGGCTGTCGCTGGTCAAATGCCGCCAGAACGCGCCCGGATTTTCGCTGATTTTATCGAGCTCCCGCCCGACGACGAGATGCTTCATCGCTTCGATGGCAAGGCAGACGATATCGTTGCCGCGCCCGATGGTGAAGGTCAGCCCGTGGCCCTCAAGCCCGTCCTCATCGGTATCGAGAATGACATAAGCGGCGGAATAATCCGGGTCCGGATTCATCGCGTCCGACCCGTCGAGACTTTGCGACGTCGGGAAACGCAGATCGAAAACGCGGAGATCGGTAATGCGGGCCACGGGGCACCTCTACTTTGATATGTTGGTGTTTACCCCCCTCTGCCCTGCCGGGCATCTCCCCCTCAAGGGGGGAGATCACGCCTTCATCGCGGCTCGGCACCAATCGCAAACATTGCAGATTGGGGGCCGAAAAGTCGTGTCAGCCAATCTCCCCCCTTGAGGGGGAGATGTCCGGCAGGACAGAGGGGGGTACTGTCCCGCCAGCGTTTCCGGCTACAGGCGAGCCGCTCTAGAATCCGACTAAATATCCGCCTTCACATTCTGCCTCTGCTCACCCAGTCCCTCGATACCCAATTCAACCACATCCCCCGCTTTCAGATAGCGCGGCGGCTTCAGGCCCATGCCGACGCCGGGGGGCGTGCCGGTGGAGATGATGTCGCCCGGATGCAGCGACATGAACTGGCTCAAGTAAGAGACAAGGTAGCGCACGCCATAGACCATCGTCCTGGTCGAGCCGTCCTGCATCGTCTCGCCATTGACCCTCAGCCACATGGAAAGGTTCTGCGGATCGGCCACCTCATCCTTAGTGACAAGCCAAGGGCCGGTCGGGCCGAACGTGTCGCAGGACTTGCCCTTGGTCCACTGGCCGGAGCGTTCTGTCTGGAAGGCGCGCTCGCTGACATCGTGCAGAACACAATAGCCGGCTACATAATCGAGCGCATCTTCCTCGCTCACATATTTCGCGGTCTTGCCAATGACGATGCCAAGTTCCACTTCCCAATCGGTCTTTTCTGAGCCGCGCGGGATGATGAGATCGTCATTGGGACCGACGATGGCCGAGGTCGCCTTCATAAAGATCACCGGCTCAGGCGGCACCGCCATGCCGGACTCCGCGGCATGATCGGCATAATTCAAACCGATGCAGATGAACTTGCCGGTCCCGGCGACGCACGGCCCGAGACGCGGATTGCCGGAAACGAGCGGCAGGCTCTGGATATCGATTTCGCCCAGTTTCGCCAGCGCATCCGGCGCCAGCGCCGCTCCGGCAATATCGGCCACATGGCCCGAGAGATCGCGAATATTGCCCTCGGCATCGAGAAGCCCCGGCTTCTCCTGCCCTGCCTCGCCATAACGCAGCAGCTTCATGTATTTAACTCCTTATTCCTGGGAAAGCTTAATTGACCCACCCGCCGTCGATGACATAGGCCTGACCCGTCGTATAGGTCGCGCTTGCCAAATAAAGCGCGAGATCGGCGATTTCTTCCGGCGTACCTAAGCGGCCCATGGGCTGGCGGGCGATGAAGGCTGCGCGTGCCGCCTCATAGTCCCCCGTAGCTTTCAGCCGCTCCTGCAGCGACGGGCTTTCCACCGTACCGGGGCAGATCGCGTTGCAGCGTATGCCCTGCCCGACATAGTCAGCCGCGACCGATTTGGTCAGCCCGATCACCGCCGCCTTGGTGACGCTATAGGCGAAGCGATTCGGCACGCCCTTGATGCTGCTCGCCACTGACGACATATTGAGGATCGCCCCGCCGCCCCGCTCGATCATGCCCGGCAGCACGGCGCGGATGGTACGCACCATCGAGCGGACATTCAAATCGAAGGCGAAATCGAGATCGCCGTCGGGCATATCGAGGATCGTGCCGGAATGAACGAAGCCGGCGCAGTTGAAGAGCACATCGACCGCGCCGATATCAGCCACGGCCTGCGTTACGCCAGCATCGTCCAGCACATCCAGCTTGCGCGTCGAAATGCCCGGCTCGCCGCTCAGCGCCGCAAGCGCGTTCTCGTTGATATCGGTGGCATGCACAGTTGCACCAGCCCGCGCGAAGGCGAGCGCCGTCGCCTTGCCGATGCCCTGCCCTGCCGCCGTGACCAGAACCGTCTTGCCGGTAAAATTCTCGCTCATTTGACTTTCCTTTCGACGATCAGGATATGGTCGGCGGCGAGCACCACCTCGCCGCGCTGGTTGATCACCTCGCAGCGTTCGATGACGCGGCCATGGGTGGGGCGCTTGGGGTCATCCTCCTTGGCGGCGATGATGACACGGGTGTGAATAGTATCGCCGATGAACACCGGACGCACAAAGCGCAGCCGGTCATAGCCGTAGGAAAACGCAACCGGATTGATCAAGCTCGCCGTCAGCCCCACGCCGATGGAAAACACCATCGTCCCATGCGCGACGCGCTGGCCAAACGGCGTCGACTTCGCAAACTCGGCATCCATGTGATGCGGGAAGAAATCGCCCGTATGCCCGGCATGGACGATGAAATCCGTCTCCGTGATCGTGCGACCCGTGGTGGTGCGCACATGGCCCGGTTCGTAGTCTTCGAAATAGATGGTCTGTTCCATGTGTATGCCTTACGGTCTCGGATCGAGCGGCGTCGCGGGCTGGGCGCTCGACCGATAGGCGCTTTCGACCAGCGCCATCGTGTACCACGCGTCTTCCACGGAGCTGACGAGTTCCTTGTCTTCGCCCGCCGCGAAGCGCTGGAGATTGGCCATACGCCCGACGAACGCATCCGGGAACCACGCCCCCTCCAGCGGCACGTTGACCCAGCCATCGCCGCCCTTCGGATAGATTTCGAGAATATCCGGCTCGCCGCGCGGATAATCGAGATTGACGCCCAGCTTCACATAGGCCGCGCCCTCGGTACCGCAGATACGGAACTCGCAGGCCTGATACTTCCGCCCGAACTTATGGTCGTGATTGATCGAAAGCGAGCAGCGCACCGTGTCGCCATAGTCGAGAATCGCGCTGGTTCGCGTCTGCGCCACCTTATGGTTCGGGTGCCCCATCGTTTTGGCGTGGACGCCGCGCGGATCGCCCAGCACCTGCCGGATCAGATCGAGATAATGGATCGAATGCATGGCAATCTCGACCCTAGGCAGCCCGTTCAGAAACGGCCAAAGCTGCCACGGCGTATCGAGCGCCAGCCAGGCGTCGAAATCGATCACCTCGCCGAGCCAGCCCTTGGCAATGGCATCCTTCAGCGCCAGCATCATCGGCGCGAAGCGAAGCTGAAAATTGATCGCCGCGATGAGCTTCTTTTCCCGGCAGATGGCGAGAATTTCCCGCGCCTCTTCCAGCGTATTGCCCATCGGCTTCTGGATCAGCACCGTCGCGCCATCCGGCAGCGCCCTCAGCACCTCGGCATGACGCCCCGGCGGGGTCGCGAGGTCAAACACCGCATTCTCCACCGCCGCCGCTTCCCCGATGGAGGAAAACGTCTTTACGCCCCAGTCATCCGCCAGCTTCTGCGCCTTGGCCTGATTGGGATCGAAAAGCCCGGCAATCGGAAAGCCGCCCTTGCGATAGGCAGGATAATGCGCATCGCCAACGATGGACCCCGCGCCGAAGGTGACGATCGGGCGGGGATGAGTTGGCCGCGGCCAACTTTGGGTAAGGCTTGCTGGGTCAAAGCTCATCGAACGCTCGTCAATCAAGATGAAACACCTCGTCCATCATCGCCCACCACTCGCCTTCCTTGCGGGTAGAAAGCGGCACCTGGCAGGGCATGCAGACCGACCACCATTCCTGGTTTTTCGGATCGGCGGCCATTTTCGCCATGTCGGCTTCAAAGTCGGTTCCGTGATATTCCCAATAGCCGAAGAGCAGATTCTCCGGCTCGCGCAGGAAGATCGAATAATTGCGGATGTTGCAGGCGGAAATCAGCGCCAAAATCTCCGGCCACACCGCCGCATGCAAGCGCTTATACTCCGCCACCTTCTCCGGATTGAGCCCGATGACCATTCCCATTCTCTGCATGGCTCAGGCCCTTATTTCGGTGGTGAATTCGGAAATGCTGCGGGCGGCGACTGCCTGCCAGTCCCAGTCGATGCCGGTGCCCGGCGCGTCAGGCGCGATGGCGTGACCGTCCTCGATCCGCATGGGCGTGCCCGTCAGATCGTCCAGTTGCGGGATATATTCGACATATTTCCCGTTCGGCACCGCGCAGGCGAGGCTCACATGCAGTTCCATCAGGAAATGCGGGCAGACGGGAATGTCGAAGCTCTCCGCCAGATGCGCCACCTTCAGCCATGGCGTGATGCCGCCGATCCGCGCCACATCCACCTGCACGATGGAGCAGGCTCCCTTCTGCATATATTCGCGGAAATGCCGGATCGAATAGAGCGATTCCCCCACCGCGACAGGCGTGCTGGTCCGTTGCGACAGCCTGATATGCCCATCGATATCGTCGGCGGGAAGCGGCTCCTCCAGCCAGGCAAGATCGATATCCCGCAGGGTATGCGAACGCCGGATCGCCTCATCGAGCGTAAAACCCTGATTGGCGTCGGTCATGATTTCGAAGCCGGATCCCAGCGCGGCGCGCATGGCCGACAGCCGGTCCAGATCCTCCGACCCATGCGGCCGTCCGATCTTCACCTTCGAGCCGCGAAAACCTTTCTCCTTCGCCGCCAGCGCATCCTCGATGAGCGCCTGTTTCTCGATATGCAGCCAGCCGCCCTCGGTCGTATAGAGCGGGCAGCGGTCCTTCGCTCCGCCCGCAAGCTTCCACAGCGGCAGCCCCTGCTTTTTCGCGCGCAAATCCCACAGCGCCGTGTCGATGGCCGCCAACGCCAGCGCGGTGATCGCGCCCACGGTCGTGGCATGGGTGGCGAATTCCAGCTTGCGCCAGATCGCCTCGATGCAATCGGCATCATCGCCGAGAATGCGCGGGGCGAGATGGTCCGACAAAAGCCGCATGACGGACGAACCGCCCGTGCCGATCGTATAGCTGTAGCCCGTTCCCGTCGCCCCATCGGAATCGGTGATGGTGACGATGGGCGTTTCCTGACTGACAAAACTCTGGATCGCATCCGTCCGCAGCGTCCTAGGCGGCAGATCCACCATGCGCAATTCGATTTTTTCGATACGCGCCATGTCAGCCCCGCAGCGTCCGGCCGGTTTCGGCGGAGAAGAGATGCGCCTGCGACAGGTCGAGGCTCATCGTCACCTTTTCTCCCGGCGCGAGCGGCTTCGGGTTGAGCATGCGTGACACCCAGTCGCGCCCGTTGAAGCCCACCGACACCAGCGTCTCGTTGCCGAGCGGCTCCGTGATCGAAACCGGAAGATCGACCTGATGAATCTGCGTCGCCTCGCCGGACGCAAGACCATGCCCGGTCGGGTAGAAATCATCGGGCCTGAGGCCGAACACCACCTTTTGCCCGGCCGTTACGCGCTCACGGAACTGCACCGGCAGCGGCAGGCTCTCGCCCGAAGCGAACACCAGCCTGCCGTCATCCACCACCGCCTCCTCCAAATTCATCGGCGGCGAGCCGATGAAACCGGCGACAAAGCGCGTGGCGGGAAAGCGGAACACCTCGTCCGGCGTGCCGACCTGCTCGATATAGCCGTCGCGCATGATGACGATGCGGTCGGAGAGCGTCATCGCCTCCACCTGGTCATGCGTCACATAAATGATGGTCGATTGCACCTTGGCGTGCAGCTTCTTGATCTCGGTGCGCATCTGCGTCCTGAGCTTGGCGTCGAGGTTCGACAGCGGCTCGTCGAACAGGAACACTTCCGGCTGGCGCACGATGGCGCGGCCCATGGCGACGCGCTGGCGCTGACCGCCCGAAAGCTGCGACGGGCGGCGCTCCAAAAGCGGCTTCAGCTCCAGAATATCCGCCGCTGCCTCGACCCGCTCGTCGATCTCCTTCTGCGACCGCTTGGCGATTTTCAGCGAGAAGCCCATATTCTCGCGCACCGTCATATGCGGATAAAGCGCATAGGACTGGAACACCATGGAGATGTTGCGCGCCCGGGGCGGCAGGTCGTTGACTACCTTCCCGCCGATCTCCAGCGCCCCGTCGCTGATATCCTCCAGCCCCGCGATCATGCGCAGCGTCGTCGATTTCCCGCAGCCCGAAGGGCCGACCAGCGCCACGAATTCGCGATCCTTCACATCGAGGTCGATGCCATGCACCACTTCGACCGTGCCATAGCGTTTGACGAGTTTTTTCAGCGAAACAGTAGCCATGAAAGCGTTACCCCTTTACCGCGCCGAAGGTGAGGCCGGAGACCAGATGTTTCTGGATGATGAAGGTGAGGATCAGCGCCGGCACGATCATGACGACGGCAAGCGCGCACATGCCGCGCCAGTCGATGGTGAACTCGGCGGTATAATCGAGAAGCCCGACCGGCAGCGTCTTGGAATTGACCGAGCGGGTCAGCTGCGAGGCGAGCGCATATTCATTCCATGAGGTGAGGAAGGCGAAGATACCCGCCGACGCGATGCCGGGCCCGGCCAGAGGAAACTCCACCTGCCAGAATGCCTGCCAGCGGGTGCAGCCATCGATTTGCGCCGCTTCGGCGAGATCACGCGGCACCTGCCGGAAGAACCCGTCGATCAGCCAGATCGTGAAGGGCACATTCAGCGCCACATAGGTGAGAATCAGCCCGAAATGCGTGTCGATGATGCCAAGCCGCGCATAGATCATGAAGAGCGGCAGCGACAGGGCGATACCCGGCACGGCACGCGTCAGCATGAAGCCAAGGAAAATCGCCGACTTTCCCTTGAAGCGGAAGCGGGCGAAGGCATAGCCCCCCGCCATGCCGATGGCGAGCGCGATCACCGTGGAGGTAATCGACACGATGATCGAGTTGCGGAAATAATCCCACACCGGCACGCCGCCCGCGCCGATGCCGCCGAACATCGCGCGATAGGCATCGAGCGACAATTGCGTCGGTATCCACACCGGCGGTTTCGCCATGATCTCGACGGTCGGGCGCAGCGAATTCAGCACGATCCACAAACCCGGCAGGCAGATGACCGTCATCGCCAGGAAAAGGCCGATCAGATGCGCGGCCTTGAGGACGCGGCGCTTGATGCGATGGGCAGCGTTCTGGTCGGCCATCTTACCACTCCGCTCCGATCTGCTGGCGCGCGGCGGCCAGTTTTCTGAAGAAATAGACGGTGAAAAGGATGGAGGTGAGGATCGATACATAGGCCATGGCATTGGCCACCCCCATGCGCGCATCACTATAGGCCGTCCGGCCCACCAGCGTCCAAAGCAGCTCCGTCCGCCCCGCCGGCCCGCCATCGGTCATGATCTTGACGATGTCATAGGCGCGGGCGACATCGAGAGAGCGGATCGTCATGGCGATGAAGGCGAAGGGCATGACAAACGGCCAAGTGACATAGCGGAAAGTCTGCCAGGGCGTGCACCCATCCACCCGCGCCGCCTCCACCGGCTCCTGCGGCATGGCGAGGAGCCCGGCGAGGATCAGGATCGCGAAGACGGAGGTGGAAGACCAGACCTCGGCGACGATGATCGAAAACAGCGCCAGATTGCCATTGATCAGCCAGGGGATCGCCTGATCGGTCAGCCCCAGCGCTTGCAGCGCATTGTTGACGAGGCCGATATTGTCGTTGAACATGAATTTGAACTGGAAGCCGACGAGGACTGGCGAAAACATCATCGGAAACATCATCAGCGTGCGCAGGACCCGCTGCCCATGTGTCGCCTTGTTGACGAGCATCGCCAATCCCAGCCCCAGGAACATTTCAGCATTCAGCGCGATGGTGAGCAGCAAAATGGTGCGCCCGAATGCGACCCAGAAATCCCAATTGCTGAGGACATTGATGTAATTGCGCAGGCCGATGAAGGTCCACAGCGTGTCGGGTCTCGTGAGACGGAACGGCGTGAAGCTGGAGTAAAAGGACAGAAGCAGCGGGAGAAGGATGACCGCGACGAGCACGATGATCGCGGGGAGAAGCAGCAGGATGGGGGCGGGGAGTTTGAGTTTCATTGATAAGCCCTGCTCCTGATCGGCATGCGGCATAAAGGTTCGCGCCCGCCTTCCCCCTTGCGGGGAAGGTGCCCGCGTTAGCGGGCGGATGGGGGTGGTGAAGAAGGTGCTTTTGCTGGAGGCAGTGGCGAAACGTCACCACCCCCACCCCTAACCCCTCGCAAGGGGAGGGGAAAGAGGAGCGCGCTACAGCTTCCCCGCATCCTCCAATATCTGCGTGGCCTTCTTCGCCGCATCATCCAGCGCCTGCTTCGACGTCTTGTCCCCAAGGATCGCCGCCTGCAGCTCCGGATAGACCGCGTTGGAAATCTCGATCCACTCGGCCGTCGGTGGCACGGGGAAGGCGTATTTCGCCGCTTCCTGGAAGGTCTGCAGCACTTCCGTGCGATAGGCATCGCCCTTGGCCTGCTCGATATCCCACGCCCACACCGCAGTGCGGGTCGGCAGCGGACCGGCGGAGGATTCGAGCTTCTGGCTGTCCTCATTGGTTAGCCACCAGACCAGCGAAGCAGCCGCGTCCTTGTTGGCGCAGTTTTCGGTCACCGAGAAGCCATGGAAGCCGGACCAGCCGGTACGCTTGCCGGACGAACCCTTCGGCTGCACCTTGACGGCGACATTGCCTGCCACCTTGGAAGTCTTCGGATCGTTGAAGAAGCCCGCCCAGCCCGGCCAGTCAAGATTGAGCGCGATGGAACCTGAGGCAAAACCCTGCCCGAGATCGTCCCAGAGATAGTTGGTCGTACCCGCCGGTACGGCCTTGGCCTTGTAGAGATTGACGAACCAGTCGAGCGCCTTGACGCCGGCTTCTGAATTGAAGGCAGGCTTGCCGTCCTTGTCCAGATATTCGCCGCCATCGGCGACCAGCATTTCATAGAAGCGGCCATTGATCGCCTCTTCCTTGCCGGCGAACTGCGTGCCGTAGAAGGTGGGCGGATTGGCGAAGAATTCGGCCTGACGCGCCACTTCGTCCCACGTATCGGGTGGCAGGAGGTCCTCGCCATATTTCTCCTTGTATGCCTTCTTCTTCGCCTCGTCCTGATAGAGGCTCTTCTGGTAATAGAGCGCCGAAACATCGAACTGCGCGCGCGGCAGCATCACAAGCTTGCCATCCAGCGTCGCCGCCTTGATGGTGGACGGCACGAAAGCGTCGATCTCTTCCTTCGGAATATATTTTGTCAGGTCGGTATAAAGACCCGGATATTGCGGCGCGAAGGATGAGTGGTTCGACCCCACGCACCAGTTGACGCTGCCCGCCGCGATATCCGACTTGATTTCCTTGTCGAGCTCGAAATGGTTCTTCTTGGAGAGAATATTGACCTTGGCGCCGGTCAGCTTTTCCCATTCGCCGATGCGCTGGTAGAGCGCCTCATATTGCTGGCCACCGATCAGCTTGGCGTCGATGGTAACGCCTTCGAACTTGCCGGGCAGATTCTGCGCCCCTGCGGCTCCCGCGGCAATGATGAGCGCTGCCGTGGAAACGGCAGTAAGCAATGCCTTCATGACTTCCTCCCAAGCCAAGTCCCGGAAAAGTGCGAAGCGGTCTTCCGTACGGACTTTGCACAAAATAACAGGCCATCGCCTCCCGACGCCCGGAACGCTCATTGATGAGCGCTTCATTCATATGCAAACACTTAATTTATGCCCCGTCAAGCGATCATTTTGCTTTTCGGGCATATCGCTGTTCGTATATGAGTGAAGAAATTTATAGGAGAGGAATATGTCCGACGACGAGGACAGCGAACGCTATCGTGCGCCGGCGCTCGACAAGGGGCTGGACATTCTGGAGCTGCTCGCCGGCATCGATGGCGGTCTGACGCAGGCGGAGATCGCCAAGGAGCTTGGCCGCAGCCCGAACGAGTTCTACCGCATGCTCGACCGGCTGGTGCGGCGCGGCTATGTCACCCGGCTCGACGGCGACCGTTTCTCGCTGACGCTGAAACTCTTCGGCCTCGCCCAGCTTCATGCGCCGGTGCGCCGCCTTGCCTCTTACGCCACGCCCATCATGCGCGATCTGGCCATGAAGACGCGCCAAGCCAATCAGCTCGTGGTGTTCGACCGTGGCGCAGCTGTGGTCATCGCTCAGCAGGAAGCACCCGATTATTGGGGCATTTCGGTGCGCGTCGGCTCGCATATCGGCCTTTTCAACACCGGTTCCGGCCATGTGCTGCTCGCCTTCCGTTCGGAGGAGGAGCGGCTGATGATGATATCGGAATATGAGCGCCGCGCCGACGAAACCATCCAGCCCGCCGATTTCGACGCCCGCCTCGATGCCATTCGTGAGCGCGGCTATGAGATCATGACCAGCGCGCAGATCGCCGGGGTCTATAATCTCTCCGCCCCCATTCTCGCCCCCGACGGCCACGCCATCGCCGCGCTGACGGTGCCCTATGTCACCCTCGTCAACGCGCCGGGCGCACCTGACATCAGCCAGACCACGGAATTGCTGGTGAAAGCCACCAGGGCGCTGTCGGAACTGGCGGGGGCGAAGCTGGGGTAGAAGACATGCGCGTCATTTTCGGGACAAGCCCAAGAATGGCGGCCGGAATAAGCTCTGGGAGGAGCGCTAATGTTCATCGACACACATCTGCACATCATCGACCGGCAGGCGCTGGCCTATCCATGGCTTGCTGGCGTCCCGGCGCTCGATAAGGATTTTCTCTATTCCCAATATGCGACGGAGGCGAAGCGAGTGGGCATCACCGCCGCGCTCCATATGGAGGTGGACGTCGCGCCTGACGCGATGGCGGCCGAAACCGATTATATTCGTGGCCTCGCCTCGCAATCCGGCAGCCTTATCGCCGGAGCAATTTCCTCCTGCCGCCCGGAAGAGCCGGACTTTCCCGCTTTTCTCGAGCGCTGCAAGGCCGACCCCTTCATCAAGGGATTCCGCCGCGTTCTTCACGTCATGCCGGATGATCTCTCCGAATCCGCTCTCTTTCGCGAGAACGTCAAGCGCCTCGACGGAAGCGGCCTCACCTTCGATCTCTGCGTCCTGCCGCACCAGATCCCCCGCGCGATCGCTTTGGCCGACCTCGCGCCCGGCACGCAATTCATCCTCGACCATTGCGGCGTCCCGGCCATCGCAGCTGGCGAGGAACACCCGTGGCGGGAACACATCGCCGATATTGCCCGGCGCCCCAACGTCACCGCCAAGATTTCCGGCGTCATCGCCTATGCCGATGCGGAAGTCTGGGACGTCGCCACGCTCGCGCCCTATGTCGACCATGTGGTCGATTGCTTCGGCTGGGACCGCGTCGTCTGGGGCAGCGACTGGCCCGTCTGCACGCTGGGCGGCGGGCTATCGACATGGGTAGCCGCGACGCACGCGCTGTTTGCCGGGGTGAGCGAGGAGGAGCGGAAGAAGCTTTATTCGGGAAATGCCAAGCGGATTTGGGGGCTTGCGGAGTAATTACTCAGCGGCGCGCCCCCCTTGTCCCGCGACCTCTCCGTTCGAAACGCTACCCCGCCAAATGCCGGAACGCCCCCACTATCTGCTCATACAACGCCCGCTTGAACGGCACGATGAGCGACGGCAGTTCCTCCATCGGCTTCCATGCCCAATCGTCGAACTCGGCGGCATGGCCGTCCGGCGGCGGGTTAATGGCGATTTCGCTTGTGTCGCCTTCGAAGCGGTAGGCGAACCATTTCTGCTTCTGGCCGCGATATTTGCCCTTGAGCGCCACGCCGACGAGATGCGGCGGCAGGTCGTAGCGGATCCAGTCCGGCGCTTCGGCCAGCAGCGACACCGAGCGGATGCCGGTTTCCTCGTAAAGCTCGCGCCGTGCCGCGGCTTCGGCGTCCTCACCCTCGTCGATCCCGCCCTGCGGCATCTGCCAGAGCTGCGACGCCCCTTCCATCTCGCCATCGGGAACGACGATGCGCCGCCCGGCCCAGACGAGGCCCTCGCGGTTCAGCACCATGATGCCAACACAAGGCCGGTAAGGCAGCGTCTCGGGGTCCACGGCAGCCTTGGTCTCACTCATGTCGATCTCCCCTCAATCTCACCTGAACGCAAAGCCTCTCCACTGCCATTCCCCGCCTGATGGCCGAGAATGACGGTTAAAAAAGGCATGGAAAGCCCTATTCCCTTTCCGGGTCACGGACAAGCGCGGAAACCGGCACGATCTCGATACCACGAGTCTTCGCCTCGTTCGCCCAGACCGACACGGCCTCGACCGTGACCGGAAAAGCCGAGCCGGTGGCGATGGCCGTGCCCTTGGCGCGGGCGGTTCGCTCCAATTCGTCCAGTTTTTTCAGGATATCGCCCCTCTCCTGCACCGCGTCGAGCAACAGGTCGGCGGCAGCGAAGGGCGCCGCCTGCTCCAGCGCGATCCGCTCCGCCTGGCTGCGCGCCGACGTGCCATCGTCGAGATAAAGCAGCCCGCGCCGGCCGATTTCCTGCACCACCGGCGTCAGCGCCGCCGGGTCCGCCGTGAACCGCGCGCCCATATAGTTCATGACACCGGTGTAATTGGTGATGCGCGACAGCGTCCAATGCAGGTCGCCGATATTCTTCTCCGCTCCGCCATCCACCGTCAGCGTATGACGCCCTGGATCGACGCGCGGATAATCGAACGGCTCCAGCGGCACCTGCATCAGGATTTCATGGCCGCGCTGGCGTGCCGTCTGCATCCAGCGCGTGAGGCTGTTGCCCTGCGGCGCGAAGGCCAGCGTCACCTCCTCGGGCAATTGACGGATGGCATTCTGCGTGCCGGTCTGCGACAGGCCGAGCCCGCCGATGACGATGGCAACCCGCGCGCCCCGCGCGCCCGACCATTCCCGCGCATAAACATCGAGCGGACGCCGCCCATCCGGCCCGCGCACCGGCAGCGGGCCGGTTTCGGTCTGCTCGATGAGTTCAGGATCGGGGAGATGAGCAATGCGGAGATTCTGCCCGATTTTTGTGGGATCGGTGACGGAGATATTGGCCGGCATGTCCGGCGTCACTCTGATGATCGCCGGGCCGTCGCCCTGCCGCAGCGGCGGCAATTGCGGCCTGCCCGCCGCGATGACATTCGACGCGGCCGCTTTTTCCTGCGGCGGCGGGGGCGCTGGATTGCGGAACACCGCGCCATTGCTCATCGCCAGATAGCCCGCGATGCCCGCAATGCCGATCACGGCGACAGCAGGCATCATCCATGAATAAGCGCGAGGACGGCTGTCCCCGCGCTTGCGCTTTTTTTTGTCCTGCCCCAGCGGGCTATGAATGTCCGACATGGACCATCAGTTCGGCACGCCCTTGTTCGGGTCGGGCGGGAAGGCTGCGTTGGCCATTTCGCCGCGCAGCAGCTTGAAGGCCTGGTTGAGCTGGACGTCGTCCTTCGGATCGGGCGGCACGTAGGCCGCGGAACCGGAGCCCTTGTCGTCCTCTTCGGCGCCCTTGATATGGCCCTTCAGCTCCGACTCGCCACGCGTGACGTTCTGGTCCTTGAACTCCTCGGGCAGCGGCTGCTCCACGACGATGTCGGGCGTGATGCCCTTGCCCTGGATCGACTTGCCCGACGGCGTGTAATAGAGCGCCGTAGTCAGCCGCAGCGAGCCGTTTTCACCCAGCGGAATGATCGTTTGCACCGAGCCCTTGCCGAAGGACTGCGTGCCCAGCACCGTGGCGCGGCGGTGATCCTGCAAGGCGCCCGCGACGATTTCCGAGGCGCTGGCCGAGCCGCCATTGACCATGACGATCAGCGGCTTGCCATTGGTGAGATCGCCCACCCGCGCGTCGAAGCGCGTCACATCCTGCGGATCGCGGCCGCGGGTCGAGACGATCTCCCCCTTGTCGAGGAAGGCGTCGGAAACCGCCACCGCCTGATCGAGCAGGCCGCCCGGATTGAGCCGCAGGTCGAGCACATAACCCTTGAGCTTGTCGTTGGGAACCTTGGACTGAATGTCCTTGATCGCCTTCTGCAGATCGTCATAGGTCTGCTCGGTGAAGGAGATGACCCTGAGATAGCCGATATCGCCCTCCACCTTATAGCGCACGGCGCGTACCTTGACGATGTCGCGAACGATCTTGAGCTTGATCGGCTTGTCGACGCCCTTGCGCATGATCGTCAGTTCGATCGGCGTATTGACCGCGCCGCGCATCTTGTCGACGGCGTCGTTGAGGGTCATGCCGCGCACCTCGGTCCCGTCGATCTGGGTGATGAGATCGCCTGCCATTACGCCCGCCTTGGAGGCTGGCGTGTCGTCCATCGGCGAGATCACCTTGACGAGGTCGTTGTCCATCGTCACCTCGATGCCGAGGCCGCCGAACTCTCCCTTGGTCTGCACGCGCATGTCCTGCGCGGCCTCGGGGTTCAGGTAGGACGAATGCGGATCGAGCGAGGTCAACATGCCGTTGATCGCATTTTCGATCAGCTTCTTGTCTTCCGGCGGTGTGACATATTGGGCACGCACGCGCTCGAAAATATCGCCGAAGATCGCAAGCTGTTTATAAGTATCGCTGCCGGCAGCCGCATTGCTGGCCGATGAGGCCGGGGCCCCCTGCACCACAACCATCGCCGAGGCTCCCAGAAGGGCGCCAGCGAAGAGAAGCGATAGTTTACGTATCATTTTGGGTCCTTCCAGAAAGCCGCACCGTCCACCAGGGGGCGGGATCGACTGGTTTTCCATCTTTCCTGAATTCTATGTAGAGCATGGGTGCGCCATTGTCCCCACCCATGGAAGCAGCACTCGCCAAAAGCCTCTCCCCCATCGCCCCGACCGGCTCGCCCGCCAACACGAACTGACCTTGGCTGACGTCGATTCTCTTCATTCCCGCCAGAACGATATGATATCCACCACCGGCGTCCAGGATCAAGAGTTGACCATAGGAGCGGAATGGACCGGCATAGAGCACCACGCCATCGGAAGGTGACGTAATCGTGGCGTTCGCGGCGGTCTCCAGCATTTCTCCCATGCTTGTGCCTGATATGTCGTCCCTGTCACCGAAACGCCTCACCAGACGCCCCGACGCCGGCTGGATCAGTTGTCCGCGCAGCGTGCCGAAATCCGCCTGCGCCGTCAGGCGAAGCGCGTCGGGATCTTGCGTTTCCGCCCGCTCCTGCCCCTCCGCAAGCCGCCTTTCTTCCGCTGCTCGCGCGGCCTCTGCCGCCTGCCGCACCGCCTGCATCTGGCTGTCAAGCCCGGCGATCAGTTCCTTGAGGCTCGTCGCCTTCCGCGACAGCTCTTCGGCATGGGCGCGCTCGGCGGCAAGCTGCTCTTCCGATTGGGAATGCAGCTTCTTCTTTTCCTCCAGCAGCAGGGAAAGCCGCTTCTGCTCCTCGACCTGCGCCTGGCGCGTTCCGGAAAGCCGCTGCTGCTCCTCAGCAATCGAGGCGGTGACGCGGCTCATATCCTTGAGATCGTCCATCAGCTCTTCGGTCTGCTGGCGCATCTCCGGCACCACCGCGCCGAGCAGCACCGCGCTGCGTACCGAGGCAAGCGCATCGTCCGGCCGCACGAGGATGGCAGGCGGCGGATTGAGGCCCATGCGCTGCAGCGCCGCAAGCACCTCCGCCAGCACGCCGCGCCGCGCCCGGAGCGACAGCCTGATTCCGTCCTCCTGCTCCTTGAGCGAGGTGAGCCTTTCGTCGATGTCCGCGATGTCTTTGGCCAGCTTTTTCTCGGTCTTGGCCGACTGGATCAGGGCGGCCGATATCGTCGTCTGATCCTTTTTGAGCGCCGCGATTTCCGCGTCGAGCTTGGCGAGCTTTTCCTGACTGAGGGTGATTTCGCTCGTGACCTTTTCCAGCTCGCTGCCGGTCTCAGCCCGCCGCGCCTCCAGCGGCGTCTCCTGCGCTCCGGACGAAGCCAACCCTGCCCCCAACCCGGCGCACAGGAACATGAGAAGCCCCACGCCTTTTCTCAAAGCGCGGCATCCTCCCGAAGCGGTCCTCGATACGCTGGACTTCTGGCACATATACGAATTCGCCGCCCGTGAAGCGCGGCCCGATGGTCATGATTGGTCGCATGCCTCCGAAAGCTGCGGACTTTTCGGATAGGATCATGCGGTGAAGCAGTGCCGACATTATGCCCTGTTTCGTTAAGGAAGCATCAACCATAATGCGGAATGTGGGAGAAAAATGTTCCTGCCGTTATCGGCTGCGATCTGTACAAGCCGATTGTATCCCCGCCTCTCTCCATACTATCGTTGCGCTACATTCGAACTGTCCCGGAGGCCGCTATGCCCCAGACCGTCTACAAAATCAGCGAAGCCCGCAAGAATTTCACCGAAATCCTTGACCGCGCCAATCGGGGTGAGGAAATCCTCATTATGCGCGGCGCGCAAATTTATGCCCGTATCGGTCCAGCCAATAGCGAAAAGCGCCCGTTCGGCCTCCTGCGCCATCGTGGCCTGCCGGACGATTTGTTCGACGACGCGGACGGAGGTGCATAGGGAAGCGTAGCGGACGGTTAGGGGGGTGCTTGGCGCGGCAGAGAGGATGAGCGGTATGCTGGGCACTTCTATCAAACATCAACCGCCCGAAGCAACTCCGTCAAACAAGAACGGCTCAAACCCGGTGATAAGGATGCCCTGCCAATATCGTCGCGGCGCGGTAAAGCTGCTCGGCGATCAATATCCGCGCGATCTGGTGCGGCCAGGTCATGGCGCTTAGGCTCAGGATCAGATCGGCCCTTTCGCGCAGGCGCGGATCGTGCCCATCCGGCCCGCCGATGGCGAGGATCAATTGCCGCTTCCCGTCGTCGCGAAAGCGGCCGAGACGACCGGCGAAATCTTCCGAGCCCAGCGCCTTGCCGCGTTCGTCGAGCAGGATAAGCCCTGCCCCGCCATCCAGCGCCTCGAACAATCGCGCCGCTTCCTCTTGCTTGCGTAAGTCAGCCGTCGCGGCGCGGCTTTCAGCGATTTCCGACACGCCGGAGAATTCCAGTCCCAACGGCGGCCCCGCCTTGGAAAAGCGGTCGAAATAACGGTCGGCCAATTCCCGCTCGGGGCCGGCCTTCATCCGGCCCACGGCAAAAACGGCGATGCGCATGACCTTCCCTCTTCCTCTGATTTCAGCCGACAAGCCGGCTTGATATCAGTGAAAGGTTCCCGTCTCAAACTCCTCGTCGAGGTCAGGCGCGAGCCACATCTTTTCGATGTTATAGAACTCGCGCATTTCCGGACGGAAGAGATGGATGATGATATCGCCGGTATCGATCAGGACCCAGTCGCCATTCGTCAACCCCTCGACCCTGGCATTGCCGTAGCCGGCATCTTTCAGGGTGCGCAGGAGCTGATCGGCCACCGCCGTCACATGACGGTGCGAGCGGCCCGACGCGACCACCATGTAATCGCCGAGCGCCGACTTTCCTCTGATATCGATGGGAACGATCGCCTCCGCCTTGGAGTCTTCGAGACTGGCGAGGACCATTTCGAGAGCATGGGTTACGGAGTGAAGCCCGCTGACCCCAGCTGTTGAAGGAGCAAAATTGTCCTTCTTTAAGATTGCTGTTCTCAGTGTCTTTCCTTTCCAACAAGAACAACGAGGAAGGATCCCAAACAAGGACCCTACACACCCAAGATAGGCAGAGTCTCATGACAGTTTCAAGACCTGCCTCCCTGCAATGTTACTTATCCCTTATTTGTTCCCTGCTTCGCATGGCCATTACGAATCGCAGTTGACGATAGCGACGAACGCGGCCCGTGAATGAAGGTCCATACGGGCGGGCGAAGATAAGGAAGCAGCAGCGCGTCGTCCTCGTCGATACGCGCATGGGAAAAGGTCTTGGCAAGCCGCGAAGAGAGATAGGAAAGCGTCGAACCGGGCCGGTCGATGACCGCGATGGGAAAGGTTGTGGCAATCTGCTGCCAGCGCTGCCAGCGGTGGAAGGTGACGAGGTTATCCGCTCCCATGATCCAGACGAAATGAACGCCCGGATTGCGCGCCTTGATGAGAGCAAGCGTGTCGGCGGTATAGCGCACATTATATGTCGCCTCGAACGCCGTCACCTTGATGCGCGGATCGCGGGCAATCTTGCGGCTTTCGGCCACGCGGGTTCGAAGCGGCGCAAGCTCGCTCCTGTCCTTCAACGGATTGCCCGGCGTCACGATCCACCAGAGCTGGTCGAGCCCGAGCTGCCGCAGCGCGATTTCCGCCACCAGCGCATGGCCGGCATGGGGCGGGTTGAACGAGCCGCCGAAAAGGCCCACCGCCATGCCCTTCTCGACATGCGGCATTCTGAGATAGGGCGCGTCGAGGCCAGCCGTTTGATCGCTCACGGTCTTGTCTGGCCATTGCCGCGCACGCGGTATTTGAACGAGGTGAGCTGCTCGACGCCGACAGGCCCGCGCGCATGCATCTTGCCCGTGGCGATGCCAATCTCCGCGCCCATGCCGAACTCCCCGCCATCGGCGAACTGCGTCGAGGCATTGTGCAGGAGAATGGCCGAGTCGATCTCGTTGAAGAAGCGCTCAACGGCTTGGGCGTCTTCCGCCACGATGGCCTCGGTGTGGTGCGAGGAATAGCGATTGATGTGCTCGATCGCTCCGCCAACCCCATCGACCAGCGCCACGGAGATAATCGCGTCCAGATATTCGGTCGACCAATCCTGCTCGCTTGCCGGCCTTGCTTGCGGGTAAAGCACGCACACCTCCTCGCTGCCGCGGATTTCGCAGCTCGCCGAGCGCAGATCGTCAAGGACAGGCACGAGATGCGTTGAAGCCACCGCGCGGTCCACCAGCAGCGTTTCCGCTGCGCCGCAAATACCGGTGCGCCGCATCTTGGCGTTGACGGCAATGCTTCGCGCCATGGCAAGATCGGCGGTGGCATCGATATAGAGATGGCACAGCCCTTCAAGATGCGCGAACACCGGCACCCGCGCTTCCGACTGAACCCGCCCCACAAGGCTTTTGCCGCCGCGCGGTATGATGACGTCAATATTGCCGCTGAGGCCCTTCAGCATCTCGCCCACCGCTGCGCGGTCCGTGGTCGGCACGATCTGGATGGCGTCTTCCGGCAGCCCCGCCGCCTTCAAGCCTTCGAGTAGCGCCGCATGGATCACCGCCGTCGATTGCGCCGAGTCTGAACCGCCGCGCAGGATCACCGCATTGCCGGCTTTGAGGCAGAGCGCCCCGGCATCGGCGGTCACATTCGGGCGGCTCTCATAGATGACACCGACGACGCCGAGCGGCGTGCGCACCCGCTCGATATGGAGGCCGTTCGGGCGATCCCATTCCGCGATGATATCGCCCACCGGGTCCTTCAGTTCCGCAATCGCCCGCACCCCATCGGCCATGGCGCGGATCCGGTCGCGGGTGAGTTTCAGCCGGTCGAGCATGGCGGCGGAAAGCCCCGCTTCCTCGCCATTGGCGATATCGAGGGCATTCGCCGAAAGCAGCTTGACCTCGCAGCGCATCAAAGCATCCGCCATGGCGATGAGCGCCGCATGCTTGCGCTCCGCCGACGCGATGGCAAGTGGCGCAGCAGCGGCCCGTGCCTTAGCGCCGATCTCCGCCATCAGGCCTGCAATATCCGCTTCTCCGTCCGCCTTCGTCAGCATCGTCATCCCTCCACGCGCATCTCTTCACGCATCGCCGTGCCGCGCACCACCATATCGTTGCGATGGATCATCGCCGCGCGCGCATCATATCCCAGAATCGCCGCGATCTCATTGCTCTTGTGGCCCGCGATCCTGATGGCGTCAGCCGCGTCATAGGCGACGAGCCCACGCGCCACTTCGCGCCCATCGAGGCTCATGACGGCCACCGTATCGCCGCGCTGGAAATTGCCCTCGACTTCACGCACCCCGGCGGGAAGCAGCGACTTGCCTGACCGCAGCGCCGCAAGCGCGCCATCGTCGACGACAAGCCGGCCTGCCGGTTCGAGATTGCCAGATATCCACGTCTTCCACGCGCTGACCGGATGCGTGCTCGCCTTGAACAAGGTCGCCCGCTCGCCTCGGTCGATGGCCGAGAGCGGCCCCATCCGCGTGCCCGAGGTAATGATCATCGCCGTGCCCGCCGCATTGGCGATCTTGCCCGCGTCGAGCTTGGTCTTCATGCCGCCGCGCGACAATTCCGAGGCCGCCGCCCCCGCCATCGCCTCGATGTCAGGCGTAATCGCCTCCACCACCGGGAGGAATTGCACGTTTGGGTTGAGATGCGGCGGCGCGGTATAAAGACCGTCGATATCGGAGAGAAGGATGAGGAGGTCGGCCCCCACCATGGTGGCGACCCGCGCCGCGAGCCGGTCATTGTCGCCATAGCGGATTTCCGACGTCGCAACCGTGTCGTTTTCGTTGATGACAGGCACAGAGCCGAGCTTCACCAGCGTCTCGATGGTGGCGCGGGCATTGAGATAACGCCGCCGCTCCTCAGTATCCGCCAGCGTCAACAGGATCTGCCCGGCGCGGAGGTTATGTCGCTCCAGCACATCCGTATAGGCCCGCGCCAGCGCGATCTGACCGACGGCGGCGGCAGCTTGGCTTTCCTCCAGCTTCAGCGCCCCCTTCGGCATGGCAAGGATGGTGCGTCCGAGCGCGATGGCCCCGGACGATACCACCAGCACCTCAACGCCCGCAGCGCTGAGGGCCGCGATGTCCTGCCCGAGGCTCTCCAGCCATTCGCGCTTCAAGCCCGTGGCGCGGTCGACCAGCAGCGCCGAGCCGATCTTCACCACAATCCGGCGATATTGCTTCAGCGCCTGCCGTTCCATGGCCGCCTGCCCTATTCCTCTGTTGCCGCGGCGCTATTGCCCGCTTCCGCCTGCCGCGCCTCCTCGATAACAGAGGCGAGCGCGCGCAGCGCCTGCTCCAGTCCCTCGCGGCTGACAGCCGAGAGAAGCAGCGGCGTCTGCCCGCAGGCCTTCTTCAACGCCGCCGCCTTTTTCTTCCGCGCATCGCTATCCAGCGTATCGATCTGCGACAGCGCGACGATCTCGATCTTGTCGGGAAGCCCATGGCCATAAGCCTCCAGCTCGCCCCGTACCGTCTGGTACGCTTTACCGACATCCTCCTCCTGTGCCGAGACTAGGTGCAGGAGCACCCGGTTGCGCTCGACATGGCCGAGGAAGCGGTCGCCGATGCCGACGCCCTCATGCGCGCCTTCGATGAGGCCGGGAATATCGGCAATGACGAATTCGCGCCTGTCGATCCGCGCCACGCCCAGATTGGGATGGAGCGTCGTGAAGGGATAATCCGCGATCTTTGGCTTCGCCGCCGTCACGCTTGCCAGAAATGTTGATTTGCCCGCATTGGGAAGCCCCACAAGCCCGGCATCGGCGATAAGCTTCAGCCGCAGCCAGATCGTGCGCTCCTCACCCGGCAGGCCGGGATTCGCCCGGCGCGGCGCGCGGTTGGTCGAAGTGGTGAAATGCAGATTGCCGAAGCCGCCATTGCCGCCCTTGGCGATGCGGAAGCGCTGGCCGACCTCGGTCATGTCGCAAATCAGCGTCTCATTGTCTTCCTCGAATACCTGCGTCCCCACGGGCACTTTCAGCACCACATCCGCGCCCTTGGCCCCGGTCATGTTGCGGCCCATGCCATGCATGCCGGTCTTGGCCTTGAAATGCTGCTGGTAGCGATAATCGATCAGCGTGTTGAGCCCGTCGACCACCTCCACCCAGACATCGCCGCCGCGCCCGCCATCCCCGCCATCCGGGCCGCCGAACTCGAGAAACTTCTCACGGCGGAAAGACACCGCCCCCGCCCCGCCATCGCCGGAGCGGACGTAGATCTTTGCCTGATCGAGAAATTTCATTGCGGTGCAACCTTATTGTTTTGAGACGGCTTACAGGAAAGAAGGGAGTAAGGGAATAAGTGAGTGGGCGAGTATGTTACCGGAAACTTACTCCCTTGCGCCCTTCCACTCCGGATCGGTGAAATCGATCTGGATCAGGTCCTGATCGAGATATTGCCCCTGCACATAAAGCGATTTCCGCTCCACCCCATAGGTCTTGAACCCTAGCGTATGATAGACCCGTTTTGCAGGTTCATTCGTCGCGACCACCTTGGCTTCCAGCACCACGACATGCTTCGCCGCGTGGTCGATGATTTGCTGCACCAGCGCCTTGCCAAGTTCGAGCCCGCGCGCTTCCGGCACGACATAGACGCTGACCAGCGTGCCGCGATGGCGCTCGGTCCTGCGCTCACGCCGGTGGTGCGCGGCGATGCCGAGAAGGTTCTCGCCATCGAACGCGCCGAAAATCACATTGCCGTCCACCTGCTCCAGACGCCGCGCGAAGACAGCGTCCGAATAGGCGTTCTCCTCCTCGAAGGTCGAGCCGAAAGCCATCGGCGCGCGTTGCAGCGCGCTGAGCCGGATGGCGCGATAGCGGTGAAGGTCGCCCATGCCGAGCGCCCGCACAATGATCGTATCGCGTGCAATGGAGCCGATCATCTGTGCCAGCTCCTCAGCCCTACCCATGTCCGCCGGTCGAGCGTATAGCGTTCGATCGGCACATTGCCGGCGGCCAGCGAATCCATCATGCCGGTCCCGGCATATTGGAAGCCGCTCTTGTGGATGACCCGGCGCGAGCCGGTATTGGTCACCCGGCAGGAGACATGCAGCCGCTCGATATCCGTAGCGCGGAAAGCAAGGTCGATCAGCGCATGGGAGGCTTCGGTGGCATAGCCCCGGCCCCAATAAGGCTCGCCCAGCCAGTAGCCGATTTCCAGCCCCTCGCCATGCTTATAGTCATGGATGCCGCAGCAGCCCATGAAGATGCCGGTTTCCGCCTGCGTAATGGCATAGACGCATTTGCCGATCCCGCCAGCCTTGGCGCGATTGACGAAATCCACCGCATGGGCGCGCGTGTAGGGATGCGGCATGCGGGCAAGCATTTCGGCGACGCGGACATTGCTGGCGAGATCGGCAATTGCATCCACGTCCTCTTCATGCGGCGGGCGCAGCACCAGCCGTTCGGTGACGAGGACGGGACAATCGATCCGCCTCGAGCTTTCTTCGTCGTCCTCTAAGATTTCGGCAACCATTTCTCATTCCTCCAGATGCGAAAAAGGGAAGGTGGGGGCGTCCCATCTTCCCTTTTTGATCTCTCGGCTTGGCTGCCAAAACACCGGGTCCGATGGGACGCCGGTGCTTGGGAGTGGAGTGCGACCGGCTTACTCCGCTGCCTCCGTAATCGGGTTGACCGATACGAAGGTACGTCCGTTGGCTTTCGTGCGGTAGGATACGGCGCCATGCGTCAGCGCGAACAGCGTGTGATCCTTGCCGATGCCGACATTCTCGCCGGCATGCCACTTGGTGCCGCGTTGACGCACGAGGATGTTGCCGGCGAGAACGCGCTCGCCACCGAACTTCTTCACGCCAAGGCGCTTGGACTCTGAATCGCGACCGTTGCGCGACGAACCGCCAGCTTTCTTATGTGCCATCGGTGTTCTCCTTCAAACTCTGGCATGATTCCCGAAAGTTGCGGACTTTCAGGTAATATCCATGCCGCTAAAACTCTAGAACATGATCCCGGAACATTCGAATGTTCCGGCCACAATCATGCGGCTAATTCAAGAACCTATTCGGCTGCCTCGGTCTTGGCTGCGGCCTTCTTCGGCGCTGCCTTGGCCTTCGGAGCCTCGGTTCCCTCTTCCTTCTTGGCGGCCTTCTTCGAAGGCTTTGCGCCGCCCGTCAGGATTTCCGAGATGCGGATCGTCGTCAGCTCCTGGCGATGACCGCGCGTACGCTTCGAATTCTGGCGGCGACGCTTCTTGAAGGCGATGACCTTGGGGCCACGGCCCTGCTCGACGACCTCAGCCGTCACCAGGGCGCCTTCGACGAGCGGCGCGCCGATCGTGGCCGAAGCGCCTTCGCCGACCATGAGCACTTCGCCGAATTCGACGACATCACCGGCTTCGCCGGAAACCTTCTCGACCTTCAGGAGGTCGTTGGCGGCAACGCGATACTGCTTGCCACCCGTCTTGATGACTGCGAACATCTTTTTTCCTTGTCGTTCGGTCCGGCTCTCACACGGAAATCCGCATGGGCCGTCTTTTTGTCAGTCGTGACAGATTATATGGAAAAGGCCGCCGTTTCCCGGAAAAGAACACGCCAACCCGCACTCAAACCATGGGCGCAAACTTCTCCACGCCTAAAGCCGCCTGGGCTTATGGATCGAAAGGATAGCCAAGTCAAGAAATTTCCATGGAACTTCCGCCAATTTGCTCTTGTATATCGCAAGCCAAGCCGCTATCTAGCCCACCGCGCACTCAAGCAATCGCGTGCACATCGGCGGACGCAGGGAACAACGCTTCCCCAACAAGTTCGCCTTACGCGGAGAGGTGGCTGAGTGGTTGAAAGCACCGCACTCGAAATGCGGCATAGGGGCAACTCTATCGGGGGTTCGAATCCCTCCCTCTCCGCCAGTTTGCTTTTACCAACAACTTAGAGAGCTAGAGCGCGCCAGACGCGAAGCTTTCCTTGTTCTCTGTGAACTTCCATGCCGCAAAACGAAGGCGTCTTGAACAAATTCAAGTTTGACAGCGCAACGGTTTTGGCGTCAGCTTCCGTTATTGATAACACGCTCGAGCGAGTCTTAAGATTATGCCGGATAATTCAGCGACCAATATGAGCCTTTGATTATTTCGCAGATGACCGCTAGGCTCCACGAGATTTTCGATCCATATATAAATCTTGCTGACTACGCTACCAAGCCGGCCGCAGAGCGCGAAAAAGCCTTCCTCTCCCGAGCGTATGTAGCGCTCTATTTCCTTGATAAACTCAGCCTTTCTCCTGAAGAGGCGGCCAATTGTATTACTGACGGCTATGAAGATGACGGCATTGACGCCGTTTTTGTAGACAAGACTAACTCGCGATTATATTTTGCTCAATCTAAATGGCACTCAAACATGGCGAAAGGTGTCAAGCTCACTGATTTTACGAGATTTCGTGATGGCGTGAAAAACATTCTCACACTTAAATGGAACAAGAACAACAGAAATTTACATAGGTTTAGAAATGATATAGAATATCAACTTAAAAATATAAATACAGAACTAAGATTAATATTTGCTCACACTTCAGAGAATGAGATTTCTGAAAATATATATGAGTATATAAATTTGTTTCTCGCGGAGAATAACACTTATTACAGCGACTTTTTAACCTTTTCCGAATATGGAATAAAAGATGCGGCTCAGTCTGCCAGATCATATACCAGACCGGAGAACATAAATCTTTCAGTAATGCTAGGGCATTGGGGCATTATCAACGGGCCATATAAATCTGTATACGGTTCCGTTGCTGCTTCCGATCTCGTTTCATGGTTCAGAGAACATAATAACAAACTGTTTGCTGAGAATTTACGATACGGAATTGAAAAGTCGGACGTGAATGAAGGAATTATACTTACAGCAAGCAAAGATCCCGATAGTTTTTGGTATTTTAATAACGGTGTAACGGCTATCTGCGATAGCCTAGCGAAACAGCCTATTGGAGGCAACGATACAAGCAGTGGTGTTTTCGATGTCAAGAAAATTAGCGTAATCAACGGGGCGCAAACGATAAGCTCCTTGGCAAAAGCAAATGCTGCCGGCGCAGATATCTCGAAGATAAAGGTTCATCTTCGTATCATTTCACTTTTAGATACCCCTGAGGGTTTCGCCGCCAGCGTAACGAGCGCCAACAATACGCAAAATGATCTGAATCCAGTCGACTTCGTGGCAAGCGACCCAAACCAAGAACGTATAAGAAAGGAAGCGGTCCAAAGGGGCCTGCTTTATACGTTTAGGCGAGGAGACAAGGATCCTGAGAAGGGCAAGGGATTTACCATACGCACCGCGACAATTGCCGCAGCATGTGCGTCTGGAGATTTAAAGCTTGCGGTCTCATCAAAGCGATATATTAGCGGTCTATGGGAGAACACTAAGAGGGATCCTTACACTCGCCTTTTTAACGATAAAACTACAGCGGACTACCTGTGGTCCGCTGTCAGAGTGATGAATGCCGTTGATGAAGAGCTTGTTGCTCTGTCCCAGGAGCACACAGGAAGGGATCGCTTAGTTGCTGTTCACGGAAACCGATTCATATTATTCTGCGTTTTTAATTTGATCGATCTTAACAACATAAAATATACACAATCCGACGAAGAAATTTCGAATTTATGCGCAGAAATTACCCGAACAATTACATCTAGTTTAATTGAGATAATTTCAAATAAATTTCCTGAGGCTTATCCGGGAAACATCTTTAAAAATCAAGAACGGCAGAGCGAACTGGTGGCGGCACTAGGGGAGGCGGTGAGTCTAAATCAGAGCAAAGAGCCAAAACTCAACAAGCCTATGCAAGCTATGTTGGTATAAATCCTTGGCCCATGCACCGCTTGGCAGATCTATCCGCTCGGTCAGACCCTGGTCGTTGTTTCCGGCGTCGGCCGTGCGCAGCGCGAGGGCGGGCCAGTGGAGGAGATACGGCCCGGCGATATCATCTGGTTCGAACCGGGTGAAAAGCACTGGCACGGCGCCTCTCCCGATGTCGGCATGAGCCACATCGCGATCGGCGAGACGCTCGACGGCAAGGTCGTAGACTGGCTTGAGCATGTCAGCGACGAGAACTATCGCGGCAAATAGCGGCCTCCGAGGTCGCTCCACGGCGCTAATGCTTGCCTTCGCCCGTAAACATGATAATTAGCATCATATTAAAGATGGCGCGGGTGACCAGAGGCATTGAGCTACCAGCATTCGATGATTTGCGCGACGGAAGGCATCAGGGCGCTCGTGCCGGAGAAATGGCGCGGCCTCGATGGGATAATGGGCGTCTATTGGGATGCGGAAGCCCAGGCCGGGGCGAATGGCTATTACCTCTCGCCCGACCCGCGCATCGTCATTTTCTTCAATGAGGTGTCGCCCCATATCCGCATGGCCAATGAGGCCGAGGGCTTGGGGCGGCGCGACCGTCCGATGACGCGCGCCGTCTATGTCCCTGCGGGCGTTCCGCTCTGGACGCGGTTCTCCTCCCCCCACCGCTTCTCTCATCTCGACCTGCATCTGCACAAGGACCGGCTCCTGCGCTTCCTCTCGCCATCGGTGGGCGCGTCGGTTGCCCGCGCAGCGCTGCGCCGTCCGGTGGAAATCGAGGATGTCGGCGCCATAGAGACCCTCGCCGGCCTCCTGGTGGAGGAGCTTTCCAACCCGTCGAAGCATCCGGTCTATGCCGAAAGCCTCGCCGGCGGCATCGTCACCGCCCTTCTCGACATTCCGCGTGAGGCGGATATCGAGGCGGACGGCAGGCTCACCCAGGCGCAGATGAAGAAACTCACCGCCCGCCTCAACGCCCGGGGCGATGGCCGCCTGAGCGTCGCCGAGATGGCGGAAACGGTCGGCCTGTCTGAAAGCTGGTTCGCCCATGTATTCCGGCAGACGACCGGAAAGACGCCGCTGCAATGGCAGCTCGCGCGGCGCGTCGAGCTGGCGCAGAAGCTGCTGCGCGAGACCGACCTGACCGTGGCGGACATAGCCGCCCAGCTCGGCTTTTCCGACCAGGCGCATCTGACGAAGGCGTTCCGGCAGGTTGCGGGGGAGACGCCGGCGGCGTGGCGGCGGATGCAGCGATAGAGATCCGCTGTCGCCAATCATCAACGTCGAAGAATAAGTGCCGTCATCGATGAAGGCCGATCTCCCCCCTTGAGGGGGAGATGCCCGGCAGGGCAGAGGGGGGTGTGCTTGGGCGCCCCCCTCAAAACACCATCACCAGCTCTGCCTGATCGTCGCATAGATCGTGCGGCCGGGGTTATAATAATACGCCCCGCCATCGTCGTTTGCGACATGCTTTTCATCGAACAGATTGCTGGCGTTGAGCTGGAAGGTCGTGTTTTCCTTGATTTCATAAGTGAAGGCGGCGTCGAAGACGACAGCGTCCTTCGATTTGCGCGTATTGGCGTTGTCGAAATAATAGGAGCCCGTATAGCGCGCGCCGAGGCCGAAGGTCATGTCGCCGCGGGTTCCATTGCCTTCGAGCTTATAGGTGCCCCAGACCGAAGCCATGTGCTCGGGAACCTGCGCGAAGCGCTTGCCGTCATATGTGCCGCCGCCGTCCTCGACGATCCTGGAGTCGATATAGGAATAGGCGGCGATCAGATTGATATTGTCAGTGATCTCCGCCTTCGCCTCGATATCGATGCCGCGGTGCCGCACCTTGTCCACCGTCGCGGGCAGATAGCTGGGCGCCTCGAAGGTGGTGATATTCTCCATCGTCAGGTCATAGACGGAGGCGGTGATGAGGGCCGGGAATGCTGCTGGGCTGTATTTGACCCCGACCTCATACTGCGTGCCTGATGTCGGCTCGTTCCCCGTGCTCGGCGGCGCGACGGATTCGGCATAGCTCGTATAAACCGCCACTTCGTCGGTGAGCTTGTAGCTCACACCGAAACGCTTGCTGAGTTCGCTGTAGTCGCCCTTCTTATCGGTGCCCGCGAGCCGGTCTCTTTCCTCAAGATCGAGCCAGTCATTGCGAAGGCCGACGCTTACCGTGAGCTTGTCAAAGAAGGTCAGGTCCTGCTGGACATAGATCGCATTTGTGGTCTGGTCGTTTGTCTTGGCCGTGGTGAGCGGGATGGGGCCGGGCACGCCGGAATGAACAGGGTTCTTCCAGTCGATGCCGGGCGCAGTGCCGCCCCAAACCGGCGGATACAGAGCGTAACTGTTGTTCTCCGCTTCGATGTTGTTGTGATCGACGCCGACGAGCGTCCGGCTTTCCACCTGATCGAAATTCGCTTCGTAGAGGAAATGCGCGTCGATCACGAACTGCCGGCTCGCGCTGTCGCCGCCGAAGAAAATGCGGTCCACGCTGGTGTCCGACGGGTCGCTCGCGCCCAGCGCATCATAGACATAGGCGTAGCCGAAGCTCGTATCCGCCTTGCTGTAGCGCGCATTGGAGTTGAAGGTCAGGCCATTGCCGAAATCATGGTTGAACAGGACGCTATAGGTGTTTCTGTTCGTCGTATCGTAATTATAGCCCGGCTCGCCGAAGAAGCGGTCCCTGTCGAAATCGGTAAAGCGCGGATGGCCGCCGCTGCTGGGCGTGCCGTCCTTGTCCAGATGGTCGAAGACGAAGGTCAGGCTGGTGGCCTCTGTGGGTCGCCAGGTCAGGCCACCCATGATGAAGTTCTCGTCATCCTGCGAATAATCATATTCGGCATCCGAGCGCTGGAACTTGCCGGTCAGGCGATAGGACAGAGTATCGTCCTTGGTGATGTTGTCACCGAAATCGAAGCCCATCTCCTTATGCTTGAACGAGCCGGCCGTGCCATAGATCTCGCCGAACCGTTCGCTCCTCGGCGTTTTGGTGACGTAATTCACCGACCCGCCAGGATCGGAAACCCCGAAACCCGTGGAATTGGCGCCCTTCAGCACCTCGACGCGCTCGAAGGCATAGGGCTCTTCGCGGACCCCGCTCCAGGTCCGGCCGACGACCAGCCCGTCGCGATAGGTGAAAGGGGTGAAGCCGCGGATCTTGAAATAGTCGTAACGGTCGTCCGAACCGTAGAAATCGGTGTTGACGCCGGCGGTGTATTGCACAACCTGCTCGATGCTTTCGGCGCCGCGCTCCTTGATTTCCTTGGCGGTGATGACGGAAACGGTGGCAGGCGTCTCCAGAATCTCGCCCGGCATCTTGCCGACAGCGGTGGTCCGGGTCGCCACGATCGACTTTGCATCGTCATCCTGCCCGCCATTATCGACTGTGATCGTATCGAGAACTGTGGTGGAACCCGAATCCTGCGCCTCCTGCGCCATCGCCCCCGCCGGCAAGGCAATGAGCGCGGTGCAGCTTAAGAGCAGCGCCGTCCGGTAGCGGGCCGCCGCCCTTATCCTGTCAGTCCCCATAATCAAATCCCCATCCGTCTATAACGTCCGGATGGCTACTAACTTGAGCGTCTTTATCCAGTATTGTAGATTTCCCTGTTTTTGTAGGAAACCACGGAAACTTCATCCCCCTCGCCCCACCCGCTCGGGAACGGCCTTGACGCAGGCGGATGAAGTTGAGAGGAGAACTCCAGTTATATCAGATGGAGCGTTTCGCCAATGTTGCGGTTCTTTCCCCTCGCCGCGCCGCTTCTCGCGGCATGGATGTCGATCCTTGCGCTCGCACCCGCATGGGCCGGGGAAACCGCTTATCCAATAACCATCAAGCACGCCTTCGGCACCACCACCATCGCCAAAAAGCCCGAGCGGGTGGCGGCGGTGGCGTGGGGGAACCATGAAGTGCCGCTGGCGCTCGGCATGGTGCCGGTCGGCTTCGCCGCGGCGAATTTCGGCGACGATAATGGCGACGGGCTGCTGCCATGGGTGGCGGAAAAGCTGGCGGCGCTCGGCGCGCAGAAGCCGGTGCTGTTCGACGAGGGCGACGGCATCGATTTCGAGGCCGTGGCCGCAACAAACCCGGATGTCATTCTGGCCGCCTATTCGGGCCTGAGTCAGGCGGACTATGACACGCTGAGCCAGATCGCCCCTGTGGTGGCCTATCCGCAAGCCGCCTGGTCCACCGACTGGCGCGACATGATCCGCCTCAACAGCGCCGGGCTCGGCATGTCCGCCGAGGGCGACGCGCTGATCCGAGAGATCGAAGGCGAGATCGCCGCGACCGTCGCCAAGCATCCCGGGCTCAGCGGCAAATCGGCCATGTTCATCACCCATCTCAATGCCACGGACCTCAGCACCGTCAATTTCTACACCGCCAACGACACACGGGTGAAATTCTTCACCGAGCTAGGCCTGAAAACGCCTAAAAGCGTTCTGGAAGCCTCCATCCCCGGCCGCTTCGCCGGCTCCATCAGCACTGAGCGCATCGACGCCTTCGACGATGTCGATATCCTCGTCACCTATGGCGGCCCGGAACTGCTCGCCGCGCTGAAGGCCAACCCGCTGACGGCCCGCATGCCTGCCGTCGCCAACGATTCCATCGTCCTCCTCGGTGCCGACCCGCTCGGCACAGCCGCCAACCCGACGCCGCTATCAATCTCCTGGGTGCTCGAGGATTATGTGGATCTGCTCGCCAAGGCTGCGGCGAAGAGCAAATGAACATGAAGCGTAGGCGGGACGACGACACCCCCCTCTGCCCTGCCGGGCATCTCCCCCTCAAGGGGGGAGATCACGCTGTCATGAACGTCCCGCACGAATCACGAGCGTTGGAGGAAGAGCGCCGTGAGCCATGTCAGCCAATCTCCCCCCTTGAGGGGGAGATGTCCGGCAGGACAGAGGGGGGTGTCCCCGGCGATTCCATCCAAACATCGGGCACCCTGACTTCATCTCCCACCACCAACCCCCTCTCCCTCGCCGCCCTCATCGCCGCGCTCCTCCTCCTCTGCGCCCTCTCCGTCGGCATCGGCACGCGCGCGGTCGGCTTGAGCGACATCGCCGCCGCGCTTCAGGGCCATACCGAGACCATCGGCCAGGCCGCAGTCGCGATGCGCATACCGCGCACGCTGCTTGCGCTCATCGCAGGGGCTGCTCTCGGGCTGGCGGGGGCGGTCATGCAGGGCGTGACGCGCAATCCGCTTGCCGATCCTGGCATTCTCGGCGTCAATATGGGCGCGTCGCTTGCCGTTGTTGTAGCCGTAGCGTGGTTCCATATCGCCTCGTCTCAAGCCTATATTTGGACGGCAATTCTCGGCGCCGGATGCGCGGCGGCTTTCGTTTACACCATCGGCTCCATGGGGCGCGGCGGGGCAACGCCGCTCAAGCTGGCGCTTGCCGGAGCGGCCACATCGGTTGCCTTTTCCTCGCTGGTCATCGCCGTGGTGCTGCCGCGCAACGACATTGCCGGCGGCATCCGCGCCTGGCAGGTGGGCGGCGTCGGCGGGGCGACCTTCGACCGCATTTCCCATGTGCTGCCCTTCCTCGTCGCGGGCTTCGTCATCAGCCTCCTCTCGGCGCGCAAGCTGAATTCGCTGGCGCTGGGCGACGACCTCGCCGCGGGGCTGGGTGAAAAAGTCGCCATCGCCCGCGCCATCGCCGCCCTGGGCGCCATCCTTCTATGCGGCGCGACCACAGCCATCTGCGGCCCCATCGGTTTTGTCGGGCTGGTCGTGCCGCATCTCTGCCGCCTCATCACCGGCGTCGATCACCGCTGGCTGCTGCCCTTTTCCGCGCTGGGCGGGGCCTGCCTCCTGCTGATAGCCGATATTGCCGGCCGCATCCTCGCCCGCCCCGCCGAGCTCGATGTCGGCATCGTCACCGCCTTCCTCGGCGCGCCATTCTTCATCTGGATCGTCCGCCGCCAGCGGGTGCGTGAGCTATGACCACCCTCGATACCATCGCCACCAGCCGGCAACGCCGCGCCAGACAGCGCCTGTCCTTCATTGCGATTCTGGTGGCCATACTCGGCCTCCTCTTCGCCCTCACATTATCGCTCGGCCAATCCTACACCCCGCCCTCGCAAGTCCTCCGCGTGCTCATGGGCGAGGATGTGCCGGGCGCGGCCTTCACGATCGGCCAATTGCGCCTGCCGCGCGCGGTCCTCGCCGTGCTGGCGGGCCTCAGCTTCGGCCTTGGCGGCGCGGCCTTTCAGATCATGCTGCGCAATCCGCTCGCCAGCCCCGACATTATCGGCATCAGCTGGGGCGCGAGCGCGGCGGCGGTGTTCGCCATCATCGTCCTGTCGCTGAAAGGCCCTGTTGTCTCCGGTTTCGCCGTCGCCGCCGGCTTGAGCGTGGCGCTCGCCGTCTATGCGCTTTCGTCGCGCAACGGCGTCGCCGGAACGCGGCTGACCCTCGTCGGCATCGGTGTTTCCGCCATGCTGGAAAGCTTCATCGCCTATATCTTGACCGGCGCCCCCGCCTGGAGTTTGCAGGAGGCGCTGCGCTGGCTCACTGGCAGCGTCAACGGCGTGCAGCTCGATCAGGCGCTGTCGCTGCTTCTGGCGCTCATCCTCTTCGGCGGCGGCCTCCTCAGCCGCGCCCGTGATCTCGAAGCCCTGCGGCTGGGCGACGACACCGCCGCCGCGCTCGGCGTCAATATCGCGCGCACGCGCATCGTCATCATGACAACCGCTGTCGGCATGATCGCATCGGCGACGGCGGTAACCGGCCCCATCGCCTTCGTCGCCTTTCTCTCCGGCCCGATTGCCGCCCGTATCGCCGGCCGCAACGGATCGCTGTTGATTCCAGCGGCGCTCACTGGCGCAATCCTGGTGCTGGCGGGTGATTATTGCGGCCAGTTCCTGTTGCCGGCCCGCTATCCCGTGGGCGTCGTCACCGGCGCGCTGGGCGCTCCCTATCTGATTTACCTGATCGTGCGCGTTAACAGGAACGGAGGCTAGCCCCATGACGGTCCACGCCCTCACCGCCAGCGAGCTTTCCGCCGGCTATGGCGACAGCGTCATCCTCGACGGGCTCGACCTCACCGTGCCATCAGGCAAGATATCAGTCATCGTCGGGGCCAATGCCTGCGGTAAGTCCACGCTGCTGCGCACCCTCTCCCGCCTCATCGCGCCGCGCCGGGGCAAGGTGCTGCTCGACGGAAAATCGATCCACGCCATGCCGTCGCGCAAGCTGGCGCAGACGCTGGGCCTCCTGCCGCAATCGCCCATCGCGCCCGAGGGCATCACCGTCGCCGATCTCGTCAGCCGTGGCAGGCACCCTCATCAGGACCTCTTCGCCCGCTGGACACGCAGGGATGACGAGGCTGTCCATGCCGCGCTCACCGCGACGGGAATCCTCGATCTCACCGAGCGGCCGGTGGACGAGCTCTCCGGCGGTCAGCGCCAGCGGGTGTGGATCGCCATGGCGCTGGCGCAGGAGACGGACATCCTGCTCCTCGACGAACCCACCACCTTCCTCGACATCAGCCACCAGATCGAGGTGCTGGATCTCCTGACCGATCTCAACCACACGCGCGGCACCACCATCGTCATGGTGCTGCACGACCTCAACCTCGCCGCGCGCTATGCGGATCACCTCTTGGCCATGGTCGGCGGCAAGCTTCACGCGGCAGGCACGCCCGAGGAGGTCTTGAGCGAAGAGAATGTCCGGCAGGTCTTCGGCCTCGAAAGCCGCATCATGACCGACCCGATCTCAGGCCGTCCAATGATGCTGCCGATAGGCCGGCACAGAAAGGCCGGGGCGGATGCGGGCGGCGCGGTAGCGCGCTGAAACGGCGGGGTAAAAGGTTAGAAGAAATTGTGTTTGACGGAAGCGCGAGACACCCCCTCTGCCCTGCCGGGCATCTCCCCCTCAAGGGGGGAGATTACACCTTCATCGATGCCCGGCACCAATCGCAAACGTCGCAGAATGAAGGCGGAAGACATTGTCAGCCAATCTCCCCCCTTGAGGGGGAGATGCCCGGCAGGGCAGAGGGGGGTTACTGTCCCGCTAATGCTTCCGGGTGCTAGAACCTCACACCCGGTCGAAATTCGTCGGCAGGACCAGCATGTCGCGGATCGTGACGTTGCGGTTGCGGGTCAGCATATATTCGATGGCGTCCGCGACTTCGCTCGGGTCGATCAGGCTGCCCGATTCCTTCGCCTTGCGCAGGTTTTCTTCCGGCCAGTCGGCAAGCAGAGCCGAGACGACCGGGCCCGGCGAGACCTGGCTAACCCGCACGCCATGCGGGATCATCTGGCGGCGCATGGTCTGCACGAAGCATGTCACCGCCCATTTGGAAGAAGCATAAACCGGCTCCCAATAGGTCGGGAAATGACCGGCGATCGAGCAGGTGACGATGATGTCGCCGGTCTTCCGTTCGATCATGTGCGGCGCCACGGCGTGAACGTTCTTCATCACGGCGTTGACGTTGAGGTTCAGCATCTTGTCGATTGCCTCGGCGGTCGTCTCGGTGAGATCGCCGCCGATATAGGTGCCCGCATTGCAGTAGAGTATGTCGATGTGATCGACCTTCTCTAGGATTTCCGGCACCATCGCCGCGCAGCTTTCCGGGTCGAGCAGATTGGTGACCTGCGGGATCGCCTTCTCTCCGAACTTGCCGGCGAGTTCCGTCAAGGCCTTTTCGTTCCAGTCGACCATGACGACCGTGACGCCATTGGCCAGCAGCTTCTCGGTGGTCGCCAGACCGATGCCCGAGGCCGCGCCGGTGATGACGGCGATCTTGCCTTCCAGTGATTGAGCCATGCTTTTCTCCTCGTGTTTATAGGATTGGTAGATTGCTTAACGCCATTCGCGGGCGATGTAGATGGCCAAAAGAATGATGAAGCCGCGGATGATTTCCTGCAGATATGGGTTGATGCCCATCAGATTGAGGCCGTTGTTCAAAATGCCGAGCAGCACGGCGCCGATCAGGGTCCCAAGGATCAATCCGCGCCCGCCGGCAATGGCCGTGCCGCCCAGCACCACGGCGGCGATGGCGTCGAGCTCGAAGCCGACGCCCGCATTGGGCTGGCCGGACATCAGCCGTCCGGTCAGGATGATGGAGGCAAGGCCTGCGGTGAGGCCGGAAATGGCATAGACAGCGAGCTTGATCCGCCCCGTCTTGACGCCGGAGAGTTTCGCCGCCGTCTCATTGCCACCGATGGCATAGACATGCCGTCCGAAAGGCGTCCGCTCGAGGAGTATCCAGGCGATGATGTAGACGAGGATCATCGCGATGACCGGAACCGGGATCGTGCCGATCCGCCCGACGCCGAACCACGAAATCCACGAGGGCAGGCCCGAGATCGGATAGCCGCCGGAATAGATGAGCCCGGCGCCGCGGGCGATGCCCATCGTGGCGAGCGTCACGATGATGGCCGGCATCCGGCCCCAAGTGACCAGCAGCCCGTTGAAGAGGCCGAGCCCGACCGCGATGGCGATCCCGGCGAGGAGGCCAACCGCGCCGGGCACGCCGAAATGCACCATCAAGCCGGCCGCCATCGTGCCCGCCAGTGCCATGACGGCGCCGACCGAGAGGTCGATGCCGCCGGTCAGGATCACGAAGGTCATGCCGACCGCCAGAATGCCGACGATCGAGACCTGCCTCAACACATTGAGAATGTTCGAGACGGAGAAGAAATTGTCGGAGGCAAAGCCCATCAGGATCGAGACGACGATCAGCCCGGCCAGCGGCAGGGCCAGCGGCGAATGGATGATGGAGCGCCATGCCGGAGCTCTGGAGGCTTCCGCTGTTCCGCCGGTGATAGCGTTCGCGTCATGCGACATGTTTTGTCCTCCCGGTTGTAGCACTGGTCATGATCTCTTCCGAGGTGATGGCGGCGCCCTCCAGGGTCGCCACGATGCCGCCCGAGCGGAAGACGCAGACCCGGTCGGACATGCCGATGACTTCCGGCAGCTCGGACGAAATCATGATGATGGAATAGCCCCGCTCGGTGAATTCGCGCATGAGCTGGTAGATCTCGGCCTTGGCGCCGACATCGATGCCGCGCGTCGGCTCATCGAAGATCAGCACCTTCATGTTGTGATTGATCCAGCGGGCGATGACGACCTTCTGCTGGTTGCCGCCGGAGAGCGTATCGACGCGGGTATGCGGGCTCTCAGCCTTCACGCGTACCTGCTGCATCGCCCGGCGCGTATCCTCATATTCCCTGGCGCGATTGAGGAAGAAATGGCCTAGGAGATATTTGCCGTAATTATTGAGCGACACATTCTGGAGAATGGGGAAGCTGGTGATCAGCCCCTGCTCCTTCCGGCTTTCGGGCAGAAGGCCGATACCGGCCGCCAGCGCCTCGGACGGATTGGAAAAGCGGATATCGACGCCGTTCATTCTGAGCTTGCAGCGCGCCGCCGGATAGGCTCCGAGCATGGCCAGCATGGTTTCCGTGCGTCCCGACCCGACAAGCCCGGCAAAGCCCAGAATCTCTCCGGCGCGCAATTTGAAGCTGGATACCGGCCCCGTCCTGGCAAGCTGGATTTCGGTTTCCAGCACCGCCGGCGTATCCACTGGGAAATCCGGTTTCGGCGGAAAGCTGTTTTCGATCCGACGTCCCACCATCATCTCGACGAGGCGCGACTGGTCCACCTCGCTGACAGCGCAGGAGCCGACATATTCACCGTCGCGTAAGACGGTGATGCGGTCGCATATCTCGAAGATTTCCTCCAAATGATGCGAGATGAAGATGATCGCGACGCCCTGCTGCCTGAGGCTGCGCATGACATGGAAGAGATGCTCGACTTCAGCGGGCGTCAGCGTGGCCGTGGGCTCGTCCAGCACGAGGATGCGCGCGTTGAGCGAGAGCGCCTTGGCGATTTCGACGAATTGCTGCTCCGCGACGGAGAGATTGCGCACGGGCACATCGAGCGGAATGGATATTCCGAGCTGCTTCATGATGTCGGCCGCGCGGGCGCGCATGGCGGCGCGGCTGAGGAAACCCAGGGCATTGCGCATCTCGCGGGCGAGGAACATGTTCTCGACCGCATTGAGATAGGGAATGAGGGAAAATTCCTGGAAGACGACGCCGACGCCATTGTCGATCGCCTCATTATAATCGGCGAAATGGCGCGCCTTGCCGTCGATGCGGATTTCGCCTTCGCTGGGCTTCAGGATGCCGCAAAGGATTTTCATCAGCGTCGATTTGCCGGCGCCGTTCTCGCCCAGAAGCGCATGGATTTCCCCCGCGCGAACCGTAAGGTCGACGCCGTGCAACACCCGGATGTTACCGAAGCTTTTCTTGATGCCGCTCAGTTCCAGCATTGTTTCCTCCCCGCATACGACAAGAGAAAGGGTCGCTCCCGCCGAAGGGCGGGAGCGCTCGGGAGGCGCTTACCAGCTGAAGCCGGCAGCGTTTTCCTTGGTGACGGGCTTGACGTCGATGGGCACTTCCTTCGGCACCACGCGGGCGCCCCACTTCTGCGCCAGCGCCATGGCGAGGCCGACGCGCACCTGATCGCGCGGGAACTGCGCCGTGGTCTCGATGAAGGGCGTGCCATCGGCAATCGCCTTCACGGCTTCCGGAGCGCCATCCACAGAGGTCAGCTTGATGTCGCGGCCGGAGCCCTGAATGGCGGCAAGCGCGCCCATGGCCCCGCCGTCATTGACGGAGAAGATACCCTTCAGGTTCGGATGCGACTGGATCATGTTTTCCACCACGCCGAGGGCGACGGAGCGGTCCTGCCGGCCGTTCTGCGTATCGACCAGCTTGATGCCCTTGAACTCCGCCAGCGCCGCCTTGCAGCCTTCGACGCGCTGCAGGATCGGCACGACCGGAATGCCGTCGAGGATCGCAACCTCGCCTTCGCCATCAAGCGCCTTCGCCAGATGCTGGCAGGACTGATAGCCGGCATCCCGGTTTTTGGAGCCGACAAAAGTATCGACCGGCCCGCTGGCATTGGCATCGACGGCGACGACAATGACGTTCTGCGCCTTGGCCGCCTGCACCGCCGCTTCGACGCCCGCCGAATCGGTCGGATTCAGAAGCAGGATGTCGATCTTCTGCTGCAGCATGTCCTCGACGTCGGAAATCTGCTTGGCGACGTCATGGGCCGCATCGGTGACGATGACCTCGGCGCCCAGAGACTTGGCGGCCTCATCAAGCGCTTCCTTCATCGAGACGAAATAGGGATTGTTCATTTCCTGAAAGGACATGCCGATCTTCAGCTTGCCCTCCTGCGCCAGGGCAGGCGTGGCGGCCATCGCAATGGCGGCGATCGATAATGCAGTCAGGGTTTTCTTCATTTAGGTTGTCCTCCCGTTGGACTTGCGACAGGCAATGCCCGTCCGTTTCAAGAAAGCACCGTGCTTTCCGAATGATTTGCCGCCATCAGGCGAAAACCGGCCTCCCCGCCCGGTTTCCTCGTCTCTCTCCAGCGAGCGAAATCCAGCGCTCCCGGTAAGCCGGGAGACCTTCGATGTGCAGCGGCTCCACCCTGCTGCACTGGCTGGCGAAAGGTTTGAGGCCCATCTGCTCGAAGGCGAGCGCGGCGGCGCCGAAAGCGCTCCCTTCGGCATTGGCACTCGCCAGCACCGCCTGATCGGGCCGAAGCGCCGCAAGCAGCCCCGCATAAAGCGCTGTCTTGACCAGCCCGCCATCGATGACGAGATCGTTGCGCGAACGGATCAGGTCGAGCGAAAGGTCGCTCATCAGCACCACATAAAGCACCGCCGCGGCGGCGCGTTCTTCCTCCGTGGGCTCGGGCCCGAAAAAGCGGCCTTCCGCGCCCGGCATGGGGCCGCCCGGCGCGAAAGACGGCAGGGCGAAAATGCCTTTTTCGATCACCGAGCGGACGGCCTCGAGCGGCACGGGCTTCGTCCAGCCGCCGCTCGCCAGCTCATATTCGCGCCCGCCCATGAAGCGGATCGTCGGCGCGGGCTGATGGTCGACAGTGACATTGGCCAGCATGTCGCGCTCTTGGTCGAGCACCTCCAGCGGACATGCGGAATTGAAAATGATGACCCACGTTCCCGTCGAGACGAGCGTGAAATCGGAAAAGCCGATGGAGCGGTAATAATAAAGCGCGGCGTTGCTGTCATGTACCCCGTTGTGAACGGTGATCGCCTTGCCATTCGCAGTCTGCCAGCTGCCGAGCGTCGCCCCGGCCCTCGCCATCGGCGGCATCTTCCGCCGCCAGCCCCGAGCGTCCACGAGACTGCTGTAATCGTCCCGCGGCGGCGACCAGAGATGCGAGTGGCAGCCCAGATAGGAAACCTCCGAAACCGCCTTGCCTGAAAACCGCCATGACCAGAATTGCGGATAGGCGAGGATGGCGTTCGCGTGGCTCAAGAGGGCCGGGGCGCGCTCCTCCATCCAGAGGATATGGCGGCCATAATTGAAGCCCAGCGGCAGCTTCGGCGAGAAGGTCTCCTCGAAGGGCGGCGCCAATCGATCAAGCTTCGCCGCGATTTCCGCCGGCGGCTCCTGCTCGTAATCGAGGATCGGCGCGGCAAGATCTCCGTCGCGGATGAGTGCGAAAGTGCAGCCATGCCCGGAGAACATGATTCCGGCAATGCCGTGGCTCTCTGCAAGCCCGTCAAGCTGCTCCTGCATCCAGGCGAACAGATGCCCGTCATCGAGCACGCGCAGATCGCCCTCCTGGCGCCACAAGGGCCGGGTGCGTGTTTCCGCGACGATGCGGCCATCATCCCCGAAAACGAAAAGCTTGGAGTTCGTCTTGCCGAGATCGAAAACGGCAATGCTGCGCGATGTGCTGTTCAATTTACCCCTCCCGTGCCGTCGCTTGCGCCATCGGCGATCAGGATCGTCACCCCGGCATCCTCCAGCATCCGGGCATCGGCTTCGGTAAGCCCGTCATCGGTGACGATTGTGCTAATCCGCGAAAGCGGCAGTGCCAGATTGCGCGGCTGGATGGAGAGCTTCCGGCTGTCGGCGAGAACGACGATTTCATCCGCGCGCGATGCAAGCTCGGCCACCGCCTTCGTCAGCAAGGGATGCGATTCCAGCAGACCCTCGCTGCTGATGCCCTGCGCGCCAACGAAGAAGCGCGAGGCAAAGAAGCTGGGCGCGCCTCCATGCACATCATGGAGAATGCGCGGCTCGCGATGAAGCTCACCGCCTGCGACGGTCAACTGGCAGGTGCCGTTTTCGCCGATATAGGCGGCGAGCGGCATGGAGTTCGTATAGATTTTCAGATTCCTGTGCGCCAGCAGCAGCCCAAGCTGGTAGCAGGTCGATCCGGCATGGACGATGATGGAATCCCCGTCGCGCACCAGGCTCGCAGCCTTCTGGGCGATGGCACGCTTCGCCTCGACGGCTATATCGCGGTTTTCGTCATAGGAGCGCGCGGCGACCCGGGTGCTGCTCGCGCCCTCGCTGGCCGAGATGCCGCCATAGACCTTGCGGGCCTTGCCCATCGCATCGAGCTTGTCGATGTCGCGCCGTATCGTGGCGGCGGACACATCCAGCCTGTCCTGAAGATCGCGGACCGAAGCAAAGGGCCGCTCCTTCAGGAGATCGATGATGATCCTGTGCCGCTCGGCGTCGTTCAACGAGGCTCCTCCTCAATGCTCCCATGCATTGTGATGGAGTATAATCACATGATTTACGAACGGGCAAGCATGACGCTCAAAAAACATCATCATTGACGAACCACAATCATGTCACTACGCTTTCACGAGACATCTGCATCATGCAGTGCAGCATTCGTGAGCGGGCGCACGCGCCCAATGACATACGGCCAGGAGGAAAAATGCCAGGAGAAGTCAGGCGGCCGGAGGATTTCGAACGCTTCATCGCGCTATCGCGGCGCATTGGCGGCGACATCCTGAAAACACAGGGCGCAGGCGGCAATACGTCCATCAAGGCCGATGGCGTGATGTGGGTGAAGGCCTCGGGAACCTGGCTGTCGCAAGCGGGGTCAAGTGAAATCATGGTGCCTGTCGAAGTGGCCCCTCTGGTCGAGGCACTGCGGGCAGGTGACCCAAGGGCGGAGAAATCAACCGATTTCGTGGTCGAGGCTATGAACGCAAGCGGCCTTCGCCCCTCCATCGAGACCAGCTTCCATGCCGCGCTGCAGCATCGCATCGTCGCGCATTATCATTGCGTCAACACCATCGCCCATGCGGTGCGGAAGGACCGCGAGGCGGTGCTGCAGGGGCGCATGGCCGCGCTTCCCCACCTTTCCTGCGCCATGATTCCCTACCGGCGTCCCGGCGTTCCCCTCGCCCGCGAAATCGAGCGGGTTGCCGATGAGCGTCCGGATATTCTTATCCTCTTCAACCACGGCATCATCGTCTGCGGCGATACGGTCGAGGAGGTCGAAGAGCGGATCGGTGAGGTGACGGCGGCGCTGGCGATAGAGCCGCGGCAGGGCAGCACCCCTGACCTTGCCGCCCTCAACGCGCTCACCGAAGACACCGGCTTCCGCCCCGCCGCCGACCCGGTCAGCCACCGGGCCGCGCTCGATATTGCGTCGGTTCGAATGGCGGCCGGCGGCTCGCTCTATCCGGACCATGTCATCTTTCTGGGCACGAAGATCGGGCTTCTTGGTGAGGGACAGACGGTCGGCGATCTCGTGAAAACGTTCGAACAGAAGGGCGAGCCCACCCCCAAAATGCTGATTGTGCCGGGCAAAGGCGTTCTTCTCTCGAAAGTCTTGACCGCCGGCGGCGAAGTGATGGCCCGCTGCCTTGCCGACGTCGTCACCCGTATCCCTGAGGAAGCCAACATCGCCTATATCACCGAGGCTGACGAATACGAGCTGACCAATTGGGAGGCCGAGCAATACCGGCAGGCGCTGGACCGCAGAGCGGCGGGCCGCTGACATGAGCGCATCCGAGCCAGCGATTGCCATCGGGATCGATCTTGGAACCTCGGGCGCGCGCGCCGCTGCCCTCTCCGCCAGCGGCGAGGTGGTGGCTTTCGCTGCCGCGCCGTTCCCCAATCCAGATGAAACGAAAGAGCCTGCCATCTGGTGGGAGCGCGTCGGCCAATGCCTGTCTGAACTGCAGCGGCAAACCTCGCTGGCAGACGTAAAAGGCGTGGCAGTGGATGGCACCTCGGGAACGCTGGTGGCGATTGACGACCAAGGCCGTCCTTTGGACGTGCTGATGTATAAGGAGCCCTGCCCCGACCGCGCCATCGTCGACAATATCGCCGCTGCCGCCCCGGTGGACAGCCCGGCGCGCGGCGCGAATGCGGGGCTGGCCAGGGCGATCTACCTCGCAAGAAAATATGGCGGCACGCGGCTCGTGCATCAGGCCGACTGGATCGCCATGCGGCTCGGCCTGACGGAGCCGGTTTCCGACGAAAACAATGCGCTCAAGACCGGCTACGACCTTGATGCCGAATGCTGGCCGCTGTGGATTACGCAAGCGGGCCTCGATATCGAACGGCTTCCACAGGTCCGCCGCGCCGGAACGCCAATCGGCGTGACCGGCGAAGCGGGCAAGCCCTTCGGCCTCCCCGAAACCTGCCGCATCCATGCAGGCACGACGGATGGCTGCGCCTCCTTCCTCGCCACCGGCGCGAACGCCATCGGCGATGGCGTCACGGCGCTCGGTTCCACCCTCGTTCTGAAACTCGCCTCCGCGCGTCCCATCAATGCTGCGGAATATGGCATTTACGCTCATCGCGTGCTGGATTTCTGGCTCATCGGCGGCGCGTCCAACGCCGGTGGAGCGGTGATCCGCGCCCTCATCGGCGACGACAGATTGCAGGAACTGACCCTCAGGCTCGATCCGAACCGGCCCACCGGCCTCGACTATTACCCGCTGCTGCGCCCCGGCGAACGCTTTCCGGTCAACGATCCCGCCTATGCCCCGAGGCTCTCTCCGCGGCCGGAGGATGACGGCGTGTTCTTCCAAGCCATTCTGGAAGGCATGACCGCCATCGAGAAGCGCGGCTACGGGCTTCTTGAATCGCTCGGCGGCCCTGCGCTCCGCTCGGTCCGCACGGTCGGCGGCGGCGCCCGCAATCCGGTCTGGACGCAGATGCGGCAGAAAGCGCTAGGCGTCGATTTCGCCGCGCCCCGCTCCGTCGAGGCAGCCGTCGGCGCGGCCTCGCTGGTGCTGGCAAGGGTGTGCTGAGATTCAGGTCAGGGCGAGACGGAAATGGTGATTACGAAACCGATCTAAACCGTTGTCGCGATGGAGATGTCGAGGCAGGGATTTCTGTGACAAGCACATGAATGACGAAATGAGGGATGGCTGTCCCTCACCGAGAACCGTAGTGCAGCCTGCGAGGCTGAGGATTATCAGCGACATCAAAGCAATCCGTCATTCCTGTGCATGTCACAGGAATCCATGCCTCGACCTTGCCTCCTACGCGAGGGTGAAGAAGCGCATACTGCTTTCGTCTGAAAATAAATGCTCTAGGAGGCAAGCCTGATGGACATCCCCGCCGCCACCCTCTCACAACTGATCGACCGTTACGATGTCTTCTTCCTCGACCAGTTCGGCGTGCTGCGCGATGACGAGGGGGCCTATCCCGGCGCGGCGGAGGCCCTGGAGCGCTTGAAGGCAGCGGGCAAGACGGTGGTGATCCTTTCCAATTCTGGCCGCAGCGGCGATTATAATGCCGAGCGCTTCGCCAGGCTGGGTTTTCCCCGCGAAAGCTTCGATTTCTTCATCACATCAGGCGACACCGCCTATGAGGCGCTTATCCGCCAGGGTTCCCCGGTTCCGCAAGGGGCCGCCTGCCTGACCATTTCCAGCGGCGGCGACCGTAACCTCGCCGAACGTCTCGGCCTTCGCCACATCGACGATTCAGGGGAAGCCTGCCTTGTCGTCATCTCCGGAAGCGAGGCGGAGCGCATTCCCATGGAAACCTACCGCGATCTGCTACGGCCCGCGGCGTCGCGCGGCGTCCCGGCGATCTGCACGAACCCCGATATTCACAAACTCGCCGGCGGCACCACTGCTCCGGGCGCCGGCAGCATCGCCCTGCTTTACGAGGAGCTGGGCGGCACGGTCCGCTGGTTCGGCAAGCCCCATCGCGATATTTACGAACTGGCCATCCGGGCAAGCGGCAATCCTCCCCTCCGATCCATCGTCTGCGTCGGCGACAGTATCGACCACGATATCTTGGGTGCCCGCGGCGCTGGCCTCAACTCCGTCCTCGTCCGCACGGGAATTCTCGCCGATCTGCCTCAATCGGCGCTTGCCGGGCTTATCCGCGACGACCGCCGCCCGGATTTCATCATGGCCCGGTTCGGAGAGTAACTGACAGCCACTCCTCGCCGAGGTGGCATTTTCCTCATTTGACCCCACGAACGGTAAGGGTTGGCATTGCGCGCGCCGCCGTGCAGGATAACATGGCGTGCGAATGCAGCGGGGCTTCCCGGCTGTGTCGATGAATTGCTCGAACGAAGGGGAACGATAATGAAGACGATTTCTCGCCTGGGCCGGATCGCGACCGGCCTTTTGCTTTGCGTGGCCGCTCTCACCACCGCCGCCGAAGCCGCCGACGATGCCGCCTGTAAGACGATCCGCATGAGCGATCCCGGCTGGACCGACATCACCGCCACCAACGCCGTCGCTTCCGTCCTCCTGGATGCGCTGGGCTATCAGGCCGATGTCAAGAGCCTCTCCGTGCCCATTGGCTACCAGGCCATGAAGAGCGGCGAGATCGATATTTTTCTCGGCAACTGGATGCCGGCGCAAAAATCCTTCATCGATGATCTGAATGCCGCCAAGGCCGCCGAAGTGCTGACGAAAAACCTCGAAGGCGCGAAATTCACCCTCGCGGTGCCGTCCTATATGGCCGAAAAGGGCGTGAAGGATCTGGCGGACCTCGCGAAGCATGGCGATGAATTCGGCAAGAAGATCTATGGCATCGAGCCGGGCGCGCCCGCCAATGAGAACATCCGGAAGATTCTTAGCTCCGGCAAGTTCGGCCTCGACGGCTGGTCGCTGGTCGAATCCGGCGAACAGGCCATGCTGGCGCAGGCCGACCGTGCCACGAAAGACAAGAGCGGCATCGTCTTCCTCGCCTGGGCGCCCCATCCCATGAACGAAAAATTCCCGATCACCTATCTCTCGGGCGGCGACGATTATTTCGGCCCGAATTTTGGCGGCGCGGAAGTCTATACGCTCGCCCGCACCGGCTGGAGCGCGAAATGCCCCAACGCTGCCACCTTCTTCAAGAACCTGAAATTCGACATCGGCATGGAAAACACCCTCATGGGCGATATCCTCGACGGCGAGGACGCCAAGGCAGCGGCAAAGGCCTGGATCAAGGCCAACCCAAAGGTGCTTGACGGCTGGCTTGCAGGGGTCACGACGCTGGATGGTAAGCCGGGTGCAGAGGCGGTGAAGGCGGGGCTGGGGATTTAGCGCCGCATGATTTTTAGATAGAAGCGTCTGCGGGGCACTTACCCCCTCTGGCCTGCCGGCCATCTCCCGCTCAAGGGGGGAGATTAGCTATCAGTTCCGCTTGCGCCAATCTCCAACGTTTCAGGATGAAGCCGTCATCGATGCCAGCCAATCTCCCCCTTGAGGGGGAGATGCCCGGCAGGGCAGAGGGGGGGTGTCCTGGCACCTCCATCAAAACAGAATTGCATTGCATAACCCAAGGAGACCAGCGCGTGGCGCGTCCGAATATCCTCATTCTCATGGCGGACCAGTTCAACGGAACCCTGTTCCCCGACGGTCCCGCCGATTTCCTCCATGCACCGCATCTGAAGGCGCTGGCGGAGCGTTCCGTGCGGTTCGCCAACACCTATACGGCAAGCCCGCTCTGCGCCCCGGCGCGCGCATCCTTCATGTCCGGCCAATTGCCCAGCCGCACGCGGGTCTATGACAATGCGGCGGAATTCGCCTCCGACATCCCCACCTATGCCCACCATTTGCGTTCGGCTGGCTATCACACGGCGCTGTCGGGCAAGATGCATTTCGTCGGCCCCGACCAGTTGCACGGCTTCGAGGAGCGGCTGACGACGGATATCTACCCCGCCGATTTCGGCTGGACGCCCGACTACACCAAGCCCGGCGAGCGTATCGACTGGTGGTATCACAATCTCGGCTCGGTGACCGGCGCGGGCGTGGCCGAAATCACCAACCAGATGGAATATGATGACGAGGTCGCCTATCACGCGACTCGCAAGCTCTACGATCTCTCGCGCAGGCTGGACGACCGCCCCTGGTGCCTGACGGTCAGCTTCACCCATCCGCACGACCCCTATGTGGCGCGGCGCAAATTCTGGGACCTCTACGAAGACTGCCCCGCGCTCGACCCCGAAGTTCCGGCGCTGCCCTTCGACGATAACGACCCGCATTCGAAGCGGCTTCTGGAAGCCTGCGACCATAAAGCGTTCGATATCACCCGTGAGCATATCCGCCGGGCGCGACGCGGCTATTTCGCCAATATCTCCTATATCGACGAGAAGATCGGCGAAATCCTCGACGTGCTCAAGCGGGCGCGCATGGAGGAGAACACGATCATCCTCTTCGTCTCCGACCATGGCGATATGCTGGGCGAGCGCGGCCAATGGTTCAAGATGTCGTTCTTCGAGGGCTCCGCGCGCGTGCCGCTGATGATCGCGGCCCCCGGCTGGGCGCCTGCCCGCATCGACACGCCGGTCTCCACGCTGGACGTGACGCCGACGCTCTGCGCCCTCGCCGATCTCGACATCACCGCGCTGAAGCGCTGGACCGATGGCGAGGACCTGTCCGGCCTGGTGGCTGGAACGGCAACCCGCGCGCCGGTCCCTATGGAATATGCCGCCGAAGGCTCCATCGCGCCGCTCGTCGCCATCCGCGACGGGCGCTACAAGCTGACCGTCTGCAATGAGGACCCGCCGCTGCTCTTCGATCTCGAAGCCGACCCGCACGAACTGACCAATCTCGCCCGCGATATCGGCCATGCCGGCATCCTGGCTTCGCTTGAAAAACAGGTTCGTGAGCGTTGGAACCTCGATGCCTTCGATGCGGCGGTGCGCGAAAGCCAGGCCCGCCGTTGGGTGGTCTACAAAGCCCTGCGCAACGGCGCTTACTACCCCTGGGATTACCAGCCGCTGCAAAAGGCGTCCGAGCGCTACATGCGCAACCACATGGACCTGAACGTGCTGGAAGAAAATCAGCGCTATCCAAGGGGAGAGTAGCTCTACCGGAAATCCCGCGTCTTCACCCTGATCGCACCCTGCGCATTGTCCGGATCGAGCGGCGGCGGAGCGGGATAGAGCCCGTCGCCCTCCATGAGTGCCCCGCGTTTGCCGACGCTGGCCAGTTCAGCGGATAGGTCGAAAAGCTCGCGCGCGACGATATGCACGACTTCCCCCTCCCGCTGGACGCGGCCCCTGACGCCGATCAGGCTCGCGCCCAGCACGACGCGGCGGAACTGCTCGAACACTTTCTTCCAGACGACGATATTGGCGACGCCCGTTTCGTCCTCGATGGTGAGGAAGATCACGCCCTTCGCCGAGCCGGGCCGCTGGCGCACGAGGATCAGCCCCGCAGTATCGACCGCATGCCGGTCGCGCGCGGCCACGGCCTCGGCGCACGACAGAATGTGGCGGCGCGCAAGATCGGCCCGCAGGAAGGAAACCGGGTGCTGGCGCAAGGTCAGCCCGACATGGCCGTAATCCTCCACCACCTCGCTCCCCGCCGTCATGGGCCGAAGCGAGACGGCCGGCTCCATCTGTTCGGCAAGCAGCTCCGCCTCGCGCGCGGCGGCCGCGGCGAAGAGGGGCAAAGGCTCGTCGCGCAGCGCCTTGATCGCCCATAGCGCCTCGCGGCGAGCGAGACCTAGCGAGGGGCGGAAAGCATCGGCCTCCGCGAGCCGCTCCAGCGCCGCAGCCGGAATGGAAGCGCGGCGCCAGAGATCGTCCACCGAGGCGAAAGGCTGGTCCTCCCGGCAGGAGACAAGCCGCGCCGCGTCGGCATTGCTCAAGCCCTTGACCATGCGTAAGCCCAGCCGGACCGCCAGCCTGCCGTCATCGGCATCGCGCGGTTCCAGCGTGCAGTCCCATCGCGAGGCGTTGATGCAGACCGGGCGGATTTCCACCCCATGCTCCCGCGCATCGCGCACGATCTGCGCCGGAGCATAGAACCCCATCGGCTGGGCGTTGAGAAGCGCCGCGCAGAACACATCCGGATGCCGGCATTTCACCCAGCTGCTGGCATAGGCGATGAGCGCGAAGCTCGCCGCATGGCTTTCCGGAAAACCGTAGGAGCCGAACCCTTCCAGCTGCTTGAATATCTTCTTGGCAAAGTCCTTGTCGTAGCCATTGGCCGCCATGCCGTCGATCAGCTTTTGGCCGAAGGTCGAGATCGTGCCGGTATGCTTGAAGGTCGCCATGGCGCGGCGCAGCTGGTCGGCCTCACCGGGCGTGAAACCGGCGCACTCGATCGCCACCCGCATCGCCTGTTCCTGAAACAGCGGCACACCGAGGGTCTTGCCGAGAACGGCTTCGAGTTCCGGCTTCGGATAGACGACATCCTCCTTCCCCTCGCGCCGCCTGAGATAAGGATGGACCATGTCACCCTGGATCGGGCCGGGGCGCACGATCGCCACCTCGATCACCAGATCGTATAAATCCTTCGGCTTCATGCGCGGCAGCATCGACATCTGCGCACGCGACTCGATCTGGAAAACGCCTATCGTATCGGCGCGCTGGATCATCGCATAGGTCGGCCCGTCATCGGGCGGTATCGTCGCGAGACTATGCCGGATGCCCTTGTGCTCCTCCAGGAGGTCGAAGGCGCGGCGCATGCAGGAGAGCATGCCGAGCGCCAGCACATCGACCTTCATCATCTTCAGCGCCTCGACATCGTCCTTGTCCCACTCGATGACCTGCCGGCCCGCCATCGCTGCCGGCTCGATCGGCACCAGATCGTCCAGCCGGTCGCGCGTGAGGACGAAGCCGCCCGGATGCTGGCTCAGATGGCGCGGCGCGCCGACAAGCTGCCCGGCCAGTTCCAGCGTCAGGCGCAGCCGCCGGTCGCCCATATTGAGGTTGAGCGCCTGGGCATGTTTTTTCTCGACCTCTTCCGACCAGCCCCAGATCTGCGAGGAAAGCGTCTTCGTCAGATCCTCCGGCAAGCCCAGCGCCTTGCCCACATCGCGGATGGCGCCCTTGGCGCGATAGCGGATGACGGTGGAGCAGAGCGCGGCGCGGTCACGGCCATAGTGTTCATAGATCCACTGGATGACGTCCTCGCGCCGTTCATGCTCGAAATCCACGTCGATGTCAGGCGGCTCGCGGCGCTCCTCGCTGACGAACCGCTCGAACAGAAGATCATGCCGGCTGGGATCGATCGAGGTGATGCCGAGCACATAGCAGACCGAGCTGTTGGCCGCCGATCCCCGCCCCTGGCACAAAATCCCCTTCGAGCGCGCGAAACGGACGATGGAATTCACCGTCAGGAAATAGGGCGCATAATCGAGCTTCTCGATGAGACGAAGCTCGTGCTCGAGGATGCCGCGCACCTTGCCCGGCAAACCGTTCGGATAGCGGTCGGCCGCGCCTTCCCAGGTCAGCTTTTCCAGCGTCTGTTGCGGCGTCAAGGCCGGGTCGGTGCGCTCCTCCGGATATTGATAGGCAAGCTCGTCCATCCGGAAGGTGCAGCGCTCCATGATCTCGATGGTCCGGCCCAGCGCCTCGCCATACCGGCTGAACAGGCGGTGCATCTCCTCCGGCGGCTTCAGGAAGCGGTCGGCGAAGCGCTCGCGGCGATGGCCCAGCTCGTCGATGGTGACATTGTGCCGGATCGCGGTGACGACATCCTGCAGGATCTGCCGCCCCGGCTCATGGAAGAGCACATCATTGGTGACAACAGCGGGCACACCCATCTGCGTGGCGAGATTGGAAAGCGCGTGAAGGCGCAGCTGGTCGTTGGGACGCCGGCGCAGCGTCAGCGCCATATAGGCGCGGTTGCCGAAAACTTGCCCCACGCGACGCAGCCGCACCGCGCAAATCTCGTCCGCCGCGTCAGGCACGAGAACCGCGATCAGCCCTTCCGCGTGAGCCGCAAGGTCCGCCCATTCCAGATGGCATTTCGCCTTGCCGCCCCGCTTCTTGCCAAGCGAAAGCAGGCGGCAGAGCCGGGAATAGGCGGGCCGATCCATCGGATAGACGAGAACCGACATGCCGTCCACAAGATCGAGCCTGCAGCCGACGACGAGGCGGACGCCCGTCACCTTCGCCGCCTCATGGGCGCGCACGATCCCGGCAAGGCTGTTGCGGTCGACGATGCCGAGCGCCTCGATTCCCATCATGGCAGCCTGCGCAAACAGCTCCTCGCAACTGCTCGCCCCGCGCAGGAACGAGAAGTACGACGTCACCTGCAGTTCGGCATAGCGTTTCATCCGAATATCCCGTGCAGATACCATTGATGACTGCCGCTTTGCGGGCGCTCGCCATCGCCGGAGCGGAACAGCCAATAGCGCTCGCCCGCCTCGTCCTCGACGCGGAAATAGTCCCGGACCGTCGCCATTTCGGCGTCGCGCTTCCACCATTCGCCGCGAATGCGCTCCGGCCCGTCGGCGCGGCGGATGCGGCGGCGAACGCCCCGCCAGGTGAACCAGACGGGCGGATTATCGGGCAGGAGGGCTATGGTCTCGATCGGCTCGGGCCGGCTGAGCAGGCGCGGCGGACGCGGCCACTCGCCTTCCCATGTCGCGCCGGTTTCCGGGGCAAGCGAGGAGACGCGGGCAACGGAGCGCTCCGGCACGTCGCTCTGAACCGGCACGAAGCGGCAGAGATTATGCGCCCCGACGCGGTTGGCGAGAACATCAATCAAATCGGAGATGTCGGGTTCCTCCTCTTCGGCCAGCGAGGAAACCGCCTGCCGGTCCCTGAGCGGCTCGGCGATAACAGCCGCAAGGTCCATGGCCTCGATGCCGAAGCCCGGATCGACCGTCTCGATCTTCTCGCAGAGAAGCCGCGTCAGGCGCTTCGCATCGCGCACCGGCTGGGCCGTGCCGACACGGATCGCCTGATGCGTATTGTCGACGCGCCGGAACAGGAGATCGAGCCGCCGCGCGCCCAGCCCCTTCTTTTCCAGTTCCGCGCACAAGGCGGTGGCGAGCAGGCCTATATAGCGCGCGATGGTTTCGGCGGCGGCGATGGGCTCGGCGAAAACGCGGCGGACTTGAACGATTTCAGGATCGCGAAGCGGCTCAATCGGCTCCGCCACGGTGCCCAGCGCCTGATCCAGCCTGCGGACGATTTCGGGGCCGAAGCGCTGGGTCAGGGGCGCGCGCGGCTCATGCATGAGATCGCCGACCCTCTCGAAACCGAGCGTGCGCAGGCTCCGCACCGTCGCCGCATCAAGACGCAGCGCCGCGACCGGCAAAGGTTTCAGCATGGTCTCGGCTGCGCCGGGCGGCACGACCAGAGCATGATCCCGAAAAGTTGCAGACTTTTCGGATAAGATCATGCGGCAAGACAAAGGGTTAGAGCGTCGGGTGAGGAAGCGCGCGGCGGCATGGGCCGCGCCCCATGTATCGGCGATTGCCGCGCGCGCCTCGACGCCGAAGGAGGCGAAGCGCTCGACAAGCGAAGCGAGCATGGCCGCCTCCCCGCCATGAAGATGGTCGGCGCCCGTGGTGTCGATCACCAGCCCGTCCGGTGGATCGGGCATGACGACCGGAGAAATGCGTTTCAGCGCCCACAGCGCCAGCTTGCGCAGGCCCTCGGCATCCGCGCGCGGATCGCCATCCATGACGGTGAGACCAGGCACCAGCGCCTGCGCCTTGGCAACCGGCATTCCCAGACGCAAACCCAAGCCTTCGGCATTGGCGTCGAGCGCGGTTATGATCCGCCGGCCTCCTTCGCGGCCGATAAGGATAAGCGGGGCCTTAGCCGAAAGCACGGCGCCATCCGCTTTCCTCCTCAGACGATCCACCGGCCATCGGGGTAGATAGAGCGATACGACCCTTTGCATCACAAGCTTCCACTTCAAAATCCGCGCTTTCGCCTCCTCGGCAGCGCACGAGTTCCAGACGCCAGCGCGACCGTCCGAGACCCGGCACCGGAAGCGGCGCGGACGGCAGGACTGAGACGCGCCAGCGCGTGACGCTCGCCGTCGGCTGGCCGAAATCGCCAGCCTCCGCCGGCCTGCGCCAGCGGCGAAGGGCGATGCCGATGGTGCCCGAGCCTTCCGCCGCCAGTTGGAGGCGGCGGGAAGCGGTCATTGAAAGCCGCGCGATTTCCGCGACGACGGCTCCGAGGCCGCCATGGCGCAAGCCTTCCTCGAAGCAGGCGAGCAGCGCTTTCTCGTCGCCCGCCTCCACATGGATCAGCCGGTCGGGATTGAGCCCGGCCTGTGCCAGCCCCGGCGCGAAAAGATCGCGCCGCGTCACCACCCAAAGGACTTTGCCGCGCGTCCTCCCGGCAATGCCCGCCGCGAACAGCGCCGCCGCCGCACCATCCACCGCCCCATTCCCGCCACCCGCCACCTCATGCAGCCCGCCCAGCGCCAGCCCCCCGCCGGGAAGCCTGCCATCGATGTCGGGCACCCCGAAGGGCAGGACGTCAAGCACACGCCCCTGCCCCCCATCGAGGCGCGCAATACGCTCCCGAAGCTCGGCAATCACTGGACTGGCAACACGATCCAGCATGGGCGAAACGGTTCTCCGCAAGGCATTAAACCGGCATTCATGCCGCTATGTTCCTTATTTGTTCTTAATGCGAAACAGAGTCAACTGGAGTCTTGTTTCACCCTTTTGGAAAGGCTGGCGGGACAGCGCCCTCCTCTGTCCTGCCAGCCAATCTCCCCCGCAAGGGGGGAGATTGGCTGGCATCGATGACAGCTCTTATTCTGCAAGGTCGGCGATTGGCACCGCGCATCAATGAAAGCCAATCTCCCCCCTTGCGGGGGAGATGCCCGGCAGGGCAGAGGGGGGCGCCTAGCGATTCCGTCAAAAACAGGAACCGCCGACCAGCAACAACCTATGCCGGTTGGCCCGACAGCCCCCGAATGCGCTCAAGGTCCGCAACAAACTCCGCATAGGCCTGATGCCGCGCCGCCTCATCCGGCACACGCAGAAGATAGGAAGGATGAACCGTGACATACCCCGCGCGTCCGTCGAAATCGAACGGGCCGCGATTGCGCCCGATGGGCGTTGCCCGTCCGGCAAGCGCCAGCGCCGCCGTGGCCCCGAGCGCCACCACGAGATGGGGATGGACGAAGTCAAGCTCCTTTTCCAGCCACCAGCGATAGCGCTTGACCTCGCCGGCGGTCGGCTTCTGGTGAATCCGCTTCTTGCCGCGCTGGACAAATTTGAAATGCTTCACCGCATTGGTGAGGTAGATTTGGCGGCGGTCGATGCCCGCCTCCTCCATCGCCCGGTCGAGCAATTGCCCCGCCGGTCCGACGAAAGGCCGTCCCTGCCGGTCCTCCTGATCGCCCGGCTGCTCGCCGACAAAAGCGATGGCTGCGCCTTCCGGCCCCTCGCCCAGCACAGCGCGCTCGGCCCCGGCAACAAGCGGAGGGGATGCCATGATAAGGCGGTTGAGCGCCTCCAGCGACTTGGGCTCATCAGGCGATTGCGCTGGTTTGCTTATGGCGGACATGGGCGGTCTCCCGTTCGGTTTCTTCCCTTAACGCGCGAGACCGTGTTTTGGACGAAGCGGGAGCTTGGCAGATTGTGTTTGACGGAATCACCGAACGGGATTTTTGCCGTTGTTGTCATGGAGAGGTAGAGGAATGGATCCCAGTGACGAGCACTGGGATGACGGATGGGATTGGCTGTTCTCGATAATCTCCAACCGTTCCGCATTCCACAATGGTTGTCCAGTTGGCGAAAACCTCTCCACCCGTCATCCCAGTGCTTGTCACTGGGATCCATTCCTCTACAGTGACGTTGCCACCTACGAAAGCAGAGTTTCGTTGCTTTCGTTTAAAAACAAAAGCCCTACCCCCTCGCCGAAGCGGCGTTGGCATCGTCCAGATAATAATTCGCGTAGCGCTCCATGAAATATTCCGAGCTGCCATAGGAGCTGTATTTCGCCAGGCCGCGCATATCGGTCTTGTTGAGGATGAGACCCAGCACTTTCGGCTGGATATGGCCTTCCGCCTGCAAGGTCGATTTGACGAGCGCGCGCGGGGTGACGCCCCATTCGGCCACCATGAGGAAGGCATCGGCTAGCGGCGCGAACGCCTTGGCATCCACCACCGGCCCGAGCGGCGGAAGATCGACGATGATATAGTCGAAGACCTCGCGCGCCTCCGCCAGAAGGGTCTTCATGGCGAGGGAGGATATGAGCTCGCTGGTGTGCGACAGATGGCGCGGCACCACCGTAGGCAGGATCGCGAGCTTGGTCTTGCCGTCCACTTTCACCGCGCTCTGCCATGGCAGTTCGCCGACGAGCACCTCGACAAGCCCCTTCTGCCGCGTCAGCGACAAGGCCCGCGTCAGGCCCGGATCGCGCAGATCGCCATCGATGAGAAGCGTCTTTGCGCCATTGGCGGCGAGGAGCCCGGCGAAATTCGCCGCGACCGTGGATTTGCCCTCGTCGGGCAGGACGGAGACGACGCCAATGACCTTCGCCTTCTGCCCCTGCAGCACCACATCGGCGGCGATCTTCGCGTTGCGCAGCGTTTCGGCGAAAGCGGAGGCGGGCGCGTCGATGGCGATGCGCATCATGTTAGTAACGCGCGGCGGATGTCCCTGATTGTCGGGTTTTCCCTCCCCTTTCCCCCCGATAAGGGGGAGATAGCCGAGGAATTTTACCCCCAATATCCCTCTCACCTCCTCGCCTACTCGGAAGAACCGCTCGCGGAATTCGCGCCATGCCCCGATGCCCGCTCCGGCGAGGAGGCCCAGAAGCAGCGACCCCGCCAGCATCATGGTCCGCTTCGGGCTCGACGGATCGGTCGGCTTCGACGCCGCCGAGATGATCCGTGCCTTGGCGATGGGGAAGGTCTGCTGCTGCGACGCCTCCTGATAGCGCTTCAAATAGGTCTGGTAGAGGTCGCTCAGCGCCTGCGATTTCTGCTCCAGCTCCCGCAGATGCACCAGCGACTGGTTCGCCGTGGAGGTCGCGCCGGTCGCTTTCTCCAGACTATCCCGGAGCGAGGTTTCACGCGCCCCGGCCACCTCATACTGGTTGCGCGCGCTCTCCATCATCTGCCGGATTTCCTGGAAGATCTGCCGCCCGACTTCCTGCTGTTCCGTGCGGAGGCTGACGGCTTGCGGATGATCCTCGCCGAACTGGCCGGTGATTTCCTGTATGCGCTTGCTGATCGCCAAATAGCGGGTCCTGAGCGGCGCGATCACCGAGGCGTTCCCCAATTCCGACAGCACGGCGGCATTGTTGACGGCGGCTTCCGGGCCTCCGTCGACGATGGATTTCAGCTGGTTGTACTGGGCAAGCGTCCGCGCCGTATCGGCTTGCGCGAGAATATACTGGCTGTTCAGATCCGAAAGCTGCTGCTCCGAGATGAGCGCTCCCTTGGCGGAGGTCAGGCCGTTCGCTGCCCTGTAGCGTTCCACCTCCAGCGCCGCCTGCTGCGAGCTGGTCCGCAAATCCACCAGCCGGTCCTGCAGCCAGACCGTCGCCCGCTGCGTCGCGTCGAAATTCGCATCGAGCTGGTCGGCGAGATAGACGTCCGCATAAGCGCGCGTAATCCGCCCGGCAAGCTCGGGATCCGCAGCCGTAAAGCTCAAATCTATGACAAAGCTGCGGCCTTGGCGCTCCACATTGAGGCTTTTCTGAAGCAATGAAGCGGCCAAACCGCGGCGCGCCGCCGGATTGGACGGGTCGGCCGCCGAACCGTTCCCGCCCCCGAACAGGCCGATAATGCCCCGCGCCATGCCCTTGATACGCGAGACGAGCGAGCGCGGCGGGTTCATGAAGGCCTGGTTTTCGGTCAGCTTCTCCCGGTCCACCACCTTCCCGGCCAGCTCCGTCGATTTGAGGATGGCGATCTGGCTCAGGATCATCGCATCGGTCTGTGCATTGGCCGGCATGGGCGACGGCTCGTCGGCGAGCTTGCCGAGATTGTCGTCGAGCAGGATGCTTGTCGAGGCCGTGTAATAGGACGTCGAGAAGATCAGGCTGACGATGCCGAGCAGCAGCCCGAGCGCCGCGACGATGGCGACCGTCTTGGCCTGACGCCGCGCCATGGCGAGCAATTGCTCGACATCGATGAAACTGTCGGCATCCGGCTGCCCCTTCGCATTGACCGCGAATCTCGGAAGATTTCCCTGGTGCATGATACCGCCAATTCCATATGCAAATTCAAGGAGAAGGGCACGGCCCGCCGGAATGCGGGCCATGCGGGCAGATAGGTTCATGCCGCCGCTTCGACGGCCGGCTCGTGCGCGAGGATGATGCTGCGCAAGGGCTCGAGGACCTTGCCGCTGATATCCGCCCGCGCCAGCGCGAAGGCCACATTGGCCTCGATGAAACCCTCCTTCGATCCGCAATCGAAGGTGCGGCCTTCGAAGGGATAGGCGAAGAATTCCTGCTTCCCCGAGAGGGACAGCATGGCGTCGGTCAGCTGGATTTCGTTGCCCGCGCCGCGCTCCTGCCGCTCCAATATGTCGAAGATCTCTGGCTGCAGGATATAGCGCCCGTTGATGTAATAGTTCGACGGAGCAACGGCGGGCGCGGGCTTCTCCACCATGCCGGTGATTTGGAAACCCTTGCCGATATCCCGCCCCTTGGCGACGATGCCATATTTGCCCGTGTCGGAGGGATCGCATTCCTCCACCGCGATCAGATTGCCGCCGGTACGGTTATAGAGTTCGGCCATGCCCGCGAGGCAACCCCGCGCGCCGAAGGTGACCATATCGGGCAGAAGCAGCGCAAACGGCTCGTCGCCGATGACATCGCGCGCGCACCACACCGCATGGCCGAGGCCGAGCGGCGATTGCTGCCGGACGAAGCTCATGCTTCCGGCCTTCGGCAGCAGCCGCTGCAGCGAGGCGAGCTGCTCGAACTTCCCCGATTCGGTCAGGGTCGCGACGAGTTCGGGCTGGATATCGAAATAATCCTCGATCGCGCCCTTGTTGCGGCCGGTCACGAAGACGATGTGCTCGATGCCCGCCTCGAAGGCTTCATCGACGGCATATTGCACCACCGGGCGGTCCACGATGGTCAGCAGTTCCTTGGGCGTGGATTTCGTGGCGGGTAGAAACCGCGTGCCCAGACCGGCAACGGGAATAACGGCTTTCTTGACGTTCTTCATCGAAATGTCCTTTCGTTCGAGCGTAGAAATTGACTGTTCAAAACCCCGCCACCCAATTCCCCGAGCGATTGCCTCGCTTCTCGTTTTGTAATTCCCCTAGCCTGCCTGCCCCACCGGCATGAGCCGTTTCAGCCGCACCGCGATGGGCATCGAAAGATGCCGCAGCGCCAGCGGGTCGCTCACCGCCACCTTGACGATGTCCATGAATGACCGGCGCTTGATGTGATCGACGAGCGCGAGGAAGGATCGCGCTTCCTCAAGGCTGCGCGTCCGCCGCGCCTGCGCCGCCCGCGCCTCGGCATCGAGCTCGAAGCGCGCCAGAAATTTCCTGTCCGCCTCCAGCATGGAAACGACATGGTGCATTTCGAGAACACGGGAAATCGAGCCCGCGCGTAAGTGATAGACATATCCCGCTATGGGCTCGACGATGAGCTTGCCGCCCTTAGCCAGCACGGACGCCAAGAAGATGTAGTCCTCGCCGATGCGCAGGGACTCGTCATAGCGAAACCCATGCGCCTCGATAAAAGCGCGCTCGAAGACCGGCTTCATATAGCCGAAATTGAAGGTGGACCTGAAAACCAGGTTCGATCCGATGAAATCCGCCAGGCTGATCCGCTCGATCTTTTCCAGCCGCCCGGGCGGGAACATCCTCTCTCCGCTCGTCTCCCCCTCGCGCACCACTTCGATATTGTCGACCACCGCCTGAGCGCCGGCCTTCTCGGCCCGTGCGATCATCCGCGCCATGCGATCGGGCAGAACGGTATCATCAGCGTCGAGCACCGCGAGCCACCGGCCCTTGGCCACATCGAGAGCCGCATTGCGCGCGCCGCCGGGGCCGCTGTTCCTGGGCAGGGTCACGACGCTTGTGTGGGGATAGGACGCGGCGATGGCCTCCGTGCGGTCGGTGGAGCGGTCATTGGCGACGATCACCTCGACGCTCACGCCCTCCTGCGCCAGCGCGCTTTCGATAGCCCGGCCGATTGTGTCCTCGGCATTATAGGCGGCGATGATGAAGCTCACATCAGGTTGCACGGGATTTGCCTCCGCCTGCCATGGCCGCTTCGCCATATTGCTGGATTTCCCTGATGCCGATGAGGCCGCTGACGACACCCGCATGCATGATGCCGCGCAGGATGGAGCGGTTGCGATGCGTGGGCGAAAACACGGTAAGGAGCGCGGCGGTGAAGCTGTAGATGGCCTTTGCCGACGCGAGGGTGATCTGCTTCGCAAAGCCGAAGCCCGCCGCATTGCGCTGAAGCAGCCGCCCATGGGTCTGGCCGAAACGGAAGCGCCGCTTGGCGAGCCATGAAAACCGCGCCCGGCCTTCCGGTACCGGCTCTTGCACCCAGGCCTCCGGCGCATAGGCGATCCTGCCGCCCGCTTCATGGAGTTCGGAGAAATATTGCGTATCCTCCCCGCCGCTGCGGCCCAGCGCCAAGCTGAAACGCCGCCCGGCAATGGCTGACGAAGCACGCCGCAAAAGAACGTTGCAGGTATAGCCGGCGCGGATTTCGCCCTTCACCCAGACCGGGAAGGTCGAATGAAAATCCCCCTTGCGCATCCAGCGCGGCGCTTGAGGGGCATAAACGGCCTCGACCGGCCCCAGCACCGCATCGGCTTTCGTCTCCTCAGCGGTGGCAAGCAGTTGGATCAGCCAATGCTCCGACGCCGTTTCGTCATCGTCGATGAAAGCAAGAAAATTGCCGTCGCTCGCATCGAGACAGGCATTGCGGGCGATGGAGATATTCGAAGCAGGGCAGTGAACATAGGTAATTTCAAAGGGCAGCGTCGCGGCGAGTGCGGCGACACGGTCCTTCGCGCTCGGGGTCACATCATTGTCGGCCACGATGACGCGGATGCTGCAATTCGCCGGAACCGCCAGCCGCCCAAGCGAGATGAGCGTCGCCTCCAGTTCCGGGCGGCGATAGGTGCAGACGCCGATGTCAATCCGCAATCCATCCATCACGATGGCTCCCTGCGCTTGCGGAAGCCGATGAGTTGGAGCCAGAACCCCAGCGACCAGGCGAGATGCATGATCATCGCGGAAACCGCCGCGAGCGGGCCGTAAGGGTTGCGCTCGCCCACGGCCATCCAGACACCATAGCCCATGCAGATCGCCACCCACAGGAAGGCGGGCACGGCAGCGGACCAATGGATAACGGCGAGGAAAGTGCCCGCCACCACCGGCAGGACCAGCAACGGAAGCGCCTGGCGCAGCTTCGGCACGACGCGGTGCTTGAGCACATTCTTCGCCCGGCCCCGGCCATAGCCGAGATATTGCCGGAAGAGCGAAGACGCGGACGCGCGGGGGTAATAGACCATCACCGTCCGGTCGGTCATCCAGATGCGGAAGCCCGCTTTTCTTAAGCGATAATCAAGCTCGGCATCCTCGTTGTGGGTGAAGGTCTCGTCATAGCCGCCCACCTGCTGGAACGCCTTTATGCTCATGAGCGCATGGTGGCCATGATCGACCCAGCCTCCCCTAGCGCCCTGGCGATGTTTCGAGCCGCCATTGCCGAGCCGGGAATTCTGCGCCGCGGCGGTCGCTTTCTGGAACAGGCTGAAACCTTCCGTGGCCATGGCGACCACGACCGAATCGGCGCCCGTGATATGGGCTTCCTCGATCAGCGCTCTGCAATAATCCGCCGGATATTTGCCATGCGCGTCGATGCGGATGAAATAATCATGGGCATCGCCATAGGTAGCCACCGCCAGATTGATGGCCGCGCTCTGGATGCGTTTTTCATTGTGAAGGAGCACGACGCGCGGGTTGCGCTGCATGATATCTTCGACAATGTGCACGGTCCCGTCGGTACTGCCGCCATCGGCCACGATGATCTTCATGTCGAGCTGTTCGGCTTCCAGGCTGAATTGCTCCAGCAGCGCACCGATGAAGCCGGCCTCGTTCAGGCAAGGAATGATGATGAGGCAACGGCCCGAAAGCCTCCGCTCTTTTGCGCCTGGCATCTTAAGTCCCCTCTCCTGTTCCATCCTCTACGCCGCAGCCGGCAAGACGACGCGCTCGCGCACGGGCAAGAGCGTGCTCAAGCGGCCCACCAACGCACGACAATCATCTTCGTTGCATATCCATGTGCTCGAATCCTGCGCGGCCACCCTCGCGCGCGCCTGCTCGTATCGCTCCGCATCGAGCGCACCGAACAAGCGGGCAAGCTCATCCGCATCGGGCCGGGCCAGCGTGAAGCCGATGCCCAGCCGTTTCAGGAACCGCGCCGTCTCGGTTCCCTCCATGGCGATGGGCACGCAATGATAGCGGCAGCCCTCATAAAGCCGGTTCGGAAGGAGCCAGCTGGAATTCAGCCCCTCTTCGAAGAAATCGATGGCCCAGGTGAAATGCACCTCACCATAAATGCCGGGAAGGTCTTCCGGGTTGCGGTAGGGCCCGAGGAATTGCATGTATGGCTCGACGGCGACGTGAGCGTCGAAATCGTCGAATTCCGTATAGGCCGGACGGCCCCGCAGAATGATCTCCACCCGGCCCTCCATCCGCCGCGAGAATTCGGACAGGAGCGCAAGCGAGCGGCGGCAACGCAACGCGCCGAACCAGCCGATTTTGAGGGGGGAAGCGCCGACGCTCTCCTTCCCCCTTGCGGGGAAGGTGTCTGCGGAGCAGACGGATGGGGGTGGTGACGCGTGCGCTTCTGCTGGAGACCTTGGTGTAAACGTCTCCACCCCCATCCGCCCGCTGACGCGGGCACCTTCCCCGCAGGGGGGAAGGAGGGAGCCAGGCGTCAGCTCCAGCACCTTGTTCTCCACCAGCTCCACTGGCGCAGCCACCTGCCCGAACCGCTCGAAATAATTCCGGACGAACGCCGGTGACGAAGTGATGAGCAGCGATGCATTGCGGCCAAGCGCGCGTTCCACGGAGCGGAGCGCCCTCCCCGCCGCATCCTGCCTCAGAAGCAGGCGATGAATGTCGAGGCATTCATAAACAATAGGAATGTCTTCTGCCCCGCCCTTAAGCTCCCTTCGGTCGCTGGCGGGGACCTCTGAAAAGATCGCGCGCGCCCGGTTGGCGAGCGCCAGCATTTCCAGATTGCGTCCGATGATTACATCCGGCTTCGCCGCGCCCTTCAGCGAGGCCTTGAGCGTCAGTGCCGCCCGCGCCACCGCCGCCATACGTTGGGCGAACCGGCCGTCGCCGGTCTTCCCGAGATCGATGGGCGACACCCCTGCGACCTCAAGCACCCGTTCACGGCTGCGGCGGAACCCCGCGAGCGTCACCGCGGCGCCGCCCGCCCTAAGCATGACCACGCGCCGCCGAACCGCGGGGTCGGAAAGATCATGCACCAGGTACAGGACTTGCAGCATGAAGATCAGTCCCTGAGCGTGGTCCCCAAAAGTTGCTTAACTTTGGACAAGACCATGCGGCTAAAGTTGTTGATCCGAGGATGAAGCCTAGTACAGCTTTTGCTGCACTGCAATAATACCTATGGCGCACTGCAAAATCATTTGAGCCCGCAGGCGACGGATTCCGGGAACTGGCAGGACTCGCCCAGCGCCGTGAAGGCGACGCGGGTGAATTCCGCCTTGACCGGCGCGGCGGGGCTTTCGAACTTGCCGAGCCAGTCCGTCAGTTTGTCGCTCGCCCACAGGCTCAGATAGATTTTCTGCGGATGGGACGGCAGTGCCGCCGGGTCGGTGACAGTATGGACCAATTTGCCGTTCACATAATAGCGCAGCCGGTCCTTCTCCCAGACGAAGGCGTAATCGTTGAAATCCGTATTCGCACCGCCAGGCACGGGAACCAGCTTCTCATTCCCGCCCTTGCCATTGACATAGGAGTTGAGCTGGACGGTCGACGGGTCCTTGCCGAGAAATTCGAAGTCGATCTCGTCCCAGGGCTGCTTGTGCGTCGGGCCGATATAGGTGAAGAAGCCGGTATTGAACCCCGAACCCGCCGCCGCCTTGATGCGCGCTTCATAGACGCCATGGCCGAAACGCGCATGGGTCTGGATCTCCGCGCAGGCATGGGCGCGGTCCTTGGTTTCCTTGCGCTCATAGCCGAGGCTCAGCGTGCCATCGGCGATTTTAACCTGATCGGCAGCCCATGTGCAGTTCTGGTGATCGCCATTGCTCCAGCCATCGGAAACATACCAGCGGCGCTTGTCGAGACTGGCGAAATTTTCGACGAAGGATTTCCCCGTCTCCTGCGCCTGCGCCACGGACGCCATCGCCATGAGGCCCAGAAGCGAATGAAGCGGTCTTGAGAAGATCATAGGCTGCTCCTTTGAAAAACCATCAGGCCCGGCTTCCGACGAGCAGGGCGTAAGTGCCGGGAAGAATGCGGCGCGTCATCGCGTTGGAGATGATGAGAACCACGCCGCCGATGGCGAGCGCGGAGGCGTAGAACACCGCATATTCATCGATATGGATGCGGTTCCAGATCATCCAGAGCATCAGCAGCACCGGATAATGGGCGCAGAAGATCCAGAAGCTGAGAGATCCCGTCCGCGCCATCCGCTGTCCGATTTCCGATTGGATCAGCAGCGCCGACAGCGCCCAGAAACCGGGAATGCCGATGAGAACGAAGATGTTGCGCGTGACGCCGAGCCATCGGGGAAAGTCCGGCCCGTAATGATAGAGCGCCGCGGCAAGCACGCCGCTGGCAAGGAGAAACGCCGCGAAGACCGGCGCGGCATAGGCGTCCATGCGCCGGACATCCACCTTGTGAATGGCAATCGCCATGCCGATGGCGAAGCTGAAGAGGATCGACTGGCGCAGCACGATGAAAACAGGAACATGCGCCGCCGTCACCGCCAAGAGGACGGCCAGCGTCAGGGCCGGATAACGCTTCACCAGAACGGCAAGCAGCGGCGACAGGAGAATGCAGACGAAGAGATCGCGCAGGAAATAGAGCGGCAGATTGATCGGCTCGCCATTGAGCGCAAAGATCAGGTTGAGGAGATCGGGCAGCCGCGCTTGGGTGACGTCAGGCAGATAGCCCTGCCCCATCCCCCGGCTCTGCATGAGATAGACCGTAAGGAAAAACGCGCCGTTCCAGATGAACAAAGGCAGGAGAATGCTCCGCGCCTTACGCTCTAGGGTTTTCCCGTAATCGAGTGCCCCCTTGCGCATCAGGAGATAGCCGGAGATGGCGCTGAGACAAGGCACGCCGACGCGAAAAACGCTCTCCGCCAGGAAGACGCGCAAATAATCGAGAATGCCATTATCGCCGTTGAACGGCGCCGTATCAGGTCCATAGGGCACATGCACCAGCACGATGCCGCAGATGAGCGTGATCCGGATCAGATCGATCCTCGCGGATATGTTCGCGTCCATCGTCATGGCGGCCTTCTGTTTTGGCTGCGCCCCCCAAAACAGCGCGTCTGACGAAATGAATGTGAGTCGTTATCCCGGTCTTATTGCACTGCACCAATTTCGCGGCACATGGCGCCGCTGTCAACCGCCAAAAAATCGTGAGGCGGAAATGTCGGGCTGAGACGGGGTATCACCCTCGCCAAAACCATTGTCGGCGGCGAAATCCGCCACCGTTCCATCGATCTCTTTGAGGAACTGGAGCTGCTTTTCGAGTAAGGCGATGCGCTGCGTGAAGCGCTCCAGCGCGTCGCTGAAATCGTCTATTTTCGCCGAAACCCGCTCGGTTTCGCCCTCATTTTCCATGTTTTCGAGCGAAAAGGCCGCATTCATCGCCACCTCGTCATAGCGGCGCCGGAAGCCGTCGCGCTCCTGCTCGATAGCAGCGCAAACCGTGCCGAGCGCCCGCCTGACCTCCGAAAAACGGGCGATATCGGTCTGAAGGTCCCTGCCGGGGCTTCTGGTGCGGAAGCGAAACAACGCCATGTCCTTGCCCTCGCTGATCATGCCCCGCCCGATAGCCTTAAGCTTGGTTGCCATAGGCGGCACTGTCAAGGACTTGCCAACGCGCCGGAATGACCCAATACTAGGTGCACTGCACAATTTCCGGAAGGGGTGATGCATGCGTCTGTTTCACTGGGAATCCAGCCACGGGAACTTTGGCGACGATCTCAATCTCTGGCTTTGGGATTTCCTGCTTCCGGGCGTGCGCGAGGTGCATGACGAGGTGCTGCTGGTCGGCGTCGGCACCGTCCTCAACACAACATTGCTGCCGCGCAACGTCAAGAAACTGGTGATCGGCAGCGGCTACGGCTACGACATCCCTCCGGACACGTCCAATCCCGATGAATGGGACGTCCATGCCGTGCGCGGCCCCAAAACCGCCGCCAAGCTGGGGCTCGACCCGAAGCTCGGCATTGTCGACCCGGCGGTGATGGTCACCGAAATGCAGGAATTCCAAAACCTGCCGAAGAAGAACAAGGCCATCTTCATTCCTCACTGGGAATCGGCGCTCGGCGGCATCTGGGACAGCGTGTGCGAGAATGTCGGCCTCACCTATGTCGACCCGTGCGGCGAGGCGAAATCGGTCATCCGCGAGATCGCGCAGTCCGAGCTGGTCGTCGCCGAATCCATGCACGCCGCCATCCTCGCCGACGCCTTCCGCGTGCCCTGGATCGCCGTCAGCACCTCCGGCAACATCAACAGTTTCAAGTGGAACGATTGGGCGCAGTCCGTCGGCGCGCCCTATAAGCCGCGTCATATTCCCGTCTCCACCCGCGCGGAAGCGATTTTCAAGGGCGAGCGCTTCTGGGGCGTGAGCTATGAAAACCGCAGCCATGCGCAAGCCGAAGGAACGGTCCGCACACACCACGCGCCCGATGGAACCGTCCTCACCGCAGGCCGCAAACCCCTAGATTTTTCGGCGAAGAACGTCGCCAAACGCCTCCTCGCCGCCCCGTCCATGCTGGCCCTATGGCAGGCAAGCAAAGCCGAGCCGACCCTCAGCCCCGATGGCCGGCTGAACGAATGCAAGGAACGCTTCGCAGAGGCGCTGGAGGGCGTGAGGCGAACGTATTTCTAGGGCAGAGACGTCCTTCAGACTCAGCCTCTATTTCACGGTCTGCCCCGAAAACAGATACCGCAGCGCCGTCGCCCCATCCGCTTGCGCCTTCCCGCCACCCCGGCGCATGAAGCCGTCCAGCTTGTCCGCCGCCACGCCTCGCGCAATCGGCGGAATGGCGGAAGGATTGCGCGCGCAATAGCCCAGCGCCCCGAGAATCCCCCGCTGCGCCTTCACATCCAGAAACTGCCGGTGATGATATTTCCCACGCATATGGCACTCATGCCGGGCGACGGCCTGCCTCGCCTGGCCCGCAAGCAGGCCGCTTGCCAGAAGGGCCTTGTCCGCATCGGCGAGCGCCTTCAAATCCTCCGTCCGGTGCCGTCCGCTTAAGGAATCGGAGCGAACCACCGCGCCATAGCCGCAATTGTTGATGATCTGGAACCGCGCACCCAAGGCCAGCGCGCGCGTATAGAGGTCGTAATCCTCGCCGAGCCGCAGCTTTTCGTCATAGTGCAATCGATGGCGGTCGAGGAAATCCCGCCGGATGATCGGCTTGAGGAAACCCAATTCCCCGCGCTGCCGGTTGCGCTTCGAGATGTTGCGCTCGACGAATGTCGGCAGATCGAGAAAGCGCGGCTCGGGAGAAAGCCGCTCCACCGCCGAAACATGGAAGCCGCTGAGCCGCTGCTGGTCGATGAAGACGATATTGTCGGCGGCAAGGTCCCAGTCCCTCCTTGCCAGGAGATTGGAAAAGCGGCCCGGAAGAAAGAAATCATCCGCATCGAGAATGGCGATCAGCGCCGCCGATGATGACGCGATGGCCTGGTTGCGCGCGTGGGAAGGCCCCTTGTTGACGTCGAAGCGGATGATGGTGAGCCGTCCGCTGCCGTCATCGCCCGCGCGCGCCGCATCGGCGGTGCCATCCGTCGAGCCGTCGTCCACCACGACCACCTCAGTCACTTCAGGCTCGCTCAGTGCCGACGCTATCGCCGCCCCGATCGTATCGGCGGCGTTCTTCGCGGCAATGATGACGCAAACGCTGTCATCCGCTCCGTTGACTGTCGTTTTCTGCTCCGCTGTCGCAGCCATGGCAGCCTCGTCCGCAAGGTATGCCCCCGCATTCAGGATACAGGGGTTTCGATTCCTCGCAAGAGGCTTGGCTAGAGCATGATCCCGAAAAGTTGCAGACTTTTCGGATAAAGATCATGCTAATATAAACCAAAACCAGCGACCCGCTACGGCGCCTTGGGCGCGGAGGTCTTGAACGGGCGGGACGGCTCGTTCGAACTCGCCCCGTCACTCGGACGCGAATTGCGCTCCTTCGCGCTGTGCGCCTTCTCCCGCGCCACCAGGAACAGGATCGCGCCGAAATAGCCGATCTGGATGATCACGGCGCAAATCAGCGTGTCGATCACGGCCGTCCAGAGCGAATTCGACATGAAATAGGTCGTGATGCCGAAGGCGATCAACGCGCCCAGCATGCCGGCCAGAAACTTTGGAAACCTCATCTCGTTTTGCCCCCATTCTCTACCCGAGCCGGGGCCTTTCGACGCACTGCATTGTTCGCCTCCCCCCATGCGCACGCAAAGCCTGCACATGGAAACCCGCCTTCGCTCTCATTGGCCCCAGGCCGCATTTTGATGAGAAGGCTTTGAAATTGTATTAAACCGCGAAGGTTGACGCAACATATAGTTTTAAACCGGCTCTGGCACTTCAAATCCGCCGCGGAAAATAAATGTGAACGGAAGGCAAGAAAACGCCGCACCTCAAGCGGCGTCTTTCTGCGGTTTTACATTAGAAGATCGAAATTTATACCGCAAGGCAGCATAAATATAGATTCCAAAAACTTGCGATTTCAGGAGTAATTATCGATAAATATTTATGACTAATCCTTTAGTATCAGAGAATTAAATAGAATAATTCCAAATGCACATAATATTATCCTCAATTACAATATGTGACCATTAACCTCGAATATGCCCAAGCTATTGAAAGGTCTGGCTTATGCCGGTTTCACGCCAGAATTGTTATTGCTCGAATTCACAAAAATGCCCGATTACGCCGTCTCCATTCATGCTTCTCCATGTGAGCTGATGCGAACACAGTATGTTGCATCGCACAAATTCCGTGTTATCGTTTTGCGTGACCATTCGTATCCCTAAGACGGAGCAGCCCTGATGAAGCCTGCAACGAAGTTGGCCAGTTTCCCTTTTCTTCAACCGTCGAAAAAAGCGGAAAAACTCCCTGTGGGAGGCATTCTGAAACGCTCCTTCGACCTCATCGGCGCGACTGCCGGCCTGCTTTTGTTGAGCCCGCTTTTCCTCCTGCTGGCGATCCTGGTCAAATGTTCCTCCGGCGGTTCGGTCTTTTATGGCCATCGCCGGATCGGGCGAGACGGAAATCCGTTCTACTGCCTGAAATTCCGCACCATGGTGCCTGATGGAGATGCGGTCCTCGCCGCCCATTTTGCCGCCAACCCGGACGCCCTGGCCGAATGGCAGGCGACGCGCAAGCTCAGAAACGACCCGCGCGTCACCCGTGTCGGCGCCGTCCTGCGCAAGCTGAGCCTCGATGAATTGCCCCAATTGGTGAACGTCCTGCGCGGAGAAATGAGCCTTGTCGGCCCGCGTCCCGTCGTCAAGGAGGAGATCGACCGTTACGGACCGTCCGCGATCTATTATTTCAAGTCCCGGCCCGGCCTCACCGGCGTCTGGCAGATCAGCGGCCGCAACGATGTTTCCTATGACGACCGCATCGCCTTCGATAGGCAATATGTCGAAAACTGGTCGTTCCAGAAGGACATCGTCATCCTCCTCAAGACCATTCCGGCTGTGTGTGCATCGCGCGGATCCTATTGATGGCGGTGGCTTTCACGCAGGTGACGGGCATGTCCCGTGCTCTTTTCGCCCTCATGGCCTTGCTTCCCATGGCGTTTTCCGCAAATGCGGCGGAGTATAGGCTCGGCCCTATGGACAAGCTCTCCATCCGCGTCGTGGAGTGGCAGACGGCGGAGGGAACCTTTCGGGAGTGGCCGACAATCACGGGCAATTTCACGGTCGGCCCATCTGGCGGCCTCTCCCTGCCCTTCACTGGAGAATTGCAGGCTGCGGGCAAGACCACGTCCGAGATCGCCGGCGAAATCGCCAAGAGCCTCCAGCAGAAATTCGGCCTGCGCGACCGCCCCGAAGCGTCCGTTGAGATCGCCGAATTCCGCCCGGTCTTCGTCGCGGGCGAGGTGCAGACGCCCGGCAAATACCCTTACGATCCCGAACTGACGGTCCTGAAGGCGGTGAGCCTTGCGGGCGGAATGCGCCGCGCCGAGACCGGCCAGCGCTTCGAGCGCGATTTCCTCAACGCCCGCGGCAATTACGATGTGCTCGTCGCCGAGCGCCACCGGCTTCTGGCCAGGCGCGCCCGGCTGGAGGCCGAACTTGCCGACGCGAAGGAAATCAAGATTCCGAAGGAGCTGGCCGATAGTCCGGAAGCGAAGAAGCTGATCGCGGACGAGACGGCGATCATGCGTTCGCGGAAGGACGCCCTGCAACGCCAGCTCGCCGCCCTAGACGAGCTCAAGACCCTTTACCAGAACGAGATCGCCTCGCTGGAAAAGAAAATGGTGGTTCAGAACAGGCAAAAGGATCTCTTGAGCAAGGAACTGGCGTCCATCGGCAATCTCCATGACCGCGGCCTGGTCGTCAATTCGCGCGTCATGTCGCTCGAAACCTCGCTTGCCGACATGCAGAGCAAGCTTCTGGACATGGAGACCAATTCCCTGCGCGCCAAGCAGGAAATCAACAAGGCGACCCGCGACGCAGCCGATCTGGAAAACAGCCGCAGCGCCGAACTGACCACCGACATGCAGGCCACCGAGGCCGCGCTCGATGAGGCGGAATTGAAGCTCGGCATGTACCGCAATCTGATGACGGAAGCGCTGGTAAACGCCCCCGCCGCAGGTGCGCTTGCCGCCGGTAACGGCGACGCCCCGGCGCTGAAATACAGCATCGTCAGGAGCAGCGGCAGCGGCGAAACGAAGGAGCTTCCGGCGGAGGAGAGCACCCCGCTCCTGCCGGGGGATGTGATCAAGGTCGCGGTGTCGAATGAGCGGTCGTAGAGGGAGATTCCCAAGCACTGAGACACACGAGCATGATCCCGAAAAGGTGCCAACTTTTCGGATAAGATCACGCGGCAAAAACAAAAGATTAAAGCGCCGTTCTGATTCTATCAGAACGAACAGCGCTCTAGAGCATTTTGTTTTTAAATGGAAGCGTTGGTGGGACAGTAACCCCCCTCTGCCCTGCCGGGCATCTCCCCCACAAGGGGGGAGATTACGCCTTTATCGGTGCTTGGCGCCAGTCGCAAATGTTGCAGAACGCGCTCGGAGCGTCGCGTCAGCCAATCTCCCCCCTTGTAGGGGAGATGCCCGGCAGGGCAGAGGGGGGTTGCCTCGCGATTCCGTCAAAACACAATTTACTCTAGAGCGGCTTGATCGCCGGGCACAAGCAATGGGCACTGTTTCCAACATAGCGGCGAGGAGTAGTGTTGAGGCATGGATTCCTGTGACAAGCACAGGAATGACGGATTGCTTTGATGCCGCTGATAATCTTCAACCTCACAGCACGCACAACGGCTTTCATTGGAGCGCTTCCATCCCCACTTCCGTCATTCCTGTGCTTGTCACAGGAATCCATGCCTCGACTGATCCATCACTACAACGGCGCAAACGGTTCCAAGAACTTCCGTTAAAACAGGAACCGCTCTGGCCGATAAAAGAGCGGAATGGTCGATGAAAATCCCCAGATCCACCCTCATCCGCCCAGGTGAAAACGCTCTCTACGGCACCTTCGCCATTGCCGTTTCGGTGTTCATCTTCGCCTATTCGGCGCGGCTGGGGCAGATCTCCATCCTCCTCTTCTATGCCCTGTGGCTGCCGCTCGTCCTCGTCGATTACCGCCATGTAATCGGCAATTATGCGCGGTTCTGGTGGATATTGGCCTTCGCGCTCTTCGCCTGCATCTCCTTCATGTGGTCGGCGGCCCCAGCGGTGACGCTGCGCGCCGGCATTCAGTACACGACAACAGTTATCTGCGCGCTCATCGCATCGCGCATCATCGATGCCGCCACATTGACGCGCGGCGTCAGCCTCGGTGTCGGTATCGTGCTTCTTTATTCGCTGGCCTTCGGCCAATATCATTATGACCCGCTCGACGGCTCCTACAGCTTCATCGGCGCATTTTCCTCCAAGAATCAGCTCGGTTTCTTCGCCTCCCTCGGCCTTTATTTCGTCTTCGCCAGCTTTTTCGTGCTCAACACCAGCCGCCGGTGGCGGGTGGCCGCGATTCCGCTCGGCGCGCTGTCCGCCTATTCGCTGCTGGCGTCGAGTTCCGCCACGTCGGTCATCGCCACATCGGCCACCCTTCTCACCGTCATCGCCGTCAGCCTCGTCCTCAAATTCTCGCCGCGCAACCGGCGCACGTTTTTCGTCGTCGGGCTCATCATCGCCGTCGCCGTCGCGATCGTCGGGCTGAATGCGGGCGCGATGGAGGCGATCCTCGGCGCATTCGGCAAGGATACGACCCTGACCGGGCGAACCTATCTTTGGGATCAGGGCATACGCGCCGCCCACGAGGCGCCGCTTATCGGCGTCGGCTATTATGCCTATTGGGTGCAGGGCTTTTCCGAGGCGGAGCGCCTGTGGGACGAGTTCTATATCGCCAGCCGCAGCGGCTTTCATTTCCACAACACCTATATCGAAGTGATGGTGGAGCTGGGCCTCGCCGGCCTGCTGCTGATCGCCTTCGTGCTGGCCCGTCTTCTCATCGGCTCGCTCCGGCGGATTCTCACCGAAAACCATGCGCCGCAGGCGCAGCTGATGTTCGGCATCGCTGTATTGCTGCTGATCCGTTCCTTCTTCGAGATCGACTTCCTGACGCCCTATCACATCGGCGCATTCCTGTTCTACTATTCAGCCGGTCTTCTGGCGATACCGCAGCGCGAGCCGGCCATGGCAGCCAGGCGGCGCGGTGCCCAGCTGCCGAGCGCGGAGGGGACCGCATGACCAGGCAATTGCAATCGATACAGGTGCTGCGCGCCATTGCGGCCCTTGCCGTGGTATTCTTCCATCTATCCCCGGCATCATGGACGCTCGGCGCGGCGGGCGTCGATCTCTTCTTCGTCATCTCCGGCTTCATCATGGGCACGGTCGGCCTCTCCGACAGTCCGGGCAGCTTCATGCGCAAGCGCATCATCCGCATCGTGCCGCTCTATTGGGCCGTCACCTTGGCCATGTGCGCGGCCTCGCTGGTGCCGGGACTGTTCGCCAATTTCACCTTCGACCTGCCCCGGCTCGTCACCTCCCTGTTCTTCATCCCGTTCGAGGACCTACAAGGGAAAATCTGGCCTCTCGTGGTCGTCGGCTGGACGCTGAACTATGAGATGTTTTTCTACGTTCTCTTCGCCCTCGGCCTCTGGCTGCGTTTGCCCATCCTCGTGCCGGTGCTGGCCATTGCCGCGCTCGCAGCTGCCGGATTGCTCTTGCGGCCCGACGCGACCATACCGCGCTTCTATACCGACCAGCTTCTGCTGGAATTCGCCATCGGCCTTCTCCTGTCGCGCGCAATGGTCTTCAAGAACGCGCTCCTCGGCGCGGCACTGGCTATCGCCGGGGTGGTCAGCCTTTTGTCATGGGGGCTTGCCAGCGACACGCCGGAATGGCGCGTCATCTATTGGGGGCTGCCCGCCGCCGCCATCGTCGCGGGCTTTCTGGCCGTGGAGCGTGCCGGTGCATTTCCGGCGAGGGCGCTGCGCCCTCTGGAGAAGCTCGGCGATGCCTCCTACTCGCTCTACCTGACCCACGGCATCGTGCTCAGCATCGTGCGCAAATTCGTCGGACATGAGGGCGCGTCCGGCGTCCTCATCGCGCTTGCCGCATCGATCGCCGTGGCGATGCTGTCCTATTATCTGTTCGAGCGCCCGGTCGGCCAGATCCTGCGCGGCCTCACCGCCCGCCCGGCACGGACGAAGGTCGCGTAACCTCTCGACAGAACCTTACCAGTCCCAATTGCCGCTGCGTTTGTCCTTGAGCATCAGGACCAGCGCAACCGGCAGGCCCAGCACCCGCGCCGGATCGAGCTTCAGCAATTGCGACAGCAGCGCACCATTCGGCGTCCTGCCCTTCGCAAGACCGCGGGCGAGAAGATAGGCATAGACCTTGCTAAACTTGCCAAGGCGCGTGTCGATCATCCGACGGTCAGGCTCTTCCATCTGGAAATTGCGCCTGAGCTTGGTGAGAAACACGACGAGGTAGCCATAGCGGTCCGTCGTCTGCGGCAGGTTCCAGTCGAAGGCGGAGAAATAGATATTGACCCCCTCCCCGCATATGACGTTGCGCTCGGTCGAAAACACCACCGTCTCCGCCTTCGACGCGAGCGTGATCCATAGCATGTGATCCTCGCCCGCGCTCCGCAGATCCGTGTCGAAGCGCGCTTCCGGGAACTTGGCAAAGCGATAAACGACCGTCGAGGTCTGGCTCAGATATTCGGCGAGGAAGGCGCTGAAGGCGAGGCGCTGCGGCATCCGGTAAATGTTCTCGAGTCCCGGTACGGGCGCCGGCGCGGGGCTGATCTCCCCTCGCGCCCATTTGCCGAAAATCTCGCTTTCTTCGAACCAGCTTCTCGGCGTGTTGAAGCGCGTGTGGTCGCAGAAGTAAAAGTCATGATCCGGCGAGGCGGAAAGCGTCGCGAGCGCCTTGCGCAGATGGTTCGGCTTCCATTCATCGTCCGAATCGAGAAAGGCGACGAACGGCGTCTCCTCAGGATCGAGCGTTGAAAGCCCCCGGTTGCGCGCCGCGCCCGGACCGCCATTGGGCTGGCTGATGAGTTCGATCTTATGCCTGGGATCGAAGGTGACGCTCGCGATGTCCTCGGCGGGCGAAACCGGCGAGGCATCGTCCACGATCACCACCTTCAGGCTGACATCCTCGGGAATATCCTGCGCAAAGACGGAGCGCAGCGCCCGCGCCAGAATCCCCTTTTCACGCTGGTAAAACGGAATGACGACGGCAATTGCTGTCCCGGACTTCATCGGCACCTCTTTCGCTGTGCTCCCCGTTTCATGAGTATGCTCTATTCGATGTCAGCGTCCAAGCATGGAATTGCTGCATCGCACAAATTCCTGCTTTACGATTTCCCGCCTGGCTCATAAGATTCCCATCGGCGGGCGACAAACGGGAGACCTGGATGGACGCGAGCAGGACCGGCGGCAGGATCGTGAGGAATGTCGGCTGGAGCATCCTGTCGAAAGTGGTCGTCTTCTCGCTGAAATTCATCAGCGTGCCGATCCTCGCCCATCTCCTGACACCTGCGGAATTCGGCATCGTCGCGTCAGGCATGGTCGTCATCTCCTTCCTTCTCCTCATCGGCGGCGCGGGCCTCGCCTCCGGCCTCGTTCAGGCGGAAAAGGAGGATGCGGAAGCGCACGACACCGTGTTCTGGACCAATCTGGCCGTTGCCAGCACGCTCGGCCTCCTTCTTTATTTCAACGCCGCCTTCGTCGCCGGGCTTCTCGGCGCGCCGGAAGCCGCATGGCTGCTGCAGATATTCGCCTTCCTTTTCCCCATATATCTCGGCGCGGATGTCGCCTCCGCCCTCCTCTCCCGCCGCATGGCCTTCGCCAGGGACGCCTTCTGGAACGTGACGTCGGAAACGCTGGGCGCAATCGCCGCCATTGCCACCGCCATCGCCGGTTTCGGCGTCTGGGCGCTCATCCTCCAGCAATTCGTCAGCGCCGTCGTGCGCTTGATCGGGCTGATGGTCGCCAGCCGCTACCGCCCGCGCCTCCGCTTCTCTCTCCTCAAGCTCCGCGCGCTCTTTGGCTATGGCAGCCGCATTGCGGGGGCGGATTTCGCCAATTTCATCTCATTCCAGTCGCCGCTTGTCGTCATCACCAGGGCGCTCGGCCTTTCCGATGCCGGGGCCTACAGCGTCGCCAACCGCCTCTCTGATCTTCCCAACCAGATCGTGCTGTCGGGGCTGATGGGCGTGCTCTTCCCCGCCTTCTCGACCATGGCGCATGAGCCGGAGCGCCGAAGCCACGCGCTTCAGCGCAGCACGCAGATGACGAGCGTGCTCCTCGCGCCCATGCTGTTCGGCTTCTGGGCGGTGGCAGAGCCCGCCATGAGCATCGTCTTCGGCCCGCAGTGGATTTTCGCCTGGCCGGTGCTGGGCCTGCTTGCCGTCGCCAAGGGCATCATGACGCCTTGCGGCAGCTTCATTCCCTTTCTGAAAGCCACCGGTCACGCCGGCGTCCTCTGGTGGTTCGCCCTTGCCCGCGCCACCATCATCGTCGTCGGATCATGGATCGGCGCGATGCTGGCAGGGCTCACCGGCGTCTGTCTGGCGCTGTGCATCGCCAATGTCTTCATCATGATCGGCTATGCCGGCGTGGTATTCAATGTCGCAAAAATTCCGGCCCGCGCGGCCATCCACTGCGTCGTCCTGCCCCTGGGAAGCGCCATCCTCATGGCCGCGCTCGTCCGCATCCTCCTCAGCTATATGAGACCGCACATCGCCAGCGATCTCCTCCTGCTTCTTGCCGGGGCGGCGGCGGGCGGAGCGATCTATCTCGCCCTCCTCCTCGCCACCCAGCGCTCGGCAATTTCCTCGCTTCTGGCCCTGCGGCGGCGTCAAGCCTGATCAACCGTCTCACGTCGCGTAGATCCCGTTGACATAGTCCTTGCGCACCGTATCGGCCACGACATCAGGCATCGGCAGCAGGCGAAGGATTTCGGCCTTCAATATCTCACGGTCGATCGTCAGCCTCTGCCGCGCCAGCTCGAAATTGTGTTCCGCCTCCTCGCGCGACCATTGCAGCGAGTCGAGCGGCGCGCTCATCAGCCGGTAATGATAGCCCTCATAGGCCGCACAGGGCTCTTCGATGACGGGAATGGCGCCGCAAATCGCCGCTTCGAAGAACCGGTAGGTCCAGACGACACCGTTGCTCTTGAAATCGCCGCTCGGGCAAAGCACGAATTTGGAATCGAGGAGCAGATCGTAATAGGCCTCGTTCCAGGATTTGCGCGGGAAGACCCGGCCCTGGTCGGACATATAAATCTTGACGTTTTCGGTGCCGACATAGTCCGCAATCGAAATGCCCGCCTTTCGAGCGATCTTGCGCGCCAGCTGGCCGATGAATGCCGGCTTCTTCGGAACGACGGCGAGCTGTTCGAGATGCGACAGGCGAAGCCAGTCATTGATCGCGGCGCGGCGGCTTTCCGTCAGAAGCCCGGCGAAGGATACATCCGTGCCCCGCGCTTGCCGCCACCGCGCCCGGCAATGGTCGAAAATGGCGTGGGGCATGATCAATGGCCGCTCTATCGCGCCGATCCGGCTGACCGGCGTCATATGATCGAGATAAAGGCCGGAGACTTTGCCCGCGCCCGCCGTTCCGACCTTGTAGTCGAGGCCGAAAATCCGTTTCAAAAGCACAAGCTTCTTCTCGTCCTGCGGCTCGATGCATATCCGGAAGCCAGCCTCGCCGATCGCATGCGCCAGCCGCAACGTCTGTAAGAGATCGAACGGAAGATCGATCCATATATCCATTAAATTGTCATTGCCTGCATCCATCTTAGCCCCCTTCATTATTTAAGCCGCTTCCGTCCAAAGCTTCCACGGCGCCCGGCCGCTGGCCCATTCCTTCTCGAGCACCATCTTGTCACGCAGCGAGTCCATGCTCTGCCAATAGCCCCGGTGCCAATAGGCGCCGAGCTTGCGGCGCTCGATCACCCGTTCCATCGGCTCCTCCTCCCAGACGGTCTGGTCGCCGTCGATGAGGTCGAAGACTTCAGGCTCCACGACGAAGAACCCGCCATTGATGAGACCGCCATCGCCCGCCGCCTTCTCGCGGAAGGCGCGCACCTTCGAGGCATCTTCCGATAAGCCGAGCGCGCCATAGCGGCCCGGCTGGGTGACGGCCGTCAGCGTGATCCAGTTGCCGCCCTCCTCATGCGCCCTGATCGCTTCGGGTATGTCGATATCGGACACGCCGTCGCCATAGGTCAGGAGGAAGCGTTGGTTGCCGATGATCTGCCGCGCCCGCTTGAGCCGCCCGCCCGTCATCGTATCGAGGCCGGTATCGAGAACGGTGATCTTCCAGTTCTCCGAATAGCGGCGCGTCCAGACGATTTCCCCCGTGGCGAGGTCGGCGGTGAAGTCGCTGTTGATCATGGCGTAGTTCAGGAAATACGACTTGATGAAATCCGCCTTGTATCCGGCAAGCACAATGAACTCGGTGAACCCGAAATGGGAATAGATCTTCATGATATGCCAGATGATGGGGCGTCCGCCGATCTCCACCATGGGCTTTGGCCGAAGGGTGGTTTCCTCCGTAAGCCTGCTGCCATAGCCCCCTGCGAAAATGACAACTTTCATAGGGCTCCCGTCCTTTCATATTCCAATGCTTCGTCACGGGCTTCGATGGGAAACAGCGCGTCCTGCTCGCGCCGCAACGCATGGGCGCGGCTGGCGGAAGGCGTCTCCACATCGTCATAGGTGAGCGCCTGGTCGATGGGCACGTCGCGCTTCAGCCGGCAGCCTTCGGCAAGGCCCATCGGCAGCAGCTTTTCCGCCCGCGACACCTCGTAATTCTCGGCCACGCCATAGGTCATGTAGCCGCCGATGCCGTCGATGGTTTCGCCCGCTTTCAGCGGTCTTTTCGCGGCTGCCACCACATCCACCGAGGGCGCATTGCTGTTGCCGATCACCACGTCGCGGCAGAGCGCCACGCGGGCGACCGATATGCCGAACTCGAGCACCGTCAGGTGCCAGGCGGTGTAAAAACTGTAGAGCGGTCCCTTGCCGAGCTTGCCCAGATTGAGGAAGAAGGCCTGGTTGTCGTCGCACGCTTCGGCGAGCACATAAATGCCCGGGCTTGGCCGCGCGCCGACGACATAGTCGACGATGCCGCCGAGCGACCGTAGCTCATCGATATCGTAGAAATCGATGAGATCGTCGACATGGCCGTCATAGTCTCGCCCGATCATGCCGCGCCGCGATACCTTCAGTCCCAGCGCATTGGCGACGATGGCCTGCTCGGCAGTCATCTTGGTGCCATCGGCGAAGCTTGCGACCATGCTGGGCGTCTGGTTCCACTGCCGGGCATAGGCCTCCTGCGTGGTGGGGTTGCGGTAGCGGTCCTGCAAGCCCTTGATATTGCCGCAGACGAGGGGCCTGAGCCCCATCGCCTCGACATGGCGCACGAGGTTCATCGTCACGCCCGGCTGATCGCCATCGGCGCCGGAGAAGATCACCCCCGCAGCCTCCGCCTTCCGGCGTAAGAGCGGCCCGACGGTGGCATCGAGCTCGACATTGAGCGAGACGATATCCTTGCCGTTCTCGATACAGTCCATCGTGACGCGCGCGCCATATTCCACATGGCCGGTCGTCTCCACCACGATATCGATCGCCGAAGAGCGCGCGATGAGCGACGGATCGCTCGTCACCGCCCGCTTTCCGGCGGCAAGCGCATGGGCCATCGCCGTCTCGCTCGTCACCTCGACGATCTCGCCGCGCGCCACGCCCGCATCCATGAAGGCCCGGATCGCCCGCTCCACATTGCGGTTGCAGATGGCAGCCACATGCAGCACCTTCATGTGCCGCTCGACATTGATGAGCATGCCCCGGCCCATGAAGCCGGCGCCATACATGCCGACGATGACGGGACGCCCGGTCCTGAGCCGGGCCTTGATGGCAGTGTCTACAATGATCATGCGTCAACTCCCTGAACTGGCGAATCGTTCGAAGCGGACAGGCCAGGCGCGAGGAAACGGAAGCCCTCGACCCCGTGATAGGCCGGATCGAAAAAGGGCCATTCCCGGTCCTTGACCGATATCTCGATGGGTTCACGCGGCCATTCGATCGCAATGAATGGATCGTCCCACCTGAGGCCTCGCTCCTGTTCGGGCGCGTAGAAGGCGCTGACGAGATAGAAGGCCTCGGTGTCGTCGGTCAGCGTGATGAAACCGTGGGCAAAACCGCGCGGCACATACATCATCGTCCGGTTTTCGGCGGAGAGTGTCGCGCCGAACCATTTGCCTAATGTGGGAGAATGCGGGCGAAGATCGACGATGCAATCCCACAGCGCGCCGCGGATGCAGCGCACTATTTTCACCTCCGCCGAAGGCATCAGCTGGTAGTGCATGCCGCGCAGCGTGCCTGCCCTGGCGCTCAGCGATGTATTGACCTGCACGAAGCCGGTTTCCAGCCCCTCGGCGCCGAATTCCTTCTGGCAAAAAAGCCGCGCGAAGAAGCCGCGTTCATCGCCCTTCCGGTCGAGATCGATGAGCTTTGCGCCCGGCAGTTCCGTTTCACGAAATATCATTCCTGCAGTCCCCGCGATGTGTCCGGCTGATGGCTCCGAGGAAGTCTCACGGCCAATGCCGAACGCTCACATATGCCGCCACCCAAGCTGGCGGGCATACCGATTTCCGCGCGCCCAACCGCGGAACTGCTAAAGCATGATTCCGAACCGAAGGTCAGCGAAGCAAAAGTTGCAGACTTTTCGGGTAGATCATGCGCAAAAACAAAGAGTTAGAGCGTGATGCCCGCACAGGCTTAATCGCATCGCGCTCTAAGATGAATTACGCGGCGCTTGCCGTCTGCGCCGGCTCGGAAACCGGCACACGAACGGACCTGGCCGCAGGGAGATTGGCCCAACGCAAATCGGGCCGGAGCCGTCCCTGTTCCAGTGCCGCCCCCAGCACATTGAACCGGACGAAATGTGATTGACGATATCTGGGGTCGTTGAACCCGATCGATTGGAGGCCGTCCCTGATGTCCTCGATCGCTTCAGTGAGCTGGATCAGAGGCTGATGGTCAGGCGCAAGCGCCCGGAACGCCGCGAAGCTCACGCGATAGGACCGCTTGTCCGGCTGCGCATTTTCGTTGATGTCGATCTCGGTGCCCGGAATGGCCGCGCGCACCGCTTCCGCCAGCTCCCGCACCTGGTAATTCCATTCATCGCACCCGGCATTGACGGCAAGGAATCTATCTTCGCCGTCCGCCGTCCGCGAAATCGCCCATTCGATGGCGCGCGCCATGTCCTTCACATGGATGAGCGGGCGCCAGGGCGTTCCGTCGCTTAGGACGGAGATACGGCCCGTCGCCAGCGCCGACGCGACGAAATCATTGAGAACGAGGTCGAGCCGGAGACGTCCGGAAAAGCCGCAGGCGGTGGCAAAGCGCAGCGCGGTCACGGTCATCCCGCTTTTCGCGGCGATCTCCTTCAGACCGATTTCCGCCCCGACCTTCGACCGGGCATAGGCGGTCAGCGGGTTGAGCGGATCGCCTTCGCAGCGCGCGCCGCCCTCGGCATAGCCATACATGGAGCAGCTGGAAGCGAAAACGAAACTCCTGACACCGGCCTCGGCGGCCAGCTCCGCAACGCGGAGGGTCGCCTTCCGGTTGATTTCCTCCGTCACCGCCTCGAAGCGCAAGCCCATCGGGTCGTTGGAGATCGCGGCAAGATGCACGACCGCATCCACACCCCGAAACAAGGCAAGATCGAGATCGCGCACATCGCGGAATATCTGGATGTCGACCGCATGTTCCGGAAGGTTTTCCTGCGTGATGCAATGAGCAAACAGGCCGCTATCGACACCGATAACAGTCGAATGCCCAAGAACTTGACGGATATGGGAAATGAGAACAGGGCCGACATATCCCATATTTCCCGTCACCATAATATTCATTGATGCATGCCCCCATATGGCAACGGCAACCCACCCCTTCAGGACGAAAGGTTTGCTGCGGTTAAGCTTCGTGAACGGCAGAATGTGCTATTATGTTGCAGTGCAACGTAGCATATGATTTTTTAACCATCTATGGAAACGACGAATTAATAGGGACAAATTTCTTGGGTAAAAGAAATATTAAGTGAACCCAATATTGGCGGCTTCGCTGTGCTGCGAGCGCATATCAGGCGGTCTCCGTACATTGCCCACAATGACCGGTGAAAATGGTTTCTCCATAAACGGCATATAGAAGCGCGCGGCGCTTCTATATGCCGTGACATTTGTGAGAGTAAAAATGACCTATAAATCCGGACGGTTGATGGACATCGCACGCGGCGCCTATGCGCACAGCCCGCATGTCGTGCGCGCTACGCTGGGATATGCCATCGCCTTCGTGCCGACGCGGCTGAAATATGGCCGAACCTATTGGCAATGGCGCCAGATCGTCGCGCGCGCCGCGACCGACCCGGATTTCGCCGCCGCACGGCATCTGGATGCGCTTCGCAATCTGCTGGCCAAAGCGCATGACGGCAGCCCCTTCTACCGCGACCTCATCGACCGGGCCTTCGACAATAAATTCGACGCGGCTCGCATCATGCCTGAAGATATCCGCCGCCTGCCGATCCTCACCAAAGAAGACCTCGGCGCGGCCGGCGATGCCGCCCTGGCGGCGCCCAAACAGACGCTGGATCGCGCGGAAACCAGCGGCTCCAATGGCGAAAAGCCCTTTGCCTTCTATCTCGACAAGGACCGCAGCACCCGCGAGATGGCCTTCGTCTATGATGTCTGGTCCCGGACAGGCTATTCTGAGGACGAACGCAGGGCGACGATGCGCGGGGTGGATGTCGGCGTCAGGGCGGGCGATATCCATGGATGGGACCCGGCGCTTCGCGAATTGCGCCTCGCGACCTTTCCGTTGACGCACGAAAATACGGAGCTCTATCTCGATCTCATCGACAAGCGCCGCATCCGCTATCTCTACGGCTACCCCTCGGCCATCGAAATCCTCTGCCGCAATCTTCGGCACCTAGGGCGCAGACCGAAACTTCCGCTGAAGGGTATCCTGCTCATCTCCGAGCCGGTCTACGCACACCAGCGGCAAATCTATCGGGAAATTTTCGGGGATGTGCCGGTCTCCTGCTTCTACGGCATGAGCGAAAAGGTGCTGTTTGCCAATGAAGTGGCCGGGCAGCCGGACGTCTACGAATTCAATCCGCTCTACGGACTGGCCGAGCTCATCGATGCCGAGGGCAACCCGGTCACCGAGCCCGGACGCGAAGGCCGCATCATCGGCACGGGCTTCCTTTCCACCGGCATGCCCTTCATCCGCTACGATACCAAGGATTTCGCCCGGCTGGTGGAACTTCCCAGCCCCGCCAACGGCCAGCGATTGAAGGTGGAAGCCATCGCGCCGCGCCGCAAGCCCGGCATCCTGATCGCGCGGGACGGCGGCCGGATCGTCATCATGGCCCTGACATCGGAAGATCCGGAGCACTACGGCGATGTCAGGGAGTTCCAGTTCTATCAGGACACACCGGGCGAAGTGCGTTTCCGCTATGTGTTGACGCCTGACGGGGACGAAGCATGCGCCCGCAGGGTGGTGGACCGTCTCGCCAATCTCTGCGAAGGCCAGGTCAGTTTCCGGCTGGAACGGGTCGAACGGCTCGCCAGCGGCCGGGGCGGCAAACGGGCTTTCGTCGACCAGCGGCTCGATCTCTCATTTGATTGAGAATCTGCCGTCCCGGCGGGGCCGCAATTTCCCGTTAAGTATGTTTGGAATTTTCCTCCCGCCCCCAAAAAATGAAGTGTAGGCGGGACGAACGTTCAACTTTCCTAAAGTGACCCATTATAGGTTGCCGCTCATGAAAATCCTGTCCAGGCCGCAATGAACGCTTCATCCAATAGAAATTCTCCCCGTCGGCTTCTCATCGTGTTCGGCACCCGGCCGGAAGCGCTCAAATGCTTCCCCATCGCAAAGGCCGCGCTGGCGAGGGGCGACTGCGCCGTCGAAATCTGCGTCACCGCCCAGCATCGCGAGATGGTGGACCAGGTGATCGAGCTGACCGGCCTGCCTGTCAGCTACGACCTCGACATCATGCAGCCGAACCAGACCCTCTTCGACGTCACCGTGCGTGTGCTCCAGGGCATGGCCGACGTGCTTGAGCGCGCGCGGCCCGATGTGGTGATCGTTCAAGGCGACACGACGACGGCCATGGCCGCCGCGCTCGCGGCCTTTTACAAGCGCATCCCGGTCGCCCATGTCGAGGCGGGCCTGCGCAGCCATGACATCAACTCGCCCTTCCCGGAGGAGCTCAACCGGAAGATTGCCGGCAATGTCGCCGCCTGGCATTTCGCGCCGACCGAGCAGGCGCGCGCCAATCTTCTGAAGGAGAATGTCCCGGCGGAGAAAATCTTCGTCACCGGCAATACGGTGATCGATACGCTCCTGCACTTCTCCGCCGAGATCGACGCGAACGCCGCTTTGCGCGCCGATCTGGCCGGCCGCTTCCCCTTCCTCGATCCCGCAAAGAAAATGATCCTGACGACCGCCCACCGGCGCGAGAATTTCGACGGCGGCATTCATCGCATCTGCGCCGCGCTGAAGGCGCTGGCGGCGCGCCCGGATGTGCAGATCGTCTACCCCGTGCATCCCAATCCCAATGTGCGCTCGGTGGTCCGCGCCGAGCTGGGCGACACCGCGAACATCCATTTGATCGACCCGCAGGAATATCTGCCTTTTCTCTTTCTGCTGAAACAGAGCTATCTTGTGCTGACCGACAGTGGCGGCGTACAGGAAGAGGCGCCTTCGCTGGGCAAGCCGGTTCTGGTCATGCGTGAGAACACGGAACGGCCTGAAGGTGTCGAGGCGGGCACCACGCGTCTGGTCGGTACCGACACCGCAAAAATCACCGCCGCCGCCAGCCATCTGCTCGATGATCGCGCAGCGTATCTCAGCACGGCGACGCGGGTTAACCCCTATGGAGACGGCCAGGCGAGCCGCCGCATCATCGAGGAATTGTTACATGGCTGAAATCAGCAAAGTATGTGTCGTCGGCATGGGATATATCGGCCTGCCGACCTGCGCCATCCTTGCCGGTCACGGGCTCGATGTCGCCGGCGTCGACATCAACGAAACGGTTGTCGAGAAGGTCAACCGCGGCGAGATTCACATCGTCGAGCCCGATCTGGACGGCCTGATCCAAAAGGTCGTCGCCAATGGCAAGCTCAAGGCCTTCACCACGCCGCAGACCGCCGATGCCTTCATCATCGCCGTGCCGACGCCGATGACCGAAGACCACAGGCCCGACGTCACCTATGTCCACGCGGCGGCAAGAAGCGTCGCCCCGGTGCTGAAGCCGGGCGATCTCGTGGTGCTGGAATCCACCTCTCCCGTGGGCACGACGCGCACCATCACCGAACTGATGGCCGAGCTGCGCCCCGACCTCAAATTCCCGATCACCCATGGCGAGGACGCCGACATCCTCGTCGCCTATTCGCCCGAGCGGGTTTTGCCCGGCAAGGTGCTGACCGAGCTCGTCAACAATGACCGCTCCATCGGCGGCCTGTCGCGCAAATCATCGCAGCGAACCGCAGCCCTTTACTCCACCTTCGTTCAGGGCGATCTGTTCCTCACCAGCCCGGAGAGCGCCGAACTGGTGAAGCTCACCGAAAACGCCTTCCGCGACGTGAACATCGCCTTCGCCAATGAGATCGCCGCCGTCTGCCAGCATCTGTCGCTCAATGTCTGGGAGGTGATCGACCTCGCCAACAAGCATCCGCGCGTCAACATCCTGCAGCCGAGCCCTGGCGTCGGCGGCCATTGCATCGCGATCGACCCCTATTTCATCATCGATTCCGCGCCCGACGACACGCCGCTGATCGCCTCCGCCCGGCGCATCAATTCGGGCCGTCCGCACACCGTCGTGCGCGACATCAAGATGCTGCTGGATCCATCCCGTAAACAGACAATTGCCTGCCTCGGCCTCAGCTTCAAGCCCAATATCGACGACATGCGCGAGAGCCCTGCTGTCGAGGTGGTCGAGCTTCTGTCGGAGATTCCAAACCTGAAGCTCATCGCCGCCGAGCCGAACGCGCGCGCCCTGCCGCGCCAGCTCGAGGGCAAGGGCATCGAGTTCACCGACGCGCTATCGGCCATCGATCAGGCCGACATCGTCGTGCTGCTCGTCGATCACCGGCAGTTCAGCCTGATCGATCCGGAAGCGCTGAAGGACAAGAAACTGATCGACACGCGCGGCCTGTGGACATGGCGCAAGGCGCGCAAGCCCGACGCCCGCATCGAGGGCCGCAAGCATGCGGATCGAACCATGGATAAGGTTGCATGAGCACGCCTGATACCGCCTGGGATCAACATCCTATGCTGGCGGCGCGCCGGCGCGATTTCCTGTCCACACCGATCCATGCCCTCAGCATGGAGGAGACGATGGCGCTCGCCGACGAGGCAATGGCCTCGAAGCGCCCGCTGCATCACGTCGTCGTCAACGTCGCCAAGCTCGTCAACATGCGCAAGAATGCCGAGCTTTATGAGGATGTCTCCTCGGCGGATATCGTGAATGTCGACGGCAAGGGCGTGCTGTGGGGCGCGCGCCTGTGCGGCGTGGACCTGCCGGAGCGCGTGACCGGCGTCGACATCATGTTCCACCTGTTCGAATTGTGCGAGCGGCGCGGCTACAAGCCCTATCTGCTCGGCGCGGAGCAGAGCGTTCTCGACCTGGTCATCGCCCGTCTTGGCCGGGATCATCCCAGGCTCGTGGTGGCGGGCGCGCGCAACGGCTATTTCAAGCCGGAAGACGAAGCGGCCATCGTCGCCGACATCAACGCCGCGGGCGCCGATTGCATGCTGGTGGCAATGCCGACGCCGCGCAAGGAGCGGTTCATCAAGCGCTACCGCGCCGAACTCAAGGCGAATTTCATCATGGGCGTCGGCGGCGCCTTCGACGTCTATGGCGGCAAGGTCGCCCGCGCGCCCAAAATCGTCCAGGCGGCAGGGATGGAGTGGCTGTTCCGGGTCGCCCAGGAGCCGAGGCGGCTGTGGCGGCGATACTACGACACCAACACCGCCTATGTCGGGCTGCTGGCGAAAGAATTCTGGAGCCGGCGCATAACCAGAACCTCACGCAGTTCGGCACGGCGGGACGGCGAAGTTTCCTCGTGACCCGGATTTGCGTGTTATTGCCGGTTGCGGGTTGCCGCCTGTGGCAGAACGAGCTCGTGGCGCGGCTCGTTGCGGCAGGGCATGCCGTGTCTGTCCGGCACGGGGCCGCAGCTACACCGGAGCCGGTCGGGCTGCGCACCGTGCTGGCGCTGGAAGCCCGGCGCTTCGGCGCTTCGCTCGCAAGCCTATGCGCGCCTTTGCCTGTTGACGGCGACGGCCAGGCCGATCTCGTCATCGACCTCACATCCGGCTCCGCAAGCCAGGACAAGCCGGTGATGACCCTCAGATTCTGCGGCCAGAAGACCTTCCCGGCGGGCCTCGCCGCCATGGTCGCCAACGGCGGCAGGGCTGAGCTTGCCGTCGCCATCAGCGGCACGGTGGTGGCGCGCGGCCGCCCGATGATCCAGGATCGGCTGTGGCTGACACGCGCAGCCGATAATCTTCTGGCGGGGGCCGTTTCCCTCATCATGCAGGCCGTCGCAATACACCGCACGTCATCCGAAGTGCTCGGGTTGATCCCGGCAACTTCTGACGGCGGCGGCGGTTCTGGCATCAGCAAGCATGCGTTCGCATTGAGCTACCCGCGTTTTCTGGCAAGAGGCATTGCGGAACGCGCCGCCGAAAAACTCAAACGCCGCCCCTTTTATTGGCAGGTGGCCTATCGCCGGATCGACGGGCCCGGCATCGCCGAAACCGGAAAACTGGACGGACCGGAATTCACGGTCCTGCCGGATGACGGCCAGCGGTTCTATGCCGATCCCTTCCTTTTCGAAAAGGATGGCCGCGTCTATCTCCTCGTGGAGGAGTTTCCCTACGCGAGAGGCCGCGGGATCATCTCAGCCTCAGAACTGCGCGACGACGGCACATTCGAAACGCCGCAGCCGGTGCTGGAGGAGCCGCACCATCTGTCCTATCCGCAAGTCTTCGCGAAGGACGGCGAAATCTACATGATTCCCGAAAGCGCGGCGGCACGGGAGCTCGTTCTCTATCGCGCCGCGCAATTTCCCCACCGCTGGGTGCGTGACACCGTTCTTATCAGCGATATCGAAATCAACGACGCGACCCTCTTCGAGATGGACGGCACATTCTGGCTCATCGGCACACAGCGCTTCGGCTATGGCAGCGCTTCGGATACGATGGTGGCCTATTCCGCGCCCGCCCTGCGCGGACCGTGGGCCCCCCATGCGCTGAATCCCCTCGCCATCGATCATTCCGCCGCCAGGCCCGGCGGCGCCTTCATCCGGCAGGGTGACGAGGTGTTGCTGCCCGTGCAGGATGGCTCGCAGACCTATGGCGGCGGGCTCGGCCTGATGCAGTTGGAGCGGCTCGACCATGGCGCTGTCAGCTTCTCCCCGCCCCGCCCAATCCTGCCCGGCCCGGCCTGGAACCGCAAAGGCATCCACACGCTCAATCGGGCTGGCGGAATAGAGGTGATCGATAGCTGCGGCTGAGTGTTATTGCGTAGACTGCGAGCGCAGCACCGGCTTCCGATAGGCCATAATCAAAACGAACAGCAGCATCAAATCCGGCCCTTTCGAAGAAAGAGCGTTGTTGGACAATGCCGCCAGGATCGACACCGTCGAGGCGGCCCAGGCGGCCAGAGGCGCTCGATAGAGAAGCTGCAGAACATAACGGAAGAACGCCGCGGCGAAGATCAGGGCAATCGGCAGGCCGAACAGCAGCGTGAGCACAACAGGCGTGCTCTCGATAAAGGGCAGGTTCAGCTGCTCGTTGACGATCTTCAGGAGGTCGTTGACATTCATGCCGAACAGAATGTCCTTCCACTCCACCAGTTGGAACACCTCGTAGATCTTGACGCGCGCGTAATAATTCTCGTCGAAAAGCGTATTGCTGAAACGGTCGAGGAACCCTGCCGAAAAGAGCACCGCGACCAGCAGCGCGCCGGCAATCAGCGTCAGCACAAGCACGACGAGCTTGGCCTGGCGCCGGTGCGCGGGCGACAGGCGCGGCCAGGGCAGGAAAATCAGCAGAAACAGGATTTCAGCGGTCGCAAGCAGCAGCGCCGCGCGCGCGCCCGCCGCCGCCGTGCCGACATAAAGGATGAAGATGCAGAGCACACGCACCCAGAGCCGCCAGCGCGTCAGCGCCACGAAGCCGATGGCGGTCGCGCATTGCGCGCCCAGCGCCAGCGGATGAGGCGCGAGACCCGTCGGACGGAACTGCAATTCCGTGTTGCTATAGGGCAGAAGCCGGAAATGCGTCATCGCCTCGAATGTGCCGATTATAGCGCTGAGGATAAACATGCCGAGAAGGACATTTCCCAGCGCCCGGCCGATTTCCTCGCCAAGGCACAGCATGATGAGGACCGCGGCACAGGCAACCAGATAGGAATCGATGATGAAGCCGGCGGAACCGGCCCTGCCGACAAGGAAAAGATAGGGCACCAGCAGCGAAAGGAAGAGCGCATAGGACAGCGTCGCGCGGAACAGCCTGATATCGTTGCCCGCGATTCGGATGGGCCGGCTGATGCAGATCAGCACGAGCACCAGAAAGATGAGATAGGTTCCGACATGAAGCTTTTCCGGAAAGGAACCGCCTTCGCTCGTATAGGACATCACCATGTTCAGCATCTGCGGCGAGATCACCGCGCGCAGAAGGAAAGCAAAGGCCGCAGAGAAGAAAAATATCAGCGAAAGCGCATTCTGACGGCGCGCTTCCATCATTGTGAGTTGCTCTTCTCCCAAAGGTATGCTCACAGCCTTGCCTGCTCACTTTGCGGTTTCATCGACGGCGTCCGACGCCCCAGTCGTAAAGAAACTTGGATAACCGTATATTAACGAAGCTGACCTAACGATAGTCCCGACACCAAGCGTTCACGAGTAAATGTCCATGTCCGAGGAGCGTCCTCACCGTTTGTCGCCAGGGAGTCGGCGATTGCATTCGTCGCTTTTCGGCACCTTGGCGGCCAAAGGCGCGGCGCAGCGCACGGCTGCCACCGCTCCTGTCGAGGCCCCAGTAAAGGAATCCCCTCCCTCGGTGACGGTGGAAAAGGTCGGCGATTTCCTCGAATTGGATTTCCGGCGCATCTTCGTCTGGCTGCGGGCCGGGCTGATGCTGGCGCTCCTCTTGGCGCTCCTGGGCGCGCTGGCGGGCGGCCTTTATGGCCTGATGGCTCCGAAGCGCTATACCGTCGCAACCGACATTCTCATCAATCCGGCCAATCTGCAGATCGTCGACAACGATCTCTATCCCCAGTCCGGCCAGGTCGACGGCCAGATTTTCGTGGCGCGCAGCCGGCAGCGCGTGCTGACCTCCCGCAACGTGCTTTCGCGCGTGGTGGACGAATTGCACCTCGCCGACGATCCCGAATTTGCGCCGCGCACCAGCGACCCCGCTTCCGACCGCAAACTCGCGGCTCTCTCCACGCTGCAGCAGGACGTCAACGTCAGGGCGGACGAGCAATCCTTCGTTACCACCCTCCTCGTCACGGCGCCCACATCGGGAGAGGCCATCGAGCTTTCGCAGGCCATTGTGAAAGCCTTCCGGGAAGAGCTTGCGGAAACCGAATCCGAAGGCGCGAACCGTGCAGCGGCAGCGCTCGACAGCCGCCTCAGCCAGATGAAGCAGGACGTTCTGATGGCGGAAAAGAAGGTCGAGGACTATAAGCGTACCCACAAGCTCGTCTCCAGCAATGGCCAGCTCGTTAGCTCGCAATCGATGACCCAGCTCAACACACAGATCCTCGACGCCCGCGCCCGCCTGGCCGCGGCGCAGGCGAATTACGACACGCTGGTGGCCGGCGGCGTTAATGGCACCAATGCCAATCCAGCCGTCTCTCCGACGCTGGCCGATTTGCGCAACAAGGCCAATGCCGCGCGCGAGCAGCTCAATTCGCAATCCGTGCTGCTTGGCCCCCGCCACCCGTCGATCCTCAAGCTGAAGGTCACGCTGGACACGATCAACGCGCAGCTCAAGGCCGAATATCAGCGCACGGTCGAAGGGGCGAAAGCCAATCGCGATGCCGCGCAGATCGCGCTGAACTCCCTCACAGCGGAGATGAACAAGCTGCAGAGCACCGTCTTCAACGCCGGGGATTCCGAAATCGCCCTGCGCGAGCTTGAGCGCGAAGCCACATCGAAGGGCGCGATCTACCAGCGCTATCTCGAGCGCACCCGCCAGCTCACCGAGCGCGAGCAGCTCGATACCACGAATGTTCAGGTGATTTCCGCCCCGACGCCCCCGAAGGGACGTTCCTGGCCCCCGAGCACCAAGCTTCTGGTGGCTCTCGGCGCTGTCGGCGGCTTCGGCCTTGGGCTGTTCCTTTCGATCGTCTGGGGCATCCGGCAGGATATGCGCCTGCCGCCCGAAGCCCCGCAACTCAAGACGGCCTGAACGTGCCGAAGCGCATCGTCTTTCTTCTGGCGAGCCTCAGAGGCGGCGGGGCCGAGCGCGTTTTCGTGCTTGTCGCCAACGAAATGGCCGCGCGCGGCCATGACGTGACGCTGCTTACATGGAATGGCGAGGGGCCCAATGCGGCGCTTGTTGCCAGCTCCGTCAGGCTCATTGATTTCGATTTGCCGCTGAAAGGCGAAGGATATGGCAAGCCGACGACGCTGAAAGGCCTTTTCCAGACGGCGCGCTTGCTGCGAAGCCTCGCACCTGATGCCGTCTTCAGCGCGCCGGAATTCGTCAACCTCCTCGCAGCGGCGGCGCTCATTCTTGGGGGGAGCCGCGCGCGGTTTTTCCCGACATTCCATGCCGCAAGCGCACTGACGGCGGACCGGCTCGGCTCGCGGATCGCGCATGCGATGTCGTCGCTCGTCGCCGCGCGGGCGACAAAGGCCATCGCTGTTTCCACCGGGGTCGGGCGCGAATTGGTGGCGCGCGGCTATCCGGCCGCCAAGGTCACCGTCATTCACAATCCCCTGCCGCAGGCCGTGGCGGCGTCGGATCAATCCCATGGCTGGCGGCAGGATCTCGCGGCGATGGGCGCGGGTCCCATCATCGTCACCGCCGGGCGGCTGGTTCCGGTCAAGGATCACCGCACCCTGCTTGACGCTTTCGCGCTATTGAGGGCGAAGCAGCCCGCAAGGCTGGTCATCTTCGGCGAAGGCCCGCTCGACGGCGAATTGCGCGTTCAAGCCCGGCAGGCCGGGATCGGCGATGCCGTGCTGTTTGCGGGCTATGTCAACGATCCCCAGGCCTGCTACGCCGTCGCCGACCTGTTCGTCCTTTCCTCCACCAGCGAAGGCTTCGGCAATGTGCTGGTGGAGGCGATGGCGGCGGGCGTCCCGGTGGTCTCCACCGACGCGCCCCATGGGCCGCGTGAGATTCTCGACAATGGCCGTTACGGCATGCTCGTCCCCGTCGGTGACGCCCCGGCCCTGGCCGAGGCGATGGCGCATATGCTTGATAACCCGACGCCTGAGGCGGAGCTGAAACGCCGTGCCGCCGATTTCGGCATCACGCCCATCGGCGACCGCTACGAAGCATTGCTCCATGACTGAAACCGGCAACCCCCTGAACGTTCTCATCGCGACACCCGCCGGAGGCACCGGGCAAGGCGGGATCGACCGCATCATGGCCTCCCTCAAGGCCGAGCTGAATGAACATCCGCGCAATGTCGCCGCCAGTTTCCTGCCGACGCGCGGCCATGGGTCCGTGGCGCTTTCATGGCTCCCTCTCCTGCAATTCTGCGCCCGGATGGCGCGCGCGCGGATGGGTGGGAAGATCGACCTCGTCCATATCAACCTCGCCAGCCGCGGCAGCACCTATCGCAAGATCGCCATCGCCGCAGTCGCGCGCCTGCTGCGCATTCCCTATGTCATCCACCTGCACGGCGCGGAGTTCCGCAGCTTCTGGAATGGCAGCGGTACGCTCGTAAGCCGGTCGATCCACACCCTCTTCGACAAGGCGAGCGGTATCATCGTGCTCGGCACCCCATGGCAGGCCTACATTGCCGGCAAGGTTCCATCCGCCCAGGAGCGCATCACCATCGTCCCCAATGCCGTGGAGCAGCCGCGTTTACCCCATGCGGGAGGGGGCGAAAGCGTCCATATCCTCTTTCTCGGGCGGATCGAGGAGCGCAAGGGCGTGCCGGAGCTGGTCAAAGCCCTCGCACGGATGAAGACCGTTCCGGGCTGGCGCGCAACCCTGGCCGGAGACGGGGCGGTCGAGGCCCTGCGGTCCGAGATAGCGGCCCTCGGCCTTGCGGACCGGGTGACGGTGCCCGGATGGCTCAAGGCCGACGACACGGCGCGGCTTCTTGCCACGGGCGATATCCTCACCCTCCCCTCCCACGCGGAAAACCTTCCCATATCGGTCATCGAAGCCATGGCATCGGGACTGGGAATCGTCACCACCCCGGTCGGCGCGATCGAAGATATTGTGCAGGACGGCGAGACCGGCCTGCTCGTCCCCCCCGGCGACGCTGAAGCCCTTGCCGGTGCACTCATCCGGCTGGTTGAGGATGAAGCGCTGCGCCGCCGCCTCGGCGCCCATGCGCAAGCCTTCCAGCGGCAGCATCTCGATATCGGTCCCTATGCGGACAGGATATGCGTCATATGGCGCGAAGCCGCCGCGCGACACAACTTCGCTTGACTTCGGCCCGATTTCCGACAATCAATCGTCAGGATTCAAGGCCTTTAACGAGCGCAATATGCTATGAACGGGCCGGAAAGGTCCGTGATGGGGGCTACCGCATATCTGAAGAATTCGATCGCGGAGAATCTGGTTCGCCGCACGCCCGGCATCTACGCGCGGCTCGGCAAGCTCATCCTTCGCGCCGAGAAGATGTCGCTCGACGAACGCAAGGCCTTGCGCGACGCGCTGACCGCCCAAGCGCTCGCCATCGCCGCCAAGACGCCCTATGGGCGGACCATAGCGGCCAAAGGCAACTACGATGAGTGGCCCCTGCTCGAAAAGGAGACGCTCAGCCAGAACCCGCGCATCTGCCTGGCGCGGACGCTCATCCCGCCCGCAACCGCCTCGACCGGCGGCACGACGGGCGTTCCCGTCGCCCTCAAACGCTCGCTGGAAGCGGTCGTGTTCGAGCAGGCGGCGGTCGACCATCTGGTGCGGCGGCATTCGGGCCTTGAGATGCGGACAGCGCGCATGGCGGTCCTGCGCGGCGACATGGTCAAAAGCCCCGATGACATGAGCGAGCCACACTGGCGGATGCGGCAGGGCGGCCGCCAGCTCATCTGCTCGAGCTTTCACCTCAACGCTGCGACGGCAGGCAGCTACATCGAAGCCATCCGGTCGTTCCAGCCGCAAATGCTGTGGGTCTATCCCTCCTCGCTGGAGGCCTTCGCCAGGCTGGGCGCGAGCATGCTGAGAGACGGCGGGCTTCCGGGGCTGAAACTCATCCTTGCGTCGTCCGAAGTGCTCGATGCAGGCGTATTCAGCGAGATTTCCGGTATTTTCCGGGTGCCGGTCATCGATTTCTACGGCCAGGCGGAGCGTGTCTGCGCCTCCCATGCTGTCAGGCCCGGCGAGCATTATTTCCTCCCCGCCTATGGGCGGGTGGAACTCATCCCCGCCTATGAGGAGGGCGAGTCGAGCTTCTACGAAATCGTCGGGACCTCCTATTGGAACGCCGCGCAACCCCTCGTGCGTTTCCGCACCGGAGATCTCGCCAGGCTCCCCCGCGGGCTGAGCGCCGGCGATGTGGAGGCGGTGACGCTCGGTCTTCTACCGTTCCAGGGCATCGAAGGCCGGCGCACAGACTATGTGCTGTCCCCCGAAGGCGCGCGCCTCATCGGCATGAACCACATCCCGCGCGGCGTTCCCGGCATCGCGCGGATGCAGATCGTCCAGAAAAGCCTCGCCAGCATCGAAATTCAGGTCGTTCCGCTCGAGGATTTCGGCGAGGCGAGCACCAATGCCATCCTCGCCAACGCCCGGCAGAAAATCCCCTCCGGCATCGATATCCAGATCAGGACGGTGGACAGCGTGACGCGCACCAAGAGCGGCAAGGCACCGCTGGTGGTGCGGCTGGTGGAGTGACGAGGCCGGGTTGACGTCGCCAAGCGTACCCCCTACTCCCCCTCCTCCTCAGGCACAGCCTCTTCCTTCTTCCGCCTCAATCTCTGCCGCACCCCGTCGGCGAGCAGGGCGAGCGCGCCCTTTGCGGTGCGCGCGCCGATGAATGTCTGCAAGGTAACCGAGTGGGACGCAAGGCGGTCCTTGAACGCCTCGCCGCCGCAAAGCAGGTCGACCGTGCCGATGCCATGGTCGAACGCCCATTGCACATATTCGAAGATCAGCACCATGCCGGGAGAGGCGCGCGCGAAGTCGGGGTCGTAAGTCGTCACCCAGGCCATCATCGTATCGTGCTGGATGAAATTGATCGAAATGGCGGCGATAACGCCGTCGCGCTCGATCACGAAGATATGCAGCATCCCGGCGCGCGCCAGCACCTCGACCAGCGCCTTGAGCGCCGGCGCGCCCTCTTCGAAAAGTTCGGAGGAGCGTCCGTTATTCTCCAGCCATTTGCGCTTGAGCAGGGCTAGACGGTCGAGAATGGGCTCGAGCGGCTCGCCGGCTTCGATGAGACGCACCCGCACGGCCCCGCCTTCCTCGAGCAGCTTGAGGCAGCGGCGATGGTTCTTGCGGGCTTTCTTGGAGCGGCTCGCCAGCCATGCCGCCCCGCTCTGTCCGTCGCCGGCAATACGTGAGCTGATCTCCTGCCGATGGTCGAGGCGAAGCCGCACGCCGGTCCGCTTGCCCGGAGCAAAGACCCGCCGCGCCGCCGCATCGGGCAAAAGCCGGTTGATGAAGGCGAGATCGAAGCCGCCAGCCCTGCATAGGCGGACCCATAGCGCGTCGAGCGTCGCCTCCGAACAGCCCGGCGCACAGAGAATATCGCCATAGTCGGAATGGGCCGCAGCGGCCCATTCGAGAAAGGAAAGCCCCTTGCGCCGAGTGATCGCCAGCGGGATGACGGCGACGAGCCTCTCCCCGCTCCAGGCAAGGCCGATGCGCAAGGCGATCTGCTCCGGATTCTTCACAGTCTTCCACCAAGCCGAAATCCAGCCATGGCTTTGGAAGATCAGGGCGTCGCATTCGCGCCATAGCTGCGTCCACGGCGCCTCGACCTCAGCCAGCCGGCTGGCGGACTCGACGATCTCCAGGCGGTCCACGCCCTTGACCGCTTCGATTGCGTGCGAGTTCATGAGGAGGAGACATCCTGTGTTTGCGTCCCGCGCAGGCGGCGAAGCTGATTCATGATGCGCCGCCCCATTTTCTTCAGCGGCAGGATGTAGAGCCCGGCAAGCGATTGATAATCTCTGGCATCCCGGTCGATCAGCCCGAATTTCAGCGGCTCTTTCGGATTGGGAACGAAATGCGTGCCGAACAACCGGTCCCAGAAGGAAAACAGCAGGCCGAAATTCTTGTCGTAATGGCGCGGATCGATACTGTGGTGGATTTGATGCCAATGCGGGGACAAGAGAATGTTGTCCAGCCGCCCGAACGAAATCGGCAAATGGGTATGCCGCACGAAATCCATCATCAGGATGTTGCGCAGCACATAGACGTTGAGGCCGAAGACGGCGATCTCCACCGGATCGAGGGCAATCACGCTCCATATGCCGAAACAGATGCCCGGAATGACCCCGTCCCACATGCGGTTCATCAGATCATCGAGCGGATGCACGCGATCCTTGGTGATGCCGACCATCACTTCCGCCGAGTGATGCACCTTGTGCAATTCCCACAGGAACGGGAAGCGATGCTGGGCGTAGTGGTAGAGATAATAGGAAATGTCATAGGCCAGAAGCATGGTCGCCGTGAAGATCACCAGGACGACCGGCCCCGCCGGCCCGCCGAGGAGAGGGCCTTCGAGACCGAATGTCCAGCTTATGAGACGGTTCGTTCCATAGCCCACCGCAGTGACGAAAGTGGCGCCCGCCGGGATTAGCAGGAAGGGCATCATCAGCTTCTTCGTGATCCAGAACATCGCATCGGCGCGCGCCGAAGGATGCATGATCACTTCCGCCGGGAACATGAAGTCGAAGAAATCCCGGACCGATTTATTCTCGACCGTCCGCCAGTAGACGATGAGCGCGCTGACGAGCGCCGTCCCCAAGATAAGGCCCAGGGTAATATAGTCGATATTGTAGAGCTTCTGGACGATTTTGGCAGAGATTTCGGCAAACATGGCAACCTGTGCATGTGATTGGAGCGCACATCTGCGGCCAAGGTCAAATGCGCTCCGCGCATATCGTGATTTTTGGAGTTCATCCCAGAGGCCCGCAACCCAGATGTTACGAAGTTCCGCATCGCGACACAAGTAAATCGGCGGTATGGGACCGGCAAAAGCCGGACTATGATTAATCCTCTATCCATCCCGCGATCCCGGCGCGATCAGGCCGATCTCGAAATTGCTTCCCTCCTCGGCGACCATGCCGCGCCAGGCAATCCGCGCCGCCGGATGCCGCACACCGAAACGCGGGGAAACCCAGCCGCCCTCCCCCGGCTCGTCGCCGCCCGCGCGGATTTCGATGGCTTGGTCGGGAAAACGGATGGTGAGCAGCTTCTCGTCATTGCGCATCAATGTGACGGCATTGCCATCGACCCGCGCCGCGATGTCGGCAGCAAGCTGGAACACCACTTCCGCCTCTTGCGCTTTGCCAAGAAGCCGGTCGGTCACGCGGATGCCATCAGGACAAGGGGACATGGTGCGCTGATGTATCGCCCCGAACCGTCCTTCATAGCCGTCATGGCGGGCGCAGAGGCTCCAGTCCGGCTCAGGCGTGGAGCGCACAAGGGCGGCAGCGGCCTTATGCGACCAGTTGAACTTGCCCGAAATGATGCTCTGGCTCTTGCCCGATATGTTGAGCGTATTGTGCGCCGGGGTGGAGCGGAACCAGTCGCGCCACACGCCGCCCGCGCCATAAGCCCAGGTGCCGGGGTCGACCAGCACGGGCTCGCCATCGATGAACAGCGTGAGCGAGAGGGCATCCGCATGGCCATGCGCGGCGATGGAGAGATAGCCGAGCGGGCCATGATCGAACATCATCTCGACATGGCGGCCATTGATGATCCCGCGCCAGACAGAAAGGCCGCCATCTGGGAAGATCTTGAGCCCCATGGGCTTCGGCACGGATTGCGCGGGCACGCCGAAGAAGATCGAGCGGAAATCGCCCGCTTCCGGCATGGGGCCCGGCTGGCCGAGAAAGCCAGATATGGCTGCGGCAATCGAGCCGGTATAGTCGCCCTCGTCCCCCAGCGTCAGGGCGCGGCCCTCGTCGTCATCGCCATAAGAGGCATTCTTGGGCAGCCAGTTCACGGCATCGGCAAAAGCGGCGAGCCGCGCCGTCACATCGGGCGGAAAGGGCGCGTCCTTCGCCTTTGCCGCAGCCGCGCAGAGAAGGATCATTTCGGCGGTAAACGCGCCATAGGTCGGGCTCTGTTCCGCGCCGAGCCCGTCAGGGAGAATCTGCTTGCAGGTCTCCTCCAGCAATGCCTTGCGCGGCCCTTCCGCTTTTTCGCCGAAGGCAAGGCCAATGACATATTCACCGGCAAGCTCGGCCACCAGATGGTTATTGGCGGATGAATAGGCGGAAGGGAACCGCGCCAGCCAATAAGCGCTCGCCGCGAGGATTTGCGCCACCTGTCTCCGGCTCTCGCCGCCGATATTTCCCCCCGCCAGATCAAGCGTGACGATGAGGCTGATGGCTCGAAGCGCCACTTCGATTCCCGAAGCCCACGATACCCCGCGAAAGGGCGGATTGGCCGCATGCCAGCTATCGATCGCCGCTTCGATGGCCCGTTTTGCCCGCGCGTCGCCGGTCAAGATGAGATAAGCGGCGAGCACGGGCAGATATTGCAGCCGGCCCGCTTCCCAGACATATTTGATGTCGCCGCGCTCTGCGAAATGCCGGAAATCGATATCGAACGTATAGGCATCCGCGCCCGGCCAGAGCGTGCCGGTCACCGGATCGAGGCGCCAGAAATCGGCGTGAAAGAGGTTATCGGGATCGCGCGCGGGCCAGTCCCGCCCCAGCGCGGAAAACCTGCCCTCCAGCGTTGCTTGCGCGGCGCGCACGATGGCCTCTTTCTGTGCCGGGGTCGCCCCGAGCAAAGCGTCGCGCCATTGCGGGAAAACCGGATTGAGCGCGGTTGCGCCATAGCGCTGCCAACCGCCACCGCTATATCTGGAAACGGTCTTGCGCTGCTGCTCGACAAGCCGATGCATGATCTCGGCCGGCTCCATGTTGCGCAATCGGTTGATATACCAGCCGAGTTTCATCGAAACGCTCCAACTCCCATCCCGGCAATAAACGCATTGCGGGATATCTTTTTTACGCTCCACTCCTAAAGCCCTTTTTGTTCTAATAAAATCAGAACAACGCCCCAGATTTTTGTATCCGCAGCCTAAACTTATCCCCTCCTGCTTTCCGGGATCATACTCTACACATTATTGTCCTGAACCGAGGAGATTGGGCGTGAAAGCATTAATGGTCATTGCAGCGGCGCTGTGCCTGGCAGTCACGAGCGCGGCAGCTGCACCTCTTCCCCTGGAGCGCGGCGTCGGCGTCCACGGATGGCTCAACTGGTCGCCACTCGATCCCGATGGCTCCTATCATTGGCCGCCATACCGCACTAGAGAGCAATGGCTGTCCGATGGAAGGCCGCTTTCGGACTGGCCTGAGGAAGACGAGTTCAAGCGGATCAAATCCATGGGCTTCGACTTCATCCGCCTCACCGTCGACCCCGGCCCGCTGCTCGCAAGCCAGGGAACGAAACGGCAGGAGGCGCTTGAAGTCCTGTCTGATGCGGTCGGGCAGGCCACGGCCTCGGGCCTCAAGGTCGTGTTCAATCTGCACAGCAATTCGCAGGTTCCAGCCTATTCCATGGACCTCATCAATGGCCCGGCGGACAGCGAGGGCATTGCCCGCTACCGGGACATGGTGAAGGACGTCGCTCGCATGCTCGTCAAGGCCGGCACGGGCCGCGTCGCGTTCGAGCCCTTCAATGAGCCGGCGCACTATCCTTGCGATGCCGGGGGCACCGATGACTGGCAGCGCATCATGACCGATACCGTGCGCGATATCCGCTCGGTAAGCCGCAACCTCACCATCGTCGCCACCGGCGCCTGCGGCGGAAACGTAACCGGGCTCACCGATCTCCTGCCCGATTTCGACGATCCGAACATCTATTACAGCTTCCATATGTATGAGCCCCACGCCTTCACCCATCAGCGCTCGGACCGCTCGAACGGCTTCATGTCCGGCCTCCCCTGGCCGGCCTCCTGCGGCACGCCCGAGGGGGTAAGCGCGATCCTCCTGAAAAAGATGGACAATGCAGGCTTAAGCGCCAGCGAAAAGCAGGCAAACATGGCCGAGGCGCAACCGATCATCTCGGACTATTTTCAGGATCAATGGGGGCCGAACCAGTTGAGCGCCCGTTTCGGCGAAGCGATGGCTTGGGCAAGCAAGCACGGCATTCCCGCCAGCAGGCTGTTCATGGGCGAGTTCGGCGTGATCCTCATGTCGGCGGACGGCCGCAGCGGCGCCCCCGAGCCCGACCGCTCGCGCTACATCACCGCCGCAAGGACGCTTGCCGAGCAATTCCATATTCCCTGGTCGGTCTGGGAATATTCCAATCCATATGGCATGACGCTCATTCAGCCGACGGGACCGGCGGTGCCTGAGGAAGCGCTGCTCAAGGCCCTGGGGCTGAAGCAGTAGGGATCGCCATTGCCACACCGTCATCCTCGGGCTTGTCCCGAGGATCTAGGAAATTTCATCTTGGGATAGAAACGGCTGCGTTCTTTTATCGTTGCGGCCGCGTCACCGTAGAGGCATGGATCCCAGTGACAAGCACTGGGATGACGCAGCGGAGATGTCTTTCCCCTGCCGGATATGCTCTGCCAAGTGGAGAGGCCGGAGGTTGCATGCCAACAGCAAGGCAACCCGTCATCCCAGTGCTTGTCACTGGGATCCATGCCTCTACGTCTCCGTGATAACCATGGTCCCCAAAACGAAAATTCAGGTCATTCCATCGAAACATGAACTGCTCTAGACAGAGTGCCCGCAGCCTCCACTTTTCCTCAGGATCGACATTCCTTGCTTCTTCGCTCCACCCTCATCTACGGCCCGGCCATCCTTCTGACGCGGATTTCCGCGTTGCTGGTGCTGGTCATCGTCACGCGCCTTCTCAATCAGGAGGAATACGGCCTCTTGACCCTGGTCGTGACCGTGGGCGAGATGACGGATACGGCGCTGACCAACTGGCTGCGGACTGCGCTCTTGCGGCTCGGCGGCAAGGGCGAGATTTCACGCGGCAGCCTGGCGCTCGCCGGGAAGGTGCTCATCGGCACGACGGCGCTGGCGCTGGTGATCTCGGCGGTCGCCTCGGCCTTCGTCGTGCCGTCGCGCTGGATGGAATTCGCCGCCGCCGTCTGCGTTTACCTTGTCGTCGGCGCCATCGCGCGTTTTGCTCTGACCGTCTTGCAGATGCAGCAGCGGCATTCGGCCTATTCGCTGCTGGAATCCTTGCGCGCCCTGCTGCAACTCATTCTGCCCATCGCGGCAATAACAGTGTTTCCGGATAATTTCCTTGTCGTGTCGCTGGGTTCGAGCGCGGGCATGCTGATGGCCGGCATCGCCGCCTCGGTCGTCGCTTCGCGGCGCGTCGTCGCCGGGCCGCCACGTTTCACCGGGCGCGAGCTTTTCATGCTCGGCATGCCGCTTATCGTCATGGCGCTGGTAGGGTTCGGCCTCAACAGCGCCGAACGCCTGTTCCTCAACGCCTATCACAACGCCGCCGCCGTCGCGGTTTTCGCCGCCGCCTATGTGCTCGCCCGCCAGCCCATCGACATGGTCGGCAATGCCATCAATATGGGCGCATTTCCTGAGGTGATGAGCCGCTTTGACGAACAGGGCTCGGCGGCATCGGGCGAATTGCTTTCACAGATCATGGCGCTCCTGATGCAGCTCTGCCTGCCCGTTGCCGCCATGCTCGTGGCGCTCAACGGGCCGATCACCGGACTTCTGCTGCCGCAAAGCTACCATGGCGAGGTGGGCTTCCTCTTCCCCGTCATCGCCTTCGCCGTCATCTGCGCGAACCTGACGAGTTTCGTCTATGGCACCGTCATCTATGCCCATAAGCGGCCATGGCTCTTGATCGGCGCGACCTCCCTCGGGTCGGTCGCGACCATCGCCCTGTCGGTGCTGCTCATCCCGCGCATGGCCGAGCTCGGCGCGGCGCTGGCACTGTCAGGAGGATCGCTGATGGCGCTCATCGTCTGCGCCTTCATAGCCGAGCGGCTGACGCCGGTTCCCGTTCCCTGGCGGGATATCGCCCTCTCGCTCATCATCTCCGCCGCTAGCGGCATCGCCGCCGGCCTCGCCATCCTGCCGCTGCGCGCCATGCCGCCTCTCTTGACGCTGATTGCGGGCGGCGCGGCGGGCGGGATGATGTTTCTGCTCGCGACATGGCTGTTTCGCCCCGCCGCCGTCAGGCACATCCTGATGACGGCACGCCGCCGGATTGCAAAGGGCGTGTGAGGAGCAGCCGGTTCCCTAGGGCTGCCACTCCGTCATCTCGAGAATATTGCCGCCGAGCTTCTGGAAGGCGCGCTGGCGGCAGGAGAAGACGATGATCTGCTGGTCCCGTGATTGCCGGTGGAGCGCATCGAACATCTTTTCGATCCGATCGTCATCGGAATAGACGAGCGCATCGTCGAGGATAACAGGCGCCGGCCGGCCATCGCGGGCGAGCAGCCTGGCGAAGGCGAGCCGTGTCAGCACCGACAATTGCTCGCGCATGCCGCCGCTCAGCCGGTCGACATCTTCCTCCTGGCCATTGCGCGCGATCTTTTGCGGCAGAAGCGTCTTCTCGTCGAAAGTCAGCGAAACATCGTCGAACAGGAGACCGAGAAGCGGCCTCAGCTCCGCCATGACAGGCTTGAGATAGAGTTCGCGCGCTTCCGCTCTGGCGCTTTCCAGCACAGCCGACAGCCGCCGCAGGACGGCAACTTCCCTTTCGAACATCCCCACACGGGATTTGGCGGCGGAAAGCGCCTCGCTGGTTTCGCGCCATTTCTCTTCCACCGCCTCGTCCGACCGCGTCGCGATCTCGCCGTTCAGGCTGGCGATCGTCTCGCGCAACCCGTTGATTTCCTTCTCCGCCGCCGCATCGACCGAGAGCGCGCGCTTCAACGCTGCTTCGACGGAGTGAAGATCGACCGCCGCAGCCCGCAATTTGCCTGCATGCGCCTCCGCTGCCGCCAGCGCCCCATCCGCAGCGTCGAACGTCTCTGATAGGCTCCGCTCGCGTGGGCCGCGCTCTGCTTCCGGGCCCAGGATCGCCCCGACCCGCTCCATCTCGAGCTTCACCGACGTCAGGGCGGCCTCGGCGGCGATGAAGGCGCTGTTGAGGCTTTCGCGAACAGGTTCGAGTTCGCGCAGCGCCAGCCGCGCCGCCTTGCGCCGCTCCTCGGCTTGGCTATGAGCAGCGTGGATTTGCGCCGGATCCCATTTCAGCTCCAGCATCTCCGCCCCTGCGGCCTCGCGCGCCGCAACCTCCTCGCGCAATGCGGCGAGGCCGTCAGGCGCCAGAAGGGACAATTGACCGCGTAACGCACTGAGGTCAGCTTCTATCCGCTGCGCGCGCGCCTGCCGCTCCCTGCCCTCGGCGAGCGTTTTGATGCCCACCGCGCCAAGCAGCTTCAGGCGCGCGGCTTCCGCCTTCTCCAGGCGCGTGTCTGATCTGGCCGGCCGGTTCGAGTGCAGGCTGATCGTGCCAATGCCGGGAATGGCGATGAGGGCATGTCCATCGAACCCGCGTTGCTCGCCATCGCCGAGCGGCGTGCCATCCATCATCACGGCGGCGGCACCGGCTTCATAGCTGACGGCAACCGTGGGGCGTGCGGCCTCCTCGGCGGCACGCAATTTCGCAATTTCGATTTCAAGCGCCTGAAGCTCGTCGAGCGCCTTCAGCGGAATTTTCTCCAATGCAAGCTGCGCTTCGTTTTCCTCCATCGTGTGACGTATCGCCTCGGCCTGGCCGAGCCTGTCCTTCAATTCGGCGAGCCGTTCCCATGCCTCGCGCGCCTTCGATGCCGCGTTCATCCGCGCAACCAGTTCGCCTATTTCCTGCGCATGGGCTTCGGCGGCTTCGTCCTCCGCGCGCGCCTTGTCGTAAGCAGCGGTCGTCTCCCTTTGCCGGCTTTCGATCTCGTTTCGCCGCGCGGCGGCCTCCCGCCATTGATCATGCAACGCCCTGGCCTTCTCCAGCGCCCCCTGAAAGGCCTTGAGCTCCTTTTCGGCAGCCGCCCGGCGTTCCCGCGCCAGCGCCAGCTCGGCTTCTGCCGTCTTCAGCATCTCGCTATGCGCCCGAGCAGCATCGAAGGCCGCCTGCGCGGCCTCAATCGCCTTTCGCCGTTCGTCCCTGTCCTCGGAACGGCTAAGCTCGGTGAGCCGTGCCTTCGCGGCCGCACGTTTCTGCAGTGCCTCGCGCAGTGCGGCGACTTCCGCCGAAAGCCGCCGCTCCTCCGCTTCCAGCCTGTCGCGCTCGCTGATCGCCGACGCGTAACGGCCCGTCGGTTTACCGCTTTTAAGTGTGACCATTTCGGCGAGCGCGCCGCGCGCGGCATCCATGATCTCGGCCATGCGACGGCCTCCGGTGACAGCCTCGACCTCGCCCTGCACGGATTCGAGCAGGTTTCGACGAACCTCGCTCTCAGCGTCGTCCCCCTTGCGCGGCTCAATGTCCGTCACGCCCTGGCGCACCCACAAGAGACCGGCGGGCCCGGCAGTACCACCCCTGATCAAGCCGGCGATGAAGTTCTCTGCCTCGCCCGCCTGGGCCAGCAGCCGCCCTGTCGCCAGATCCGTTACCCTCGCCGATTTGCCGCCCAAATATTGCTTAGTAATCCGAAACCAACCTTGGGTGGTTACGACATCAGCCTCAACCAGCGGATTACCGCCGCTATAAGGCTTCAAGTTCTTGACGGGGTTGGAACTGCTCGAGTGCGGCTGGAAGAACAGCGCGTGCAACGCCTCGAAGCACGTCGACTTCCCGAATTCGTTTGCGGCGCAAAGCACATTGACCCCGTCGCCAATCCCCTCGATGGCAACGCCGCGCCCGGCAAAGCGCCTGACATTGTGGAGCCGCAGCGCCGAGATTTTCATGGCGTCACTTTCTGCGCATAGGAATAAAGCCGGGCCAGCGCGGCGCGCGCGATTTCGCGGGTGGCGATGGACTGGCCCTCATCGCCCGCCTCGGCCAGCAGCGCGTTGGCAGCCTCTCGCAAAGCGCCGCCGCGGTCGATAAGGTCGAGATCCTCCACCTCACACTCCGTCACAAGGCCCGTGTCGTCGAGTTCCAGATATGCAAAGTCCGGCGCGGTACTCTCGGCGATTTCCATCAGGGCAGTGCGGTGCGGCAACCGGCAACGCCCTGTCGCGACGACGCGCGCGAGCGTCTGCCTGCGCTGCCTCGCTTCCGGCAGCAGCGCCTCCAGCGCCGCGCGGGGCTCGCTGCCGTCAAGCAGATGCAAATCCAATGTCTGCCAGGCAAAGCTTGCGGTCGGCAGCGGCGCGACTACAGGCACCGCGGACGGTCCGTGAATCGTCACCAGGAGGGCGCTGCCCGGCTGGTCATGCTTGAACCGGTCCGGTTCCGGCGTCCCGCAATAATGCGTGCGCGGATTGACCTCCACCGCGCCGTGCCAGTCGCCAAGCGCGAGATAATCGAGCCCCGCCCGCATGGCCCGATCGGGCGCGATGACTTCGGCGGCAACGCCATCTTCCGAAAAACTCCGGATCGCGCCATGGGCAAGCCCGATGCGGATGGTCCCCTCCGGCGTCGCCTCGCCATCCATCCATTCGGTCAGATCACGGCCGGGGCGCCGCGTCGTGCAGGGCGCGGGCAGCAGCACCACATCCCCCGTCAAAGGGATCGGCCGGGGATCGGTGGCGAGGACGACATTCTCAGGCGCTTCCGCCCGCAACGCATCCCAAAGCTGCGCCGCCTGGAGGGAATCATGATTGCCCGGCAGGATCACCCAGCGCACCGTCGCATGGTGCGCCATCTCGGCCAGCGCCTGCCGGCGGATAGCGGGCGACGGCGTCTCGGTATCGAACGTATCGCCCGCCAACAGGATAGCCGCCGCGCCCTCCTCCCGAGCGTGCTCAGCGAGCCGTGCGATGACCATGTGCCGCGCCTCGCGGAGCCGGCTTGGCAGGTCGCCCGAGAAATTCCCGAACCGCTTGCCCAGATGCAGATCGCTCGTATGAATAAAACGGAACATGTCTATCCAATTCAAATGAGGGCGCAATCACCTCGTCTAGACGGCTCTGGACGCAGCGGCAAGCCGCCACATTCAAATTGTGTTTTGACGGAAGCGCGAGAAGGCTCCTCAACCGGATATGAAACCTGAGGCGGTCTCCGGTTCGATCAATGCCACCCCGCTCGTCGCTTGTTTCCGCATCGCGCTGACCAGCATGGCGATCCGCGACGCGGCCTCGGCTATCGGCAAGCCGCCGTCGCGGATGTTGGAAATGCAGTTGCGGCGGGAATCCGGCAGATTGGTTTGCGGTGCGTAGGTGAGATAGGCCCCGAGACTATCGACCGCCGATAGGCCGGGCCGCTCGCCGATCAGCACCACGGATATCAGCGCCTTCAACGCGACGCCGATATCATCGCCCAGCGCCACACGCGCCTGGGTGGCGAGGACGACCGGCGCGATGGTCAGCCCCTGCGATTGCAAAAGCGGCAGAAGGGCGCCGACCAGCGGGGCGGCGTTCATTTCGACCGCAGTCGCCGACAAGCCATCGGCGACCATCAGCGCCACATCCACCGCCCTCCCCGGTTCGCCCAGCGCCAGGCTGCGATCTGGAGAAAGGCGGCGGCCGAGATCGGGCCGCCGGAGATACTCTGCCCGGTCCTTTGCCCGGCTGGCAACGTGGACGACGGGGACGCCGAGGGATAGGAGCTCGCGCTCCACCGCCTCCACGTCCAGCGGTCGCCACACCGCCTCGCGAGCGCGGGCATGATCGAGCAGAAAAGCCTGAACGGCAGCCGTCGGCAGGCCTGTACCGCTGCGGCCGAGGGCGATACGGGCGTCAGTGGCCGAACGTAGCGCTTCGAGTTCTTCCGGCGCGCGGGTGGTGAGCGAGGGGCGCGTGTCCGGCATCACGACGCCTCCGCCGTCAGTTGCCCGAGCTTGCCCGATATGCGTGCCATCAGGCCCGGCCTATCCATAAGATGCCCTTCTCTATCGGTGAGCCCGACATTCTGCATCCATGCCTCGAATTCCGGTGCGGGCCGGCGGTTCAGCGTCTCGCGGGCATAGAGGCAGTCGTGGTGGGAAAGCGTCTGGTAATTCAGCATGACGTCGTCGGAACCCGGCACGGTGATGACGAAATTGACACCCGCCGCGCACAACACGGTCAAGAGAACGTCCATATCCTCCTGGTCGGCATCGGCATGATTGGTATAGCAGACATCGACGCCCATCGGCAGACCGAGCAGCTTGCCGCAGAAATGATCTTCCAGCCCGGCGCGGATGATTTGCTTGCCATTGTAGAGATATTCCGGCCCGATGAACCCGACCACGGTGTTGACGAGGAGCGGCGAGAACGCGCGCGCCACGGCATAGGCGCGCGCTTCCATGGTTTGCTGATCGACGCCGAAATGGGCATCGGCGGAAAGCGCCGCTCCCTGCCCCGTCTCGAAATACATCAGATTGCTGCCGAGCGTGCCGCGTTTCAACGCGAGCCCAGCCTCATAGGCTTCGCGCAGCACCGCGAGGTCGACGCCGAAACCGGCATTGGCCTTCTGGGACCCGGCAATCGATTGGAACACCAGATCGACAGGCGCGCCTTTTTCCATCGCCCGGATCGCCGTCGTGACATGGCCGAGGCAACAGGTCTGGGTGGGAATATCGAGCAATTGCCTGAGATCGTCGAGCAACTGCACGATGCGGATATAATCCGTCAGGGTACTGGTGGCCGGGTTGACGCCGATCACCGCATCGCCGCTCCCCAAAAGCAGCCCATCGATAGCCGAAAGGAGGAGACCGCGGGAGTCATCGGTGGGATGGTTCGGCTGGTTGCGGGTGGAAAGCCGCCCCGGAAGGCCGATACTGTTGCGGAAGCGGGTGACCACCTGCCGCTTGGCGGCGACCGCCACCAGATCCTGCAAGCGCATGATCTTCGAGACCGCAGCCACCATTTCGGGCGTCAGGCCGAAGGTGACCGCCTCGAGTTCAGCCTGCCCGACAGCGGGATTGAGCAGCCATTCGCGAAATTCGCCGACCGTGAGCGATGCGACCGGTGCGAAGGCGGCGGCATCGTGCTGCTCGGCAATCAGCGCCGAGACTTCATCGTCTTCCGAGGGGATCAGTTCGTCCGAGAGAAAGGCCGCAAGCGGCAGATCGGCCAGCGCCATTTGCGCCGCAAGCCGTTCCACCGGCCCCTCCGCCGCTATGCCGGCGAGCTGGTCACCGGAGCGTTCGGGCGTGGCCTTGGCCATCAGGGTCTTCAAATCGCCGAAACGATAGGTGGTTCCCGCTGCGGTCTGCCGATAGGCCATGAGACGCTGTTTCCGTTATTTGACGCAAGCCGCAGCCCGCCGTCTCATCACGATACGGCAATTTCTGCCGGGCTGACAACCCGTCCGCAGCGCAATCAGCCTCATATTTAAGCAAAGAATGTGATTGACTATAAATCGATCATATTCTAGCCTTCCTGAAAATGGCAAAAGCTGCCGACGGCAAATGAGCCCCGATACCGCCACACGCGCGGTGCGGGGCTTTTTTGTTCTTAAGGCCCAAAAATGGGGAACCCGGACAATGACGTCATGGGAAGTGCCAACGAAGACAGGGGAACGTGCCCAGCCGCGCTTGGGAGCGCATTCACGATGAGGCGCGAGACGGTTCCTGTTTCCATCCTCTATTCAACGACCGGCGCTTACGCGGCGCTTGGCCAGGAGGCGGTCACCGGGGCCATGGCGGCGATCTCTGAAGTCAACGCCGACAACAGCCTTCCCTTCCGCTTCGAACCCAGGATCGACGACCCGGCGGGCCGGTCGGAGCGCTATGCGCTTCTGTCCGAGGCGGCCATCCGTCAGCATGGATGCCGCCATGTCATCGGCACCATCACGTCATGGAGCCGCAAGGACGTGCTGCCGGCAATAGAGCGCCACGGTGCGCTGCTCTGGTACGCCTTTCCCTACGAGGGATACGAGGCAAGCGACAGCGCCATCTATCTGGGCGCCTGCCCCAACCAGCATCTTTTGCCATTGTTCGATCACGTGCTGCCCCGTTACGGGCTGCGTCCTTTCATCGTCAGTTCCAATTATATCTGGGGATGGGAAATCAGCCGCATCGCCCGCGAGATCACCGAAACGGCCGGCGGCCAGGTCGTTTCCGAACGGTTCGTGCCGCTTGGCGCGGTGGAAACCGAGCACCTGATCGCCGAAATCAGGCAGAAAAAGCCGGATTTCATTCTGAGCAATCTGGTCGGCGGATCGGCGACGGCCTTTCTCGCGGCCTATGATGTCTTGCGCGCCGAAATGCGCTCCGCTCCGCCCGTCGTCGCCTGCAATTTGTCGGAAGTCGACCTGAACGGGTTGGCGCCCTCCGCCCGCGCCGGACATATGTCCGCGTCCATTTACTTCAACCGTCTGGCGACATCGGAAAACCGGGATTTCAAGGCGCGCATGGCGTCGCGCCATGGCAGTGAGCGGCAACTGACGGCTTCCTTCGTCGCGGCCTATATGAGCGTCTCAATCCTAGCGCGCGCCATTGAAGATGCGGCAACGGACGCGCCGGAAGCGATCCGCAGCGTCGTCACCTCCAGGCTTTTCGATACGCCCCTCGGTCCGATAGCGATCGATCCGCGCACCCATCACGCGGCGCTGCGGCCCCATCTGGCGGTTTCCGATACGAATGGCGAATTCGATATCTTTTACAGCGCTTCGGCGCCCGTGGAGGCCGATCCCTATCTGCTCCACTCGCTTGGGCGCTCCGGTGAGAGCGCGGGAGGGAGGCATCCCTTTCCCGGCGGTCAGTTGAAGGTGATCAAATGAGCGGTGTGGTTCGTCCGTCCCTTTCCACCTGGCGCGCCGTGATCCTGCATCGCGAGCACCCTTCCATCGATGCGCTCAGGCGCCAGCTCGAATTGCTGCATATCAGCGTCCGTGTCGTGTGGCCGCAGATCGGTGAGGCGGATGCCGTCGCCGATGTCGTGTTCTTCGATGCCGACATGGGGCATGACGGCCAGTTCCCCTGGCCGCTTGGCTTTGCGCCCATGCCGCTGATTGCCCTGATCGGTTCCGAGGCGCCCGGGCGTGTCGAATGGGCCCTTGCCCAAGGCTCGAATGCCCATCTCCTAAAACCCGTCGGTTCCACCGGAGCCTACAGCGCGCTCCTGATCGCCGCCCATAGCTATCAGCTCTCCCGCGGCCAAGCCGAAGACATTCGCGCCCTGGAGGAACGCCTGCGACAGAGGCCGGTCATCGTCCGCGCGGTCCTGCGGCTGCTGCAACAAGAGGGGCTCGATGAGGCGGGCGCATGGAAGCGTCTGCGCAAGATCGCCATGGACTGGGGCGCAACCATCGAGGAAACGGCCGAGGCCATCTGCCGCGACGAGCGGCGCACAAAAAACAGCGCATGACACAAAGTCGAAACAAGGAGCTCAACGTGCCCACCACTGAAGGCTACGCCCCCTATGGGGAGTATAAGACATGGTACCGCATTACCGGAGATCTTGCCTCCGGCAAGCCGCCCCTCATCGTCGCCCATGGCGGCCCCGGCTGCACGCATGACTATGTCGACAGTTTCAAGGACATCGCCGCGACCGGACGAGCCGTCATTCACTACGATCAGGTCGGCAATGGCAAGTCGACACACTTGCCCGAAAAGGGCGGTGATTTCTGGACGGTCGGGTTCTTCCGGACCGAATTGCATAATCTGATCGATCATCTGGGCGTCCGGGATGCCTATTGCCTGCTCGGGCAATCCTGGGGCGGCATGCTCGCCGCTGAATTCGCCGTCGAGCGTCCGGCTGGTCTCAAGGCGCTGATCATCGCGAACTCACCGGCGGCGATGGAAACCTGGATTTCCGAGGCCAACAGGTTGCGCGAGGCCCTGCCTGCCGACGTGCAGGCGACCTTGCTCCGGCATGAGGCGGCAGGCACCACGGATAGTGTCGAATATATGGAAGCGACCGAAGTCTTCAACCAGCGCCATGTCTGCCGCATCGTGCCCATGCCGCCGGAAGTCAAGCGCACCTTCGACGCGATTGCCGCCGACCCGACCGTCTATCACACCATGAACGGACCCAACGAATTCCACGTCATCGGCACGATGAAGGATTGGTCCATCGTCGGACGTCTGCACGCCATCGCCGTTCCGACGCTTCTCATCTCCGGCCGTTTCGACGAGGCGACGGAGGCTTGCGTCCAGCCCTATGCGGACGAAATCCCTGATGTTCGCTGGCGTATCTTCGAGCAGTCCAGCCACATGCCGCATGTTGAGGAGCGCGAGGCCTGCATGGCCGAAGTCGTCGGCTTCCTCGATGACAAGGCATGATCCCGAAAAGTTGCAGACTTTTCGGACAAGATCATGCGCCTCAAAAAGCGCCCTGACCACTCAAAACAAAAAGCCCGGTTCACGGGTGTGTCGCTGACAAAACAAAGAACCAGAGGGAAACCGCATCATGACGATTTATCTTAAGCCTTCCGCCTGCCGCGCCGGTCTGCTTGCCGCCGGCGTCCTGTTGGCGCAAACGGCGCTTTCCGGTGGCGCATTCGCCGAGGACCGCGCCGAACTGATGGCCAAGCACCGGGGCGGCACGATGACGCTCGCCGCCGTCGCATCCGCCGGCACCATCGATCCCATGATCAACTATACCGCCCAGTTCTGGCAGATCTACCAGATGACCTATGACGGCCTCGTCAAATTCAAGCAGGCCGGTGGTACGGAAGGCTTCGAGATCGTTCCCTCCATCGCGGAGGCGATTCCCCAGCCGGTCAATGACGGCAAAACCTATGTGTTCAAAATCCGCAAGGGCATCAAATTCTCCAATGGAAAGGAGGTGACGCCGTCCGACGTGGTCGCCTCGTTCCAGCGCATATTCAAGGTAAAGGGTCCGACCACCGGCAGCTTCTACAACGGCATTATCGGCGCCGACAAATGTATCGCGGACGCTGCAACCTGCACACTCGAAGGCGGGGTCGTCGGCGACGATGCCGCCGGCACGGTGACGATCAACCTCGCGCAGCCGGATTCGGAAATCTTCTCAAAGCTCGCCGTTCCGCACGCTTCCATCCTGCCGGCGGATGCGCCGCTGGCTGACGCCGGAACCACCCCCATACCGGGCACCGGCGCTTATTATATTGCCAGCTACAATCCCACCGAACAGCTCGTCATGAAGCGCAATCCGCACTTCAAGGAGTGGAGCATCGACGCCCAGCCGGATGGTTATGCCGACGAGATCGTCTATAAATTCGGGCTGACGGAGGAAGCGACGATCAACGCCATCATCAACGGGCAGATCGATTGGATGTACGACACGCCGCCCGCCGACCGCCTGCCGGAAATCGGCGCGAAATATGCCAGCCAGATCCATATCGATCCGCTGGCCGCCTTCTGGTACGCGCCGATGAACACCAACCTCGCCCCGTTCGACAATGTCAAGGTGCGCCAGGCAGTGAACTATGCCCTCGACCGCGACGCGCTTGTCGGCTTGTTCGGCGGCGAGGTCCTGGCCCAGCCGGCCTGCCAGATCCTGCCGCCCGATTTCCCCGGACATGTGAGCAATTGCCTCTATTCGGCGGAGCCGGGCGCGGAATGGGCCGGTCCCGATATGGAAAAAGCCAAGCAGCTCGTCGAGGAATCCGGCACCAAGGGCCAGAAGGTCACCGTCATCGCCGAGGACACCGCCACGGCGCGGGGCATCGGCACCTATATCCAGAGCGTGCTTTCGGAACTGGGCTACGATGCGTCCATGAAGGCCGTGTCGCCCAATATCCAGTTCACCTACATCCAGAACACTAACAACAAAGTCCAGATCAGCGTATCGCAGTGGTACATGGACTATCCGGCGGCCTCGAACTTTCTGAATGTGCTGCTCTCCTGCGCCTCGTTCAACCCGGGCAGCGACGCCTCGATCAATATCGCCGGCTATTGCAACAAGGATCTCGACGCCAAGATGAAGGAGGCGATGACCCTTGCGCTCACCGATCAGGACGCCGCCAACGCCAAATGGGCCGAGGTGGACAAGGCTTTCATGGAACAGTCGCCGCTCGCTCCCCTCTTCACGCCCAAAAGCGTGAACTTCACGTCTGCGCGGCTCGGCAACTACCTGTTCAACAAGCAGAACCGGTGGATCGTTTCCCAGTCGTGGGTCAAGTGAGATTTCTCTCGAAGCCTGCCCGCCCGCGGGGTGGGCAGGCTTCCTGATAAACCCGAGAGATCGAAAAGCAGATGACCGACGTGATAGAGACCACCGGGATCGGGACAGCCGTTTCGATCCGCTCAAGGCCCGGATCCGGCCCCTGGGCGCGCGCCTGGCGCATTCTGAAACGTGACCGCGCGACGCTGGCCGCCGCGCTGGTTCTGGTGCTGATCGTAGCGTCCTGTCTCGCCGCGCCGCTTTATGCGCGGCACATTGCCGGGACCGATCCTTTCCGCTCCAATCTCAGCGCCCGGATCATGATCGACGGCAAGCGCGTGAAGGTGATGCAGCCCTCGACAGAGGGCCTCGGTCTCGGGGTGACGCCGATCGGGCCGACCTGGAGCCCGCAATATATGCTTGGCGCCGACACGCAAGGGCGTGACGTCGCAGCGCGCCTGCTCTATGGCGGGCGAAACTCCCTGCTGATCGCCGCTTCGGCAACGTTCATCTGTCTTTTTTTCGCAGCCATCGTCGGCATCTCCGCCGGCTTCTTCGGCGGCTGGGTGGATCAGGTGCTCTCCCGCATCCTCGACATCCTCTGGGCGTTTCCCGTCTACCTGCTGGCGATTTCACTCTCCATCGTCCTGATCTCCAACGGCATCGTCATCGGGCCGCTGGAAATCGGCGCTGACAGTCTGCTGCTGCCGATCTCTATCATCGGCATCATCTATGTGCCCTATGTCGCGCGGCCGTTGCGCGGGCGGGTGCTCGCGCTGAAGGAAAGCGAATTCGTGCTGGCCGCGCGCGGGCTCGGCATTCCCTCCTGGCGCATCCTCATCCACGATATCCTACCCAATGTCTCGACCATGCTGATCGTCTTCGTGCCGCTGATGATGGGCCTCAACATCATCACCGAATCCTCCCTGTCCTTTCTGTCCATCGGGGTGCAGGCGCCGGATGCGAGCTGGGGCACGATCATTCAGGACGGCCAGACGCTGCTCTATACGCGCCCTGCCGTGGCCCTCGCGCCGGGCATCGCCATCGTGCTCACCGTGCTTGCCCTCAACGTTCTCGGCGACAGCCTTCGTGACGCCCTCGATCCGCGCACGAAACTGGCTTGAGGAGAAACCCATGATCTTCGCCATCCTCCAGCGCCTCGGCCAGATGCTCTTCGTGATGTTCGGCATCTCCGCGCTCGTCTTTCTGATCTTTTTTGCAACGCCGGGCGCAGATCCCGCCGCCCGCCTTGCCGGCCGCAATGCCTCGCCGGAAACCGTCGAGACCATCCGCAAGGAATTCGGGTTCGACCGGCCGCTGCCCGTGCAGTATGGGGTGATGATGAAGCGGCTTTTCGTGACGCAGGATCTCACCTCCTTCGTCAATCGCGGCTATCGCGTCGTGCCGGCCGTTGTCGCAGCCGCCCCTGTGACGCTTTCTCTGGTCGCCGGGGCTGCGGTGCTGTGGGTCGTCGGCGGCATCCTCGTCGGCGTCATGGCAGCCCTGACGCGAGATACGCTGGTGGACAGGGGCCTGATGGCCCTCGCGCTTATCGGGGTTTCGATGCCGGTCTATTGGCTGGGCGAGGTCATGAACCTCATCAGCCAGAGCCGCTTCCACGATACATGGCTCTTTTCCTGGGTGCCTGCGCTCGGCTACAAGCCTTTGACACAAGACCCGGTGGGCTGGTTCAAGACCTTAGTCATTCCCTGGTTCACACTGGCGGCGCTTTATATCGGCATCTATGGCCGCGTGCTGCGGGCCGGTCTGGTGGAGGCCTACCAGGAAGATTTCATCCGCACCGCCCGCGCCAAGGGCCTTTCGCCGGCGCGCGTCATGCTGCGCCATGCGCTGCGCACGTCGCTCATTCCCTTCGTAACGATGTTCGGGCTGGATTTCGGCGTGCTCGTCGGCGGCTCGGCGCTATTGACCGAGGTGGTCTTCGGCCTCAACGGCGTTGGCAGGCTCACCTATCAGGCACTGCTCAACCTCGACCTGCCGATGATATTAGGCACGGTCATGTACGCCTCGTTCTTCGTGGTCGTGGCCAATGCTCTGGTCGATGTGGTCTATGTGCTGATCGACCCTCGGGTCAGGGGGAACTGAGCCATGGAAGCCAATGAAAAACCCATCCTTCTCGACGTGAACGGCCTTTCGGTATCCTTCGCGACCGACCGGGGTCCGGTTCGGGCCGTGCGCGATGTCTCCTTCCGCGTCCATGAGGGCGAAATCCTGTCGATTGTCGGCGAATCCGGCTCGGGAAAGTCCGTGACGCTCCTCTCGCTGCTCGGCTTGCACGATCCGAAGACTACGCGCGTCGATGGCGCCGTCGCCTTCCGCGGCAAGGCGATCCTCGACTTGCCGGCCAGCCGCATGCGAGCGATCCGCGGCAAGGAGATCGGCCTCATCTCGCAGGACCCGATGACGGCGCTTACACCCGTATATACCATCGGCTGGCAAATCGCCGAACAGATCCGCACCCATGAAAACATATCCGCCCGCGCGGCCCGCCGCCGCGCCATCGATCTCTTGGGCGAGGTCGGCCTTTCCAATCCGGGCGAAGCCGTCGATCGTTATCCGCATCAATTGTCCGGCGGCATGCGCCAGCGCGCCGTCATTGCCATGGCACTGTCCTGCAATCCGGCGCTGCTCGTCGCCGACGAGCCGACGACCGCGCTCGACGTCACGGTTCAGGCCCAGGTGCTCGATCTGCTTCGGCGGCTGCGCAAGGATTTCGGCTCGGCCATCATTCTCATTACCCACGACATGGGCGTCGTGGCGGAGGTCGCTGACGAGGTGGCGGTGATGTATGCCGGGCGGATCGTCGAAAGAGGACGCACCGAGGACGTCTTCTCCGCCCCGCTCCACCCCTATACCTGGGGATTGATGGCATCCATACCGCCCCTTGAGGGCAAGCGGCTCGCCAAACTGCGGTCGATCCCAGGCATGCCGCCAACGCCTGAAACCATACCGGAGGGTTGTGGTTTCGCGCCGCGCTGCGCCTTCGCGCGGGCCGCTTGCACGGAACGTCCGCCCATGCGCCGCATCGGCAGTCAAGCAGCGCTTTGCGTGATCGATGATGACGAGCGTCCGGCGCTGCGGCGCGCGGCCCTTCCGATGGAGGAAACGCATGAACGTTGAAACCATGATCGCTCCTCCGCTCCTGACCGCACGCAAGCTCACCAAGATCTTTACCGTGGGCAAGACCATGCGTCCGGGCTCAGGCCGTATCCTGCACGCAGTCGACGGCATCGATCTGGAGGTGCGATCAGGCGAAACGCTTGGCCTCGTCGGCGAGTCCGGCAGCGGCAAATCAACGCTTGGACGCTGTCTGACCCGGCTTTACGAAATCACATCCGGAGAGCTTGCCTTCGACGGACAGGAAATCGCTTCGGCGGATGCCGCTGCGCTGAAACCCGTCCGGCGAAAGATGCAGATGATCTTTCAGGACCCGTCCGCCTCGCTCAATCCGCGCCGGCGCATCCGCGACATGCTCGCCGAAGTGCTCAAGGTCCATCGCATCCGCGAAGGCGGCGCCATCGACAACAGGCTGGAAGAGCTGATGGAACTGGTGGGCTTGAGAAGGGAGTATCTCGACCGCTATCCGCACGAATTTTCCGGCGGCCAGCGGCAGCGTATCGGCATTGCCCGCGCGCTCGCCGTCGAACCGAAGCTGATCGTCGCCGACGAGCCGGTCTCGGCCCTCGACGTTTCCGTGCAGGCGCAGGTGGTCAATCTGTTCGACGAATTGCGGGAAAGGCTGAACCTCACCTATGTCTTCATCGCGCACGACCTCGCCGTCGTGCGCCATGTCTCGACGCGGGTGGCGGTCATGTATCTGGGCTCCATCATCGAGATGGGTGAGACCGAAGCCCTCTATGCCAGACCGCATCATCCCTATACTGAGGCTCTGCTTTCAGCCATCCCCCAGCCGCACAACCGCAAAAAGCGCGAGCGTATCCTGCTTTCGGGAGAAATCCCGAGCCCGCTTTCGCCGCCGGCAGGCTGCAAGTTCAATCCTCGTTGTCCTTATGCGCGAGACCTATGCCGCGAGAAGCGGCCGGCGCTTGCTCCTGTTTCGGCCGGGCGTCAGGTCGCCTGCCACTTTCCGTTGGACTGAACCCATTTGAGAACGAAAGGGAATGTTTCATGTGCGTCAACTGCGCTCACACCATCCATCGGACCAAGCACCATTTCGGCTGGAACAAAGATTTCAGCCCGGCAATCATCGCAAAGCCCGGTGAAACGCTGCTGTTCGAATGCCTCGACTCCTCGGGCGGTCAGATCGACGCTGATGCGACGCTCGCGACGCTGGCCGCCCTCGATTTCGGACGCATCAATCCCGTTTCCGGCCCGGTTTTCGTGGAAGGCGCCGAGCCAGGCGACGCGCTGAAGATTACGCTTCGCGCCTTCCACCCCTCCGGAACGGGCTGGACCGCCAATATTCCGGGCTTCGGCCTGCTCGCGGACCAATTCAAGGAGCCTGCGCTCCATATCTGGTCCTATGACACCAAATCCATGGCGCCCGCCGCATTCGGGCCGAAGGGTCGCGTGCCGCTGAAGCCCTTTGCCGGCACCATCGGCGTCCCCCCGGCGGAACCTGGGCTACATTCGATCGTGCCGCCGCGCCGCGTCGGCGGCAACATGGATATTCGCGATCTCTCCGCCGGCGTAACGCTTTACTTGCCGGTGGAGGTCGAGGGAGCACTGCTGTCCATCGGCGACACCCATGCCGCGCAAGGAGATGGCGAAGTGTGCGGTACCGCCATCGAAAGCCGGATGGACGTGGAGGCAACCATCGAACTTGTCAAGAACGCGCGCCTGGCCACGCCTCGCTTCACCACGCCCGGCCCCGTAACCCGCCACCTCGACGGTGCCGGCTATGAGGTGACGACCGGTATCGGCCCGGACCTGATGACGGCCGCCCGCGAGGCGGTGGCGCGCATGGTCGATCTTTTGTCCGCTGAGCATGGCCTCAACCCCGTCGACGCCTATATGCTCTGCTCGGTCTGCGCCGATCTGCGCATCAGCGAGATCGTCGACATGCCCAATTGGGTGGTCAGTTTCTATTTCCCCCGCATTGTCCTGGAATAGCCGGCCTTACCGGCAATCTAACTTGTTGCCGTCCGTGGCGATATAGGGTCTATCATGGCTGGCTCAGCACAACGCTGGAGACAAGTGGAGATTGAGGGAATTATACTTAGCGCGCAAAAACTAACACGCTATCGCTTCGTCATGTTTGTAGGAATTATGTCTGGGAGGTTGGTTGCGGGGGCAGGATTTGAACCTGCGGCCTTCAGGTTATGAGCCTGACGAGCTACCGGGCTGCTCCACCCCGCGATAAGGCGTGTTTGGCATGGACTTTTGGGGATTGCCTTGAATGTTTATGGTCCATGCGAGAATTTCATTTGC